>JAHBXV010000023.1 GCA_019636285.1 Planctomycetaceae bacterium
GATTTTCTTTCCCGTGGGTAGGACGGGGTCAGATGTCCGAATTGATCTTGCAGGCCGCGCTGCAGAACCATGCGCGCGGCTGGTGTCAGATACCGATGCAGAGGACCGGCAAACAACCGGCCGTGCGCTGGAAGCAGTGGCAGACGCGCCGTCCGCGCGAGGCGACGCTCTGCAACTGGTTCCGTGGTGAGAGCGGGTATGGGCTGGCCGTCGTCTTCGGGGAAATCTCCGGGAACCTGGGGTCGCGCGACTTCGACGATGCCGCTCTGTACCGCGCCTGGGCCGACAACTATCCGGACCTGGCGAAAACGCTTCCGACCGCTAAGACATTCCGGGGCGCTCACGTTTACTTCGCGACCGATCCGCGAGCCGTCGCCGCCTATCGCCGCTCGATCGGCAAGCCGGACGGGAATGGGGCCATCCACCTGGGCGATGGGGAACTGCGGGTCGGGGTCGGGTGCTATTCGCTGGTTCCGCCGTCGCCGCATCCGAAGGGAGGTGCCTACCGCTGGATTCTTCCGCCGGGGGAGACACTGCCGCTGGTGACGGACTTCGTCGCCGCTGGTCTGGTTCCGCCATGCCACAGAGAGGAAAGAGAGCACAGAGGAAGACAGAGGATTACTGAAGCTATGAGAGGGACCGATGGAGTGGCTCTTTCTGACTGCATCCAAAGTCTTCTCCAACAAAAAGGATTTCTGGCTTCCAAAGAGACCGGCGCAGTCGCCGAGAGAACAACGGGGCCATCGGACATTCCGGCCGACGTGCTGCGGGCCATCGACGCGACGCTTCCCAAGGGACCGGGGCAACGGAACCGGCACGTGTTCGAATTCGCCCGCGCGCTCAAGGCCTTGCCGGGCTACCGCGACGCGGACGTGAAATCGCTCGATCGGGAAATCCGTGCCTGGCACGAACGGGCGAAGCCATTCATTGAGACGCAACCCTTCGAAGAGACGCTGATCGACTTCCGCAAGGGTTGCGGACAAGGTCCGTTTTCCACGGGGACAGGAGCCGATGACCATGATTGTCGCGCAGGCCTTTTCCGCAGTCGTTCCGGAAGTCGCCACGAAGTACGAATCGGAACCGGTCCGCCGTCTGGTGGCACTCTGTCGCGAACTCCAGCGAGCGGCCGGGGACGGGCCGTTCTACCTGTCCTGCCATACGGCGGGTCGCCTGCTCGGGAGCGACCACAAATCGGCGAACCGCTGGCTGTTCCTACTGGCCGACGACGGAATTCTCCAGACCGTCGAAAAGGGGTCGAACCGGACACAAAAGGCAACCCGCTACCGCTATCTGCCGCCGCTCTAAAGTTCAACCTGCGAATGTCTGATTGACTTTCTCGTCAACTGACGATAAGGATGGAATCAATGCCGGAAGTTCGCCTGACGGATGGGGCCGCTGCGGAACTCGATGGGTTGCCGCTGGTCGCCAAGACACAAGTTGCCCACAAGCTCGATGTTCTGGCAGACTGGCCGAACGTGAGCGGTCTGAAACGCCTCTCGGGAGAGTGGGCGGGCTATTGGAGAGTTCGCACGGGCGACTACCGGATAGTTTTCGAGCCGACCGCAGAGAGAGTGTTGGTTGTTCGCATTGGACACCGTCGCGATGTCTACGACGCCTGAAGGGCCGCAAATGATTGCTCTGGCTGGTCAACAATACGTTCTGCTGCCGCGCGAGGAATACGACCGGCTGCGCCTCCTGGCGAAGATGGAAACACTGCCGCCGCTCCCTGCTGCCGACGAACGGGGAACCGTGCCGGCCGTCGATTACGCGCGAGCGAGCATTGCCCGCACCATCATTACACGCCGGGCGAACGTAGGACTGACTCAACAGGAACTCGCCAAGCTGGCGGGGATGCGCGTTGAGACCTTGTGCCGCATCGAAACGGGCAAGGTGACGCCGTCGCTGAAATCGGTCGAACGGATCGACCGTGCCTTGTCCGGCGCGGAAGCGAAACAAGCAAAGCCGAAGAGACCGACCAAACGAACGTCGCGCTGATCGTCGCGACACTCTCGACTCTGGCAAAGGTAGGGTGCCGTGCGAGTCTTCCGACAGAAATACCATGACCGGGATGGCAAGGTTCGCGAGAGCGCGAAGTGGTACGTCGAATTCCGCGACCATCGCGAGACCGTCCGCCGCATTCCGGGCTTCGCCGACAAGGGAGCGACGCGGGAACTCGGGCGCAAGCTGGAGCGGCTGGCCTCGCTGCGGGGAGCGGGCGACGTGCCGGACGGGGAACTCCTCCGCTGGCTGGAGACGGTGCCGACCGACCTCCGCGACCGGCTGGTGAAGTTCGACCTGCTCGATGGCCGATCGAACGCGACCGGCAAACTGCTGTCGCAGCATGTGGCGGACTTCGTCGCCAATCTGCGGAACAAGGGACGATCGGACGCGCATTGCCAATTGGTTGAATCGCGACTCGGCAAGGTGCTGACGGGTTGCCAGTTCCGCACGGTGAGCGATGTTTCAGCAAGCCGCGTCGACGCCTACCTCGCAGACCTCCGATCGGGCGGCCTGTCGATCCAGACGACCAACGGCTATCTGACGATGTTCAAGACGTTTTGCGGCTGGCTGGTGCGAGACCGCCGCGCCGTGGAGAACCCTGTCGCTCACCTGACCGCCGGAAACACCGCCACCGATCGACGCCTGGAACGGCGGGAACTGACCGACGCGGAAATCGTCGCTCTGCTCGACGCCGCGCGCACGGGTGAAGCGGCCTACGGCCTGACCGGCTGGGAGCGGTACACGCTCTATGCCGTCGCTCTGGGGACGGGGCTGCGGGCCAGCGAGTTGGCGAGCCTGACGCCGCGTTCGTTCGACCTGACCTCGGAGCCGCCGATCGTCCGGATTGCCGCCGAAGACGAAAAGGCACGTCGCGGAGATTCTGTTCCGCTTCCACCGGACCTGCTGGCTGATCTCCGCGAGTGGCTGCCCAAACTTGCGGCCGATGCGCCTCTCTGGCCGGGTCGCTGGGCCGCCAATCGGTACGCGAGCAAGTTCCTGCAACACGACCTGGGGGTTGCACGGCAACGCTGGCTGGAAGATGCCCAGACGGACGCAGAACGCGAACGGCGGACAAATTCGAAGTTCCTGTCGTACCGCGACGACGACGGCAAACAGGCCGACTTTCACGCGCTCCGGGGAACCTACCTGAGCCGCCTGGGTCGATCGGGGGCCTCGGTCAAGATTCTACAGACGCTCGCTCGCCATTCGACGCCGGGTCTGACGCTGCAACGCTACGTTCGGGTCTCCGCTCACGACCTCGCTGCCGCCGTCGCCGTCCTCCCGCCGATCATCGGCAATCGACCGGAGAGCGAGCGGGAGGAATTGCGGGCGACAGGGACCGATGACACGTCGATTCGGCCTGCGTCTGTCTTACCGTTCGGCTTACCGGAAAAGGTCGCCGGTCGACGCAAGAACGTGCATTCCTGTGCAGTGAAAGAGAGCGGTCAATCGCACCACCCGCAACGGTCCACAAACACAGAAACCGCCGAGACTTCCGTGGAAATCTCTGCGGTTTTGCAAGCGGAGAGGGCGGGATTCGAACCCGCGGTAGGATTTCTCCCACGCCGCATTAGCAATGCGGTGCATTCGACCACTCTGCCACCTCTCCGGCGAGTGCGAACTTCTGGACGAGAAGATTAGCAGCCGATCCCCCCGTTCCGCAAGGGCGGCCGCGAGATTGCTTGGACGCCGCCTCTGGCTCCATAACTCATGGCTGGGAAGAGGGTTGTGAACCTCAAAAATTCACGCTTCCGGAGTCCACAGACGGACTGCCGCCAGGTGACCGCCGAACCCCAGTGAAATTTTGAGGGTCGAACGCAGCCGTCGTTCCTGGGAATGGTCGCGGACCGGGACCGGGCAGGCGGGATCGGGGTTCTGGCAGTGGACGGTGGCGGGAATCTGGCCGTGCCGCAACGTCAGTGCCGCGAGACCCAGTTCAACGGCTCCGGCTGCCCCCAGCAGGTGGCCGATCGCTCCTTTGACTCCGTAAACGGCCATCTGGTCGACGTTGTCGCCCCATGTCTGACGAATGGCCTGAGTCTCGGACGGGTCATTCAATCGGGTGCCGGTCGCATGCAGGCTGATCGCATCGGGCGGCGGAAGATCGGGATCGTTCATCCGTCGCAGCAGTTCCCGTAGCGTCTCGCCAGTGGCGTCGCCGCGCGTCAAGCCGGCGGGATCGGTCAGGCTTTGCGCGCCACCCCAATGCGCCAATGGCATTCGTCCGCGCGCCCGTGCGAAGTCGTCGCGTTCGAAGACCAGGCAAGCCGCTCCTTCGCCAATGACGAAGCCATCCCGCGAGACATCGCAGGGTCGGCAGGCCGACTCGTTGTTGCAACGGCTGAGCACACCAAGTCGGCGAAAGGCGGCCGCGACCGAGGGTTGCAGCGACACGTCCACGCTACCAGCCAGAACCACATCGCAGAGATCCTGCTGCAACCAGCGTACCGCCGTCATTACGCTGGTCAAACCGGTCGAACAGGCCGTCGCCACGGCTGATGACGGCCCCTGAATGTTCAACCGGTCAACCACTGCCGAGCAGGGACCGCTCGGTGAGAAGTCCAGGATCGTCGGGGCTAACTGAGAGTTGCGACTGCCTGCGTACCAGCCATGTATCGTTGGGAGCCCCCCCTTGCTGGATCCGAAACAGCAGCCGACGCGCGTGGCATCGACCTGTAAAGCCGAAAGCCCCGCGTCTTGCCAGGCGGCTTCGGCGACGCGACACGATGCCGCCAGATTGGGATCAACATCACCGTACGCCGCGTCGCGTTGGCTGGCCGGTGCCGCGGAGAATGTTCCCAATTCACGTCCCGGCCCATCTTCAAACCGAAAGGGACGGACCGCGGACTTACCGCGCAGCAGGGCTTCCCAGGTCGCCGTCGCGCTCGAACCCAGTGGAGTTTCCAGCGCCAGGCCGGTCAGGCAGATTCGCGGCTGAAGGTACATGGCGTCTCAGTCCGCCGTCGCCCAATAGCCACCCCGCTGGTGATCGAAAACGATCTCCTGGCCAGGCCGGCTGTCGTCGATCTTGCCGTCGGAGAAAACGAGTCGGCCGTTCACCCAGGTCGCCACGGGCCAGCCTGTCAACGTCACACCATCCCAGGGGCTCCACCGCGATTTGGTTTCCTGTTCCTCGTTGCGGATGGTCTTCTTGCACGACAGGTCAACCAGAACGAGGTCGGCGTCATAGCGTTCGGCGATCCGGCCTTTGTCGACGAGATCCCAGACGCGGGCCGGGGCGTCGCACATCCAGTGGACAACTTGCTCCAGCGTGCATCGTCCCTCGTTGACGGAATTGAGCATCAGCGCCAACGAGTTCTCAACGGCCGGCAATCCGGACGGAGACTTGGGATAGGGCTGCCGCTTTTCTTCCAGCGTGTGCGGGGCGTGATCGGTGGCGATGACCTGAATCTTGCCTTCCCGCAGCGCCGTCCATAGCCCCGCATTGTCAGCCGCGGTCTTGATGGAAGGATTCATCTGGACCAGCGAACCCAGGCGTTCGTAGTCATCAATATTGAAGAACAAATGATGCGGGCAGACTTCAGCGGTGATGAGATTCTGGTGATCGATGAGCAGCGGCACCTCGGCTGCCGTCGACACATGCAGCACATGGAAGCGGTGGCGATGCCGCCGGGACAGATCGAGCGCCCGCGTCGTGGCGATCACCGCCGCCCGTTCGTCGCGGATTTTCGAGTGATCGGTGAAGGTTGTTCCACCGCCCAATCGCTCGCGATTGGCGCGAACCGTGGTTTCATCTTCGCAGTGCGCGCAGATCGGCAGCGTCGTCTCCGCGAAAATCGATTCCAGAATCTCCTGCTCGTCGACCAGCAAATCCCCTGTACTCGACCCGATGAAAATCTTGATCCCCGGCGTGCGATGGATCGATTTCAATTCGGCGACGTTGTGCGGCGTCGCTCCGATGTAGAACCCATAGTTGACGATGGACCGTTCCGCGGCGATCGCCAGCTTTTCGTTGAGCCGCGTCTGCGTGATCGTTTCGGGCTTTGTGTTGGGCATCTCCAGGAACGACGTAACACCCCCCTTGGCACAAGCCCGTGATGCTGTCCTCAGATCTTCCTTATGCGTCAGACCCGGTTCGCGGAAATGAACCTGATCGTCAACGACACCGGGCAACAGATGTAAGCCCGTCGCGTCGAACACCTCGTCGCTCGCGGCCGTCGGCGGCGGATCGATCGCGAGAATCTTGCCGTCTTCGATCAGGACATCCGCGCGGAGCAGCCCGGACGGGAGACAGCAGGTGGCACCGGCGATCCGCGTGCGCATGATTCTCGACCTTTTCTTCAATCACGTTGTGAAACATCCCCTGCGGATCCCGAGGGAAACGCTCCAAACGCTACCCCGCGGCATTGGGATCCAGCAGCGAGGGTTGTTCGCGAAAGTACTGTTCCACTCTGGCCAGCAGAGGATTGAACGTATTCTTCTGAATCTGATGCGGGGGTGACCAGCGCATCCAGCCATGCCCGACGTGCTCGGTCACGGCCACGTCCACCGGCTTCGTCAAAAAGCCAAGGAAGACGACCAGCGTCTTTTCCACCCGTTCGGGGCTGAACTGCCGTTCAAACGGATAATAGATCTCGGCATAGCGGAAGTTTTTGTCGAGTTCGATGTCATCCGGGCCGATCCCGGTCTCTTCTTCCAGTTCCCGCAGCGCGCACTCCAACTCAGTTTCATCGTTCTCCAAATGCCCCTTCGGCAAGTCGAGTCGATGGTGATGCTTCATCACCAGAAACGACAATTCCGGAATCCGCCGGAAAACAAGCACTCCACAGGCCTTGACCTTCACACGTTCGGCCACGATCCACTTTTCCAGTCTGCAAAATTCGCGGGAAGCTCAACCCGGACTCGCGAATGACACGCGACTTCGCGAAGTGTCTTACAGGATTCACTTCAAGCCATCGACGAGTTTGTGAATCCCGTCGACAATCCGCTCTTCCGTATCCTGACGCCAGCGATGTGTCGGCTGACCATACACGTACATCGACGAATTCCCCTCGTAGCCGCCCTCGATGATGACCCGCCGAGAGGGAATATACGCCATCACGTCGTTCACGTAGCCGGCCACCCAGGTTGAGTCGCCAAGTTCGGCTTTCAGTCGGAGGTCGTAATCAACAACGACTTCGCCCCCCATCGTCACCAGTAATTGCTCGCCCCCCAGCCGCCAGACCTGAATCGGATAAGGATAGGTTTCGGGCCACTTCTGCCCGGCGTCCATTTCCTTCAGCAAGCGGGTCGCCCAGCGCTCGATGTAGTTGGAAGCCGTCCCTTTCTGCTTCTCAAGCTCTTCACGAGACGGATGGCCATCGAAGGCAATCGGCACGAAGGCGTGCGAGGTTTCCAGCTTCGCCGGCAGCGGTTCGAGCCCCGATTCGAGCACTTCGGAGACGGCATCGGCCAACCGGTTACCGTAACCTTCCGACAGTTCGAGTGTGCGACGAGGAAGCGGGTTCTGGTCCGCGCCGCACCCCATGCCGAACAATGCCACGCTGCCGGGGTACTTTTTCTCCAGCGCGTACTGGGCAAACCCGGCATAGTCGCCGCACCACAATTGCCAGCTGAGCGTGGTGTTGTGGCAGGCGTAGAGGAAGAAGACTCCCTTCAGCGTCCCGTCAGGATGATGAACCGCCAGAACCGGAACCGAATGATCGACCGGTCCCATCAAGAGGTTCGCTTCACGGAGCATGGGAACATCAGGTTCGCGGTTCGTGCGGCGGTTCACCGCGAAGGTACATGTCCCAACTCCATGCGAGACCTTTGCCGGCTCCAGGTTGTCGATGGCCGCGGCAATCAGGTCAACGAGTTGACCGGTGAGTTTCGTGGAGTATTTCTCGATGGCGGAAATATGTTCGGCGGTCAGCGGGTAGGTGTCGTACAGACCCGACTTGAGGACCGGACCGCAGTGAGTGTGCGTCGCATTCAAAACGATCTGGTCGCGATTCAGGCCGCAGCGTTCTTTGACGAGTCGACAAACGTCTTCGTAGATGGGTTTGGTGATCCCCAGCGTATCCGTCGCGACGAGGACTCCTCGGTGCCCCTTTTCGTCTTCGAGGGCCAGGGCACGAATCCGCAAATCGTGGTGGGTTCCCTCGGCCGGGGCGGTTCGCCCGCCGTAGCCGGCCATCCACAGCGTTTCGGTGGGAGTAATGACCGTTTGCGAAATGCCGGCTTTCCAGCCGGCGTCGGCGAATCCCGCGAGGCAGGCAAGTGCCAGCAGAACTCGACTCATCGCGCACGCTTCCCTGTATCGACTCGTCATGACCCACCGTCCTCTCAACTCCAGTATCCCCGTCATCCCGCATCGCGAGGAGATTGACAGTTTTACGTGGCGTAACGGGGAGAGGAAAGCGATCGGCGGAGAAAACCAGTCGGACACCCGTCAGGGAAGCGTGCACCAGGCCTCGGACACGTACAGCAAAGCGCTCACCAGGACGGTGGTCCACCAGCGGGGGCGACGCGGGTGAAACTCCTGTTCCGCGGCCAGGCGGGAAGCCGCGGTCGCGCGAAGCTGTTCGTTCACCCAACTCAGGGTTGCCACGGAAATCATCACGGATTGGGGCGTTTCCATAATGGTCCTTCCGAGGGCGGGGGACGGCGTTGGGTCCGACCGTCAGAAACCTGCATGGCATGCCCCTGATGGATCGACGCCCTCCACGCGGCGTGATGCGGAAAAGACCTTCCGAATTCGGCAATTTCTGCCGCCAGCGTTCTCGTTGACGGATTTAGCGGTTGAAGCAAGGCAATGCCGCGTCGGTTCGAAAAATGCGGTCCGGGTCGTTATCGCTTCTCAAGCTGTCGTTCGCACAATTCTTCGAACCGGTGCGCGGCCTCGACTTCCTCGCTGATCACTGCGGTCGCCCCCGCTTTTTCAAAGTTTGCGACATTCGCGGCAAACCGGCAGCGAGCAAAGACCACGAGATCGGGGCGAACCTGTTTGACGCTCGCAATCACCTGCAATGCGATGTCGTCGCGCGGCACCGTCACCAGCACGATGGCGGCGCGCTCGATATGTGCCAGGTCGAGAATCCGCTGGTCCGCGGCGTCACCGGCTACGGTATGGAAACCCTGTTGCGCGTAGCGATACAGGTTCACCGGGCTCAGGTCGACCAGACAGACGTGGTAATTCGCCGCCGTCAGCCAATTGACCGCGCGTTGACCAATCGGCCCCAGGCCGACGACGAGTGCCAGCGGCCGTTCGTCCGAGAAGGCGAGAACTTCCTCGCCGCCGACGGCTTCGTTCCATTCATTGGTCACCAGCCGCAAGCCGCGCCGTAGTAGTTGCGGCGTGGCGATCAGGCTGGCGATCGCGATAAACAGCATGCGGTTGTAGTTCTTCGCGTCGATCAACCCGGCGGCGACGCCGGTGGCCACTAAAAGGAACGAAAATTCCCCAAGTTGCGACAGCCCCATCCCCATACCAAGGGACGATTTCCAGTCGAGTCCCGTGGCCCGTAGCGCCACCGTTGCGGCTCCCGTCTTCAAGGACACCATGGCCAGGAACCCAATCGTCAGCAGCAAGGGTTCCGCCAGGAATGCAGTCGGATCGAGCAGCATTCCCAGGGTCACGAAAAACACCACGCTGAACATTTCGCGAAACGGCAAGAGAACCGTGTCAGCCTGCTGACTGAGCCGCTGACCGCTAAGAATGACACCAGCCGCGAGTGCCCCAACGGCTGACGGCAGGCCGACGAGATCAGCGAGCAATCCCGCGAAGCCCAGGAGGCAGACCGCGAACAGCGTGACCACTTCCACGCTGCGCAGGCCGGCCACCAGATCGATCAAAAACCGCGACGTGATGATCCGCGTGACGTAGACACAAACGAGAAACAGCACCGATTTGGCCGCCAGCAGGACAAACGTCATGACGTCCGGCGGCTCGCCGGTTCCGGTCAAGAGCGGCACCAGCAAGAGCATCGGCACCAGGGCCAGATCCTGAAACAGCAGAATCCCCATGGCCCGACGACCATGCGGCGCGGTCGCCTGGCCGACCTCGGACAGCGCTTTGAAGACCAGAATTGTCGAGCTGAGCGCCCCCGCGCTTCCCGCGAGCGCGGCGGCAGGCCAGGAGAGTCCATCAATCCGGCAGGCGATCACCAGCGGCACGGCCACCAGAATCATCTGGAGTGAGCCGCCGACCACGATGTACCGACTCATCTTCCGCAAATGATCGACCGAAAATTCGATCCCCACGGAAAACAAGAGAAACAGAGCGCCGGCGTGGGCCAGTTCTTCGAGATAGTGGTCCCGGTCGGCAATCAGCCCCAGCCCGCCATGACCGATCAGCACACCCACGGTGAGGTAGCCGATCAGCATCGAAATGTTCAGCCGCCGACAGATCATTCCCGCCACCAGTCCGGAGGCCAGAACAATCATGATGTCGACAATGAGTCCGCGCACCACCTCGCCATGCATGGCGGTCGTTCTCTCGTTCAGTCAGGTAAAGGCAGGCATCCCTGCGGCACGAAGAGTAGCAGATCGACCGCGGCGGTATCGTGGCCATCCATCGAAAGGGAAGCAACTCGTTTCGCGGTCTTTTTTGAGCGTCGGGCACGAAAATCCCCGCATAGCCCGAGCGCGAATCGCATCAGGGCATCTTCAACTGTTGCTGAACGGACGGCCAAGTGACTAGGCTGGACGCGACTTCCGCCGTTCGGCCGAGAATTTTGCGGCCGAGCCGTTGCGTGGGGTTCAAAACTCATACTTCGCACCTGTGCCTGACTCCGAGGATCGACCGACATGAAGCAGTGTCTCCCGACAGTTCTGCTGGGTTTGATGTGCGCGGCCGCCCAGGGTGCCGAACCGCGTCCCGCCTTCGACAGCGGAGTTATTTCGCGATCGACACCGGGGCAAATGATCAAGGTCGAGGCCGATCTGACCGGCGCCAAACAACTCTTTCTTGTGGTGCGAGACGGCGGCGATGGCTTCGGTTGCGACTGGGCCGATTGGATCGCCCCGAAGCTCGTTGGCGCGGATGGGGAGCGAAAGCTGACCGACCTGACCTGGAAGTCGGCGACGACGGGCCACGGGCAGGTTCGCATCAACGCCAATGCCGAGGGCCGACCGCTCAAGGTTGCGGGAACCACGTACGACAATGGCATCGGCGCTCATGCCAATTCGGTGATCGCCTACGATCTTCCCGCTGGTTTCACCAAGTTCGTCGCTACCGCTGCACTCGACGATGGCGGCACCGACCAAGGTTGTGGTAGCACGGTTCAATTTCTCGTCTACACCCAGCAGCCGCCGAATTTCGCCCCGTCATCCCCGCCGGGGCAGGGGAGCCGGGAACTGGCCGATGCCGTCGACCAACTGGATGTCGCCCCCGGTCTGGAAGCCACGCTATTCGCCGGCGAACCCGTCCTCTTCAGTCCCTCGAACATCGACGTTGACCATCTGGGCCGAGTCTGGGTCTGCGAAGTCGTCAACTACCGCCGGTTCGCGAATGCGAACAATCCCGACCGTCCCGAGGGAGACCGCATTCTGATCCTGGAAGATACCAACCAGGACGGTGTGTGCGACAAAACGACCGTCTTCTACCAGGGAAAAGATGTCGACTCCGCCCACGGGATCTGCGTGCTGGGGGATCGCGTGATTATTTCCTGCGGCGACAGTGTTTTCTCGCTCTATGACCGCGACGGCGATCTGAAGGCCGACAAAGACTCGAAGGAACTGCTCTTTACCGGCATCGGCGGAACCCAACACGACCACGGGATTCACGCCTTCGTCTTCGGACCAGACGGCAAGTTGTACTTCAACTTCGGCAACTCGGGCGGCCAGCTCAAAGATAAGGACGGAAAACCGATCGTCGATAAGGCCGGCAACGAAATTAACTCCAGCCGCAAACCCTATCAGGAGGGAATGGTCTTCCGCTGCAACCTCGACGGCAGCGAAGTCGAGACGCTCGGCTGGAACTTCCGCAACAACTGGGAAGTCTGCGTCGACAGCTTCGGGACCATGTGGCAGTCGGACAACGACGATGACGGCAACCGCGGCGTGCGCATCAACTATGTGATGGAGTTCGGCAACTACGGGTATAAGGACGAATTCACTGGAGCCGGCTGGCGCGACACCCGCACCAACATGGAGGAAGAGATTCCCCTGCGGCACTGGCACCTGAACGATCCGGGCGTTATCCCCAACCTGCTCCAGACCGGGGCCGGTTCGCCGACGGGAATCTGCGTTTATGAAGGCACCCTGCTGCCCGAAATCTTCCACGGCGCCTTGATCCATTGCGACGCCGGGCCGAACGTCGTTCGGGCCTATGTCACGAAGCCCGACGGCGCCGGTTACAAGGCCGAGATTGTCAACATTCTACAGGGGGCCCGCGACAACTGGTTCCGCCCCAGCGATGTCTGCGTCGCACCGGATGGCTCGCTGATTGTCGCTGACTGGTACGACCCCGGCGTCGGCGGCCACCGTCAAGGGGATCCCGAACGGGGCCGCATTTTCCGCGTGGCTCCTCCGGGAACGAAGTACACGATGCCGAAGGTCGATGTGAGCACGGTTGATGGAGCCATTGCCGCGCTGAAGAGTCCGAATCAGGCAACGCGGTATCTGGGATGGGTGGCTCTCAGCAAGGAGAAGCAACCGGCATTGGCTGCTCTCCAGAGACTCTATCATTCGCGGGCAGATGATCGATTCCGCGCCCGCGCGTTCTGGCTGATGTCTAAGCTGACAGACCAGCCCCGGGAACTGATCGGTGAAGGCCTGCACGATCGATCGATCGACTTGCGAGCGACCGCTCTACGAGCCCATCGCGAGCTTGGTGCCACGGAACTGCTGGCTCACGAAAGTGAACCGCCGAGCGTCCGTCGCGAAACGCTGATTCAGTTGCACGGTCGGAACGAGCCAGCCGCGGACGAGATCTGGGCGAAGATGGCTGCTCAGTACGATGGCGAGGATCGCTGGTACCTCGAAGCCTTGGGAATCGGCGCGGCTGGCAACTGGGACCAACGGCTCAGCACGTATCTGAAGTTGGTGCCAGACGCGCTGACCACCAAGGCCGGGCGCGACATCGTCTGGCGATCACGAGCCACGCAGACACCGGAATTGCTGGTCAAGATCATCAGCAATCCGGAGACTCCGATGGCGGAACTTCCCCGCTACTTCCGGGCGTTCGATTTCCTGACCGGCGACGGCAAAGACAAGGCCATCGTGCAACTAGCGTTCGCGACGACGGGCCTCCCCGATGACCGGCAAAACCTGGTGATCGCCGAGGCGGTGCAGCGCGTGAAGGGTTTCGACATTGGCTCTCAGCCGGACAAACTCGCCGCTCTCAATCGCGTGCTCGAGTCGTCCAAAGGAACACTGCAATACCTGACGCTGGTCGATCGCTTCGGTCTCGATGATCGCTTCCCCGAAATCCTCGCCGCGGTCGAATCGGCTCCCGACAGTCCCTTTGCCGTGGAAGCCGTCAAACTGATGCTGACCCGCGAGCGACGGAAAGATCTGCTCGCGGCGATGAGAGGTGCCGAGATCGAGAAAGCCGTCGCCGCGACACGCGCCTTGTCCAACACGCTCGACAACCGCGGTTCGGGACTCCTTGAACAGATTGTCGTTGATACCGAACGGCCCTTGTCGGTCCGTCAGGAAGCCGTTAAGGGCCTCGGCAAATCGAAGCCAGGGGCTCGGCGACTGTTGTCGTTGGCTCAGGAGAATAAACTCGCCCCCGAATTGAAGCCGGCGGCCGCGTATGCCCTGCACTCCAGCGGCGTGGGTGAGCTAACGGCCGAAATCGACGCCCTCTTCCCGCTGCCTCCCTCGCGAAATGCTCAGCCGTTGCCGCCGTTGCCGGAACTCGTCAAGCGGCAGGGCAGCGTTGAACGCGGTAAGACGGTTTACTTCAGCGAAGTCTCCAAGTGCGCGACGTGTCACATCGTGAACGGCCAGGGGAAAGAGGTCGGCCCGAACCTCTCGGAAATCGGCTCCAAGCTCAGTCGCGAGGCGTTTTTTGAGTCGATCATCTACCCCTCGGCCGGGATCAGCCACAACTATGAAACCTGGACCGCCGTCACCACCAACGGCACGGTGATCACGGGACTCCTGGTCAGCGACACGGCCGACGCGGTCTCGCTGAAGGGTTCCGACGCCATCGTCCGCACGATCAAGAAGGATGAACTCGACGAACTGGTGAAACAACCGGTTTCGCTGATGCCCGCCGATCTCCAGAAGATCTTGACCGTCGACGAACTGGTCGACGTGATTGAGTTTTTGCAGACGCTGAAGAAGAAGTCGTAGGGAAGGGGCCCCGTTGGCGTGTGCCACTGGCTTCGCCAGTGTGTATTTGGTGCTCTATCGAGTCGTGGGAAAGCTGTAGTCGTTTCTCAAATCGATCGGACGCCCCCATGAAGTCCATCCCCATGATCGCCGTCGCCGATGTTCCCGCCGCCAGCGTGTGGTATCAGCAAGCGCTTGGCTTCGAGAGCGGGCATGGCGGCGATGAGTACGAGCAATTGATGTCCGATGGCGTGCTGGTTCTGCAGCTTCATCGGTGGGATGCGCACGAACATCCCTTTATGGGCGATCCCTCCAAGCAGCCGTATGGCAATGGGACAATTCTCTGGTTCGAAACACCCGAGATTCTGACCGCGTGGAACCGTGCCCGGGAAGCCGGGGCGAATGTTCTCGAAGAACTGCACGTCAACCCGCTCGCCCACCATCGCGAATTCTGGCTGCGCGATCCGAACGGCTACGTGGTCGTCGTAAGCAGTCCGTTTGGCGACATGTGAGCGATTCCTCGAGTTGTGGCTCTGGCTGGCGAGCCTCGTTCGCCTGGCACAATTCGATGCACGGCTAGTTACAGACGTCCGACCGCCATCTCCCGAAACAGAAAGAGCGAAATCAGGAAGATCGGCAGCGTCAAGCAGAAGGCGATCCAGCCGCGGCGGCGATATCGCGGGGCCATCGGTTCGTCTGAAGTGAAGACGCGAACGAGGAGATACCACGCGTAAATATGAAACGGCCAGATGACATAGCCGAAGACGACCATGTTCAGCGCCCGCGCGGCCAATTTTTCCCGTTGGTTGGGTTCGGTGAAACCGTCGTCGTCTGGTTCAGTCGCGTTGTCGATCCGGTTGAACTCGTTGTCGTCCTGATCGCCCGCGCCGTCCTGGTCGTCATCCCAATCGTCGTCCGGCGAGGACGCTTTCGGTCCCAACGCTTCCAGGATCTCCCGGGCCTGATCGGCCTGGTCGATGGGCGTCTTCAACTTGATCCCGCCCATGGCGTTGATCATCAGCCAGTCCATGGCGGCGAACTCGGCCCCCTGGAGCGTGGCGACAATCCCTTCGGCACGCAGCGCCAGGAGCGCCGCCTGGGCTTCCGTCTGGTTGAAGTAAGTCCCCACCGTCTCGAAGACGTCGCTCATGGAAAGTCCCTTACTTCGATCGATCGCGGAGTTCTCTCAGGTCGGACATTCGCCGCGAAAGTGCCTGCAACACCAGCACGACCGCCAACCGCTGGCGCTCGCACCGTACGTCCGCATCGCTTTCGGGAAATTCGGCGGGCAGATGGTGGGCGTCCACGCGCGCTTCGCGGAGCGTATCGCCTCGTTGGGCGGTCGCAATATAGATGAGTCCATCGAGCGGTTCCGGAGCTTCCGGCCCGAGATGACCGGTGATCGATGCCCCCCAGTTCGCCTCCGGTGTCGTCCTCAGCAATCCAATGACCATGTGCCGGGCAACCGGATCGCTGACCGCGCCGGGCCCGCCCTGCTCCTCGAACAGATCCGGGGGAACACCCAGCCAACGCGTTTTGGTGTCTTCCCGATAAACCACCGCGGAACCGCATAGACGCGGCGAAACGCCAGGAATCTGGCCCAGCGTTGCCGCCACCAGCCCGGCCGTGCAGCTCTCCGCGAAGGCCACCCGCGACCCGGTCTCGAACATCAGGCGCGAGAGTTCCTGCGCGGCGGACTGGAGTTCGTCACTCATGGAACGTCACTTCGAAGAAATCCCCTCGGTATGACCAGAACGCCGTCATGTTGCTCGCGGAACATCCAGCGCGTCGAGAATCTCGCGACAGGCCTCCGAACGATTCAGGACGTACAGATGAATCCCCGGAACCCCCTGGTCGATCAACTCGCGGCATTGAGCGATCGCGAACTCCGTCCCAATCGCGAACTGGGCCTTCTTGTCATCCTTCACGGCTTCGAGACGCTCGCACAATCGCGAGGGGATCGACGCGCCGCAGAGGCTGGTGATCCGCTGAATCCGGCTGAACTCCGTGATGGGCATGATGCCTGGGACAATCGGCTTGGTGATTCCGATTCGATGCGCCTGTTCGCGAAACCGGAAATAGACCGAGTTGTCATAGAAGAGTTGGGTCACGACCGCGTCCGCCCCGGCATCGACCTTGCGCTTCAGGTTTTGCAGATCAGCTTCAAGCGACGGAGCTTCCGGATGCTTTTCGGGATAGCCCCCGACGCCGATCCCCATGGTGGGAAACTCATGTCGGATGAGCGAGACCAGTTCGTTAGCGTATTTCAAGCCGCCGGCCACGGCCTGGAATTCTGTCTGTCCCTGCGGCGGATCCCCCCGTAGGGCCATGATGTTTCGGACGCCGACTTCCCAGGCACGCTTGAGCCACGCTACCAGGTCCGCCCGCGTACTGCCGACGCAGGTAAAGTGGGCCGTCGCGGTCTTGCCGAACTCCCCCTGGATGGCCCGGCACCAGTCGAGAGTCCGGTCCTGGGTCGAGCCCCCGGCCCCGTACGTGCAGGAAATATAGTCGAGCCGATAAGCCGACAATTCGCCAAGAACACGCCGCAGCCCCGCGTCCCCCTCGGGAGTTTTCGGCGGGAACACCTCCACCGAAACACCAAGCCTCCTCGCCCCGTAAAGTTCACTCATAGACATGCGACGCTTCCGCTCCTCATTCCGTCATCGATCGACGCGAATTCTAGCGTCGGACCGAAGATTGTTCATCGATCCGAGGGACGATTCTCCTTATGGTTTCCGGACTTGGGCTGAAATTGGTTCGCGCGCCGCCGTGAAAACCTTGACTCCGACGGATAAACTGGACGTTTGAAGGGTCAGTTAGACCCGCTCGGCCTGCCGATGAACGTCGCCGCTGACGGACTGAGAATGACAGGGAAACCAGACGAAGATGAAGCGCCGCCGGGCTCTTCGATTCGCGTTTTGATCGTGGATGATGACGAAGCACACGCCCAGGCCGTCGCCGACAGCCTGGAGCGGGTGGGGTACGACTGCACGGTCGCCACGTCCGGCGAACGGGCGATGGTGCTAATTGAAGGGAACAATTTTGACGTGATTGTCACCGATCTGATGATGGGTGACGCCGACGGCCTGGAGATTCTGCGAAAGGCGAAGGAAGAACTTCCCGACGCGGAAGTCATTCTCCTCACCGGACATGCAAGCATCAAGACCGCGGTCGCCGCCGGTCAGCACGGGGTACACAACTACCTGACCAAGCCACTCGACATCGGCGAGCTGCGCCAGGCGGTCGAAAAGGCGTCGTCACGCATTCGGTTGCTGCGGAAAAACTTCGAACTCAGTCGCCGACTCGACGAAAAATTCGGCTTCGAGGGGGTGATCGGCACCAGCCCGGGGATGCTGCGGGTCATTGAGAAGATCCGCAGCGTGGCCGCGACTGACACCACGGTCCTCATTCAGGGCGAAAGTGGCACCGGCAAGGAACTCGTCGCGCGGGCGATTCACCAGAACAGCGAGCGGAAGACGAAGCCGTTCGTGCCGCTCAACATCGCCGCGCTGCCGGAAAGCATTCTGGAAAGCGAACTCTTCGGTCACGAAGCGGGCGCCTTCACCGGGGCGACCACCAAACGCATTGGCCGCATTGAACACGCCAACGGCGGAACACTGTTTCTGGACGAAGTGGGTGAAATGCCCATGTCGACCCAGGTCCGCCTGCTGCGAGTCCTCGAAGACCGCAAGATCACCCGGCTGGGGTCGAACGACGAACTGGAGATCAATGTTCGCCTGGTCGCAGCCACCAACGCCGAACTTCAGGAAATGGTCAAAAAGGGGTCATTCCGCAAGGATCTGTATTACAGACTGTCGGTGGTCACGATCTTTCTGCCCCCGCTCACCGAACGCCGGGGCGACATCCTTCTTCTGGCCGACCACTTTCTCAAACACTTCGCCAACGAGTTTAAACGCCCGGCCCCCGCTGTCACGCGGCGGGTCCAGCAGGCGCTCCTGGCCTATCATTGGCCCGGAAATATCCGCGAGTTGCGGAACGTCGTGCAGGGAATGCTCGTCCTCGATACCGACGGGCGGTTGGACCTGGACGATCTTCCCGATGAACTGGCGCAACTCGGTCAGGAAACAGAAGCCACCGGTGGCGGTCATGGCGGAGCCGACACCCTGATTGGCAAGCCCTTGACCGAGGTCGAAAAATTCTACATCGAGCGCGCCCTGGACCTGTCTGGCGGAAAGCGGGACGAAGCCGCCAAAATGCTCGAAATCGGCGAACGAACGCTTTATCGCAAAATCAAGGAATACGACATTAACAGCTGATTCACGCCATGCTGCAATCCGAATGAGTTTGTCGCGCGCTTGTAAAACTCGCCGCCGGCGATAAGGACCGTCGAATCGTGTTGGACCTCCTGGTTCCCCCCTCTGCCTCCCCCCAGTTCAGCGATGACCAGATCGCTTCGTTTCGCGAATCGGGCTATGTCGTGGTGCGCGGACTGATCCCGCCCGAGATCATCGACGAGATGCGGTCGCTCACGCTGCGGCAACTGGCCGATGAGCAGGGACCGGTCGAGTACGAAGCGCAAACTCGCTATCCCGGTGCGCCGGACTCGCTCGACGCGGAGGGTGGACGGACCATTCGACGACTGCTCCAGGCCCACAGTCGCGGTTATGTCTTCACCGCCTGGATGACTTTCCCTCCGGTCCTCAAGCGGTTGCAACAACTGCTGGGGCCAGAAGTGGCCTGCCCGCTCGCCCACCATAACTGCATCATGGCGAAGCAGCCCCGATTCAGCAGCGAGACCGGCTGGCACCAGGACATTCGGTACTGGTCGTTCAACCGTCCCGAACTGGTCAGCGTCTGGATCGCGCTGGGGCAGGAGCGTGTCGACAACGGCTGTCTGCAAGTAGTTCCTGGCTCGCATCGGCAGAAATACGACCGGTCGCGGTTCGACGACGCCCTGTTTTTCCGTCCCGATTTGCCGCAGAACCAGGAACTGCTGGCGACGCGTCAATTCGTGGAACTGGAAGCAGGCGATGTGTTGTTTTTCCATTGCCTGACGCTGCACGCCGCGACGCGTAATTACACCGACGAGACGAAGTACGCGGCTGTCTTCACGTTCCGGGCGGGCGATGTCCATCCCCTGCCGGGAACGCGTTCGTCCGCTTCGCCAGAAATCCTGCTTCCCCGTGCCCTCTAAGCGCCGACTATTCCGCGGAGTCACTGCCATGATTCATTCGCGACGCAATTCCCAGTCGATCCGCGCCGCACTCCTCGCGATGCTAGCCTCCGTGGGAACTTTGACCTGGGCCGAGGATTGGCCGCAGTGGATGGGCCCCCGCCGCGATGGAACCTGGAATGAAACTGGGCTGATCGAGAGCTTCCCGGAAGCGGGCGCGAAAGTCGTCTGGAGAGTCCCCGTAGCGGGCGGCTATTCGGGTCCGGCCGTTGTCGCGGACCGCGTCTATCTCACGGACTTTGTCCGCATGGATGGTGACGCGCGAAACGATCCCGGCGTCCGCAACGAACTGAAGGGTGAAGAACGGGTTTCCTGCTTTGACGCGACGACGGGAGAACTCGTCTGGCAGCACCGCTACCCCCGCAACTACAAGATTTCCTATCCGGCTGGTCCGCGCGCGACACCAACCGTCGACGGCGACCGGGTCTACACGCTGGGCGCCGAAGGGGATCTCCTTTGCCTCAACACGGCGGACGGCAAGGTCATCTGGTCGAAGCACTTTCCGACCGACTATTCGGCCCCCACGCCTGTCTGGGGATTTTGCAGCCATCCGCTTGTTGATGGCGAGAAGGTGATTTGCCTCGTTGGCGGCCCCGGCAGCACTGTCGTGGCGTTCAACAAGCTGACCGGCGAGGAAATCTGGAAAGCGCTCTCCGCGCCGGACGCCGGGTATGCTCCCGCCACGCTGATTGAGGCCGGCGGAGTTCGTCAGCTCATCGCGTGGCATCCCGAATCGATCAACAGCCTCGACCCGGAAACCGGCAAGGTTTATTGGTCCATCCCGCTGAAGCCAGACTATGGCATGTCGATCATGGCTCCCCGTAAGGAGGGGGACTTCCTGTTTGCCAGCGGCATCGGGAATGTCGCCGCGCTCCTGAAGCTCGGCAGCGACGCCCCGACGGCCGAAGTGGCCTGGCGGGGTCAGGGAAATACGTCGATCTATTGTTCGAACAGCACGCCGGTGGTCGTGGATGGTGTGATGTACGGCACCGATTGCCGCGCGGGTTCGCTCCGGGCGACCGAGTTCGAAACTGGTAAGCGGTTGTGGGAAACCTATGACCTGACTGCCAGTCATCGCCCCACGAACCACGGGACGGTCTTCCTGGTTCGCACCGGCGATCGATTCTTTCTGTTCAGCGAGACCGGCGATCTGGCAATTGCACGGCTGTCCGCGGAAAAGTACGAAGAGATCAGTCGTGCCCACGTGATTGAACCGACCGGCGAGGCCTTTGGCCGTCCGGTGGTCTGGACGCATCCGGCGTTCGCGAACCGGCACGCGTTCATTCGCAATGACAAGGAATTGATCTGTGTCTCACTCGCAGTCGAGTGATGGGTGTCAAGGCTTATAGATCGGGCCGCTCGCCCTGGACATGTCTTTCGTACCGAATTGTTTGATGAGGGATTTCACATGAACGACAGTCCGAGTCTGGCTCTTTCGATATGGCTCGCCCTGGCGGGAACCGCTGTCGCGGCCGAGTGGTCGCAGTTTCGCGGCCCCGCCGGTGATGGGCACGCGGCCGCTCAATTGCCGGTGACCTGGAGTGAGACGGAAAACGTCGCCTGGAAAACGGAGATCCCGGGACGTGGCTGGTCATCTCCGGTCACCGAAAACGGCACGATCTGGCTGACGACGGCCATCGAAGACAAGTTGACCGATGAGGAAATCGCCGCGTTCCGTGAAGCCGAAAAGGCCAAGGGGAATGGCGTCGCGGCCGAAATGCAGCTCGTGCAGAGTATCCGCTTGCAGGCCCTGGCGATCGACGGCAAGTCCGGCGAACTGCTCCAGACGGTGGAATTGTTCGACATCAAAGACCCGGGCGGCATTCACAGCCTCAACAGCTTTGCCTCCCCCACGCCGATCGCCGATGCCGGTCGGCTCTTCTGCCACTTCGGCACCTACGGGACGGCCTGCGTCGAAACCGAAACCGGCAAAGTCTTGTGGCAGGCCAGTCTGCCGCTCGATCATGGCGTGGGCCCCGGCAGCAGTCCCGTTCTCTCTCAGAACCTGCTCATCATCCCCTGCGATGGCGTGAACGAGCAATACGTCGTCGCACTCGACGCCAACACTGGCAAGACAGTCTGGAAGACGGCCCGTCCCCCAATGGAAGGGTCGCGCGGCGATCTCCACAAAGCATTCAGCACGCCGCTGGTCGTCGAGGAAGGCCCCGAGGCACAAGTCATTATCATCGGCGCGCAATGGGCCGTCAGCTATCGCCCGCTCACGGGTGAGGAAGTCTGGCGAGTCAACCATGGCAAAGGCTTCTCCAACGTCCCCCGGCCGATCATTGGCCACGGTCGGGTCTATCTGTGCACCGGCTTCATGCGGCCGGAACTGTGGGCGATTGACCTGTTTGGCAAAGGCGATCTGGCTCCCGAGGCCGTCGCCTGGAAATACAACCGCCAGGTTCCCACGATGCCCTCGCCGGTGCTTGTGGGCGATCGCATCTATTTCATTCACGACCAGGGCGTCATGACATGCCTGAACGCAATGACTGGTGAAGAGGTCTGGCAAAAGCGCGTGCCGGGAAATTACTCGGCATCGCTGCTGGCGGCTGGCGATCGGATCTACCTCTTCAACCGCGACGGCGAGGCGACGATCATCAAGGCTGGCGAAGAATTCGAAGAGATCGCCGTCAACAAACTTGACGGAGCGTATATGTCGTCACCCGCCGTGCTTGGAAACGATCTCATTGTTCGCACGGAAACGCATCTGTACCGGATTGGCTCCGGAAAGTAGGCCGGTCGAGGTTGCCATGTCGTCCAACGATCTGCCGGAATGGGGCGGATTCGAGACCAACACGGGCCGCCGTCTGGATGACCTGTCGGACGAGACCTTCGTCCTGCTCGTCTTCCTCCGGCACGGTGGTTGCCCGTTTTGCCTGGAAACACTGGCGACCTTGCGACGCGAACGATCCGCGATTGAAGCGGACGGCATGCGGATCGTTCTCGTGCATCTCATGTCCGATGACGAAGCGGCCAAGCTCTTTCGGGAGTACGGCCTGGCTGACCTGGATCGCGTCTCCGACCCCGATGCGAAGCTCTTCGCGGCCTGCGGGCTGACACGCGGGAATCTCTGGTCGATCGCGGGTCCGGGAGTCTGGTGGCGAGGCTTTCGCACGACCATCCTCCAGGGGTTCCTGCCGCGTCTTCCCAAAGGAGACGTGTTTCAGCTACCCGGCTTGTGCCTCGTCCATCGGCGACAAATTGTCCGCCGACATGTCTCCCGAACCAGTGCCGACATGCCGGCTCTCGCCGCGTTCGCCTGTCCCATGCCGAATGCCGCCGGGCCGACGTGACGGGCCAGACGAATCATTCGGCCTTCGGAGTTTGTGACTTTCGCAACGCCCGGCCTGCGAGTGCTCCGGTCGGCACTCCTTCAGCGACCGCCGCAACGCCATTCACGAAGACGTACCGGGCTCCCGCCGAATACTGATGGGGAGCATCGAACGTCGCCTGGTCGATGAACGCCTTCGGATCGAATACCACCACGTCGGCTGCCTGGCCCGCTGCCAGTGTGCCGCGATCGGTCAGGCCAAGAATCTCGGCTGGCAGGCCGCTCGCGCTACGAATGGCCTGTTCCAGCGGCAGGACGCCTTCACGAATCGAGTAGTGCCCGATCTTTCGTGAAAACGTCCCATAGCTGCGCGGATGCGGGCGATCGGGGCCGGGCAAATAGGACCGTCCATCGGAAGCGGTCGCCACCCACGGACGCTGCATGGCCATCCGCACGTCGTCTTCGCTCATCGAGAAATTGACGACCGCCGCCCCGCCCCCACGCGTGATTTCCTCGGCGACGGCCAAGCTCGTCTTGCCGGTGGTCTCGGCGATTTGCTGGACACTTTTGCCAATCCACTCCGGCTTCGGCGAGTAACGGGCAATGAAGATTCCCGCCCCCTGATCGCATTTGTCCAAATCATCCTGCACGTCCTTCAGCAGCCGCGGGCGGACGTTCGGATCATCCAGGCGTTCGACCAGCGCCTTCTGTCCGCCCGAGCGGGCCCACGTCGGAAAGAGCGTCGCTTCGAGCGACGTGCTTGATGCCGTGTAGGGATACTGATCGGCCGTCACGACCTGACCTGCTGCCCGCGCCTGTTCGATCCGTTCGGCCGCCGCGCGAAGATTACCCCAGTTCTCTTTGCCCGACGACTTGAAGTGCGAAACATGCACCGGCAGGCTGGCCTTCTGCCCGATGCTGATCGCCTCTTCGATCGCCGTCATCAGCGTGCGGCCTTCCCCGCGAATGTGGCTGGCGTAGATCCCCCCACCCTTTGCAACGACCTTCGCGATTTCCGCGATCTCGTCCGTGTCGGCGTACACGCTCGGAACGTAGATCAGCCCGGTCGACATCCCCCACGCGCCATTCTTCATGGCCGACTCGGCGATCGACTTCATTTGTTCCAGTTCTTCCGGCGTCGCCTTGCGTTCAATATCGCCGATTACGCGGTTGCGGAGCGCCCCTTGCGGCAGGAGATGTGCCACGTTCGTACCCGCGCCGGCGGCATCGATGTCGCGATAGTACGCGGCCACATCGGTCGGGCCGCCGCCGCAGTTCCCCGTGACCGAGGTCGTACACCCTTGGAGCAGATAGTTCACGCAGCCACGCGTCTGCGAACTGACCACCTGACTGTCGCTGTGCGTGTGCAGATCGATAAACCCCGGGGAGATCACTTGTCCCGTGCAGTCGATCACCCACAAGCCCGTCGGCGCTTCTCCTGACTGCACGTGCGTGATCCGGCCATCGCGAATCGCGACGTGTCCCGTGAATCCGGGACGTCCAGTTCCGTCATGAATCGTCCCATTCAGCAGGACGACATCGGCCGGTTTCTCCTGCGCGACGGCAGCTACCGACAAGAGAACCACTAGACCGGCGATTGACGGAATATTCATGACACGCCATTTGTCAGAGGAAAAGAAGCAATCCGGCTCGCCAACAGCCCGCGCTGGCTTAGTGACGGCAGCCCCTGATCGTGGCCAAAGCACCGGCCGGGCCGCAAGCATTCGCAGGGGCGCGATCTTCTCGCGGTTGGCTGGTTCACGAATTTGCCACACCGCGATGGTTCCGCGCCGGTCCCGCGGCGACGCCGAACGATGTCCCTAATTTAAGGCGGCTCGACAACGGCCAAGCGGTGCGAACCGGCGCTAACCCCAGAACTTCCACCACGATTTACCGCCGCCGCCCACAGTGCCACAGGCTTCCTGTCCCGAAGTAAGCACGGTCTTTTCCGGCAGCAGGACGCAACTGAGGTCGCCTCCCGAACCGCCGGTGGTATCGACCAGCACGCGCTTCGGTCGAAACTCCACCTTGGGGACACAGACATGACCTGAAACAACCGCCTTCGCGCAGTCCGCCGGCGGATCGCGGAAGACCAGGTCTTTCGAGCACAGCCAGTCGGGGCGATGCAGGGTGAAATCGCGCTGCCGCAAAACCTGCAATTGCAATGACAGCGGCCGTGCCGGATCGAGGCCGGCATGTACGAACAGATACTGCGGATGCTCCACGCACCATGGCAGATCCCTCAAAAAATCTCGGTGCGAAGCGGGAATCTTCGCGTTCAAATCGTCCAGCTCGCCAAACGCGGCTTCGTACGAAGCAAACGTCGTCTCGGCGTCGTAGTGCGAAACCCAGCGATCAGGCCAGTGGGCAGATTCGGGTGCGGGAACCCAGCCCAGCGCGGAACACATGGCGAACTCATGATTCCCGGCGACTGCGGTCACGCAGGGATGATGCCGCCGCAATTCGAGGAAGATGTCGATCGCTCCACGCGGATCGGGGCCTCGGTCGACAAAATCACCGATGAAGACAATGGCCCGCTTGCGAAAGTCAGGTCGCGCCTGCAACTGCTCGAGCACGGACTCCAGCTTGTCAACCTGGCCGTGCACATCGCCAATCACGGCGACGGGACCGGAGATCTTGACCGGTAACTGCGACATAAACGAACGATCCCCATCCAACCAAGTGAGCCACCAGTCCGCTTTGAAGGGCGGAACCGGGGTTGAACATCCGTTCTCAAACGCGGCTAGTACCGCGCTTCGCCATGGCCCGTCGACAATTCTAGATTCGACGACCTTTTTCACTCCGCGTCAATCGACGTGACGGATCAACGTGGAGGACGCAGCAGTTCATCGCAACCGTGAATCAACGGCCGGGTCGAGTTCCTGAGCCCGGGCCAGGTCGGCATTTGCCTCTTCGCTGGCTCCGTTTTGCGCATGCTGTTTGCCGCGTCGCCAATAGGCTTCCGCCACGAACGGGTCGAAGCGGCCAACGGCGTCATAGTCCGCGATGGCCTCGTTGTAACGCCCCAGCTTCAAGAGGGCGTCACCGCGCAGCGATCGTGCGTCAGCTGAGTCCTGCTGTTTCAAGATTTCGCCACACAGATCAACAACCTTCTGAAAGTTGTTCTCGGAAAGCGCGAATCGGGCACGACTCAGCCGGACGGCCGTGGAAGCCGGCTCCAGCATCTGCGCCCGCGCCAGATCGACTTCCGCCGAGTCGCGATCTCCCGCCGATTCAAAATGTTCCGCTCGAGCCAAAAGCGCCTTCACGCTGTTGGGATCGCGGCCCACGGCGGCGTTATGAACCTGCAGTTGCTGCAGCCACTGGATCTTTCGAGCATCCTCTTTCGCCTTCGCGGCGTCCCCCATGGTCAGGTAGGCCTGTCGCCGATGGACGTAATACTTGGGATTGAGCGGATCCTTCAGCATGGCCTCGGTGAAATCCAGGATCGCCGCATCGAGATCGCCCGCCATCAGCTTCAACAGACCTCGGTTATTAATGGAGTTCACATAGCCCGGCTTCAGCCGCAGCGCGGCGTTGAAGTCTCCCAGGGCTTTGTCGATGAGCCCCAGTTGCATCTGGCAGAAGCCGCGATTGTTGTACGCATCGACGTAGCTGTCATCGAGGTCGATGGCCCGCGAGAAGATCGGCACGGCTTCCTGAACCCGGCCTTCCGCCAACAGCAATAACCCCAGATTGTTGTGCGTGCTGGCCGCTTGCGGATCGAGCGCGAGCGACCGTTCCAGCGCCGCGCGCGCTTCGGCGTGGCGATTCATCGAGATCAGCAGAAAGCCGCGATTATTGTGCAGCCGCGCGATATCGGGCGAGACTCGAATGGCCCGATCGAGGTCCGCCAGCGCGAGGTCCTGCACCCCCGTGCGCAAATACAACGTGGATCGCGCGGCAAGAATGCTCACGCTGTTCGGCGATTTTTCGAGTGCTTCGGTCAAACCAGCGATCATCGCCGGGACGTCTCCGCTCTCGACGAGTTTCGCCAGTTCCGGCGGCAGTTCGGGGACGGTGGCGATTACGGGAGCCGGGGCGGTGGAACCGGCGGCGGTCCGATCCGCGCTCAATTGTTCCGGCTTTTCCTGGGAACAGCCGACCGCGAGCAGGGCGATGGTGGCCAGACACGACAAATGACGAGTCGAATAAGCTCGCATGGCAGCCCTTCCTCTCCCAGGAGAAGCGTCTCGATAACCGGCGAAATCTGCCGGTCGGTTCGTTCACCGAGGCTTTTAGGTCAGGACGCCGAATTGGTCAAGATGACAGGGGCGAGCAGCCAGCTACCAGCAGCGAGCGGCCAGCAAGATACGAGAAGATTGTCCCGCTGAGACTACCTGCGGTTTCCTCCCGGTTGTCCTTCCGAATTGCGGAATGTCGGAATCGGCCCGCCGGCCGGACGCGGGGCGAACGGCGCGAGCAGGAAATTGCGGAAGGTATCGGTGAGTTCGGGCAAGGCTTCCTGTCGGGCGACGGGCGCGTTGATATTTCCCCGAACCAGAATGCGGACCCAGTCGCTGGTGGCGGCACCGATCAGCGTATTGACCAGGGGAAGCGGCGTCCGTCCCCCCATTCGCGAATAGAAGTCCAGACTCATCGCGCCATCGAAACGGACGTAGCCGCGTCCACGGAAGCTAATCGACTTGCCAAACAGGTCGATCGATTCGAAGTTGAAGCGGGAGTCTCCCAGCGTGAAATTCAGATTCGCATAGTCGAATGCGGCCCGATCGGGGGGCTGAAAACGCATGGCCGAGAAAATCTGCACGAAAATGGGAAGGTCGAACAGCGCGGCCGGATAGATCATCAGGGTTCCGTGTCCTTGCACCTGATCTTCCCGTGGCCCGGTTCCATGGACGAGCATCCACCCGTTCATCAGGCCCGCCACGGCGGAGTAGCCGCGCAAGTACCGCTGAGCATATTTTTCCAGCGAGCCCCCGTTGATTGCCAGGAGCGCGCGATAACGGGGACCCTCCTGGGGAAAGACTTCCGCGTCGAGGAGAACTTTCCCCCCCACGGCATCGGCGGTGATGTGCTCGCCTCGAGGCGACGGGGGCTGCGCGCCCGGCCGGGCCTCCGGGAGATTCTCCAGCGAGCCGGCGACGAAGCGACCATTCTCGTACCGAAACGGTCCCTGCACGTTGCTCAATTGATGCCCCAACACCACCAGCGAGTCGACCGCCAGTCGACCGGCGATGATGGCATCGCGACCGTCGTAGGAACCTTCCTGATCGACCACTCCGCCGATTTCTTCCAGGCGCTGGCCGGCATTCAGGCCGCAGCGGTGCAGATGCACCTTCGTCTTCCAGTTCGCGGCGATCGTCGTGCTGCTGGCATCGGTGGCCCACATGCTGGAACTCCCTTCCAGGGAGACCGTGCCCGTGGGGTTGAGCTGGTCCAGGATCTCCCGCAACTGGGGGGGCAATGTCCGACGAAAGGGCGGATTCGGAGTGAGATCATCAACCAGCATGCGGTTGAATTGAAGCGACCACGGTTCGTTCGGCGCGAACCAGCCCTTCCCCTGCACCAGGAAGCGCGTCTGCTCGTGCTTGCCCGACAATTCGCGAATCGTCAATTGTCCCTGGTCATAGCCAATTTCCCCTCGAATTTCCGTAATGGGCAGGGGCCAGTGACGCAGCGTCATTCGTCCGCCGGAAATCGCCAGACTGGGAATCCGAACGTCGACGGCGCGGCCCTCGGACCAGAGAATCAGACACTCGTTCAGATCGAATCGGCCACCCACGTCGAGATCCTGCCAGACGGTTTGCAGATTCTGGGGAAGTGCCAGATACAGCGACTGATCGAACTCAGCGCCGGTCGCTGAAATGGAAAGTTCCAGTTCGGCTGGTCCGCGTTCCGGCTGATAGCTGCCGAATACCGTCAGCCGCGCGCCGCCGTGCTCGGCAGTAATGTTGGCGCAGTCAACCTTGCGACCGTCCCAGGTCACTTCTCCCTGCAAGTGATCGAGCCGATAGTGGAAATAGGAAGGATCGACAGTGGCATCGACGAGCGTGACCGTCGCATGCGGAAAAAACTTCTGCCCCAGTCCGGCCGGGCGGTGCAATTGCACGCGCGCGTGGCCTCGACCTTGGAACCGCAGGTCTTCGAGAACCTGCCGGAGGACTGGCGGGCAGGCCAGCAGAAAGGCCCGATCGCTGGCGTAATTTTCGGCGGTAATGTCGAAGAAGGCTTCACTCTCGGGCCCGGGATTTCGAGCCCAACCCTCAAACCGGACGGGCGAAGAACCGGCGAGGCCATTCCCTTCGAAGACCGCCAGCGGGACCGGTGACCGCTCGTCCGGACTGGTCAGCGTGGCTGTCCCGATTACGCTACGAATCGGCAGCGGGAAGCGTGACGCGACGAGCGTCCCGTCCTGCAATTCCCCATTCAGTCGGTACTGCCACGTACCTCCCGGCGGCAGTTGCACGACTCCCCCGCCGCGCACGAGGCCGGTCAATCCAATTTCGTCAACGGCCTTCACCAGACTCCAGGGGAGACGAGTCTTGAGCGACTCATCGAGTGCAAGTCGCTCGCCATCGAACTTGAGCTGAATGCCCCCGGCTGGTGAGATGATCGCGTCGGCGAGGAAGGTTGTTTCACCGGCACTCCACGACACCTCCTCAACCCGCAACTCCCCTCGTTCAAACGCTGCCAGCCCTCGAAGTCCGGAGATCTTCCAAGGCAGGAGCGGATGGTCGATTTGTCCCTGCGAGATTTGAATCCGCGCCAGCCAATTTCCCGCGGGATTGTCCGTCGCTCCCCAGGAAACCTGCAGGTCCGCCAGCGCCTCGATTCCGAAGGAACTGCCGAGCGGTGCCACGCTTGCCGGGTCAATCTCGGCTTCCGTCTCGCGGCCTTGCCGACGTTCTTCGCGGCGGTAAGCAATTGTCGCCTGTCGTGCGGCTTCCTGTCGCAAGAGTTCCCGTCCGCGCGACGTCAACTGGCGCGATTCTGGAATCAGTTCCTCGACGAGCGCCACCAGCGAGTCATCGATGGGAATCCGCTTCCAGGTCATCGCGGCGTCGACGGGAGCGAAATCGCTGGTCAACGTCCCCTGGAGGTCCACCGGGCCGGCCGGATCGATGCGGGCCTGAACCTGCCAGCGGATCGACGTGCCATCGCCAGGCGCCATCCGTGCCGTGATGCTGTCGATCATCATCCGGTCGCGAGCCGTGCCGTCGGGCAGATGAATCTGCAAGCGAGCCCGTCCGTGTTCCAACAAGATTTCCGGGACGGGATCGGAACGCTTCTGGCGAAAGGTGATTCCCGCCCAGTTCCAGGAAGTCCCTTTTCGCTGCACGAGGAATTCCGGCGCCAGGAATCGCACCTGCCGCATGACGATCTTCTGATCGTTCAGCAGTTGCTGACGATCGACCGTGACCACGACTTCCGGAATCGTCGCGAGCGGTTCCCCGGTCTCGCGATGGTGCACGAGCAGTCCGGCCAGCCGGATACGGCCATACAGGTCGAAATTGGCACGTTCCAGCTTTATGGCCAACTGCGGCGAGAGCCGATTGAGTTCCCTCAACGCCTTTTGCCGCAAGAACTCATCGCCGCGCGTGACGTACCAGTACCCCGCCGCTCCCGCGACAACCGCCGCGAGCGCCAAGAGGCTGATCAGAGCGCGAAACACTTTGCGCACGGCGTCAGCTCGAACGGGGAGCAAAAAGACTGGAGGAAGCGGCACCGGCGGACGCCAGCACCCACAAGGGGTACTCCGCGGGCAAGCGGTAGCGAATCGAACCGACGAACAAGAGATGCAGCGCGGCGAAGTACAAAACCGGCCCCAGCGTGAAGGCCAGCAGGCGGACGTTGCCGCGATGTCGGACGATTCCCGCGACTACCAGGCCGTACAGCGGCAACGTCCCAACGATCAGCACAAAGGCAAACAACCACCCCCCGAACTGTGGGGCATTCGGGACCGGACTCCAGAATCGCAGTTGCTTCACGAGCGCCAGTTGAAGCCCATGAACCGGGTTTTGCCCGAGGTAGTCCCAGGCTCGTCGCGCGTACTCGCGGTTCATGTCGTATTCCGACATTTGTCCCAGCAAGTTTTCCTCGTCGAAGAACCGCATGTCGCTGTCGCCGGTCGCTCCCTCGTGCAACCCGTCATAAAGGCTGGGTCCCATCCAGAGCGTGGTCGGCACCCAGTGCCCGGTCACGACCTGATTGCGCAGCGCCCACGGAAACAACGTGATCGATTGGGCCAACAACAGCACACCAGCCAAAATCCATTGATGGCGCCGCGAAGGGCCAGTGGCAATCAACACGACGGCCGCGAACGGTCCAACCAGTAGCCAGGTGGGGCGAATCATGGTCGCAGCCGTCACGGCCACGCCGGCGAGCACGGCCTGCCAAACGGTCGGCTGCCGAGCCGGAAAGTCGTCTGGCGGAAAGCGATCCCCCTTCGCGTCTCCGCGCGGCCAGAGTCGCGCCAACGTCCACAGGCTGACCAGAATGGTCAGCGCGAACACCGTCTCGCTGAGAAACAGCCCGCTGAATCCGACAAACGCGGGAACGATCGCCGTTATTGAGGCAGACATCAGGCCAATCGCTTCGCTCGCCAGTTCGCGCCCCAGCAAATACGCCATGCCGCAACACGCACTCCCCAACAGCGCCAGCCAGACCCGCGCTGGAAGCGTCGCCTCGCCAAATAGCAGTCGTGGGACTGCCAATACGGCGGGAAAGCCCGGCATCCGCAACACGTAACGGGGAGGCTCGTACAGCGAATAGGTCTGCCCCTCTGCAATTCGTCCGGCGAGTTCCCAATAGCCGTCGGCATCACCCGGAATGAGGCAGATTTCTCCGGCCCGCCGCGCGCGGACATCGACCTCGACGGCTGCGATCAGCCGCAATACGAACGCGATCGACATGACCAGGAGGACAATCCGGGTCGGGCCCATGAAACTGCGCAAGATAGAACCTCCCCCACCCCCTGCGAAGGGTGCGGGATGGTATGAGCGGTCGCGACGAACCGTCAAGGCGGCTTTTAATCGGGCAAATCGTCGTTCACCCCCAACTCCCTCGGTCGTGACCCACCATCGGAGAAGGGCTTCCGCCGAGCACCCCAATTCATCAGTTCAACTCAAACCACCCCATCTAACATTCCTGAGATTAGGGCCTTGTCCGCCTGACACCTGGAGAAACAATTCTGACGAACTTAGCGAAACAACAAAAAACACGTTGATATTTCCGGTTCGGAAAAATAGGGTAATTCGATCCCGGCGATGGACGCTGGAACCAATTTGAAACGCCTGCAAAAGAGGTCGCGCCAATGTGGACGGCAACCCCTCAACCCCGGTACTGGTCCGAGCGGAACCAGGCCAAAAGTCATCGGGCATCGCTGGGCAAGTGCTCGGCGGCGGACCACCAGATTCGGGTGGGTCAATCCGGGCGCAAAGTTGCCCAGGTCGTTTGTGCCCTTTTCCTGGCCGCGACGGCCTCGTCCGTCTTCGCCGGAGCCGGAACCGATGAGCGCATTGGCGAACCCGGCGTTTACTATGTCGATCCGGAGTTTCACGCTCCGACCAGGCATATGGCGTGGCAGGACTTTAACAGTAACGATGTCTGGATCTGCCAGATCGATGCCCAGACAGGGCGGCTCATTCCTGCCAACGGCAAGGGAATTCGCCCCCCGGTCAAAACGGTTTCCATCTTCAAGTCCTCTCAGGGAAGCGGGTCGTTCAACGGTCCCGAACTCGGTTTCTCCACGCGCGGCCTGTTCGCTTACTACACGATCCGCGACGGCAACGGAGTGAATCAGACAGCCCGCTTTGGCCCGCTGGACCGGGGCACTCCCACCTATCTCCAAATCTCGCGAGATGAACGATTTGGACGGGCCGGCGCGCTGCCGACGATCCTGCCGGACTTCCCCGAGGTGGCCTTGCTGAATATCTATCTCGATCGCCTGCGGGGGCAGACCGGATGGAGCTTTGAAGATACCCCCAACGATAAAAACATTGTTCCCACGGCTGAAATCAGCCTGAAGGGCCCCCGCTGGGTGCCCGGTGAATTGGCGATTTCGACCAATATCCAGACGTCGGATCGCACGAAACAAGCCGCGATCTACGATGTCGAAACCGGCACGACGAAAGTGATCACGAACGATGCAGGCCACAAGACCGAGGTCTTTGTCTTCAACTGTCCGGAGACTGGCACTCGCGCCGCCATGTGCCTGGTCGGAAACGCGCAGCGCGAATTGGCCGTCTACAAAGAGGCGTCCCCCTATTGGGAAAAGATCGCCTCCATTCCCTGCCCGACGTTCGTGGTCGGCGGCGGAATCTTCGGAGCCCGCATCTACCTGCCCGAGCCATTCGTGTTCCAGGGCAAGTCGTACTTCACGTTTGTGGTTGGCAAGGTCAACACGCGAACGCTTGCGGTTAAGGGACCGTCACAGGTCTTTGTTGCCCAACTCGGCCGGCCGGAGGCCGTGCAGATCGGCTCAACCAATGCGGCTGCCCGGCTCGACCCGGAAGCCCTTGTTCTGTCAGATCGCGTCTACTTGTACTACTACATCGGCGTGGCCGAGGGCTCGAACATGCAGCCTGAATTGCATGTTGTTAAAGACTTCTTGCCGCTTCCCTAAGGGGTGATGGCATATTGCCCCCGAAGGCAATCGGGACCGAGCGTTACTTCAGTTCGACGAGTTCGGGCCGCGGCAAGTCCTTGAGGCTTCTCAGGCCAAACAGGGCCAGGAACCGTTCGGTTGTGCGATACTGGACCCGGCGGGCATCTCCCGATTCCCGTTCGATAGCCAGCAACTGACGTCGCACGAGCTGCCGCAACGTCCCTCCACACTGCGGCTTTCCCAGTTCCTGAATTTCGTTCTGCGCGATTGGCTGCCGATAAGCCACCAGCGCCAGAACTTCCAGTGCCTCCTGGTTCAGCCGAACTTCCTTCGGGCCCTGGCCGTGAACTCGATCGCGCACGCGCTCGTAGTCGTTCAGCAACCGCAGGGAGTAGCCCCCTTCGACCAGAACAACGCGGTAGGGGCGGTTTTCATCGACATAGAGTTGATTCAACCGCTCGAATTCGTCTCGAAAGTACTCGGCCGAAAAGCTGTCCCGAAAGAGGGTTCCCAACTGCCGCAGTGACACGGGTTCCGGCGACACGAACAGACAGCCCTCCAGAATCTGCCGGGGGTCAACCGGCACCGGGGTGTCATCCGGCGGCGTAGACGGTTCGACCGGGGGGGAGGCTTCAGCGATTGCGGATGGACTGGCATGCAAACCAGCCACGATGGCCGCGGTTCGAGGCTGCAACTCGGGCGGCCGATCGGCGGCAATTTCCACTTCGGACGCTTCGAGAGCTTCGAGTGCCCTCTGGTAAGCATCCTCAAGTTCGTCTCCGGTCCACTCGACCGGTGTCATGTCCCAGGATTCCCGCAGGAAGTCGGTGTCCTCGGAATCGGGAGATTCATCAGTCGAGTTCATCGCGAACGTCCCTTCTCGCGATCGATCGGCGGCCCTGCACGATCACCCCGCGTCCGTAGGCAACCAGCGTGATAAAGCAGATTCGGCAACCCGGTCAAGGCCGCGTAGCGCTCAAGCCTTTCCTCCCTCGATCCCTCGGAGGCGTCTACTCTTCGCAATGCCAAAAGCCCGTATATCTGGAGAAAAAACAGATTATGGAGATTGTGATGAATTTGAGTATTTTGCGTTGAACTTTCGGCCTGCCAAAAATAGTGTGTTTCATTCCGGTTAACTGAAATCGAATATTTTGTACACTACGAGGTCGAGAAACATGTTCACGGCCCCTTCGCCAGCCCTGTGCTTTGCCCAGTCGCGCCAAGCTTCCTCCTATCGCCCTGACGACAAGTTCGCCCAGAGGCAGCGTCCAGGGATCCGGCATCTGTCCGCCGGACTCCTGGTTGTCATGGCCGGCTTTGTCGGGATCACGACTGGGCCCGCGATTGCTGGCGTGGGGACGGATGAGCGGATCGGCCAATCGGGCGTTTACTACGTCGACCCCGAATTGCACGCCCCCACGCGCCGCATGGTGTGGCAGGATTTCATCAATAACGATGTGTGGGTCTGCCAGATCGATACGCAGACCGGGAGGTTGATTCCAGCCAACGGCAAAGGTCTGCGGGCTCCCGTGAAGACTATTCCAATCTTCACGGGAGCGACCAACTCAGGTTCGTTCAACGGACCGGAACTGGGTTTCTCGGCCCAGGGGCTGTTTACCTTCTACACAATTCGCGATGCGAACGGCGTCAATCAGACGGCGCGCTTCGGTCCGCTGGATCGCGGCACTGCCAGCTATCGCCAGATTTCCGCAGATCCTCGCTATGGCCGCAGTGGGGCAATCCCAACCCAACTGGGCAATCTTCCGAACGCCGCCATCCTGAACATCTATCTCGACCGCTTTCGGGGTCGTACAGGCTGGAGCTACGAGAACACCCCGGAGATCAAGAATGCGATCCCCACCGGCGACATTTCGCTCAAAGGGCCCCGCTGGATTCCCGGCGAATTCGCGATTTCCACGAACGTCAAGACCGAGAGCCGTACGAAACAGGCCGCCATCTATGACATTCAGTCCGACACACTGACCACGATCACGAATGACAGCGGTCACAAGACCGAAGTTTTTGTCTTCAATTGTCCGGAAACGGGAACCCGTGCTGCCATGTGTCTGGTCGGAAACGGCCAACGGGAACTCGCCGTGTACAAGGAAGCATCGCCGTTCTGGCAGAAAATCGCGTCGATTCCGGTTCCCAATTTCATTGTTGGCGGAGGCCGCCTGTCGACCGCGCGAATCTTTCTTCCGGAGCCGTTCGTCTTCCAGGGCAAGTCGTACTTCGTTTTCGTTGTCGGCAGAGTCAACGTGGACAGCCTCACTGTCGACGGACCCTCGCAGGTTTTCGTCGCTCAACTGGGCCGCCCAGAAGCCGTGCAGGTTGGTTCCTCATTTCCCGCAGGACGGATCGATCCGGAAGTTCTGGTTCTGCCAGATCGCGTCTATCTCTACTACTACACCGTAGTTCCGCCGCCGCCGGAGACGCCACCGAACCTCGAACCGGAACTGCACGTGGTCAAGGATTTTCTTCCTTTGCCGTAGACCGGACACCTCGCGCGACGCGTGATCGATCGGGATTGCCTCGCGTCCCTTTTCGTCCGGTCGTCCAGCGCCTATTCTCGCACCTCCGAATCTCTTTCGAGGCGAGAATTTCATGACGGCAACGGTTCTGGACGGTAAAGCAATCGCGGCGAAGGTCCGTGAGGAAGTGGCCCGCGAAGTGGCCGAGTTTCGCGCCAGTTCGGGCAAGATTCCCAAACTCGTCGTGATCCTGGTCGGCGATGACCCGGCCAGCGCGGTCTACGTCAAAAACAAGCAACTGGCCTGCGGGAAAGCCGGGATCGACAGCGAACTGGTGAAGCTTCCGGCGACCACCAGTCAGCAGGAACTGCTCGACCAGATTGCCGCCCAGAATGCCGACCCCGCGACGAACGGCATCCTGGTTCAACTCCCGCTCCCGGCCAGCATCGATGCCAAGACGGTCCTCGATGCCATTCACCCGCTGAAAGATGTCGATGCCTTTCATCCCGAGAACGTCGGGTTGATGGTGCAGGAACGACCGCGATTTCTTCCCTGCACTCCGCACGGCGTTCTCGTGTTGTTGCATTCCGCCGGTATTCAAACATCGGGCCAACACGCCGTGGTGATTGGCCGCAGCGAAATTGTCGGCAAACCGATGGCCGCGCTCCTTGTGCAGAAGTCAGTCGATGCGACCGTGACGATCTGCCATAGCCGGACGCGAAATCTCGCCGAGATTTGCCGCACGGCCGACATTCTGATCGCCGCGATGGGAAAGCCGGAGTTCGTGACCGGCGAGTTCCTGAAACCGGGGGTCGCGGTGATCGACGTCGGAACGAATCGCGTGGGGGATAAACTTGTGGGCGATGTCCGCTTCGCCGACGCCTTACCAGTGGCCTCGTTCATCACGCCGGTGCCGGGAGGCGTCGGGCCCATGACGATCGCGATGCTGCTCAAGAGCACCGTTCAGGCTGCCCGCCTGCAAGCTGCGGCGGGCCATTGAACGGCCAGAATCAAGCAGCCATCAGCGAGGGACCATCGTCCTCACCGGCTTCGTCGTCCGCGGCAAACTCGTCTTCGGCATCGTAACGTGCCTGGAACGAGCCCTTGCTTTCGATGATCGAATCGGCATCGAAGCGCTTGCCGAAGTACAACCGCTGGGCTTCTTCGTTCCGTAGCACGGTTTCCGCGTCGCCGCTGACGAGGATTCTTCCCGCGAAGACCACATAGCTGCGATCGGTGATCGTCAAAGTTTCCCGTTCGCGGTGGTCGGTCAACAGGATCGAAATCCCGTCGTTTCGCAGCTTGGCGATAATGTCCTGAATGCTGTGAATGGTAACCGGGTCGATCCCGGTGAAGGGCTCGTCGAGCAGAATGAGCTTTGGCTTCGTGGCCAGGCAACGCGCGATTTCCAGACGCCGACGTTCACCGCCCGAAAGAGTCGACGCGACCTGCCGTCGTTTGTCGGACAGGCCAAATTCGTCCAGCAGTTCGTCCGTCCAGCGCTTTCGCTCGGCATTCGTCATGGTCTGGTATTCCAGGACCGCCCAGATGTTTTGCTCGACCGTCAGCCGGACGAAAATACTCTCGTCCTGCGGCAGATAGCCCATCCCAAGCCGGGCCCGCTTGTACAGCGGCCACTTCGTCACTTCCTGTCCGCAGAACGTCACGCGACCGGCCGTGGGAGTCACCAGTCCGCACGTCATGCGGAAGCTGGTACTTTTCCCGGCCCCGTTGGGCCCCAGGAGGCCGACGATTTCGCCCGGTTCGACATGAAAGCTGACGCCGTCGACCGCCCGCTTCTGCGGGTACTGCTTGATGAGGCCCTGGCATTCCAGAAGAGGCATGGCGATCTTCCTTGATCGTATGGTCGGCGGGACTTCCCATTTCCAGCCGGGGCGTTTGTCAGCGAATCCGCTGCCAGCGCCAGAACTGCGGATAGAACGGAATCCGCGTGTGCGGATAGTTCTCGACGTACTGGCGATCCCGTTCCTGCATCGAATGATTCATGAGGGCCGGAACCGGCGCGTACCCCTTGCCATCGTTCAAGAACGGGATGCCATGCGGCCAGTAGATGCAGAAGGCTTTCCCCAGCATGGCGCTCCGGGGAACCGCGTGTCGATGAATCGCCTGCCGCTCGTTCGGCCACAAGCGGCTATCCTGACTGCGCGGGCTGTTGTCGCCCAGCACGAAGAACTCATCGCTCGCCAGCCGCTCGAACGTCGCGACGTGATGCCGGGACTGATAGACCTCGCCGTACCGCTCGGGCTCGGAAAGCAGCCGCGAAAGGAGCGACATTTCGCTGGCCGGGACTTCAAACAAATGCCCGCTGTTTCGATCGGCCAGGTTGCTGGTTTGTTCGGCCCGATAGTAAATGTCTCGTTGCAGCAGTAAATCCCCGATCACGACCGCGAGATCGGTCGCGCCGATTCCCGCCGGTGCCAGGTCTTCCGATTGCGGCCGCGGATTGGGCGGCGCCTCGTACAAGGCCCCATCCCCGAAGTCGATCAGCGTGTCATTCAGCCACACGCACAATCGATCGTCCACGTTGGCAAAGCAGACATCAAAGCGACCGGTTCCCTTGAGGCCGGTGGTTGCCTCTCCCAAGAGAATGTTGTCCGCCGGGACCGAGCCATCACCCGGTTGCAGTTCGTCCGTCCGATAAAGCCGGGCCTGTCCCGTCGAGGGTTGAAATCGGCAACGGTACGTGCGAACCCCTTCCACGAGTTCCAGGACAAGCTCGCTCGACTCGGACGGAGCTTCCGTGATCTCGATGGTGGCGGTCATCGTCAGATCACCGACCCAGAAACAGTCGTCGATCATGCGACCATGTTCGCGAGGCTCGGTCTCGAACATGTTGTAACCGCAGAAATCGCTGATGAGTTCGGGCTTGGCCAGGTTGCTCACGTCGCCGTGAACCTCGAGTGTCGACCAGACCGTCGGCGACGGCACGAGATGCTGATACCGCAGCCACCGCGTTTCAGGCGACTTCGCCAGCTTCATTCGCCGCGAATCGGCATCGCGGCTCCATCCGCTCTCGTTGACTCGCCAGTCTCTCTGTCCCTGGGCCGACGTCTCGGCCGCCATGCCGCGCCAGCGTTCCGGCCAGCCATGCTCCAGGAGGGCTCTCGGCGGATGATGATCGTCGTAGACCAGTTGCTGCAGCAGCCGCTGCTTATCCGGGTCGTCCTTGCGAAGAATGCGGTAGGGCTCGGAGGGCTCCTGGCGGGCGTAAACATCGCCCTGCTGAATCAGGATTTCTTCGCCCGGCAGGCCAACCAGCCGCTTGATGTAGTTTCGATCGGGATCCTCGGGATAGCGAAAGACCACCACGTCCCAACGCCGGGGATCGCCAAATTCGTACGGGAACTTATTGACCAGAATTCGATCGCCGCGAAAGACCGGGTCGTCAAAGACGTCGTTCTGATTGCGGCAGTTCGGACAGATCGACGACTTGACCCGCCGCTTGAGATACTTGCTGAACTCCGGATCGAGTTCGTCGCTCGCGCCGATCGAATACTCGCACCCGCATTCCGCGCAGACGACCGTCTTGTTGCGTCCCAGCAGCGTCGGCGCCATCGAGCCTGTCGGAATGACGAACGCCTCGGCGACGAACGCGCGGAACAGAAACGCCAGCACGAACGCGAACGCGATTGATTCGATGGTGTCCCGAGCCGACTCCCGATGACCAACCTGGGCCGTCGCCACGGACGTTCCCGACGTGGGATCGGCCTTGGCCGGGGTGGTGGGGGGACTCTTTTTGTTCTTGCCTGCCATCAACCGCTCGCTCGTTCCGCAATTCGACCAAACTCGTGCCGATACAGTCTCTACGCATCCTACCCGACGACCCCGAATGCGGAAATCCGGAAACCGGCCGCATTCATCGGGAACTGCCAGCGCCGCGCGTTCGCCATCGCGACCAGTCACAAAACCGTAAGATACTGCGGTATAAACAGTTAAAAGACAGCACCCCGTGCAGGGACGTGCCGCTTGAACCACGCCGTCGCACGAAGGGTTTCAAGTCGCCAGCCAGAACTTCAGACAGACTTTACTTGAGGAGCGTCTGCCGCGTGACCTGGAACGTGTAGCCCTCACCCTCGGAAATAACGGTGAAGAAAGTCCGACGGATCATTTTCGGGTCGCGGTTCTGATAGTCGCGTTCCAACTTGGCGAGTTGGCTCTCGGTTTTCGGGGGATAGAAGTGGAACATGACCTCTCCCCCGCGAAGTGGAACCCCTGCCTTGGCGAAGAGCTGCTGGTCGAACACCCGGCGTTCGCCAGCCTGCCAGGTCATATACAGGCGAGTTTCCCCCGCTCCGCTCGCTGCATAACGAACCATGGGCTGAGCGGTCGACATCCCCGATACATAAGCCAACCGCTTGTCCGCGAGCAGAACTCCCAGTTCGATCCCGAAGAAGTCGAGTTGCTTCGCATAGTCATTCAGGGTCGACCGATCGTCGAAGCGGACATACCACCGCTGCTCACGCGGGAGTCCTCCGTCTCCCGGCCCTTCCCCTAGACCACGCCGCCCGGTCCCGGCCGCGCTCCCTTTTTTGCCGCGATTGAGCATTTGCGTCTCGAACTGCTCGGTCACCTGCTCCGCCGCCAGGTCCGATTGTTCGATCAGCGTTTCCAGGGTCTCGGCGATCTCGGTCTCGGGGGCTTCAACCTCGGCCAGCGAGGCATCAGCCCGTTCGGGATCTGGAGAATCGAGCCGTAGCGTTTCATCGGGGTTGCCGTCTTCAAATCCCCCGGCGACATCGAGGATCTCGATCGGCACCGCATTGGGAGCGGGAGGAACGAGATTGATGAACCAGACCGCGCAGACTCCGCCAAACAGCAGAAGTGTTCCCAGAAACAGCGAGATCGTCACCGCCACCGACTTGTCGTACGACGTCACACTGAGAACGGGCGCTTTCCGCGTCGACATCGTGGCCAGACCTTTACGTCAATCTTCCCCGCTCGACTCCCAGGGCCTTTTCACGCTGGACTGACTTTGCTTCCAGGTCGAGTGACGAACGAAAAAGACTGAAAACGGCCTTCTCTTCCTCGCCTCTCGCCTCTCGACTCGACCGCCCTACTCCGCCTTCATCGCCTTCTGCTTGGCTTCCCACTTGGCGATCCATTTCACGGGATCGTCGTTAAAGGCCGCCTGACAGCCCGTGCAGCAGACGTAGTACGACTTCCCCTGGTACGAAACCGTAATGGTTCCCAATCCCTGTGAAATGATGCACGTCCGGTCGCCATAGTCCGAATCGCTGAGAGCGAAGGACGTCCCTTCCCGTTGCGTATTGACCGTGTCGTACCGTAAAAACTCCCCACCGCCTCGCTTGCGATCAACTTCCAGCAGATACCGATTGTTGTTCTGTTGCGCCAGGGCGATTCGCCACAATTCTCCGTCGGCCGGTTCCGACTGCGTTAACTCCAGCCGATACGTGCGCTGCAGTTTCTTATCGTCCCCGGCTTCGTCACGAACGGGTTCGGTGTACGTGCCGCGCAACTCGCGCCGGTTTCCATCCAGGTCCGTCGCCGTCATCACGAACTGCTGCGTGGCCACGTCAAACGTCAGTCGCCCGTCCTTCAGGTAAACGCCCTTGGGCGACGTAATCGCCAGCGCCGGGTGCTCGGGGTCGCTTTGAAGATCCCAGACCCACTCTGGAGCTTCGACAAATGCCCGGCGAGCCACGCCATTCCACTGCCCAAGCAGAACTTGCAGAGGCCGTAGCGCCTCCATCACCGAATCAACAGCCGGTTCCCCTCCCGTGCTGGCTGTCGCCGTCGGCTGGCCACTCCCAATTCCAAGGTTGAGCGGTCGAATCGCTCGCTTGGGCGTCGCAGTCTGCTCGACCGGGTCGGCAGGTTCGACGGCTGTCGAACTGCCGACGGAAACCGGAGTGTCGGCCGCCGCGGTTTTTGACGCAGGTTGAGGAACAGACCCACTGCATCCGAACATCAGGCATGCCAACAACGGCACGGCGATTGAGAGAGGTCGCGTCATTGACTGTGGCTCCGCGGGAAATTCAGCAAGCGGGACTGAGCCCAATCCGTCTCGTCCACTCAGCATATCACAGCAGCACTGTGAATCGTGTTCGACGTTTTTGACCGCAGGACTCGCAGAATGGCGTCAATCGCCTCGGTCGCTGGTCGCACTCGGTGCTCCCAGAAATCTTCCGCCGTCGACCCGCACGATCTCGCCCGTCACAAAATCTGTCCCTTCAAGCAGATACATCGCGGCAGCGACGATATCTCGCGGATCACCCAGCCGCCCCACAAGCGACTGCCGTGCGATTTCCTGCTGGCCGGCTTCCGAGAGTTCCGGTGGCGGCAAGACCGTTCCGGGGGCAATCGCGTTGACGAGGACCGATGGCGCCAGTTCAACGGCGAGCGCCCGCGTGAGCGTGGCGATGCCCCCCTTGGCGCATAGGTAGGGCAAGAAACCCGCATACGGACGGTCAATCGCCCAGTCCGAAAAGTGCAGAATCTTGCCGCGAATCCCCTCGCAAACTGGCTGCTCCAGCATGGCACGGCCGACGGCAACCGACGTGTACATCGGAGCCATCAGGTTCGAATCGACCTCGGCTCGCAGCGATTCGGCCGTCACATCTTTCAATGGCGTGCGGGAATAGGTACTGATCAGGTTCAACAAAACGTCGATCGAGCCAAAGTCGCGTTTGACCGTCTGGACCAGGCCCTCGACCGCAGCCGGATCGCGCAAATCCGCCTGGTACGCGTCTGCATCCACCCCTACTTGGCGACAACTCTCAACCGTCTCTTCGATCGGCTCGGCTCGCGAAAACCAGGTCATGGCGATTCGCGAGCCCCGCGCAGCCAACTCGTGAGCCAGAATGGATCCCAAACGACGACCACCAGCGATCAAAACTGTCTTGCGCGTCAAATCCATGCCATTTGCCTCAATCGGCAGCTTCGATTCGATGCAAAGGCCCCCGACAGCCCGAACGCAAACCCGCTGCATCAGCGGCCTTGATGTTCCAATGGTCGGCTCCCTTGACCTCGCCGCCCGGCCATCCTATCGTTTTGCCTGTCCGAAAGGTGCAACCCTTTCGCCGGGACGATTAGCTCAGTTGGTTAGAGCGCCACGTTGACATCGTGGAGGTCACAGGTTCGAGTCCTGTATCGTCCAATCCACGCACGGTTTCCTGACAGCCTCGGCTTTCGCCGGGGCTGTTTTGCTTTATCCGTGGCGGCGGTTCCACCACCATTTGTGGAGTTCGATGGCCGGAATGATCAGGATTCCGACGCTGATGGCGACCAGCCAGGACTCTGCTTCCAGTGGGCGCGTCTGAAGGATTTCCTGCAAAAACTCCAGGTGCATGCCCAGAACGTGGATCAAAAATGCCGCGAGCGTTCCGAAGAACAGCGTCGGGCTGCGGAATGGCGACAGGGCGAAAGCCGATCGCGTTTCCGATCGGCAATTGCCGACATGAAAATTCTCGAACAGCACCATCGTCAACAACAGCAGGTTGCGGGCATCGGGGACGCTCCATCCCAGCCGGAGTGCTGATTCGAAGACGAGAAAACCTCCCACTCCCACCACCACCACCGCGATCAGCGTGCGCTGAATGAGTAACGGGTTGAAAATAGGCTCGGTCGGTGGCCTTGGGGGGCGCCGGAGGCTGTCGCCTTCACCTGGTTCAAACGCCAGAGCCACCCCCTGAATCCCGTTAGTTACCAGGTTCAGCCACAAGAGTTGTACCGGCAGCAGCGGAATCGGCGAGCCGAACAGGACGGCCAGCAGGACCATCAGCAGTTCGGCTGCCCCCATGGAGACGAGCAGGAAAATTGCCTTGCGAATATTGTCGTAGGCGATTCGTCCTTCTTCGATTCCCCCAATGATCGATTTGAAATTGTCGTCGCTCAGGACCAGCTCGGCGGCCTCTCGAGCGACATCGGTTCCTGCTTTTCCCATCGCGACGCCAATGTTCGCTACCCGCAGCGCCGGCGCATCGTTAACGCCGTCTCCCGTGACCGCGACGAATTCTCCCGCCTGACGTGCCGCATTGACGATCAAGAGCTTCTGCCGCGGCGTGACGCGGGCGAAGACACGAATCGTTCGAATGACTTCGGGAAGCCTGTCCTCCGGGAGCCGATCCAGCTCGTTCGCGGTCATCACCTGATCGTCGTGTTTGGCGAGCCCGAGCTCCCGGGCAATCGCCAGCGCGGTGACACGATGGTCTCCCGTCACCATCGCCACCTTCACGCCGGCGGCTTCGCACTCGCCGAAGGCTTCCTTCACCCCGGCGCGCAACGGGTCGATCATGCCGACGAAACCGAGGTGGCGCAGGTTCTCTGGGGCGGGCGGCGTATCCGCGGCAGGTGAATCGTCCTGTTCCCCCATGGCCAGGGCCAGCACGCGCATGCCTTCGGCGGCCATCGCGTGCGCGGTTCCTTCGAATTCGCCGCGGCGATGTTCCCGGTCCTCGGCTCGACACATCGCGAGCACCCGTTCGGGGGCTCCTTTCACATAGACGACCGTCCGCCCGTTCCGTGAATGGAACGACGCCGCGTATTGCGATTCCGATTCAAACGGAATCTCGGCGACACGGGGTGCCTGTTCCAGGAGCGGCTGACTCTTGAGCCCCGCTTTCTCGCCCAGGGTGAGCAGCGCGATATCGACGGCGTCGCCATGCCAGGTCCAGTCGCCATCGTGAGGATTGAGTTCCCCTTCATTGCAAAGAACTCCGCAGCGCAACAGGTCTTCGGCGATCACGGGAACCGTCTCTCCCGTTCGGCCGTTCCAGTGAATGTGCCCCGTGGGAACAAACCCTTCACCAGCCACGGAATGACGGATTCCGTCGCTGGTCACGATGGTCCGCACTGTTAGTTCATTGCAGGTCAGCGTGCCGGTCTTGTCGGTCGCGATCAGGGTGCAACTCCCGAGACCCTCCACAGCCGTGAGTCGCCGCACGATGACATTCCGGTTGGCCATGCGCATGGTCGCGACGGCCAGTGCCACTGTCATCGCCACCGGGAGTCCTTCCGGAATCGCGGCGACGGCGAGCGACACCGTGAGAAAAAACGTGTCGATCAGGCCGCGCCCCCACAACGCCATATTGAGCGCGCCGATCAGGACTGCCATCAGCAGCGTGCCGATGGCCACATAGTTGGTGAACCGCTCCATGCGAACGATGAGCGGCGGCTTTCCGCCGGTTTCACCGAGGACGTCGACGGCCAGTTGCCCGACGACTGTCGACGCCCCCGTCGCGACGACCACCCCCATGGCCCTGCCCCGCGCCACGATGGAGCCCGCATACGCCATGTTCAAATGATCGCCGAGCGCCGCGTCAGCCGTCCCGCTCCACGACGCATCCTTGGTGACCGCGAGCGATTCCCCGGTCAGCAGCGACTCGTCGACCGACAGGCCCTGCGCGGTCATCAAACGCAGATCGGCCGGCACGCGATTGCCCGATTCGAGCCAGACAATGTCGCCCGGCACGACGTCTTCAGCCGCGATATCGCGGACTTCCCCGTCGCGCTGGACCTGGGCGTGAATCCGCAGCAGCTTGCGGAGTGCCTGGCTGCTCTTCTCGGCCTGAGCCTCTTGCCAGGCACCAATGGCCGCGTTGACGAGCAGCACCGCCACGATAAAGCCGGCATCTTTCCAGTCGCCAAGCATCAGCGAGACGAGCGCGGCAGCGACCAGAACATAAATCAGCGGGCTGAGAAACTGCCGCAGGACAATCACCGCCAGCGGCGTCGCTCCGCGTTCGGGCAGAAGATTGGGACCATACTTCGCCAGTCGCGCACGTGCATCCGCTTCGGTCAGGCCGGCTTCCGTGGTCTCGCGAAGAGTCAGCACTTCCGCGAGAGGCAAGACATGCCAAGCCCGGTCGTTCGGCTGAAGCGAATTCGTCATTCCGAGTTCGTCCGGCTCGACGCAGCGACTGACAGCCATCCGTCTGATGCAACTTCACACGGACCCATCAGGCGCCGCGCCACGTGACAATGGTCCCTGGGTGGTTCGGTCGAACATAGTCTCCCATGGACTGCAATCGCAACGCAGCCAAACAAAGTGACGAACCCGATTGATACGGTCGCGAATTCTCGATCGGCTATCGCGAACGCGCCTGGTCCGAGTTAATTCCTGGCCGGCGTCGATTTCACCGGGCGCGGACTGGGGGCAATTGGGCTGAAAGGCTCACTTCCAGAGAACGGTGAGGATTCAGGAATTGGCGTGGGGCTCGCGCGAAACGTGCCGCCATCCGAAGTCGCGCTGGTGGGGCGGTAAACTGGGAATGGAGTCGGGTCAATCGGAGCACTCGGCATGGGCGCCAGCATGGCGGGGTCGCGTCCCTGCTGCAGTAAGCCTTTGGCACGCAGTCCCGCAGCAGTGTTGGGGTACTTCTGAGCGACCTGTTCCAGTCGTTCGAGGCACTCTTCGAGTTCCTGCTCGGCCTGTGTAATCAGCAATGACGAACGGGCCTTGTCAACCGCCTGTTGAAGCTGTTCGGCGGTCAGCAAATTGGCGCGCTGCTGCGTCAGCTCCAACAGTTCCTGACGAAGAGTCGCTTCAGCATCGTTGGGTGTCGCAGCCTTCGGTGTCTCGGCCGGCATTGGTTCCAGCGAAGGCGCGGCAGGCTCAAGACCAAACGGCTCGTCGGACAACGAGGGCACTGCCTCCGGCTCGGGCGCCTTGACGGGAGACGGAAACGCGTCGGCAGCGGGAACGTCCTGTGCGCCAACCGGGGCCGACAGGTGCAAGCCCATGTGTCCCAGACCGATGCCCGCGAGCAGCGTCACTCCCAAGACAAGACCGGCCGGACGAGTACGGTTCCACATGTTCGTCGCTCCTTCGAGTTTGCTGGCGAATGTCAGATGGGCTCACCGAATCGGCGGGTTCAGCATGCCGTTCACTGATCGCCGCGCCAAGGGGGAGTTGAGAGAGCGACGCGGAGAGGGGGTGAGAGGGGGACGGGGTGAATTTCTTCGTCTCCCCATCGCCCCCTCCCCGTGTCTCCCCCTCGTGAGATCACTCCCCGCGTAGCGTTGTCACGATCGGAGGACGGACGGCGGAGCGGATGGCGAACCAGGATGTGGCCATGCCCGTGAGGAAAACCACTGCCAGCGTCAGTCCGCCGCTGAGCCAGGGGACATCGGCTCCCGTTCCTGTCAGATGGGGGAGCATCGCCAACAAAGCCGCGACCGTGCCGGAAACGAGCCCCCAGCCCAGTACGAACGCATTTTCGCTGAGGATCAGTCCGACAATCTTCCCGCGCGAAAAGCCAATCGCTCGCAGGAGTGCGAGTTCTGTCTGCCGTTCGAGGACATTCCGCAGCATGACCGTGGCCAGGCCAAACGTCCCCAGGAGGAGCCCCAGACCTCCCAAGGACTGGAACGTCGAGAGATAGGTGTTCTGCACTGAGAGGAACCGGGCAAGGCGTTCCGCCACCAATTCGCTGTCGAACCCATACGCGGCCAGTCGCGTTTCAAAAAACTCAGCCACTTTGTCGGCGGTGGCGGGAGGCGTCTCGATTAGAAAATAGCGGAACCCGCGAGCATCGGGGAACAACCTGCGGAAGTTCTCATCAGACATCAGCAGCATGCCCTGGAAGATGCTGCCATCCAGCATGCCATCAATGCGCAGTCGAGCGGGTTCGCCATCCCCATCCAGTTCGACGACCGATCCCGGCCCTTTTTTGAGGCTGAACATCAACGTGTTCATATCGCCGAAAACGGGGATCGTGCCGTCGTCGTTCTGGCGATTCAGCAACTCCCACGGGTTCGATTCCGTGGCTCCGACAAACTTGAAGCCTCCCCGTGGGATCAATTCCGGCGGAACGCCCAGGATGGTTGGCGCGCTGGTCTGAAAGAGATTGAGGCAACTTGCCTCTTCGCCGGGTTTCATGCGGAACTGAAAGACCTTCGTCTCAGCCAGCAGCTTTTCGGCGTCGCTCCCGGCGGCAGGAAGCAGGTTCAGCTTGTCGCGACCATCGGGCGTGTTCAGATCGTAAAGCACCGGCGAAGACGACTCGGCGACCAGCGTGAAGCCGCCGTTGCCACTGGCGATGTTCGGTCCTTCTTCCGCCGGGTTCTTCTGCCCGGCTGCAACGGCCACGATGAGGAACGTCGCCGAGGCGATGAGCGCCGCGCTCATGACGCTTCGCGCGCGAGACCGAGCCGCGTTGCGGAAACCCAGCCGGGCCAATGCCTGCCAGCCATGGCCCGCCAGTACCTGTCCCGGCTCTTTTCGCAACCAGCCTGAAAACGCCATCAGGCTGGCAGCCAGCATCGACATTCCGGCGACGAAGAAGACGACGATCGTCCAACTGAGTCCAGAGAACGCCTCCGTCTGCGGGATGACTCCCGTCACCGCGCCAACGATCAACAAACCCGCGAAGCTCGCGAGAAGCAGCGATCGGAACCGTGAGCGTCGACCGGCGCGGAGCGAGGCAGCCGCGTCCGTCGCGACTTCGGTGGTTCCCTGCAACTGCTCGCGGATACTCAGCGATTGCAGATTGCGGGTCGACCAGATGATCGCCGCGAAGGCCGCGAAGGCTGAGGACACTGCCCCGATGAGCAGGCTTTCCGGCCGCAGATAGAGCGACAGAAACCGCGTCCCCACCGCGCCGATCCACCAGGTCTTCAGGCCGAGAACCATCAGGTTCGCGTAGCCGATCGCGGCGAAGGCTCCGATCACGCCCCCCACAAGCACCAGCCCCAATCCTTCGATCAGAACCTGACGACGAACCTGGCGCGGCGTGAACCCAGTCGCGGCCAGCAGGCCCAGCGCGCGAACGCGCTGCTCGATCCCCAGACGAAACAACAGCCCCACGAGAATCACCGAGGACGCGATGACAAACAGACTGAACCCGATAAAGAGCCCGGTGAAGTCGGTCGATCCATTCGCGGCCGCCAGACCGTAGGCCAGGATGGGCTGCACGGCCAGGTCCACCTCTTCCGGGGTCAGCTCCGCCAGAATGCCCTGCGATAGCGTCCGGGCAGCTTCGTCAGCCGCCATCCCTTTGGGAATCGCGACACGAATCGACGTGAGGCGACCATATCGGCTGGGCCACAGCTCTTGTGCCGATTTCAGGGGCAGGAACAGCTTCGGCGTCGCGCGGTAGCTGTCCCAGTATTCGTCATCGCGGGGCGTGACCTTGTCGAGGTCCATTTCGAAAGGCTGATCCCAATCGTCGAGCGATTCGACATCGGTAATTCCCTTCACGGTGGGAGTCAGACCACGATCGACCGCCGGTCCGGTCATCGCCACGATGCCCTTCACCGTGAAGAGTCGCTCCTCTTCCGGAAGCTCGCCGTACGATCCGACAAGGTGGTAGCGCATGCGGCTCTCGTCGCCCACGCCAACTTTCAGGTCTTCCGCGAGAAACTCGTTGATGACGACGTCGAACTCACCAAGGGCGGTGGGCGGCTCGCCAAGGAACGTGAAGGGTCCGAAGGGGGGTGCGAGATTCAGCACATCCAGACCCGCCACGGTCGAGTACATCGAGTAGGCTTTGGGATCTTTGGCGTTCTCGAGCGAGTTCGCGAGATAAACCATGACGGGTGAAGTAGCCCAGCCAAGTTTGTCAGCCGCGTGCTGAATGGCCTCCGACAGGTTGTCGTCCAGAATCATCTGCTCGCTCTCGATGGAGAGAAAGCCGAGTTCTTCGTTGGCGACATGTCGCAGCCGCAGGTCCGCGATCGTCCATTTTTGCGAGAGACTCTTTTCCAGTTCGGCCGCGGTGTTGCGTGCGGCCTCCAGCCCCTCGGGCGAGTCGGGGATGTCGATCAGCATGGCGTTGACACGGCCCGGCGAACCGGTCGGATCGCGGCGCGTCGGTCGAATCTCGGCGATGTTCAATCGGTCTTGCAGCACGGGGAGCGCAACGAAGGCGTTGAGTGGCAAAACCTGGTTCGGCCTCAACCCGAATCGCGCGGCGATTGTGTCATCCGGAAGAATCGTCGACACCGTCAGCCGGATTTCGGCGGAATCGTTGTCCTTATGTCCGAGCAACGTATCGCGCGGGACCGTGCTGGGGAGTTCCAGCCACAACGTGATCTCGTCTCCCACCGCGACGTTAAGTTCTTTCGCGAGCGGACCATTGATCGCCACGGAATTTGAGTCGGGTAATGGAACGCTCGCACCGGCCAGCATCTCCCAGCCGGTTTGTTCCATGCCGTGTACTATCACGTTACCGGCCCGGCGGGTGACGCCGTCGTGTTCGTACACAGTGCCGGCTGGCATGAGGATGGTGGGTGCCACGCGGGCCGGGCTCTGCAATTCGGCTTGCCATTCAGCCGCGAGGTCTTCACGAACCAACCGGTGTCCGCTGACGACAAAATCGACCGGGCCAAGGCGATCCAGCGTCATCTGCCGCAGGCTGCCGCGCATGGAGTCGCCCACGATCATTGCCCCCGCAATTGTCGCGGTCCCGACGATCACGCCCGCGAGAATCGCAAGTTGCGTTTTCCAGTAGTAGGTCAGGGTCTGAAGGACCAGTTGCAGCGATGTCATGAACGTCCTCGTGTCGGCATTTGCGCGATATGCCGACGGCAATCGATTCCAGGGCAATCACTCGTCATCCAGCCCCGTTCCAAAGTCGTCGACGACCGGCTCAGTTGACTCGCTCGAATCGGAGACCGACGGTTCCTCCTGAATCATGTCGCGATCGTCCGCATGGGCAAGCGCGTATTCGGTCGACTGCGGATCGACCTCGTGGCACGCCGCCGTCAGTCGGCCGCTGATATCCAACAGCCATTCGCGCCAGGCAATGGGATCCAGACCGGTGGGGGTCACCTGCCGGAACTCTCCCAGAAGCAAAATCAACCTGAGGAGATGCTTGAAGATCAGACCTTCCTGTTTGGCCAGGTCGCGGCCCGTTACGAACTTGTTGAAGTCGCCGCCGAACTCCAGCAAATCGCCCGCGACCCATGCTGGCACGATGTTCAGCCCCGGCAGACCAGGATAATCGCTGTCGAACAGCATTCCGACTTTCTCGGCGAGCGTCGGCGCATATTTGCGTTCTTCAGGGGGTGTTCCCGGCTCATTGGTGGGATAGAGATCGCCAGCCGGCAACAGCCCGCGCGCGACAATCTCGGGGTCGACCTTCTCCACGGCCAGCGGTCCCGGCGGCAGCCGATGCGGTGGCGGAACCCGCACAGACCTCAGCAGCGAACGCGGGAACTCGAGGACGCTCTCCAGCAGTTGCAATCGTTCGGCTTCATCGGCCAACCCCAGGTAGTCGAGCAGATACATGCCAAACAGAGGATTGATGCCGCGAAACACGAAGAGCTGCGGCAGCTTTTCGGTCGGCCGCGCGAACTTCGCCTGGTATTGCGGCGTTTTCTCTTCAGGCCGTGCGACCGGCTGTTTGCCCTCTGCCACTCGCCCCGCGTCGAGGGCCTTCTGCAACTGCTGCGACAGCCAGCTTTGAGCCACCGGCGCGGGTTCCGCCTGAGCCTCAATCACCGTGCCCTCCGCATTGGCTTTCGGAAGTGGCGGCGGCGGTTCGAGGGTGACGAACTCGGCGGCGTGCAGCGTCATTAGCATGCGGTCGAGCCGTTTTTCGCCTTGCTGCACGGCCTGGCTGTCGAGGAGACGCTTTCCGAGAACCTTGCGCACTTCCTCGACATCGGGAGAGATTTGCAGCAGATAAGCCAGCATCCGCCAGGGCAACTCGCAACGGCTGACGAGATTTCCCGGCGGCGATGCGCGCAGCTTCTCGAACTGCTGCTCGTTCCAGTACTGCCGCTCGGGATTCCGCGTCGGCATCTTCTTCTTGAGGGCCTTCTTGGCCTTAATCAGTTGCGGATCCCGCGTGTCTTCCGGGATCTGGTCGTACTTTTCTTTCCAGCGCAGAATCCGTACGTCGTCTTCGTGGGGAATCACGTAGACGAACCCCTGCGTATCGAACTGCGGTCGTCCGGCACGGCCGAAGATCTGATGCGCCGAACTGGGGTCGATCAACTTCTGGCGTCCAGGCGGTCCTTTCATCAGCGAAGGAAGCACCACCGTCCGCGCCGGCAGGTTGATTCCCGCCGCCAACGTTTCCGTACACACGCAGATGGTGAGCAGCTTCTTCTGGAACAGCGTTTCGACGATTCGCTTGTAGCGGGGCAACAGGCCCGCATGATGCACGCCCACGCCGCGCAAGAGAATCTGCTTGAGCTTGGGGCCGACTCCTTTGGTAAAGTCTTCGCGGCCGAGTTCTTCAACAAGCTGCTTCTGCTGACCGTCGGCCAGCAGCGACTTGCCCTTCATCTGCTCGGCCACGTTCCAGCATTCGTCGCGATTGAAACAGAAAACGAGCGCTGGAGTTTTGCGAGCCTCGGCGTCGCCGACGGCCAGATCTTCCAGCAAGTCGTTCAGCAGCATGTCGGGAACCCAGCGAAAGGTCAGCGGCACTTTGCGCTCGCTGCTCCGCGCCAGTTCCAGGCGGCGGCCATGACACCGCTCCAGCCACAACAGGAAGTCGATCTCGTTTCCCACGGTCGCCGACAGGAGCAGCAGCCGCACATGTTTGGGCAGCAGCGACAGCGCGAACTCCCAGACAATGCCGCGCTCGGGGTCCGAAAAGCTGTGGAACTCGTCCATCACCACGCCGAGGACGTTCGTGAAGTCGAATCCACCGCGATGCAACAGGCGATTGAGCAGAATTTCCGCGACGACCACCAGCACTTTCGCGTCGGGGTTGACGCGGCGATGCCCGGTCACCAAGCCCACATCATCCGCTGAAAATCCCCAGCGAACCGCCGCTTCGCGCAGTTCCACGAATTTCTGTTCGGTCAGCGCGATCAGCGGCGTCGTGTAATAGGTTGTCTTGCCGGTCGCCAGCGCTTCGTAGCAGGCGGCTTCGGCAATCAGCGTTTTGCCGGTACCAGTCGGAGCGCAGACCAGCACGCCCTGGTTGGACGTGAACCACGCCAGGAGCGCCTCTTCCTGAACTGGATAAGGCGCGTACGGCAGCAGGTCGAGATAGCGACCGCACAATTCATCGCGGGAAAGAACTTCGGCTGACATGCCGTCAGTCTAGCCGCGGCGCGGGCGGACCGTAAGCAACGCCCGACGTCTCCATAGCCGCGACCCAAAGGGGGAGCGCTGCTCCTCATCGCCCCGAGCGCAAAATCGGTTCCAGCACTTCCTCGAAGTCGGCGATGTCCTTGAACTCGCGATAGACCGAGGCAAACCGAACGAAGGCGACCTGGTCGATTTCCCGCAGGGCCTCCATCACCATTTCGCCGATCTGCCGCGAAGGAACTTCGCGATCGAACTGCTCGTAAAGATCCGCCTCGATATCGCAGATGATGCGTTCGATGGTCTCTTCGCTGATGGGGCGCTTATAGCACGCCTTTTCGAGGCCGGAGCGAATCTTGGTCCGATCGAAGGGAACCCGGCTGCCATCTTTCTTGATGACCTTCAGCGGCGATTCCTCGATCTTTTCATACGTGGTGAATCGCCGTTCGCACGACAGACACTCTCGGCGTCGGCGAATGACAAAGGCCTGACTCAATCGCGAGTCGATCACCTTGGTTTCGCCTTGTCGGCAGTAGGGGCATTGCATGCTGTTGGCGCCTCGGGGAAGACATCCCTTTCACCCTGAGAAAGTGCCCCGGACATCGCGCGGGGGCTCTTTCGTCACGCTGCTAAAGAGCACGCGTAACCTGATGGTATCTTTGGCGTTGCGAGACATCCAGCGAAATCCGGAAAATCTGGCAGAGTCTATTCGTCTTACCGTGGTGGACAATCAACCAGCCTGTTCCCAAGGGATGGGCAACTTGGCCTTCGTCGCCCGTGTCTCCAGCAGGGCGACTGTCGATGCGTCGAGGGGTACCTCGCTCCCCTTCAGGTCACCATGCCAGACACTCGATTTGGGCAGTCGATCGCGCACCGAGTGCAATTGCACCAGGAAGTGCTCTCGCCCGCCGAATTTCTCCGGGTCGATCACCAGGCAGACATGCTCGCTGGCTTCCGCGAACGAACCGCGTCGCTTTTTGTTCACGGGGAGTTTCCCACCGGCTAGACCGCTGGTCATCAGTCCCGCGACCAGTCCGCTCCACATCGCCGCGAACGCGGCGGGCAAAGTCGGTTGCCCGTTCGTATTTCCCGGAATGCACCGTCCCGAAACAATGGCCACTTCATCGACACCCGTCGGCATGCCGATCGCAAACGGATGCTCGCCGGTCAGCGGGGCGGTTTCGCCCGGGGGCGCGACACACGCCACGTCGGTACTCGTGGTGCAGAAGCCAATGCACGACTGGTCGGCTGCCGCGTACACGTAGGTTCCCGGATCGCCGCAGGGCTGGCTGTTGCGCACGACCACGACTCCAACGCCAAGTTCCCGCGCTTTCTCGATGGCCAGATTCATGGCCCGCGTGACGGCGATCTGCCCCAGGCCCGTGCTGCCATCCAGAAGCGCGACGGCGGGAGTTTGCGAAACCGTCAGCAGTTTCGCGCGAGGATCGATGTCTCCCAGATCCAGATTGTTGAGCAGTTCATCAATCCAGGTCGCGCCATGAACCGGTTCGCCGCGCAGATCGGCTTCGATCAATCGATCGGCGGCCATCTCCGCCTCGACCGCGAAGACGCCTTTCTTCACCAGCAACGCGGCGAGCAGTTCTCGCAAACCCGCCACGGGAACCAGGGTTCGCGATTCCGCCTCCGATCGAAGTTCATCTGACATGGTGATCCTGACAAGCCAGTCGCGGGAGACTTTTCGAAACACGCCCAAAACAAGCGGCCGAATGCCCCGAAAGCATGTCGGTCGCGGACTCGCTACAGCCTAGCCACTCGTCCCCCGCAGGAAAAACCTGTCTCCCTCTCGAATCCGTGCCGGGTGGTTCGCCGATCGGTTGAAACTCCCCGGTCCCGCCCCTAAAACGACGCTCAGGAAGCCCCAGCGGCTTCATTGCAAACCCTCCGAATCGCGTCGATTGCCGTAACGCACAGTCGCGACGACCACGAAAGCCCGCAATCTCATGGCACGAGTCAACGACAGTTACCTGAAACTCAAGGCGGGTTACCTGTTTCCGGAAATCGGTCGACGGGTCCGCAAGTTCTGCGACGATCACCCCGAGGCGAAAGTCATTCGCCTGGGGATTGGCGACGTCACCGAGCCGCTTCCGTCCGTGGTCTGCCACGCCATGCATGCCGCGATCGACGAAATGGCCCGCCGCGAGACGTTTCGCGGCTATGGCCCCGAGCAAGGTTACGAATTTCTACGCGCGGCGATCGCCGAGCACGACTACCGGGCCCGCGGTTGCGAGATTTCGGCGGACGAGATCTTCGTCTCCGACGGATCCAAGTGCGATACCGGCAACATTCTCGAAATTCTTGGCCCCGAGAACGTCGTCGCGGTATCGGACCCGGTCTACCCGGTCTACGTCGACACGAACGTGATGGCCGGCCGAACCGGCATCGCCGACGCCGATGGTCGCTATGCCGGGCTGGTCTACCTCGAGGCGACCGAGGCCAACGGATTCGTCCCGGAAATTCCCCAGCAGCCGGTGGACGTCATCTACCTGTGCTATCCAAACAACCCGACCGGCATGGTGGCCGATCGCCAGACATTGAAGAAGTGGGTCGACTACGCCAACGCGAATCGGGCGATCATCTTCTTCGATGCCGCGTACGAGGCCTTCATCACCGATCCGGAAATCCCGCACTCCATTTATGAAATTCCCGGCGCCCGGACCTGTGCCATCGAGTTCCGCAGTTTCAGCAAGACGGCTGGCTTCACCGGCACACGCTGCGCGTTCACGGTGGTACCCAAAGACCTGGCCGCCACGGACTCGAACGGCAACGCGGTACCGCTATTCGACCTGTGGAATCGCCGTCAGTCGACGAAATTCAACGGAGTCTCCTACGTCGTACAGCGCGGCGCGGAAGCGGTCTATTCGGATCAGGGCCGCCGCGAAGTGAAGGAATTGATCAGCTTCTACCTCGAAAACGCCCGCCGGCTCCGTGAAGGGTTGGAGCGTGCGGGCTTGACCGTCTACGGCGGTGTCAACGCGCCGTACGTCTGGCTAAAGACACCCACCGGAACCACGAGCTGGCAATTCTTCGACCAGCTTCTCGATCGCGCCCACGTGGTCGGAACGCCTGGCAGCGGCTTTGGCGCTGCTGGCGAAGGCTTCTTCCGGCTCTCGGCCTTCAATAGTCGTGAAAATGTCGACGAAGCAATCGGACGGGTCGGTCGAGCCCTGGCTTGATTGCCTCTGGCGGGCGATTCGGCAATTTTCGCCGGTTCCTGCCGCGCGCCGTCCGGTTTTCCCGAGGAAGCCGGGGTTGGGCGCGCTTCCGACTTGACGCTTCCGCCGAAAATCAACTATTTCCGGCCGTCGACGAAGCTGAAGCGAGCCTTCAGGGGCCAGTGGAGGACTTCGTCCCAATTCACGTCGTGCGACGCTGTGGCACCCCGGAAATTAGCGTTCAGCCGAATAGGTCTTGGCGACGAATATTTCGTCGCAGGACGACTTTAGTGAATTCACGGATTGGTTCGGGCCGGGTGTCCCATGTCTTGGGCGTCATGCCCACGATTTACCTCGGAAGGAGCGAGATTCAAATGAAGGGATTGTCCGTCCTCAAGCACGCTGCCATCGCATTGGCGGCCTTTGGAACCCTGATGCCGAACGCGGTTTCGGTCGCCCAGGCAGCTGACGCCGTGGCCAAGGCCAAACCGTCAATCAAGATTTCCCGCCCGGGTACCGCGGCCGACATCTCGCTGTCGGAAAAGGGTGAATTTGCCGGCCGCGTTTTTGATCACACGGGCAAGGCGTTGGAAGGTGCTGAGGTGGTCGTCCGCCAGGGCGATAAGGTCATCGCCAAGAGCGTGACCAACGACAAGGGCTTGTTCACCGTCGCCGGCGTCAAGGCTGGGGCCTACCAGGTCAAGGCTGGGAATACCGAAGGCGTGTTCCAGGTTTGGGAACAGTCATCGGCTCCGGAATCGGCAAAGGGTCACGCTCTGCTGGTGACCGGCGAAAATGGTGCCCGCGGCCAGTTCGGTGCCATCGACCCGGCCCTCCTGCTGCTGACGGCCGTGACGATCGCCTCTTTGATTGTCGCGATCATCTCCCTGAGCGAGATCAATGACAGCAACGACAAGATCGACGCGCTGCAGGCTCAGCTCGACGCGATCCTCAATTCGCTGTAACCGCGTCCGCGTCCCTGTCGATGCGAATCGATCTGAAATTTTGATGCAAATCAGCACCCCGGTCGGGTTCCGACCGGGGTGCTTTCGTTTGCGGGCCGGTGCGGCAACCACCCACGCTGATTCTGCACAGCATCCGTCGGTCGGATGAACTTGAGCCACGCGAGTACCGGCAATTTCTGCCGAACTTCGCGCGATGTTGCCGGAGTCACGCGGCATCGACTCGTGCGCGCATCAATTTCGCCCGCAAAGTTGTGGGGGTACTGCGCGGACAGCGTCGTTCGGCGAAAAGACATAAACGCCACGTTTCGAGGGTCACTTTGCGGGCCAATCAGTCAAACTTTTCCACCAGTCGAGCATTCCGTTCCAGATCGAGAAGTTTCTTCGTCGATACGAACCAAGACGGTGGCTGCGTTCTCGCGACCTTTCGGACGAATCGTCGTCTCGACAGTTCCAGAACAGCACTCATCCACGAAACAACATGGCGCGCCGGGGTCTCGCAACTGGCCTGCGACGGCGTAACCATCCGCATATCTGGGCCAGAATTCCACGCCGGGCATGTGCCCACGAACCGATCGCAAGGAGCGAAAGAAGATGAAGGGATTTCTCCTCGTTCAGCGCACTGCCGTGGCATTGGCTGCCTTCGGAATGCTGATGCCGAACGCCGTTTCGGTGGCGAAGGCGTCAGACGCCGTTGCGAAGGCGCAGCCGTCCGTCAAGATTGCTCGCACCGGTACCGCCGCCGACGTCTCGCTGTCGGCTAAGGGCGAATTCGCCGGCCGCGTGTTTGATCACACGGGTAAGGCACTGGAAGGGACGGAAGTCGTCGTCCGCCAGGGCGATAAGGTCATCGCCAAGAGCGTGACCGACGACAAGGGTCTGTTCACGGTCGCCGGCGTCAAGACCGGTGCGTATCAGGTCCGGGCCGGCAACACCGAAGGTGTGTTCCAGGTTTGGGAAGAATCCGCCGCCCCCGAATCCGCCAAGGGCCACGCCCTCCTGGTGATGGGCGAAAACGGTGCCCGTGGTCAGTATGGTGCCGTCGACCCGGCCCTGCTGCTGCTGACGGCTGCGACCATCGCCGCCCTCATCATCGCGATCATCTCGCTGAGCGAGATCAACGACAACAATGACAAGATTGATGCCCTGCAGGCGCAGCTCGACGCGATCCTGAACTCGCTGTAAGCGATCAGGCCTCGACACTCTGCCGACAAATCGAGCTCGCGAGAGATTTCTCTCGCGGGCTCTTTCCATTGGGTAGCAACCGCATCAGCAAGCTGCTGGCTCGACCAGCCGAATCGGGACGCCCCGCTCCGCCAGATACTCCTTGCAGATTCCAATTGGCCAGGTGCCATAGTGGAAGATGCTGGCCGCGAGCGCCGCCGATGCCTGCGTCTTCTGCAGGACATCGCACAGGTGCTGGGGATGCCCCGCCCCCCCGCTGGCAACAACCGGGATTTCCACCGCACTGGCAACGGCACCGGTGATCTCCAGGTCGTAGCCGTCCTGCGTGCCATCCGCGTCCATCGACGTCAGGACAATTTCACCGGCTCCCAACCGCTGGGCTTCGAGAGCCCATTCGACGGCTTCCCATTGGGTGGGTACACGTCCACCGTTGATATGCACGATCCATTTTTCGCCTGCGTCGGTCTGCACGCGTTTGGGATCGATGTTCACGACGATGCACTGGCTACCGAACCGTTCCGCCGATTCCTGAATCAGACGCGGATTCTTAATCGCGGCTGAGTTGATCGACACTTTGTCGCAGCCGGCGTTGAGCAGGGTCCGGATATCGTCGACCGTGCGAATCCCGCCCCCGACGGTCAGCGGCATGAAGCAGACCTCCGAGGTCCGCCGCACGACATCGAGAATGATGGCGCGCTCTTCATGGCTGGCCGTGATGTCCAGGAAGACAAGCTCGTCGGCGCCGTCGGCCTCGTACCGGGCAGCCACTTCCACCGGGTCGCCCGCGTCGCGGAGATTCAAAAAGTTGACTCCCTTCACGACTCGGCCGCCGTGGACGTCGAGGCAAGGAATGATTCGCTTCGCCAGCATCGGCTTAACTCCAGAGTCTCATGTCGTACCGTCAAAACCTTCTGGACTTCCGAAATTGTTCTGAATTCGCAGGGGATTCCGAGCCGCCAACCGGGTTTTGGCGGAAGCTCATCGAACTCGACCCGAATTGGAGCCATGGGTTCGGTTAACGGTCTTTGGCGTCCCGCATTTGTTTCCAGACGTCACCAGAAAACAGATCGAGCTTCTTCGCCAGTCCCGCCTCCACCAGGTCGTCACCCGACAGAAAACGTCCAGGCCGGGACCATTTCTCGATCAGGCTCAGTTCGCAGCCAAACAGCCGGGCCAGCAACTCGTCCTGGTCGCGCTCCATGTGCCGAAAATGGCGTGCCCACTCTTCCGCCTCTTCGAGTCGTACATGTTCTTCCGACTGCGAGCGAATCGGATGAAACAGCAGCGAGGCGTGCGAGGTCACATACCGCTCGGTACACGCCGCGAAGGGCATGAGCGCCGCCGAACTGCACTCCCCAGCGACCACACCCGCCGCTTCCAGGCCACGAAAACGAATCAGGGCCGAAAGTGCCAGCCCGGTCCACACGCTTCCGCCGCAAGAGTCAAAATAAATCACGCCCCGCGAGTTGGGGGGAACGTCCAGAAATGCCTGGTGAAGTTCGAGTGCCTTGTCGCCCAATTCCCCGGCAACCATGATCTCCCAGCGAGTTCCGTCGCGTGCCGGACAGAATCCCATCGGGCCTGGATACGGCCCGCCCGGTCGGTAAGTTTCGGCCTGGCGCTGTTTGGACTTCGCTCGAAGAAATCGGGACATGTTCGACTCGGCGGGACTCGGGCGGCAAATAGCGTGCTTGTAGCGGGAAGACTTCTGGACTGCAATTCTCGCCGAACTCCCGGGAGTTCGTGGCGTTCGCCCGTCCTCTCCAGGGGCTCGGCTTTTGAATCCCGCTCCGCCTCCAGCTACCATGCCTCTATTCACCAAATTGGCAACGGCGCCGAACTTCTCGGCCCCCAGGAGACCTCCCACATGTTGCGTCCGTTGGTCGTCGGCTGTGTTCTCGTTCTGGCGTCGCTGCAAACCGCGGTTGCTGGAACCGTGGAGCTGGTCCGTGGCGAAGACCAGGTGCAGGTTCTGATTGATGGCCAGGAATTCACGGTTTTCCATTTCGCCAAGAGCCAGCCAAAACCGTACTTCAGCCCAGTGCGGGCGGCGGACGGTGCCATCGTCACCCGCCCGCTCGACGATCCGAACGATAAAGACCACCCGCACCACAAGGGAATCTGGAACTCCATCGACGAAGTCAACGGCAACAAGCACTGGGCCGAGAAGCAGAAAATCGTCACCCAGTCGGTCGAGCTGCCCATCACCAGCGGACCGTTCGCCCGGCTCAAGGCCGTCAATCATTGGAACAACGACGCGGGCGAACCGGTTCTCGTGGAAACGGCCGTCGTCGACATCCACTCCAACCGACTGATGGTCTTTGACTTCACGCTCGAAAAGGCGAAAGAGGACGTGGTTTTCGAAGACACGAAAGAAGGTCTCTTCGGAGTCCGACTCGCCACGTCCATGCGCGAAAAGGCGGGACTCGGCGGACTCATCGTTGACTCGGAAGGTCGCCAGACGATGAAGAATGCCTGGGGCCAGCGATCGCGGTGGGTCGATTACTCGGGTCCGGTCGACGGCAAGACCTACGGCATTGCGATTTTCGACAGTCCCGAGAATTTCCGTCCGTCGCGGTATCACGTTCGCGACTACGGTCTGTTCAGCATCAGCCCGTTTGGCGAAGGGGCCTACCAGAACGACAAGGAGGCTGCCCAGCACGTCCATCTGAACGCCGAGCATCCGTCGCTCAAATTGCGATACGGCCTCTACGTTCACGGCGGCGACGTGACCACGGGCCGCGTGAACGATGTCTACAGCCTGTTTCTGGGCATGAAATAGACCGTCGTGAGACCTACGGCGCCTTCTGATTTCACCCTTCCACTGGAACCGTTTCCCATGTCTCGATCGACCCCGTTGTTCACCCTCTCGCTGTTGACCGTTGCGATTCTTGCCACCTGGATGCCCGGTTTCGGGGATGACAAGAAAGCCGACACTTTGTTGCGACACGTCGTTCTCTTCCAGTTCAAACCCGATGTCAGCCAGCCCCAGATCGACGAAGTCGTCAAAGCGTTCGGCGACATGAAGCGGACGATCGACGTCATCGTCGATTTTGAATGGGGGACCGATGTCAGTGTCGAGAACCGTGCCGCCGGATTCACGCACTGCTTCCAGGTGACTTTTCGTGACGAAAAGGGACGCGATATCTATCTTCCCCATCCCGTTCACGAAGAGTTCAAGAAGCTCGTCGGCGGCAAACTGGCGAATGTTCTGGTCTTCGACTACGTCGTGAAGAAATAGCGGCCGCGACCACGCAGAGATTTCGATTCCATTCGTTCATTCACCACTCGTGCAGGAAGTATTCATGCGTCGCAATACCGTGAAGGCGGCACTCAAGGCTGGCAAACCCCAGGTCGGCACGTGGCTGTCTTTGGGCAGCGTGTTTGCCGCCAGATTCATGGCTCGCTCCGGCTTCCCCTGGCTGACTGTCGATCTTGAGCATTCCCCCATCGGCTGGACCGACGCGGGTCTTTTGTTTGCCGCCATCGCCGATGCCGGTTGCACCTGCCTGGCCCGCGTTCCTCGCGGCGATCACGACTACATCAAGCGCGTCCTCGATGCCGGGGCGCACGGCATCGTCGTCCCCATGGTGAATACCGTCGAAGAAGCGAAGATCGCGATCGCCGCCGCCAAGTATCCGCCGACCGGCAATCGCTCGATCGGCGGGGCGATGCACGCCCTCAACTTCGATGCCACCGCCGGTGACTACTTCGCGCACGCCAACGACGAGATCCTGGTCGTCCTGCAAACCGAATCGCCTCTGGGCGTGAAGAATGCCGAAGAGATTTACAGCCTGCCCGGCGTCGATGCGATTTTCGTGGGGCCGAACGACCTCACCTACCAGATGCGCACACCCGACGGCGCCGACCCGACGCCCGAGGAATTCGAGGCCGCGCTGCAAACGATTCTCGCCACCGGAAAGAAGTGCGGCACCCCGGTCGGCCTGCACGTGCAAACCGTTGAGCAGGCCCAAAAGCGAATCGCCGAGGGCTGGCAGTTCATTGCCCTGGGCAGCGAACTGAAGTTCATGGTCACAGAGACGGAACGAATGGTGAAAGGCCTGAACCTCGTCGAGGGAGGTGGCGATTTAGCGAGGTATTAGCAACTGCCTCGCGGAACTCGCCAGAATCCCGTCCGATGAGTGGGTGGGATTCTGGCAGGTCGCGACTGGCAGCTAGACATCCGTGATCGCGTATTTCTTCAGCTTGCTGAAGAACGTGCTACGGGGGAGGCCGAGTTCCCGGGCGGCGCGGGCCTTGTTGCCGCGACACGTCCGGAGCATGTCGATCAGTCGTTGCCGCTCGGCGCTTTCCGACTCAAACGTCCACGCTTCCGCGTCGCGACTGCTGTCCTGCTTGGGCAATCCATCGAGTCTGTCCGAATCCATCAGATCCGGGCCCTCCTTCCAGACAATCGGCGGGAGATCGTGAGGCTGAATGGTCACGCCATCGCTCACGACGACGGCCCGCTCGATGGCGTTTTCCAGCTCCCGCACGTTCCCTGGCCAGCGATAGGCCCGCAGCAAATAAACAACGTCGTCCGCCAGTTGCGGCATCGGTCGACCGTTCTTGAGCGCCGCCCGCTTCAAAAAATGCATTGCCAGTTCGAGGATGTCTTCCTGCCGATCGCGGAGCGGCGGAAGCGTCAGGCTGACGACATTCAGACGATAATACAGGTCTTCGCGGAAGCGCCCGTCGCGAATGAGTTGCTCCAGATTGCGATGAGTCGCCGCGATCAGTCGCACGTTGACGGACACGGTCTGGCCGCTTCCCACGGGCTCGAACTGACGCTCTTGCAAGACCCGCAACAGCTTCACCTGCGTGACGAGCGGAATGTCGCCCACTTCGTCCAGGAACAGCGTCCCTCCCTCGGCCATCTCGAAGCGGCCGCGCCGATCCGAGTGGGCTCCGGTAAACGCACCCTTCACGTGGCCGAACAACTCGCTTTCCAACAGTCCCTCGGCCAGCGCCGCGCAATGAACGCTGATGAGCGGCCCGCCGCGACGTCCACTATTTTCGTGAATGGCCCGGGCCATCAGTTCCTTGCCGGTTCCGCTTTCGCCCCGAATCAGGACTGACGTATCGCTCGCCGCGACCTTGCTCGCCGTGTCCAGCACCGCGGACAGCGAAGTGCTTGACCCAAGAATGCTTTCGCGGCGAAGGGAATCGAGAACGGCTGGCGCGGAGACTTCGCGCGTGGCATTCAGTTCAGCCTGAAGCAGGGCAATCTTCTGGTCCTGCTGCGCGATGCGATCGACCTTTCGACGCAATTCCTCGTTGAGCTGCGCGATGTCCTGGTGGATCCGGGCGCAACGCAATGCGACTGCCGTGATCTGCCCCAGCGCCGTCAGGAACGTCAGGTCTTCCGCCGTGTAAAGTTGCCCACCGCGCTTGGGCCCCAGAACAACAAGCCCCATCAGTTCGCCATCCAGGTCGAGGGAGTGAATGGCCTCGGCCTTCAGCGTCCGCAGTCCCGTCTGCTCGGGCGTCATGTCCTCGCGACGGCTGAATGCCACCCGTTGCAAAATCGGATCCGCCGCCAACGCCGTGAGAAGCTCTTCCGGAGCCGTGAACTGAAGCGGCTGATTCGCGGCGACGTTTTGAACACTGAGCAGCCGGAATTCGCGGCCGCGAGCGGCGCGGCTGTAAACGGCTGCCCATTCCGCCTGCAATGCATCGCAGCATGACGAGAGCATGCGTTCAGACAGGTAACCGGGTTCGGTCAAGCGGCCGACGGCTTCGTTCATGCGCTGCATCGCCCGGTCGAGCCGGTACTTCTCACGGTAAAACCGCCGGTCGACCACGCGCTGCCAGTAGTCGCGCAGACCCATCAGCGACAAGACCAGCAGCACGAACAGCGTGGCGAGCGCGGCGGTCTGCAGCGGGGTCAACTGCTCGCGCCAGAAGGCGGTTGCCAGCGACGCCGCCGCGATAATGAGCGAAACGGCGACGGTGGAGCCCGAGCTCGCCAGCGAGTACCACATCCCCCGGGTGATGAGCTGATCGACGAGCATCAGCTTGTGCCTGGCGATCGCGACGGCATAAGCCAGCATGAAGACCAGGCTCGCGATGAACATCGGCAACCGGGCTCCGCCCAGCGCGAACGATTCGCGCGAGAAGATTCCGAGTGCCAGGGTATACGCGATACAGACGGCCGCCACGAATGCCGCCACGACAATCGGACGGACCTGCGCCCGCTCGACCGGATTGCGAGTTACCAGAATCGAGTGGATCAAAGCGGCCAGGGTCGCCAGGAAGTAGCACGCCGCGATACCAACCGAGGTGTAAACGCCAGCGCGCACCCATTCCAGGATCGCGAGCGGCGCTCGTACATGAATCGTCTCCGCCCCCCAGGCGACCGACAGCCACAAGCCAATGTGCGCCAGCGCCAGGCCGAGAAAACACAACAAGGCCGGACCGTAAAGAATCGGAAAGACCCAGCCGCCGCGTAGCCACGGCCACGGCTTTGGATGGGGAAACTCCAGAAAGAAGTGCAGCGTGACCACCGGAACGACCAGCGCGCAGGCGATAAACGGCAGCGGCAGCCAGAAACTTCCCGCGATCAACCACCAGTGAAAACCGGCCACGAAGGCCCCAAGCGTAACGGTGCTCATCGCGAAGAACAGTTGCACCGGGCGATCGAAACTTCGCCGCCAGAACGCGATCGCGGCAATCCCGAAAATGCCCAACTGACACAGGAACCAAACCAGCGACAGCACAATTTCGTGGGCCGGAACCGATTGCAGCAGCACGTACGTTCGGACCGTGGAGTCGAGACCTGCGGGCTGATACGTGACGACCGCCGCTCGCTGGCCGTCCTCCCAGGCCACCAGCCAGGGGAGTTCGTGCTCGGTGGGGTCGGTTCCAATCGGAAGCCCGGCTCCTCCGGGGGGAACGCTCGCGGAGCGCAGTGCCAGTTCGGCCCGCGAAAAGTCCGAAAAGTGATTGATGGGCCACTCGCCAATCGACAACAGCCGATCGCCCGGGTGCGGTTTTGGGCCCCGCGACTGAATGCCTGGGGTCTGCCGAATAATTACCCCTAGCGGCAGAGCGGAATCGGTGACTTCACCACGCTCTGTGTCGACGAGCAGGGCTCGCAATCGCAGATCGGGCGTCGTCGCGACAATTGTCAAAACGTAGACGCAGTACAGAACAACCGTACCGGTACCGAACAGCGTCAGGACTCGTCCGATTGCTGGCGATCCCGTCTGTCCCGCCATTTGCGCCATTCCGCAACAGTCATGGAATCCAAACCGTTTCAGCGCCGAGCGCCGACAAAGCGCCGACAACGCAATTGCGTCAGCGCCCAAAGACTAACCCGCAGGCGCGCCGTGTTCAATCTGCAATTGGGCGCTGAACACAAGAAAACCGTATTTCCCTCCATGACATAAGGAGTTACAGGGATGTCAAGATGTTGAAACAACCCCCTTCACCGATAATTTTCAGCGCCAGAGGGTTGTGGCATTCAACTTGCTAAATGATCCTGCGTCTTCGACACCATACCCCAAGCGAACCCCCAACAGACGAACTCGGCGAACCCTGTGCTCTGATTGGCCCGCGCTGGTCTCACCCACGGCCACGCATTCCCCAGCCGCCAGAACACCCACACAGGACTTCGCCTTCGTCTCGAGGGGGTTCTTTTTTTGCGCCGCAGAACCAGCACAATTCAGCGGCAGGACAGCCGCTGAATGTCCCGAGGCAATATCCGAGCGCAATGTCATGCGCGGCTGGCGCTCAGCCCGGTCGACGATCATCCTCTCGACTTAAGCACCAAGCCGTTCAAATTCGGCTCAGCCGCCACAACGCTTACTCGAAATAGGTCGCGTAGGCTTTGGTCGTCTCCCACAACGACACTTCCACCACCGGGAACCGCTGCGCGACCGCGTATCGATAAATCATGCGAGCGATGGTCTCAGCCGTCGGGTTTTCGTCGATGAGGCAAAGCGGTTCGTTCTGCGACAGGAGGAAATCGACCGTCGGATCCTGGCGATTCAGGATCATCCGGTGGTCGAGGTGGCCATCGATCCAGGTGGCGATGCTCTTCTTGATGTCCGAGAAGTCCACCAGCATCCCTCGATGGTCGAGGTCTTCCCCTTCCAGAACGATCACGGCTTTTCCGTTGTGCCCGTGAAGAAAACGGCACTTCCCGTCGTAATTGAGCAGTCGGTGGCCGTAGCAGAACTCAATTTCCTGGGTCACTCGGAACATAATGGGCACCTCCGGCACGGACCGGCCTCATTAACCATGGGCATGGAAAGCAGTTGTGTAAACCCTCCAACCTCTCGCCCGCCGGGGAAAAGATGATCTAGGCCGATTCCCCGGACGCGCATTATAGTCCGACCGCAGTCTGCCCGCCCACGGAAGGGTGAGTTCGCGTTAGCGAATCGACTGTTTGGGGCCAGTTTCGTTGCGACAGACATCCCGAGGACGGCGAATGGAGTCTCCAGCCAGGATCAGAATGGCGTGCTCGCAGCTCGTGTGCTGGACGATGACGGGTCTCATCGTCGCCTTGCCGACGATTGGGTGGGGTCAGGGCACTGGCGCACCGCTCCGCCGTCCCATTGTCGGCGGAGTCCAGCCCGCGGGGGGTGATGCGCGGATGGCGCGACCCGCGCCGCAGAATGCAGCGCCCCAGGCGGCGGCAGCAGACGGCGGCAAAGTGCTTCCCGTTGGCTGGGAGCAGTTGCGGCCATGCGACGCTAGCCCGGACCTGCAGGCGATTCTCAAGGCCTGGGAGACCGAATCCGGAAAAATCCAGACCCTCGCCGGCATGCATGAGCGGTATGTCTACAACATCACCTTCGAGACAGCGACAGTTGCGTCCGGCAAGTTCTTCTATGCGGCTCCGGATCGCGGTCGCATCGACCTGGAAGGAGTTGACCCGGAAAAATTGAACTTCGGACCTGGCGGGAAGAAATTGGGCGCCGGCGGGGTGCCGTACACCTATAAGGCCGATCGCAACGAGACCTGGGTCTGTACGGGCCGGGAAGTGGTAACGGCGAACGAACTCGACAAGACATATCAGACGTTTCCGCTGCCTGCTGATATGCAGGGGAAAAACATTATCAACGGTCCGCTTCCCTTCCTGTTTGGCATGAAGGCGGACGAGGCCCGACGGCGATTCGACCTGAAGTTGCTCAAGGACGCTCCCACGCAGGCCATGATTCTTGCCATTCCCAGAACGCAGCTCGACTCGGCGAACTTTGGTGAGGCGACCATCATTCTGGACAAACAGAATTACCTGCCGTTCGCCGTAAAACTGGTCGACACGGCACGAACGACTGAAACGGTCTTCAAGTTCGTCCCGGACAAGATGGCTGTGAACAGCCCGAACTTCTGGGGATACTTCTCACGGTTCGGGATCAAGAATGATCCGTTCCAGCCAGAGTTCCACAAGCAAGGCTATCGATTGGTGCAGCAGCGCGTGGTCGAACAGGCCAGCGGTGAAGCCCGCAAGTAGTCCTTGCGGGACTCCACTCGAAGCGGCCGGGGTCCAACCGACTCATCATCCGATCAGCCGTTGGGAAGTTTGATGTCTTTCCCGACGGTGTCGTAACGCGGGTCGCGGAAGGTGTCGACGAACTTCATCCCGTAGCCGGCCCGCATTTCCGCGGCGGCTCGCCGTGCCCACGGCGTACGGGGATGATTCTTGACGACCTCGGCGAACTCGCCCTTGGCCTTCTCCAACTGGGCATTCAGTTCGTTGAGGTCGGTTTTGGTGATCTTGGCCTGCGCGTCGTCGAGCGGGAGCATTTCCGGCACGCGAACGAGGTTCCAGCGGTTGTTCATGCCCTTCGGCATCGGCTTTTCCTTCTGGTGCTTGTCGAGCGCCAAAAGGAACTGGAACAGCCTCACCCGGTAGGCCAGCACCTGGGCGTGCATCAGGTCGTAATGAGCCCGCCAGCGCTGCGACGGCTCGGAGGCCCGCATCGGTTCGATGGCGTTAAGCGCCTTCAGTGATTCATTCAGCAGGCCCATGGCCCGCACGGCCATCTGGAAGTTTCGCGCCCCTTCCGTCGCGAACTCCGTGTAATCAGCGGGATACCAGTGCTCTCGCATCCGCAGTTCGGCGTCCTGATGGGGATTGAGTCCGTTGATGACCGCCCACATCCCCGCGCGAAACTTGCTTGAATCTCGACTTCGGGCGTAAGCCTGGCGCGAGGTCAGATCGGGCAGGTATTCCTTCATGTCGAGCAGCTCGAATTTTCGATCTTCGAGGCTCCCCTGACCCACGAGATTGTCCTCGGTGCTGGGGAGCAGGAAGAAGATGCCTCCCGTTTCCCGGGCCATTCGCACCTGTTCATATGGACCGAAGCCACTGGAATCAAAATCCCAGCGCTCATGGAGACCATCGAATTGAAGACACTCGGGGAATGGCGTCTCCGGACCACGATTCATCTGAATCCAGTGCGTCAGACCGTACTTGGGGTCTTTCCAGGCCAGCCGCGCATAGGGATAGCCGAAGCAGGCGTAGCGTCCCAGAACGTAAACGGATGCATCGACCTTCTTGCAGCGATCGATGGTTTCTTCGACAAGATTGCCGTCGTCGCCCGATTCGTCCGACGCCACGATGATGACCAGTTTCCGTCGCGACCGCTGGGCCATCTGCGTGTACTTGCCCACCGCCGCGGTAATCGTCTGGCAAATGTTTTCCTTGCCGCTCGGGTCTTCGCCGATCTGATCGATGGCGGCTCGAATTTCGGGAATCTTCGCGGTCGGCTGTTTGGTGTGTTCCTCGAAACCCTGGCCAAAGCTCCAGATCGATGTCAGGATCGGCTCTTCGGTCAGTTTCAGCTTCGCGTCCTGGCGTTCGGCGATCCCGAGTTCTTCGTAGACTTTGTGGAACTTTTCGCGAATCTCGCGAACGTCGTCCTTCATGCTTTCGCCGGACTTGTCGAACAGCCAGACCGCGAGCACTTTCTGTTCGCGCATCAGCCGAACCAGTTCCTGCGTGATCTGGCCCATCGCCGCGCCATAACCTTCGACCACGCGGCCCGACTCGCCGGTCACTTCACCCGCGCCCAGATCGTTGCTGAGCATGGCGACCCCTGGCAGGGTGATTTCGCTGGCGTTGACCGAGATTTCCGGTTCTTTCAGGCTCTCGGCGGCGTCGATTTTCTGCTGAGCGACGACCGGACCAGTGCTGTTGGCCCCGGCGATGGTATCGGAGATCGCTCCACCGGCGATGACGTTCATCGTCTCCGCGATTTCCGAGTCGGTTTCGATTTCCTGGGTGAACTCTTCCTGCGGGCGTTCCTCGGTAAAGACCGAGTCAACGATCATTTTCATGCTGTCCGGGTTGAGGTTGTAGACAATCAGCGACAGGGCAAACAGAACCGCCGCATGAATTCCCAACGAGACTCCCAACCCGGCCATCGCCGATTTGCTCACCGATGCTGTCTTCGCTGCAATCACGTCTGTTCCCCCCGGCCCCGCGTTCACCTGCTGCTGACTCAAAACTTCAGGGTGGTTTCAGCGAATCGACTGGCGTCCCCACGACCGGTCGATTTCGCATCCGTTCAAATATCCAGTCGCTTGGGCTCTCCCCCAACGACTCGCTTCACTTTCTTACCAGTCTTCGGGTCGACCTCTTCAATAATACGTGGGCCGGCCTTTCGTTCCGCGGCCATTTCCGCGGCCCGCGCGAAATCGAACGTATCTTCCTTCCACTCCCAGCCAAACTGCGTTACGAGTTCGCGCTCCGCCAGATCGGCCCAGGGAGTTCCCGGGTGATCGTCGACGACACGAGTCAGGTAGTCGGTCGCCTGTTTGGCCAGTTTTCGGACGGCCGCCCCGCTCGAAATTTCTTTCGAGGGAACGAGCCGCCAGCGGTTGCTGCCGGCATTCTCGAACTTCTTCGGAGTGGCCTTCATTTCGGCGAGCATGGTGTTGTAGCCGAATGCCCGCACGCGCATGGCAAGCGCGCGTCCCATGGCAAGATCGTACGATGCCTGCCAGCGCGGTTCGGCGACGTTCGCGCGGTCTTTTTCGCCCAGCGCGAGCCGATTCTGCAGTTGTTCGAGTCGGTAATCGAGTTCTGCCACCGGCCGCTGCGCTTCCGTGATTTCGCCGCGGAGCGCGTTGTCGGTATCGGCCCGGAAGGCAAGCTGCAAGTACGGGAACCGCAGGGCGTTACTGGAGTTCTGCTCGATCGCCAATTCCGTCAGCACGCGTTTGGCCGCATTGGCCTTGATGTCCGCGTCGATCATCGGAATGGGCCGATAGTCGGGCGAGTAGTTCCGCATGAGTTGCGGATCCTTCGGCTTGACGCCCGTTTCGCTGCTGAGGAAGAACAGACCGTTGGTCTCGGCACACAAGCGAGTCAGTCCGTAGGGGCCGAAGCCCGACGATGTCAGCTCGATATCCCCCGACGGCCAGAAGCCGAGTTGCAGCAGTTCCGGGTAGTAGCTTTCAGGGCCGCGCGTCATCACGCCCAGCACGGTCTCGCCGTTTTCGAGCGTGAAGGGAATCTCCACGTCGCGACGGCCGAACGGAGCGGCATCGCCCACGCAATAACACTTGATCCCGTAACGACGGGCCAACTGAATCGTTTGCTCAAGCCGATCGGAATCGCTACCGGCCTCGTCGGTCACGATGATGACCATCATCGCCCGCTTCTGCTTGGTGCGGTGCGGCAGGAACTTGTTAAAGACCAACTGCACGGCCGAAAAGACATTCTCACGACCGGATTCCTCGGACTTGATGCCGCGGACGGCTTTCACCACGTCTTCCGCCGTGTCGACGGGTTCTTCGGTGATGACGGTTGCCCGTTCGCTGAACGAGGCCACCGCCGTCTTGAGTGCCTTTTCCGAATCGTTATTGAGCTGCGTGAGCTGCTTGTAGACGTTTTCGACCCGGTTCGCGACGATTTCGCGACGTTCCTTCAATGAAGGCGAAACATCAAACAACCAGACAACGAGTGTCTTCTTCTCACGAAGTTGGTTGGCGATTTCCCAGGCGAGGCGGTCAACGGCCCCCTCGACCCCGCCCGTGTGTTCGGTGTGTTGTCCCGTCGTCGACGCTGGCGCGAGCAATTCGGCCGCAGCCGGCTGCATAATCTCGTCGGTCACGGGCACGACGACATCATTCAGTTCATCGATCTTCTGCTTCATCTCTTCCTGCGGAGTCTGGCCCGTATTCTGGGCCGCTTCCTGCGAGGCGATGAGTGTGTCGATGTTGCTGTCGCTGCCGATCTGGTCCGAGATGGTCGTCTCGAACTTGTAGCGCTCCTCATCGACTTCGTCGAGGGCGCTGGTGATCTCGGTGTGGCGCAGTTCGCTGACCGAGTAGGTAATCGTCGCCAGCATCGCGAGGATGACGATGTGGGCGCCCAGGCTCATTCCCCACGCGGCGGCATCTCGCCAGCGAACGGAAAGACCCGAGTCGACGTCCATATCCACTGCACTTTCGGCAGTTCGTCGCGTCGCCATGCTCACGGCCGTATTCCTTCAAGTCTGGTTGCCCCGCGGTCTGCACCGCGAGTGGTCCGCCAACCGTTCGAATCGCCAGGCGGAAAGTTCGGAATTCCTGACAACCCGGTTTCTGTTACAGTACCGCACGCATAGAAGCACTTCAATCAGTTTCGCGGAAAGGAGTTTCGGCAATGGAAGCCCAGCCGCCATCCCGAAACATTCGCCAGGGAATTCCCCTGGGCACAATCACCCTCACCGGCGCGATCCTCGCGGTCGCCACGCTGGGATTGCGCGGCCAGGACGATCATCACACCACCTCAAAACGGATTCCGGCGCAGAAAACCACGTCCCCCAACCTAACCTCGGAATTTCGCGGGCTGTTCGATGGTCTCGAAGCGAGTCCGGACCGTTTCCGAAAAAAATTGCCCGAAGTTCTCGACCTGTACGCCAAGGCCCGAAGAGAACGTCGTGAATCCACTGCCATCGACTTCGCCCGGACGCTTCTTCGCCGCGTTCGCGACTCCGAGCTCGCCGCCGAGAGTCGCGAGGTCATTCATCTTCACGCCGCCCGCACCGGAAACTGGCTCGAAGCCGCCGCGCAACTGCCTTTCTCTCAGACAGTTATAGACGGTTCCCGGGAGTTGAACTCGCTCCGGATCTCGTCGTTTCTGGCCGTTCTTGCGAACGACGTGAGCGCGGCAGAGGCGATGCTGGATCGGGCTTCCCAACTTCCTTCTTTACAACGAGTTCGGGGAGAATTCCTAGAGCGGGGGGAACGGCTGGCGCTGGTCGGTCGAAAACTCTCGAAATCGGCCCGACAGGAACTGGCAATCTCCGGAGCCGACGATCTTGTCTTACTGGACTTCTGGTCCATATTTTGCCAGCCCTGCCTCGAAGAACTTCCCGATCTTCGTCGGCTGGACCGAATTTTCCGGACGGCGAACGGACGAATTGTCGGACTGACCCTCGACACGGATCTCAAAGCCGTCGAGCGATTCACAAAGAACCACACGATCCCGTGGAGCACGGTTCAACCCTCGCAGCCACTGCTGGAGGAGCTTCGAATCACGACAGTCCCCTGTGCGATCCTGGCGCGCGGCGACGGAGTGATCGTGGCCACCGACGTTCCGATTCGCGAATTGGTCGATGGCTGGCAGGAATACGCTTTGCGGCTGCGTCCCGACGGTCCGGGAGCTTCTGCCGAATGATCGACCGGGATCCTCGTACGCAATGGCTGCACGCGAAAGACGGCACGGCCCTGTTTGTTCGCGAATTTGGTGGGAACGGAACCAGGGAACAACCCACAATCCTGTGGATTCATGGACTTGGCGAGCATGGCGGGCGGTACGAGCATGCGATCGCCCGAATTCTCAGCCGGGGCTGGCGAGTCGTCTTCGCCGATCTACGCGGCCACGGCCGATCGTCGGGCATTCGCGCTCACGTGCGGGTCTTTGACGAGTACGTGGCCGATGCCGCGCAAATCTGGGCGGCGCTGGAATGTCGACCCGAGCGCACGGCGATTCTCGGGAACAGCATGGGGAGTCTGGTCACCATTCGGATGCTGGAGCAGGATCGGGTTCGCCCCGTGGCGAGCGTCCTGGTCGCCCCGCTCCTGGGAATCAAAGTCGACATTCCCGCGACAACGTGGCTGGCTGGCCGACTTGTTTCGCTGATCGCGCCCCGAACCCGATTCGCCAGTCGCATCGACCCCAAGAACATGACGCGCGACCCCGAGTTCCTCGCGGCACGGCAACGCGACCCGTACATGCAACGCTCGGTGACCGCCGGATGGTTCTTTGCCATGCGGTCCGCGCTGCGGGCAGCCTATCGCGATGCGAAGACGCTCACCACGCCGCTCTTGATGTTCTGCGGAGACAAGGACCAGACGATCGAACCGGCGTGTCTCGCGGCATTTTTGCGGAGTACCTCGATCCCGGAAGGTGACCGACCGCTGATCCTGCTGCGAGATCATCTCCACGAACTGCTTCACGAACCCGACTGGGAGTCGACGGTCGACACGATGCTCGACTGGCTGGAACGGCGAATCTCCAGCAGTTGATACTTGCCGTGGCGCGGCTCCGTGAGTGTCTGGCCGAGTTCATCGAGTAGTCGCACGTTGTAGCCGCGCGGCGCGAGACGCTCGATAAACGCGGGAGCGCGAATTCGCCCGGCATCGGCAAACCAGGCCAGGCCCGTGTCGGACAGAAGCCGGTCCAGGACGTTCAGCAACGGATCGTGATTGGCCAGCTCGTAGATGACTTCGCAGCCCAGGATCAAATCGAAACGGGGTGAATCAACCGGGCTTCGCCAGTCAAAGACCCAACCCGTGGCCGATCGCCCCCAGCGACGGGCATTGAGCAGGCACAAATCGACCGCGACCGGGTCGTAGTCGGAGAAGACAACGTCATCGCCCCGAAGAACAGCCGCCAGACCCGCCAGCCCGACGCCGCACCCGAGTTCCAGCACGCGAGTTCCTCGTGGCCACGGGGCCGAGGCAACCTGACGGGCCAGATGCAGCGACGCTGGCCAGACGTAGGCCCAGTAGGGCATGTAGCCCGTCGTTTCGTGACGATCGGTGACAGTCGGGTCATCGAGAAACGCATCGGGATCGGCCGGCAAATAGACGGTCTTTGAGTCACCAAAGACGTCGAATGGGCGTTCGGACCAGCCTCCGGGGATCTCGGGAAGGAAATCGATGGATGTGTCGAGTGCGGGAACAGCGTCGCGCAATTCCCGACACACGTCCGTTGCTGGAAGCTCGCGTGGGCCGGTCATGGTGAGGCGGCTTCCATCTGGGAATCGTCAGCGGTCGGAGTTTCACCGGAAAAACCAACCAGAAAGGGCCGAATGCGTTCGAGCGTTCGCCGTCCGATTCCACGAACGCGTAAGAGATCGTCCGGGGATTGAAAGGGGCCGTGCTCGTCGCGGTCATCCACGATGCGACGGGCGAGCGTTTCGCCCAGTCCCTCGAGTTGTGCCCACTCGACCCAGGAGGCGGAGTTGACTTCGACCGCGAAGAATTCTTCCGGAGGACGATCCGCCAGAACGACGAGCGGACGAATCGCCGCATTTCCACGACGCCAGGCATCCACGGTAAGAAGTCCCCCGATCACGATCAGCAGAATCCCCCAGAACCAGCGATCGTTCCGGGACAATCCCCACACGACGTTCGTCGGCAGTTCGGCGGATTTCTCGCCAGGACAGTTGTCCAATACGGCCGAGGGCGTGCTCTCAGGCGGGTTGGGAGAAGGCCGCGAGTTCATGCCGTCTCCTCCACCGCTCGGCTAACAGACTGTCGATGACCAATTGCAGGGCATGATAGGCGAGAATGGGGAGCGTAATCAAAGGGAGTGGCTCGTTCGCACGGGCGGAAACGGCAATGGCCAGCAACAGCGCGACGGGAAGCGTTTTTTGGCTGCACGAGAAGATCATGGCGGTCCGCTCGGCGGGGGCTTCCCGCAATGCCAGGCCGCCGATCCAGCCCATTGTCATGGCGGCCACGTGAATCGCCGCGCAGGCGACAAGCACCACCAGGAATTCCCCAAACCCCAGTGGTTCGACAACCTGGCGACTATCGAGACCCGCTCCCAGCGCTGCCCGAAAGATGATCGTGAGGACGATGCCCTGGCAGAATTGACCAATCAATCGGCGATGATGGTCGGCTGCCATTCGCCAGGAACGCGGTCCACGGGCCACCTGACCCAGCAGGGTCGGCAACAGACAGAACATCGCCAATTGACTCATGAGTTGCCAGACGGGGAGTTCGACATCCCCAATGTTCACCGTGGCCAGCCAGATGGGGGCAGCGGCCACGCCGAGAGCATTGGTCAACATTGTGACCAGCAAGGCGACGGCGTCGTTTCCCTCAGCGCGGCGGGTCCAGACGATGGCCGTCGAGATCGTGCAGGGAGCTACCGCCACAATGAACAGGCCCATTGAGAAGTCGGGCCGGCTGAGACCCGCGATCACCGGAATCGTGATCGCGGGGACAATCGCAAGGCTGATGAACGTCCCCGCCAGGGCGGCCGCCGGCTGCATGAGTGCCAAGCGGAGCCGACGTGTTTCGAGCGTCCAGGACATCAGCCACAGGACGATGAACGTGGTCACGGAGGGATTGATCGCCCTCGTCATCCATTGAACCACGGATTCGGGCGCGTGCCGCCCGAATTGCAGCCCGATAACCAGCACGCCGACCAGCAGCAGGATGAACGAATACCCCTGAAAGCGTCGGTATATCGCCAACGGTCGGCTCGCGTGGAACGAGCCCCGCGAACTCTGTTCGTCTACGCTCGGGGTACTCTCCATCCCGTCACGAGGCCTCGCGAAAGCGCAGCGAGGGCTTCTCGATGGTGACAACGGTGTTGGGGGGGACGCTGCGCGTCAGCGAAACACTGGCCCCGATCACGGAATTCGCACCGATCGTGGTGTCGCCGCCCAGGATGGTGGCGTTGGCATAGACGACCACGTTCTCTTCGATCGTGGGATGTCGCTTCTGATTGCGAACAAGCTGGCCCGTGTCTTCGTCGCGGGGAAAGCTGAGCGCGCCCAGCGTGACCCCCTGGTACAGCTTCACGTTCCGGGCAATTTCGCAAGTGGCCCCAATAACGACGCCCGTGCCGTGATCGATGAAGAACGACGGCCCGATCGAAGCGCCGGGGTGAATGTCGACACCAGTTCTGCGGTGCGCCCACTCGGTCATCATGCGCGGGATGTAGGGAACATCGAGCTGCAGCAGCTCGTGGGCAAGGCGATAGACCGTGATGGCCTCGAGCCCGGGATAGCAGAAGATGATCTCGTCGAGACTTCCCGCGGCCGGATCGCCGTCATAGGCGGCCTGCACGTCGGAGGCGAGCAACTCCCTCAGCCGCGGGAGCGCGCTCAGGAAGGCCAATGTTTTTTCCTGGCCGACGGCCTCGAAGTCGGGAGTCTGGGCATCGTCGCAGGTCGTGCCCGTCTTTCGCCGGTAGGCATGCCGCAGAGCCCGGGCCACCTGCTGCGTGAGGCGGTCGTGCAAACTGTCCAGGAGGTCGCCGACGAAGTACTGGACGTTGCCCATGTGGAGCGACTGCCGACGGCGATAGCCAGGAAACAGGATCTCGTTGAGATCCAGCACGACGTCGATGACGGCCTCGACGCTGGGAAGCGGGCAATGCCCCAAGTGGTTGATCGTGCCGATGGCTTGGTAGGTATCCATCAGGCGGTCCGTGATTTCCGGGAGCTGTTCCTTGAGTCGGAAGTCCGTCGCCATTGCTCGCATCCTCTTCCGGCACGCCAGGGGCGGGAGTCGCTGACCGCGTACCGCGCCCGCCGATTCTCGGGATTCCATCGACCTTGGGGCCGATGACTTCGCAGAGAAATCACTCCAACCGGCATTGCTGACGCCATGGCGGATGAACAGTTTGCCGTGCTTCTCCACGTGGAATCATTCTGACAGTTTCCCGAGACTTCCGCGCGTCAAAATTTATCAATTCGGCGATCGGTAACGATTGAGCCGCAGGAATTGCGATCGCGCCTCGACCGGGGTCGATCACCCCAATTGCAAGTCGATGCACGAGCGTTTTCGCCGAGCCTGCTGGCCGGGAACCGGCGAATTGCAGCGTGGCCCCGCCGTCTCGACCGAGGGACACGATGTCCAACGTCCGAGGCGAATTGTCGGCGACGGCTTGTTTCCATCGAGCAGACATCGAGGGTGAACATGACGGTTGCTGGCCGCCTCGCATGGACAGCCGACCAGTGGCGACGGCGAATAGCCGGTGGCCGCACCGACACGTCGCCGATCGGCTCGGCTGGCCAGCACGACACCTCTCGCGGCGAATGTGTTCGCGATCTCGGCGAGATTCATCGCCGGGTCATGGACGAGGCCGCCGCACTCAAATCGGCCGGTCTGCTGACGCGTCGCGCCCAGCAACTCTTGTTGCATCGCGCCAGCCTGCACGATCTGACCGCCGAAATTCTGACGGGTACGGCGGCGAAACGGCCAGCGGCCGTGCAGGCAGGGCTGAGCGAATTGGCGGAAACGCTCGCGGCCCTGGAGAACCACCAGTACGAGCATGCCAAACTCTGCCGCCGGACTCGTGATGACGCCGCGATGTTGATCGCAACTTCGGCTTCCTGGAAGCAGGGTCGCAAAACGGCGTTTGACGAAATTCATGAATTGACTTTGGCGTATGCGGCTGATTTCGGCGGCGGTGCCGATCCCGAGACGTGGCTCGTCGCGCCGGAAGATCAACACTTGCTGGAGATCGATTCGGGAGTCGGTCACGCGTTGCAGGTGGCTCGAATGGCCGCGGCGATCGGGACGCCCGAGACATCGCCAGCGGCTCGCCTCGCCCGCATTCAATGCGGTCTTTCGCTCGCGCTGGGCCAGGGGCGCCGTCACGCCGAGTCGTCAGGACATTTACAGTTAAGTCGGGCGGCCGCGGGCTGGGCCAATCGACCGGGGCGGCGGGCCGATGTCGTGGTAATGCTGGGCGAAGCCGCCCGCGTGCTCCGCGAAGGCCCCCCCTTGCCCCGACGTCTGGCTTCGCGACTGTTTCTCTGGATCTTCGGGCTCTCATCGGGCTGGATGGCCTCGACCGTTTCGAACACGCGCTCGCCGTTGGATCTGACGAGTCGGCTGGGTTCCGTCATCAACGAGCAATGGCTCGCCTGGCGCGCGTGGGGTTTGACCGCGCGACAGGTCCGCGAATGGTCGAACGGACTGATCGCGGGGCTGGGTGTCGACCGCACGCTTCCGGAACCGCTACGGCGGTTTGACCGACCCGCGTTGACGGGCGAACCCTTACCGGGCCAACCCGCATCGCGGCGATCTCGCACGTCAGGCACTCGGGTTTCTCGCGATCGGACCGTTGAGTGATCGGTCCTCCGGTCATGACGTTTTGCGACACCGGATTTGTCGAATGTTGCATGCCATCCGCCACCGGTCCGCGAAGGGCTTCAGCGCCACGATGCCTTCAGCCATGCGCGCGGGCTGGGCCGAAGTGGTGTTTCTGCTTCCCTGGTTCCTGGTCTACGAAGCCGGGATCGAAGTCTTGCGGTGGGGATGGCGAGGGGGAGCCGACCTGTGGATGCGAACCTGGCTGGAAACACAGTGGCCCGGTGCCGGCGCGTGCCTTCCACTACTCATCGTGGCGGGTCTTCTGGTGTCTCGGTGGGAGCCACGGCGACCGTCCCGCCCATCGAATGAGAATGGCGACGTCAAAGAGTCGGGAACGCCGGACGGACGTCTGGGACATGGCCGGCGACTGTTGATTGCCAGCGCGGCGGCGTTCGGACTGGTGGCATTCGGCAGCTTGTGGATGGGTCTGTGGAGCGGTCACCCGGCCGCGGATGTCGATTGGAGCGAGACTCGCCATCACCTGGTCATTGCCTTCTTCGGCGCCGGTCTGCACGAGGAGATTCTGTTCCGCGGCCTGCTCATGGGAGGAATGATTGCCGCGCTACGGCTGATGCGAATCCCCGTCATTCTCTCGACTGGCATTGGCCTTGTATCAAGCAGCCTGATCTTTGGATTCGCCCATCTCATTCCACCAACCTCCCTGCCGGACTGGAGTTCGCTCGACATGGCATGCCGCCAGTTCACCGAGCAAGGCAATTCGGCGGCCCTCGCCTTCAGGTGTCTGGCCGGTTGCTACTTCGGCGTGTTGACTCTGCGACATGGTCTGGGTGTCGCGGCGGTGGCCCATGTTCTCTACGACATCGTGGTGGGTGTCGTTCTTCCAGACGCGAACTCTTCGTGGTAGGGCCGTAGCGGCCCATCAAAGACGCCCTAACACAACCGGTTGAGCCTGTCAGAAACCTGCGAAAATCCAAGCGAAAGCATCACCGCACAGAGGTTGTGTCAGGAATTCTAAAAAGAAACGACGGGCGAACGTGACCGAAGTCAGGTTCACCCGTCGTGAATTCCATTCGCGTTCCGGTCCCCCGGAAAGAGCGCGAGCCGAAACTACTCGAGAATCGTCTTCGTTTCCGAGACAACCTTCGAGATGGCGTCCTTGTTGAGGTCGCCCTTCTTGAAGCCGTGGCTGACGGTCACTTTGCCGTCGACCCACATCATGACGGTGACGTCGGCGGTGCCGCTGATGCTGTAACCTTCCGGACCGGCGGTGCCGTCGAAGGTGGTGAGCGGAACCTGGGTGATTTCCTTGTCCTTGGCCACCTTCTCAAGGGCGGGCTTCACATCGGCAGCCTTGTCGGTCATGACGACGACGAAGCCAGCCATCTTCTGATCACGGTTCTTGCCGACGACCTGGTCGATTTCCTTGGTCAGCGCGGCGACTTCGTCGGTCATTTCCTTGGTGAAGATGCTGACAACCGGACGATTGCCGTACCGGCAGCGATAGCAGAGCTCTTCACCCTTGAGCGGGCCGGTAATGTCGGTGACATAGAACGCCGGAACCCGTGCATCCTTGGCCAGACCCGACTTGACCTCTTCCGCGAACGCGGAAAGTCCGCAGGCCGCGACAATGGCAAACACCGCAGCAAACTTCTTCATCGATGCTTCTCCCTCAAAGGCATGATGGGCGGGGCGACACCAGGCCGCCCTTCAAACATTTCGCTGGGTTCAGCAAACGCCGAGCCAACGCAGCGATTCCACGAATCCTCAACATCACTTCACACCGTCGCTCGCAACTTTTCAAGCCCCGCAGCCCAGTTATCTGCCAGAACATCAAGCCCGGCCTGTGGTTCGGCGAACCAGACACTCGAACAGACTGTTCGCCGGTGATCGATCCGTGCGAGCGATCGCATACTGCACGCCATGGTCGCGAGCCAATCGTTGCAAGTCTGTGAGAAACCTTACAAACTCCGCGCGATACTGGCGGGCAATGGCCTTTGCGTCGCAGGGGACGTCGGCACCGTCTTCCATCCCCAGGAAGCGGGTCGGCTCCTCGAAGGGGAATTCCTCTTCGGCCTGATCGATGACATGCAGCAGAATCGCGTCGTGTCCCCGTGCCGTCAGTTGACGCAACGCCGAGTTGAGATTCTCGGGGTCGTCGAACAAATCGCTCACCACCACGATCAGCCCGCGTCGCGGCAATCGATCACTGAGCGCGCCCAACGCCTGACAGACACCGGACGTCCCCCTCGCTGCCAGAGTGTCCAGCAACCGGCAGAGTTCCGGCAGTTGCTGGGCATGATTGGCGGCCCGCAGGACTTCTCGCACTTCGCCGTCGAAGACTGCCAGGCCGGCCGCGTCTCCCTGGCGCAAGACCACCCATGCCAGGAGCGCGGTCAGTTCGCGAGCGACGTCGAACTTCGTCGCTCCCGCCGGATCGGAGCGATAGTCCATCGACAGGCTGGCATCGAGAAGGACCGTCACCACGCGATTGGTTTCATCGTGAAACTGCTTGACGTAGTAGCGATCACTCTTTGCGTAGGCCTTCCAGTCGACATATCGCGGGTCATCCCCGGCCGCATATTGACGGTGCTCTGAAAACTCGGCCGAAGCGCCCCGCCGCGAGCTCCGCGACACGCCGCTGCGGTAGCCATCGGTGAGGTGCCGCGAAGACAGGTGTAGACCGCTCAGTCGCGCCATGGCGTCCGGATCGAGCCAGCGTTGCACGGGTCCGGTACCGGCATCGGCGGGCATGATGAGGAAGCCTGTTGAAATCAGAAGCTGAGTCGCAAGTCGCCCAAACTCACCTGAATGTTACGCACTGGCGTCGCGGCGCGCGCGAACTTCGCGGCGCCAGGCCAGAACATCGTCCAGGATCGATCCTAGGGGAAGCGACGGAGCCGTGCCCAGGGTGGATCGCAACTTCGAAAGATTGGGGACGCGGCGACGGACGTCTTCGAAGTCGTCGCCATACGCTTCCGAGTACGGCTTATGGCGAATCGCGATGTTCCCGCCCACCTTGGCGGCAACGGCTTCGGCGAGTTGTTGAATCGAGACGGGTGAATCACTGCCGATGTTGAACACCTGCCCGTGCGCGGCGGGAAGGCGAACGAGGCCAATCACGGAACGGACGACTTCCCGCACGTGCGCGAAGCAGCGAACCTGCTGACCGTCGTCATAGACTTCGATGGGTCCGCCATCAAGCGCCTGGTCGACAAACCGGGGAACTACCATTCCGTAGTGCCCGACCTGACGCGGTCCAACCACGTTGAAGAACCGGCCAATCACCACGGGCATGCCGAATCTCCGGTGGTAGGCCAGGGCGAGAAATTCGTCGATGGCTTTCGAGCATCCATAAGCCCAGCGCGGTTTTGAGGTCGGCCCCAGCAGCAAATCGTCCTCTTCGGTCCAGCTCTCTTTGGGGTTCTTCCCAAAGACTTCGCTTGTGGATGCCAGAAAGACCGCCTTCTTTCCTTGCGCGGCCAGTCGCAGGATCTGCTCGGTCGGGTAGATGTTCGTCTCGATCGTGTGCACGGGATTGTCGGCGACGAGTTTCACGCCGACCGCCGCAGCCAGGTGGTAGACCACGTCGGCTTCGGCGAGTGCTTCACCTAGCGCCACCTGGTCGGTGATGGAGCCAACGCGGATCGACAGACGCGGATGGTCTTTGAGCGCGGCCAGATTGTCGGCTTGCCCGGTCGAGAGGTCATCCAGCACCACCACCGACTCGCCATCCGCGAGAAGCTGTTCGGTGAGGTGGCTTCCGATAAAGCCCGCTCCGCCGGTCACCAGGCACGTTGCCATCGTCGTCCTTCGTTGAATGCCGCCAGAAGCCCCGAACGGGGCGGTGTTCCGTCCGGAGTTCTACCGCGCCTCACGGACGACGTCGACTCGCGACGGGTTCGAAGCAGGCGTCGCTACGACCGTTACGATCGTTTTGTACGGAATTTTTGGCGCAATCGTTAAATTCGCGCCAATCGCGCGAAACACTACCCCCGGCACAATCGCTACGACCGACACAACCCGATTCTGGCATAACTGCTTGCCATGAATGGGATTCGGCATGGTCGTGATGGACTGCGAGCCGCAGCAGCAGTCATTCGGTACGGGTTGTGCCATCTGTAGCGATTGTACCGAAGAGAGCGGTCGTGACGGTTCTACCGATTCTCACGCCGGCTTCGGTCCCTTGACTTCGGAAGCCTGCTGATGAGTTGCCCGGCTGGAATAGCCGCTTGAGGGGCACAGCCGGGCGTTCCGGAGAACCGTGTGTGTTTGCGTGCGGGACGACCTGAGAGACCGTCCAGCATTGGCTGAAGGCGACCGGCGTGTGGGCTGGTTCGCCATCACGGAGGTCATGCCGCCGGCTCGTGAGAGGAGCCGGCGGCGTGTTCCCCCGCTTCTGAATGCAACGTCATGCACCGCCGCGACGTGGCGGTTTGAGCAAAGCCCTTTTTTTGGAGAGACGACCATGTCCCGGTGCTTGCAGCGGCTTATCGACGATGACTCCGGCCTGATCTTGTCGGCGGAAATGGTGATTATCGTGACGGTAACCGTGATTGGCGTCGTGGTGGGCCTGGCCAGTGCCCGCGACGCGTTGGTCGGCGAACTGACCGATATCGGGTTCGCGTTCCGATCGCTGAACCAGTCGTTTGGCTACACCGGTATGCACGGCTGCCGAAAGTTCAACCGGTTCACGTCCTGGACGAGCGGCTCTTCGTTCTTCGACTACTTCGACGGGTGCTACGGCGTTGGCACGACGTACGGCGTGGCCGAGATGGGGAGCGCGGCGGTCTATGGCGGCGGTGGAGCGGCGGTTGTCAATCAGCCGGCTCCGGCCCTTCCCTCGGTCAGCCCCTGCCCGCAAGGGACTCCGTGTCACGATGCTCCGGCGCTGAACGCACCAACGCTCGATGCGACACCCTGCCCGAGCTGCCTCCCGATGCCCGGCCAGCCGGTTCCGGAACCTGAAGTTCCCGCCGGTCCGGTTCCGCAGGTGATTCCCCAGGGCTGAGCGACTCGTTCAAATTGCAAAGTCGAGTCGACTGGTGCGATCGATGTTTAAAGATCCCAGCGGCAAGACGATGAAATTCTGAACATCGCGCCAAATCTCTGAATCGATTTAACCGGCAGCACCCCTCGCGGATGCTGCCGGTTTTTTTGTTGGGACCGCGCCAAACCTCAGCGTCGGCAACGTTTTGAGTCGATGGGGCCGGTCGCGCCGGGCGTTCTGGGCATCCGGGTGGCACCGAGCGTGCATCTTGCAGCGACTGTCCGGCCGCCGCACGACAGCTCGACCAGTCCCCGCTCGTCCGCCTTGGGGAGCAGGGGCAGACCAACACGAACATTCGAGTCATCCGCCAGCGTTGCGAGGCGCACCACCTCGCCGGCGAACGTCGCCGTACCGCTGAGGATGTTCCTTGGGAACGGACTGCAACCCGGCCGAGGGTTGCAGTCCGTGGGAAATACGTCAGCGCGACGGTGACGCAGCCGTTGCATCTGACTTGGAGTGCGAGTGGCCAGCCGGGCCCGGCTGACCGCTCGCGGCAAGGACGCACCGCGAGCCAGGCGTGGCTTGCACCCTCGCCCGACGTGCCACACACGGTCGGTCGATCGCAACTGTTTCAGCCAATGTTGTTTCTCTCTCACTCCACACATTGCCAAGCAAAAAAGGTTGTCTCTCATGCTGATGAAACTTTGGAATGATGACTGCGGTGCGATCATCTCCGCGGAACTGGCCCTGGTCCTCTCGATCATCGTGATCGGGGTGGTGGTTGGCCTCAGCGAAATCGCCGTCGCCGTCAACACCGAACTGAACGACCTGTCGAACGCCATCGGTGCCCTGAACCAGGGTTACTACTTCACCGGCTTCCAGGCCGGTGGAAAGTTGGGCGACAAGTTCAAGAGCGGTGTCAGCGGCACCCGCTGGAACGACCAGCTCGACGACTGCGACCAGAACCTGTCGTGCGAAATCGTCTGCGGCGCTCCGACGTCGAACACGACCGAAGGCGTTGGGTCCTTCTAATCGAGCGGCGGGGCAACCCCGCCTGTTGATTGCCTGACTCTCTGGGGCGTTCTGGTGAACTTTCACCAGAACGCCCCTTGTCGTTTTGCGATCGCCAAACGTCCATGCGACCGCATCATTCCGGCAAAGCCATTTTGTTGGGATCAATCGCCGCCCGTGGCACGATTCGTGCAACACTTTCTGGTGTCGCAACCGCTAGGATCGCAAGAATCCCGACAATCTACGTGGCAGCGAACGCTGCGTTCCACGCGGTCGCGATTTGAGTGTGCGGCCAGCTTCACATTTTGCCACGCGAGACCTGTCAAAGTGTTGTGATGTCGTGACGGCCGCGCGGAGTCGTCCGTGACGTCGCCGTTTCGCCACACGGAAATTTTTCGCCGCCTCGGTTTCCCGTAAGCCCAACAGCGCTGCGGGTTTCTTCGACCTTGAGGCGATGCCGCAACCGCGCGCCGCGGCATGTTGCCGGAACGCGACGAACCGTCCGGCACGGCGCGTGCGAATTCCCCCTCACGTTCCCGACGCTCGCCGAAACAAACGGCTCGCGTCGAGACAGTCTCCCGCGGGACTGTGCGAAACCCTTCGGCCACAGGGGTTTCGCCAAAAACCGGTCGACGGGTCTGGTGCCCCGACGACTTCTCTCGTGCTCCGAGATGTTCTCGGGGCCAATCAGTGCAAACAGGTCTGCTTTCCCAAGGAATTGTGTAAATGCTGCGTAAGCTGTTCAACGACGAGTGCGGTGCTGTCATCTCCGCGGAACTGGCCCTGGTCCTGACGATCCTCGTGATCGGCGTTGTGGTCGGGCTGAGCGAAGTCGCCGTCGCCGTCAACACCGAACTGAACGACGTCTCGAACGCCATCGGTGCCCTGAACCAGGGATACTACTTCACGGGCTTCCAGGCCGGTGGAAAGAACAACGACAAGTTCAAGAGCGCTTCGAGCGGCACCCGCTGGGAAGACGAAGCTGACGACTGCGATCTCAACGGCACCTGCGAAATCGTCTGCGGTGCTCCGGCTGGCGTCACCGCCGAGTAATTTGACTCGCCGGGTCGACAACATCCTGTCATGACTCAGACCGTGCTGAACGCCTCGCGTGTTCAGCACGGTTTTTTTGTCGCCACGTGAAACCGCTACTCTGCTCCCCCCTGGCTCAAGACGCGGCGTGATTTCTTCACGCCGCGTCTTGAGTTGTTTTTTTGGTTCCCCCAGAGGACAACAAACATCGGTGAAAGTGGACCGGGAAACGAGTCGCATCGGGCACTCGAAAAAGGCGGAAACTTCGCATGATCTGGGACTTGCACTGCCATCTTTCGGGGATTGCCGGCAGCACGCCGCACGAGCGCATGGCCCGTCTGATCGAAGTCGCGGACCGCATGGGAATCGAGCGAGTCGTCGTCTCGATGGGCCTGTCGTTTCTGACCGAACCAACGCCCGACGATCTCAAACGGCAGAACGACGAACTGATCGAGGCCCTGTCGCACTGGCATCACCGCGCGTTCGGGCTGTGCTACGTCAGTCCCGCGCATCCGGAAGTCTCGCTCCGGGAAATCGAGCGGCACGTCGTGAAGGGGCCGCTCATTGGGCTCAAGCTCTGGGTCGCGAAGCGCTGTAGCGACGAGGCCATCGATCCGCTGATTGCACTCGCGGCAAGCCAGCAGGCGCTCATTTTTCAGCACACGTGGTACAAGGCGACGGGGAACCTGCCCGGCGAATCGACTCCCGAAGACTTTGTCGCGATGGCTCGCCGTCACCCGCGGATCCCGCTCATTCTCGGACATACCGGAGGCGACTGGGAGCGAGGAATCCGAGCCGTGCGATCGCTTGAAAACGTGTCGGCCGACCTGGCGGGCTCCGATCCGACGTCCGGCATGACCGAGATGGCCGTGCGCGAACTGGGTGCCGAGCGCGTGCTTTATGGAAGCGACGCCGGCGGTCGGAGTTTCGCCTCTCAACTGGCCAAGGTGCGGGGAGCCTCGATTCCCGAACCGGCAAAACAGTTGATCCTGGGCGAGAATCTGAAACGATTGCTGCGTCCCATCCTCACCGCGAAAGGCGTCCGCTTCGAATAATTCGACTCGGAGCCGCATCAGGACCGCACGGAGCGGCAACGGATTCCTTCTTCCACATCGGGTGATAGATCGTCCATGACCACCGAACGTTTCCCCGCCACGCGTCTTCGTCGTACCCGCCGCTGGGAGTGGTCGCGTCGCATGGTTCGCGAAACCAGCCTGACGGTCGACGACCTGTTATGGCCCGTCTTCGTGCAGGAAGGGAACGATGCCTCGACGCCCATCCCTTCGATGCCGGGCGTCGAACGCCTGACGATCGACCGACTGGTGACAGCCGCGCACGAAGCGGCAAGCCTGGGGATTCCCGCCATCGCGCTGTTCCCCGCCACGCCCCCCGATCGAAAATCGCTAGAAGCCGAGGAAGCGATCAACCCGGAGAATCTGGTCTGCCGGGCGGTTCGCGCGCTCCGCGAATCGGGCGTGCAGATGGGCATTCTCTGCGATGTGGCGCTCGATCCGTATACCTCGCATGGGCAGGACGGGCTGGTTCGCGACGGATATGTCGTCAACGATGAATCCGTGGAAATGTTGTGCAAACAGGCCATCGTGCAGGCGATGGCCGGCTGCGACATCATTGCCCCCAGCGACATGATGGACGGGCGGATCGGCGCGATTCGCGAAGCGCTCGATGACTCGGGCTTCGAGCACGTGCTGATCCTTTCGTACGCGGCCAAGTATGCGTCGGCCTTCTACGGGCCGTTCCGCGACGCCGTCGGGTCCGGCTCCAGCCTGGGGACTGGGGACAAGAAGACCTACCAGATGGATCCAGCCAATACGGACGAAGCCCTGCGGGAAGTCGGCCTCGACCTGGCCGAGGGGGCCGACATGGTGATGGTGAAACCGGGAATGCCCTACCTCGATATTGTCCGCCGCGTGAAAGAGGAGTTCCGCGTGCCGACATTCGCCTATCAGGTCAGCGGCGAATACGCGATGCTCGCGGCCGCGGCCGCGAACGGCTGGCTCGATCGGCGGAAAGCAGCTCTCGAAAGCCTGCTGTCGTTCAAGCGGGCGGGAGCCGACGGGATTCTCACTTACTTTGCCGTCGAGGCCGCCCGGTGGATTCGGGACGGGATCTGACCGAAGTCGGGAACAACACTGGTCAAAAGGTTTCTAAGAATTCGCTTGCGAATTGGAAACGGTCGCCACACGCTAAGGGTAATCTCCGACGGACGATCGTCCCATGCCCTGCCGTGAATCACTCGGCTGACCGTCGCTTCCGATGCCAGAAATTCCCGTGAGAGCTGCTCGCGCGGGAATTCGGTGCTTTTTTACTCGCCGCACTTCTCTTCAGGAAAAACCATCATGTCCCGCATCGGCTTGTTCGTTCTCGCGCTGCTCGGTCTGGCCTTGCCCGCGAGCGCGGCGGAAGAGGTGGTGATAGACAGCCGCATTCCGGAGGGACAGCGCATGCGGACGGAAGTCCGCACCGAGACCGAACAGACGCTCACCTTGGCGGGGATGCCGATTCCGTCCAAGACCACCCAGATGATGATCATTCTTTCGGAACCGGCGGGCGACGCAGGGGAAGGCGAGCACAAGACGCGATCGTGGTTTGACGCCTTCCAACAGCAATTGAGCGTGGCGGGGATCGAGATGCAGTTTGACAAAGGAAATCCGAAGGACGAAGCGCCCATTCCTCAGTTGAAACCCGTTGCCGATTTGCTGCGGGCGTTGTCCGAAGCGAAGTGGGTTTCCACGCAGACCGATAACGGGACCGTCAAGGCACTGGAATTCGAAGGGTTCCCCTTCGCGAACCTGCCTGACGGCGCCCGCGGCGAGATAACCCCCGAACGGATGATGAACCAGGCGAATCAGATTGCCAAACGCCTTCCGGAGAAACCCGTCAATGTCGGGGACACGTGGACACGATCGGAAACCATGCCACTCGAAGCTGGACAGACTTTGACCTTCGAGAAGGAATTCACATTTCGGGGCCCGGTCGAGAATACCGATCCGGTTGTCTGGAAGATTGATCTGCGCCATAAGAACGTCGACTTTCGTATGGCGGCCGATTCTCCTTCGCCGGTCAAGATTTCCAACAGCGAACTGAAGGTCTCGAAGACCGATGGCGAAATTTTGTACGATCCCGCCGCCAAACGGATCGTTGCCTCTCGCGAGGTCGTGACCTTGGAGGGCAAGCTAGGAATCAACTTCAACGGCATGGACCTGCCCGGCGAGTTGAAGCTGACGCTCGACTTCAACACCAAAGCGGGCATGGTTCCCGCCCCGGCTCAGTGAGGTCAGCTCTTGATCCAGATGACAGGGTCACTGACGGGTCGCGGCCCGGCCAGGTTGCACCAGCGGACAGTGATCCCGGGCGGCAGAGTCGAACGAAACAACGGATCGACCGCGTCGCCGGGATCGTCCGCTGAAGGAGCCGGACACGACTTGAGCAACCACAATTCGTCGCAGCCGAGCCGTCCCGCAAGCCACGCGGCCAGCGAGTCGCTCGTCATATCCCAGCTTCGGGGGAGTTCTTGCCCGGCCAGAGTCTCTTCGGCTTCGAGGAAGGGCGTGGGACTTAGCAGCGTCGGATTGGTGCCGGTATTGAACGCGTAATCCCACTCTTCCCGACACGTCGCGACCGACCAGTCTGAAAAGAGTTTACGAAGCAACTCGGTGTTGAAATCCATCGCCGCGATGGCGAGTTCATGGCTGATGACGTCATCCAGGCCGAACCGTTCGGCCCAGTCGCGCACCAGGTTCGCGGCTTCCCCTCCGCCCGTCAGCACAGTCAAGCGGGTTGAAGAGTGAGCCTCGAAGAGAGCCAGCAGCCGACTCGGCAGTTCGACATGCTGCAGGAGACTGCCGCCGAGTTTGCAGAGGATCGAGCGGCAAGGCGCAGTTGGCGGCACGGCGGAGGTTTCAGCGGCGAAATTGATGCGACCGACCGGCGCTAATGCACCAAGGAAAACTCATTCGAGTTGAGCAGTGCCCAGAAAACATCCTGGTAGCCGCGTTCTTGTCCCGGTTCGCGGGCGGTGCGCGGTGCCGACGTGCGGACAACTTTCCGCATGGCCTGTAGTTCCTCCGGGCGGGGCGGACGGGCGAGCGCGGCCAATGACAGCCGGCGCAGCCGGTCGACGTCGCTTCCCGGTTCGCGCAAGACGTCCGACAGCAACGTCCCGGCACGCGGCTCGAGCAACTCTTCCATGAAAGGACCATTCATCAGCGTCAGCGCCTGAGTGATCGTCCCGTCGAACGTGCTGGCTTCGTCGTTTTCCTCGGTATCGAACGAGACGATGAACCGATCGACCCAGCGCGTCCGCCGCTGAGAATGATCGAGATCGCCGAGCTGGATCGACTCGCCAGGCCGCGTCGCGGTGAGTAGCGAGTCATGAATCTGTTCGGCGGTCATCGGTTTGACGTACACCCGACTGAAGAGCGGGACTTCGCCCACCTCGGGGTTATCGAGAGCATTCCCCTCTCCAAAACGGCTGGTCAGTTGATACGGCTCCGAAAGACAAATGTCGCGGATCAACTGCCGCACGTTGTACCCGCCGGCGACGAACCGCTCGCTCAGTTCGTTGAGCAATCGGGGATGGCTCGGTGGGTTATGTGGACCGATGTCATCGGGAATCGCGGTGAACGCCCGGCCCAGAAGGTGCTGCCAGACGCGATTCACGAACGACACGGCAATCTGCGGTCGCTCGCCAGTGGTGAGCAGCCGAGCGAGTTCGCGGCGCCGATTGACGTCGGAATCGGGAGCGATCTCCGTTCCGTCGTAACGTGGAAAAGCCGCCCGCATCAGACCCGTCAGAGTTTCATAGTAAATTGGCCCGCCAATCGGGCGATTCTCAAGACGAACAGGAACGATCGACTCGCCGCCACGCTGCATCGCGGGACGGTCCGTCATCTGCACGGCGGACGTCTGCTGGAAGAAACTGTTAAACTCCCAGAACGCGGCCTGTCGCGTATCGCTGAAGGGGTGATTGTGACACTGCGTGCATTGAATCTGCTGGCCCAAAAGAACACGAGCCGTGATCGCCGTGGCCGGAACAGCCTCGTTATTCAGATGCGCGATCAGAAAATTGGTTTCGCCGCGTTCGCTGTTCAATCCTTCCGCCGAAACCAGTTCCGCGACGACCTGATCCCACCCGCGATTGCCCTCGAACGAATCGCGCAGGTACTCGTTGAAGGCCATCCGGTCGACTTGCGGGCCTGGACGGCGGCCAATCAGCATGCGCGACCAGATGGTTGCCAGGTTGTCTGCGTAAGACGGCTGGTCGAGCAGCCGGTCAATCATTACGGTGCGTTTGTCGGCGTTGCGGTCCGCGAGAAAGTCCTGAACAACATCGACCGGCGGAATAAAGCCCGCCAGGTCGAGCCAGACCCGACGCAGCCATTCGCCATCATCAGCCCGCGGCGAAGGCTGGATGTCTGACAATTCCCAGCTTGTTCGCAGTTCGTGATTGATGAGTTCCACGGTCGACCACCGGGCTCGCTCGGCGTCCGCGACAACGGGTCGATCGGGCTCCGGAGGGAGTATCGGGCTTGTTGGCACTGCTGCCAGTGGCTTGTTGGTCTCTGCCACAACGGGGCCGTCCAACCGCACTGGTCGACGAACTTCAGGAACATTTTTTACGACGGGTTCGTCCGCGACGTCTGTCGACGGAGGAGTGACCGCGACCGAATCCGGTGAAGTTGCGATGGGGGAGGGGGCTGCTGACCACGGAATCAAGCGGATTCCCACCATCACGACGACAATCGCCGCAACGGCCATGACCGTGGATATCAGTTGCTTACGCCACGGAACCCGGTGTGATGTCGTCGCAACAGACGACGGAGTTGGCGGCACCTGATCTAAGAGAGGGTTTGAATCACTGACAACCATGGGCGGGGGAGCGACGCTGCCGCCCTGATCCCAATGCAGCGTGCCGTGCAAGTCGAGATAGCCGAGGTAAAGGGCACGCCACTCGCGATGTTCGACGAGGAGGTGTTCGAGACGCTCGGCATCGGCTGCGGACAGCCGATCTTCGCAGACGGCTTCGCAGAGCCGCATCAGTTCCTCGGGAAATTCACACCGTCCACTCATCATTCGTCCGCCGTCCCTGCCTCGCTCTTCTGGCCGAGTTACCCGCTGATTCTTAACTGAAGGCCTCTGCTGTCACCGTGCGTTGCACGCATTCCCAAAGCATTCGTCGGATTCGTCCCAAGGACTGGTACACGGAATTTGCCGGTCGGCCCAACAGTTCCGCGAGATCCTTGCCGGACTGTCCAGGCGCGTAACGATGCTGGATCAGTTCCCGATCGGCCGGGCGGAGTTTCTTCAGACACTGGACGAGCGCCCGACGTCGTGATTCAAACTCTTCCGCCCGTTCGACGGCTTCTTCCGCCAGTTCGGAGAGCAGCTCATCGCTGAACAGCACTCGCTCTTTTTCCCGCCGCCTTTGGGTGCGGTATCGCAGAACTTCGTAACCGGCGATCCGGCAGGCCCATGCCAGAAAGTTCGTCCCCGGCTGAAACTGGTAGGCCTTGCGCCAGATCACCAGATTCGTCTGCTGCAACAATTCTTCCGCATCGATCGGATTACCGACCTGCGAAAGGATGAAGAGAAACAGACGCCTTTGATACCGGGTAAATGTCTGAACAAATTCGGGATTCGGCGGTGCGACCGGGCCATTTTCGGCTGGAGCGATTTCGGGAGGCAGGCCACGCTCCTGGTCCGCCAGCGAGTCGGAAGAATCGACTGGGTTTTGCTCGGAGGACGCGTGTGTCATTGCCGATCGCGCTGTTCAAAACCGAAGCATCTAGCCGACGAGCGAATACCGCCATGACAAAACAACCAGGAGCCGCCTAAAGGGGAACCGTCTGGCCCGACGGTTCCCCCGGCGCCGACCCGCCTGTACTCATGGCCAAATATGTCGTCAGCGTGATACCAAGCCTTTCCTGTCAGCGATCACAACGTTCGGAAGTATTCTTCGGTGCTGTCGTGACCGCGACAAGTGGGGCCGTTGATACCCTTCTACTAGCCGATCAACTCCTTGATCGCCGTGCCGCCGTTGGCAATCTTCATGGGACGGCCGCGCTTCGAGGTGTGAACCGTATCGAGCGGAATTCCCATGGCGTGGGCAACCGTGGCCCAGACGTCGCCGGGGAGATAGCTCTGGCTGCTGGCGATCGAGGTGCCGTCCTTGTCGGTTTCGCCGACAGCAACACCGCCCCGCAGTCCGCCACCACCGATCGCGACCGACCAACTGGCCGCCCAGTGATCGCGGCCGATATCCTGGTTGATGCGCGGTGTCCGGCCGAATTCACCCATCCACACCAGCGTGACGTCATCGTACATGCCACGCTGCTTGAGGTCGGTAATAAGCCCGGCGATCCCGGCATCCAAGGCCGGCAGACGCTGATCGCGCAGGGTCTGGAAGACGTTCTGGTGGAGATCCCACCCGCCGAAGTCGACTTCGACGAAGGGCACACCGGCTTCGACCAGACGGCGAGCCATGAGCAGGCTGCGGCCAAAGTTGTTGCCGCCGCCCATCATCATGCCCCGTCCCTGGGCGGGTTCGCCGGAGTACATGGCCAGCGTTTCCGGGCTTTCTTTCTCCACCTGGAAGGCTTCCATCTGGGCCGAGGTCATCAGATTGACGGCCTTGCCATAGATGTCCTTATGGGCCTGTCCATATTCACCGCGATTCGACTTGATGAAATTGTCTTCCACCAGCGAGAGCATCGAAAGCCTCTGCCCAAGCCGGTCGGCCGTGACGTTGCCCATGTCAGCGTTGTTGATACGTCCCGTCGAATCGACGAGGAAGGGCGAGTGGGCCATTCCCAGGAAGCCGGGGCTGGTTCCGCCCCCGCCGATCGAAATGTAGGCGGGAATCTCGAGCGCCGAACGCTTCGCGCCGACTTCATAGCTGACGACCGACCCGAACGACGGATGAACCACCGTCGGATTCGGGACGTAGGCGGTGTGCATGTAGTAACGACCGCGATTGTGGTCGGCTTCGCGCGTGCTCATGGCGCGAATCACGGACAGGTTGTCCATGACCATCGCCGTCTTGGGCATGTGCTCGCTGATCTGCAAGTCGCCCTTGGTGGCGATGGGCTTGAAGTCGCCGCCGTTCTTGGAGCCGGGCTTCAGATCCCAGATGTCGATGGTGGGCGGTCCGCCGCTCATCCACATCAGAATACACGCCTTCTGCCGCTTCTTGAGGTCGGCGGCGTTGGCCTGAACATGCGAGATGAACTGCATGGTGGGAATGGTCGCCGCGGCCGTCGCCAGGTGACGCATGAAGTGACGTCGCGACATGCCATCGGGGGTGGGCAGATTCATGAAAAACTCCTTGGCAGAAGGTGAATTCGATCTTGTGTACGAGTTCAATTTTCTCTGAGAGCGAGGTCGGCGAATCACGCTAGAAGACAAAGATGAACTCGTTGGAGTTCAAGAGCGCCCAGAAGAGATCCTGGTACGCGACCAAAGGATCGCGAGATGCACGGATGACCCGTTGGAAGGTGTTGATTTCCTGACGCGTGGGCTGACGGCCGAGAGCCGACAGGTACAGCGTCTGAATCTTCTGTGCGTCGGAACCGCGACCGGCCAGGATTTCGGCCAGGTGCGATCCGGGCTGGAAGGCGACCGCGTCACGAATCAGCGGACCATTCATCATCATCAGGGCCTGCGGAATCGACCCGTCGAAGCTGGACGATTCTTCGTTCATATCGTTGCCGAAATCGCGAACGAACTGCTGCAACCATTCTTCACGCTGCCGCTCGGCTGCTTCCCAACCGCCGCGCCCGGACTGATGGGCATTCGTCGCGACAATCAGAGAATCAAACAGTTGCTCGGCCGACATTGGCTTGACGTAGACGCGGCTGAACAGCGCGGTTTCGCCGGCCGCCGGGTTATCAACTTCGTTTTTGGGAGTCATCCGGCTGGAAAGATGATACGGAAGGCTGTTCGCCACCCAGCGGATCAGTTGCTTGTTGTCGTAGCCGCTTTTCACGAATTCTTCAGCCAGACGATCCAGCACAGCCGGGTTGGTCGGCGGGTTGTGCGGGCCCATGTCATCGACGGGGCGGGTAAAACCGGCTCCCAGGAAGTGAGCCCACATCCGGTTGACGGCGGCATAAGCCAGTTGCGGCCGTTCGCCTTCGCAGATCAGCCGGGCGAATTCCTGACGTCGTTCGGTATCGGGACCAGCGTCGACTTCGCGACCATCGAAGATCGGGAACGCGACCTGCATGAGACCGCTGCGTTTTTCAAAGTAAACGGGGCCGGCGAAATCGCGCCAGACCACTTCCGAGAAGTCATCGACTTGTCGACCGGTTTGCGGATCGAGCTTTCTGTGTTCGATCTTGCGAACCTGGCGGAAGAAGCTGTTGACCTGCCAGAACTGTTCCTGCTTCCAGTCGTTGAACGGGTGGTTGTGGCACTGGGTGCACTGCACCTGCGTTCCCAGGAACAGACGCGCCGTCATCGCCGTCAACTGGACGCCGTCGTCGTTATCCTGCATCTGCGCGAGGATGTAGTTGACGGCACCGTTTTCCTCGAAGTGTCCGTCCGCCGTGACCAGGTCGGAGACGACGTCTTTCCACGGACGGTTCCGGCCGAACGCCTCGCGATAGAACTTCATCATCCCGTCGCGGCTGACCCGGCGGGGAGTCTGCTGACCGATCGACAGGTTGGTCCAGATCGTCGTCCAGTTCCGGACATAATCCGGATGATCGAGCAGGGTGTCGATCATTTTCGAACGCTTCGCGGCGTCCTTGTCGGCAACGAACTGCTGAACTTCGTCAGCCGTCGGAATGTGCCCGATCAGATCAAGCGAGACCCGGCGGAGCCATTCGGCATCGTCGGTAAGCGGGGAGGGCTGAACTTCGTTGTCCTTCCAGCTTTGCAGGAAGGACTGATTGATGAACGAGACCACGTCGTCGGCCGAGCCCGACGAAAAGCTTTCGAATTCCGATTTCGCACCGTTGGGGGCAGCCCCCCGAACAACATCGAGCGGAAGGACTGCGACCAGCACCGCACAGCTAGCAGCCAATAACGCAGAACGCGACGGTTTCCATTGAGTACCGCAAAAATGCATCCACGATTCGCAGGGAGCCGTGCCGAACTGACCCGCCATGTCTTCCTCGCCTTTCCTCTTCAAAGAGCCCGCGGAATGAAACTCACGCTTGAAAACGACCCGGCCTGATTTCATCCACCCGTTATTCACGGGAGGGACCGCGTCGGAATTTCACGCGTCGATTGCCCTTCCGCCATCAGCTTGTTGAACTAACCCGGTCAATTCCAGAAACATTCGCGAAATTCGACTTCGACAAAATCCAGTTTTGCAAAGTTAGCGGACAAAACCCGTAACTCCCGTAACATCAATGAACTTCGATCGCTCGTCAGGACGAAGCGATGATAACCTTAACCTATTTCCACACAGTCGCTTACACCCATTTGAGCGACAATTTGTTCAGCATTCAAGCAAAATCTTCGACGGGAGCCCCAATATGGTCGGCGAGTTTCAGCATCGGACCGTGGTCATCACGGGGGGAGAATCCGGGCTCGGCCGGGCCGCTGCCCTCCAGTTTGCCAAATTGGGCGCGCGAGTTTTCGTCGGCGATGTGGCACAAAAAGAAGACAACAACATCCCGTTCGGCGGATTCGAAATCGCACGGCGGATTTGCGACGTGCGAAGTGAGGGCGACATCGAAAGCCTGATTGGTGATGCCGTTGCGGCGACCGGACGGCTCGACGTGATGGTCAACAATGCCGGCGTCGCGAAGATCGGGCCCATTACCGAGGCCACCGAAGCCGACTGGGATTTCGTGATGGGCATCAATCTCAAGGGCGTCTTCTTCGGTTGCAAACACGCGATCCGTCAGTTCCAGCAAACGGGCGGCGGAGTAATCGTGAACACTGCCAGCAATGCGGGGCTGCTGCCCCGAGCGCATGACCCGCTTTACTCCATCAGCAAACTGGCGGTGGTGGGGCTGACCCGCAGCCTGGCCCTCTGTCATTCCCGGGACCGGGTGCGCGTCAACGCGGTTTGCCCCGGCCCGGTCGGCGACACCGGCATGATGGACGAGACCCTTTCAGGCGAAGCCGATCCGGAAGCGGCCTATCGCAAGTATGTGAATGCCAGCCCGCTTGCCGCCGCATGGGGACGAATGATCTCGCCGGAGGAAGTCGCCGAAGCGATCGTCTATCTGGCGAGCGATGCCGCCGCCATGGTGACGGGAACGTGTATTGCGATTGACGGCGGCAAGAGTCTTGGTGTGCCGCCTCAGGCAGGTTGACAGAGGGATCAGGGTGTCAGCCATCAGGGGTTAGCGAAGAGCGGCCAGCCGCGAGCAGCCAGCGGAAAGCGGGCGGGGATCAGCCGTCAGGAATCAGGTGTCAGGGGGTCAGCTTTCAGATACCAGCAAGACGGAGTTCGCTGTTCTTCCTGACACTTGGCCAATTATGGCTGAAAACTTAAGGCACATTGGCGGAGCCAGTGGCACACGCAGACCAACTCGAACGCGTTAATATTCCAGCCAGAATTGCGTCAGCAAGGCATCGTCGAGGGCTCGGTCGCCGCGGCCGGTCCGGGTTTCGAGTTCCCGATCAAAGACCCACCCCACTTCAAGAGCCAGCTTGCGCCCTTTTTCCGATCGGCGTTCCAGCCCCAGGAGCATGCGCAACTCGCGGTAGGTGAGGACATCGGGGGTCCGATCATCGCGTTTGAAAGCCCACGATCCGCCGCCAAGTTCGCCAGTCAGGGTCAACCAATGAGCCGCCCATGAGGATTCGGCGACGCGCCATTCGCCGCGCGGACGCGGAAAGACCCACTCGTACCGACGCCCGTCCTCGGGGCGGTTGTCGACAAATCCGACAATCGGCAGGAACGGGATGTCGTCGCGTGGCAGAGCCGTGAAACCGATGACTCCTTTGCGCGAATCATCGATGGTCCAGTGAAGTGTCACGAAACCGGGAAGACGAAACATTTCGGGTCGTCGATTGACGCCGTCGGTAAACCAGCCGGGCGTGATCCCCAGATCCACGTACAAGTCGTCATCGAAGTTGAAGTTCGTGTGGAGAGGGAGCGTGAACTGATAGACTCGCGCGGGAATGTCCGTATCGCGCGGACCGCTGAGCCAGGAGATCGCCCAACTCGGCTGCGACAAGTAGCCGGCATGGCTCAAGGACGGATCCAGCGGTCCGTTGTCGGGTTTGAGCGTCAGCCAGCTCAGTCCGTCCGCATCATCGAAGACGGCAGACAACATCCAGATCGCGGTCACCCTGTTGACTTGCTCCTGAGCGGTTTCTCCCTCGAGAGGAACGGCGTTCCCAATCCAACGGGGCTGAACGGGGTCTGTTGACTTCATCGCGTTATCGGCAGGAGACGGGGGGATCAGTGGATCCCCGGGAACCGGAGGAATGATCGTTTCAGACGACGGCGAAGCTTCGACGGCTGATGTCGCATCGAGGACGACAACACCGGGACGATCGCTGTCGCCCGATTGTCCCCGCGGGACCAGCCAGTTGTTGTCGGCCCGCGCGAGATCGGCCGACAAAACGATCAACAGGCCGACGATGGAGAGCGGGTCGAGTCGCTGTTTCATGGCATCCCCGTCCGCTGCCTGGAACTCGGTCTTGATCTCGTTCCCAGGCTTTTGCCTGGGAACGAAGACGTGCTACCAGATCGGATTGCCGGCCTTGAGCAGATCGGCCGGCAATTGAGAGGGTCGAATTCCAGAACCCTTGTCAGAACCATTTTTGTCTGCCTGGTCGAGCAACAGACGGGTCTTCATGCGACTGGCTTCCGCGCGAGTTGCAATCCCCTCGCGGTAGTCGCGCATGGGTCGTACCAGGATCTGCTCAAGAGCCGCGAGCCGCATTCGCGTGGCTTCAGGATCCAGGCTGGCTTCGTCGGCTGCCTGTTGCAGGCTCTTGAGGGACGCGGCGACGACGACGATTTCCTCGTCCAGTTCGCGGATCAATTGCCGCGTGGAGCGGGTCGGCTGCCGCGAGCGGACATCCCAGCGGGCTCGCAAGACTTGCAGGAGGCCGTTCACAAGGTCAAAGCGGTCGGCAGGGTTCGGCTCGGCTTCGGGGTGCTCGTTCAGCATCTGGAGCGCCATGCGGACGTTTCGCAGCGATCCATCCTCGGAACCGGTGTAGAAGATGACATGCAGGCGATGACGCAGCTCCCGCTGAGGATCATCGCCGGCTTTCGCCGTCAGATCGGCCAGTTCCTGATGGGCGAACAGCGTCATCAGCGGGTCGTAGGGAGCCAGCAGCGATTCGATGTCGTTCAAATCATCGGACGATGGCCGGGCCTGCTGGAGCGCATGCCCCAATGCCTTGAAATAGTCCCGCCGCCGTGCGTCTTCCGGATGGAAGGCTTTCTCTTCGGTGGAGAACGAGACCTGCTCGATTTCTCCGCGCGGGCGCTTCTGCAACTCTTCGCGCAGGGCTTTGCGGTAGTCCCACCAAAAACTGTCGGGATGCTCGGCGATCAGTTTGTGATGGGCGGCTACTTCGGAAAGCCTCCGCAATAGTGCCTTGTCGTTAGCCTGGGGGCCCAGCCAGTCGAGCAATCGCGACCGTCGCGAGCGGGCAGCCGTCAAGGTGGAAGTGGCCTCCTCGGGGGCTCCGTAAATCGGATCGCTCCGACGCATGGCCCCCAGCATTTCCTGAGTTTCCATCAGCTTCGCGCCCCACCGCGCCACTTCGTGAGGGGCAACCAGGGCCAAGCGGCAATCGGCGGCACGATGCGGCGCGGCGCCACGATCGGCCACCATTTCTTCGAGGGAGGCATGATCGTACGCGGGAAGATTGAGCACGCTCGACCAGTCCCAGCCGCAGCGAGCCAGACAGCGGTCGACTTGCGGCGATTGCAGCCGCGCCAGGGTTTGGCCCCCGATCAGCCCCTGTTCCGAATTCGATCCCAGCAGCAGGTACTCTCCGGGACCGCATTCGACCAGCGCGGTGCTGGAGAAGGCGTCCTGGAGTGAAGCCAGCAGACCGGCCAGGATATCCGGGCCGTAGTCGACGGCGACCAGGTGCTGGCAGAAACATCCGTTCGGCGCGAGGCGTCGCGCGGCCAGACGGTAAAAGTCGCTGGTCAGGAGTGCTGCGGTGTGCGGGAGGACCAGGGGCGACGCCGCGACAACCACGGTATCGTAAGTCGCCGAGGTGGATCGCAAGAGGGGAAGCACTTCGCCGAACCGACTGCTCACACGGGGATCGTCAATGGGCGGGTGGCCAGCCGCGTCGTGCGAGATCCCGATTGCTGGGCGAGCGGGCACGTTGGTGGAAATCAGGTCGATCTGTTGAACGGGGAATTCGACGACCGTGGTCAGCGGAATCCCCAGCCCGGTTCCGACCAGCAGCACGCGATCGTTGCGGTCGGCCAGGACGAGTGGATAGAGGACAGACAGAGTTTCGGACAGCGATTGCGGATGACTGTCGACTCGCCCGGACCAGACGCCGCGCGGAATCCCCGATTCGCGGGCATGAACGAGCACCCCGCGGCTTTTCCACAGCGTCCACTCGCCTTGCCAACTGTTCGCGACTCCAAGAAGACGCTGATCGTCCAACTGAGCCACGGTGTTCTTGTCCCAGACGGTCTGGCGGGCCATGAGGACCGCGGAGTTGAACAAGAGGCGAACCGAGCGACCGGCGACCTGACCGGCCGACAGCCACGGAGCTGCAAGGGCGAGCATGACGGCCGTGGCGACAATCAGTCGCGACCGGTGGGTGCCAATCGCAGACTGTCCGGCTTGTCGCAGGACCAGCGCGACGATAACGGCTGCCGTGAGCGCCAGGATCGCCGTGGCGGCGAAGATCGCGGAGTTCATCACGCCTGCCTGACGGATCGCGCTGGCCGCGAGAATACCGACGAAGAACCAGCCCCACGCGGCGGGAGATCCCTCCAACAGGCGGATGCGTTCGTTCACGCACAACCCCACGAACCATCCCAGTGGAAGCGTTGCCAACAGCACCAGACCAACCCGGGCCGCGATCACCAATGGGCTCGATGTGACAAACGCATTAAACGCCAGCAGGCCATCCACCAGCGGCACACTGATGAGCAACCAGGCGCCGGACCACGCTGCGAGGCCCATCAACCCCTGAAAGGTTTTTGTGGGGTCGGCGACTTTCCTGCCTGTCGCGAACTTCGCGAGAACCAGTCCGATTCCCCAACCGGCGAAAGCAACGGGCGCCGCGAATTGACCGGCCGGGAAGAATTCGCCGACGGCGGCGACCAGCGTTGCGAGCAGGACGCCCGACACAAACACGCAGCACGACGACTCAATGTTCGATCCAGCGGCGGAGCGGTAGGGTCTGCCATCCGTTCGGGCGGACCGGCGGGTTTCGCTTTTGCCAACGCGATCGGGCCGAT
>JAHBXV010000024.1 GCA_019636285.1 Planctomycetaceae bacterium
GGCAAGCTCTTCGACCGCGTCCTGGAGACGTTCGGCCGAGGTGTCGCGGGATGAAACGGCTGATGATGCGGTGCCAAGGCGAGGCATGCCGGGGCAGCATAGCGCACTGGTAAGACCTTGTCTCGCAGAGACGGGGGTGAAGGGGCTCGTCACGAACGGGACGACTGTCTTCGAATGGGAGCGTTACGCAATGGCGAGGGCGGCTTTGAGGCAGTCGTTGACCTGCAACATCAGCGCGTCGGATAGCCGACCGATGGTCCGGTCGAGCCGGTCTTCGCGCAGCGTCGCCAAGTTGAGGCACGAAACGACCGAGTCGTGCAAGAGCCCGGACTGCTGCCCATCCGGCGTGGACAGATCGATCAGCAGGTGGGCGGCGTCATTGGCCCGCGCGAGGTTGCTGGTGATCTGGGCGACGATCGTATTGCGGATGCTCTGGTTGTAAACATCGCTTTGCAGCACCAGCACCGGCCGACGGCTGCCGCCGGTTCCGGCCGCGAACGGATAGAACGCCAAGGCGATGTCACCGCGGCGCAGCATCGGGCTTCCGGGATTCATAATCGTCGTAATCGGCCATCTGCGGATGGCTCCAACCTTCGCGCATTACTTCATCGAGTGCCGGGTAAGCCTCGGGCGGATTGAATTCGGGGAGCAGCTTGCGGATCTGTTCGAACACATCGGCTCGCAAGACCACACACTCAATCTGGGTGGCCATTTCGGTCACGGAGACCGGCTGCCCTTGTTGCAAAGCCTGGCGATGCTCGGTGCTGAGATGGAGGGATTCGGACATGCCTCTATTCTCCCATCGAATGGCTCTGCATGCAACCACTTCTCGGGGATCGCCATTCTCGGCCCAAAAACGTCATTTCTCGGAACTCTTTCCAGGAAATGACCGGGTCAAATCGGCCCGCGTCCGGACGATCGGATCGATCGATTCGATTTCTGGGGCGCTCAAGCCGTCATAGACATTGGTCCAATCGTCGAGAGACTGGGCAGGCTGGCGCGAAGCTGATGTGGAGCCCAATTCGAGAACACTGATAATCAGTCGCTGCTGGGTTGTCAGTTCTCGTCGGACAATTTCCTCCAGCGCTCGGCGGTGCGAGGCGTCGAGGTCGGCGACGTCGATTTTCACTGTGGTCTCCATGACATCAGCATACCACCTGCGTAAACCAGACGCCGACAATTCCCTCTCCCGCTGGGATCAGGGCTGAAGTGGCCTCGCCCGTCGGCCAGAGCGAGGCCCCCTCACGCACTTCGTATGATGTTTATTTTTTCTTGTCGGACTCCGATTTTGTGGTGGTCTCCTGCTTGGGCTGTTTGGGGGAAGGCTTGTGTCCACTGCCGTTGGTCATGGTCGTCTCCGTGCATAGAGGTTGCGGCGTGTTTCCCAAAACAGGAATTTCCTGTTTTGGGAAAATGGTAGGCCGCGGCCTACGCTTCCGCAACCTCAAATTGGCGGCGGGATGCAGAAGTCGCGTTACACCCAGAAGTATTCTCGAATGCTCGGAGCGCTCCGCGCCGCGCGGGTTGAAGCGGGTTTGACACAGACGGATGTCGCCAAACGCTTTGGAGCTCACGCTTCGTTCGTCTCGAAATGCGAGTCAGGCGAGCGCCGCATCGACGTGATCGAGTTATCCCTGTTCTGCCAGCTCTACAAGGTCACGGTGTCGGACTTCCTGCGTTCGATTGGGCTGGATTGACCCCCTCGGGCGCGTGCCAAGGCACCGCTGCAGCATCGTGCAGCTGACTCAGACGCGTGTAGTATTTCCGCAGAGTGTCCCGCGACGCGGCGTAGAGCAACGTGACGATCAGCAACAGACCGAACGTTTCCAAGGCAAGTCCCGTCAGTGGCACGGCGAGCGCATACCTCCGAATGGCATAGGCGTAGAGAACGGCAATCAGACTCCCGCTGTAGAACTGGTAATACCGGTACTGGTGCTCGACGACAGTGAGGAACAGCCCAGCTTGATCGTGAAATCGGGAAAAGTCCCAAACTGGGGGTTTGATCCCAGTCCGGTGATGCCATTGATCGACTAACAGCCACCGCCCAGCACTGATCAGCATCCCGGCCATCACTGATGCCACGGTCACATACAAGAAGCCGCTCACTGTGGGGGCGTCTGGAGAAGTATTTCCCAGCCATCCGGCGATCTGCGGCGAAACGATGCTGGATGCCCAGACCGTGACGAAGCCCGGAATGACGTAGGCAATCAGGAGGCCGAAATTGTCATTCGAAACGCTCTGCATAGTCCGATCGCAGAGTAGCATCCATTTCTCAGCGGCGCGAGTTCGAGCTTTACGCGATCAGGCCGACGCTGCTGTAGTCCCCTGTGCAAACCGCCTCCGTGACACCCGCCGAACCAGCTCATTCCGGTCCTCCCCTACTGCCGGTGGCGGCAATGTCTGCAAAGAAAACGGGGAACTCGGCACTCCCCCATCTAGCAGCATCCGGACGTAACAGACATAGTTCGGCAGTCCCATCAGCCACGCCGGTGACAACTGCCCCGGAAACTTGCTGAATGCTGGTGCCAGCAGGTCCGCGTCTTCCGCTCCCACGCGGAACGCTACGAATGTTCCGCAGTTTCCCAGCACCGCCTGCCGTGTCGGTTCATCCAACTGTCGGGTCAGCTGGTGGCTCAAGACCAGATTCAGGCCATACTTCCGGGATTCCGAGAGCATGATCGCCGTCGACGGCGTCACCAGCGTCTGAAACTCATCCAGGAACAGACCATGGTCAAGACGCTGGTCATGACTCAGGTCAGCCCGGCTCAACGCGGCTTGCTCGATCGCCGTCAGCAGCAAGCTGCCGAGCAGCGTGGCGTTGTCCTGCCCGAGCTTCCCACGACTCAGGTTGATGACCAGGATCTGACCCCGGTCCATGACCTGCCTCAGGTCCAGTCCCGAGCGACGCGCGGTGACGATTTCGCGTAACCGGCTGTTCGTCAGGAACGGCAGCAGCTTGTTGGTCACCGATGACACCGCTTCGGTGCGGTACTGCGTATTCCACGACTGGAACTCGTGCTGCCAGAAGGAACGCACGATCTCATCCTCGATCCGCGGCACGACCTGATCCCGCACGCGTGCGTCGGTCAGCAACTGGACGACATCCTGCAGAGTCCCCTGCCGCTCGATGACGGCGAACACCGCGAACCGCAACAGGTTCTCCAGCCGTGGTCCCCACGAGTCGTACAGTTTCCGAAACGCCGACACGACCCCGGACGCGACCTGATCCCGACGACCAGGGTCAGCACAGGCTAAGGGATTAAATGGGACGAGCCCATCCCCTGCCGGATCGAACACGATCACGTCATTCGTGCGGTTCGGTGGCACCAATTGGAGCAACCCGTCCGCCAGATCACCGTGAACATCGACCATGGTCAGACCTTCCCCCTGGACCATGGCCTGAGCCATGAGGTTAATGAGCAACGTCGACTTGCCGGTACCCGTGGCCCCGACGACATAGACGTGCCGTCGACGGGCATCGCGGGCGATGGCCACCGGTCGCTGGTCATCCCGGAACCGGACGCGACCGAGAACGACCACTCCCCCACTCTCAACCGGCGACAACACGGTCGGCGGTTCCAGTTCGGTGAACTCGCTGGTCTGCAAGCCTTCGGCCGAGACGCTGGCCGTCGGCGGATGAAACAGCGTCGCCAGTTCGTCATGCGCCAACAAAAATCTCGGTGCCGGGACTCCCCTAACTCCATACCTCACCCGACGCCACCGAAGCCTGGCCAGCCGCTGTGACGAGAACACACCCAATGCGCCGATCAACTGCGACAGGCGGGCCTGAGCCTGGTCAGGATCACCGTTGGCACTGGTCACGGCTACGGTCAGTTGGACGTCAAACAGATGGCCGCCGACTTTGGCAGCCGCCGCCTGTAAATGCTCCTCACGCTCATGCAAGCGGCTCGCCGAGGTATCCAGGAGGCTATGGTCAGGAAGAGGGGAGTGGTAGGCCAGCCAACCGAGCCAGCCCGCTCGCCACCGTCCGCCGGGACGGCTCACGGTCCGGGAAAAGTAGTCCGCCAGCCGTGGGTGCCGACGAAAGAACCGGCGATCGAGGAGCTGGACCGCGTCGCGGGCCTGGGTCACCCGGCGATCGCTGGCCGGGGTCACGACCAGTGCCAGACGCACGTCCAGACCTTGGTCGGGGCGGACCGCCCGCAACAGGCTGTCGATCGGGTCGGCGAAGTTCCGATTGAGCTGATCCTCGAATTGCGGATGCCGCAGTAGCGGAAACAGTTCGGGAACCAACTCGGCGGCCATGGTCCAGGTCGGACCGTCGACCGTAGTCTGGCCCCCGTTCTCGACCATGGTCAACGGACACTGGGGGTAGTTGGCAATCAGCGGGCCAGCCACACGCGCCGCGATCTCGTCGGCACAAGCAATCTGCAAGCCGACTCGGCCATCCAGTGTGCCATACGCCAAAGTCACGCGCTGCCCCGGTTCCAGCGCCTGATGAATCGCCGCGAGGGCCTTCTCCATGTAGCGGGGACCGCGTTCGTTATCGGCCGGTGCGGTCCACAGCCACTGCATGTCGCCAGCGTAGCGCGTTGCTCTCCCACGGCAAAACCGCTCCGGTCAGTGTGTGCCCCCTGCTCGAAGCGGCTGCCCGCCCTGTCTCGGTCCTGCGGCCCGACCTCCTCGGCCGTCACGGCGAAGGGGCACGGGTTAATAGCCGTGCGGAGTCCGCAGTCGTACGCAGGCGTGGGGGACAGGCTACCAGACGGCTCCGTCAGCCGGAATGGCCGGTGGCAACCGAACAGGGGATCGTAGCGCGTTCGACGAAGGATGCAGGTTGACCAGGGCCTGCCAGTGGCCGTGATGATCCAGGAAGAGGGGATTGGTCAGGGGCTCGGGATCGCCGAGATAGCTGTCCTGCGTGGCCGCATAGACCAGTCGCCGTGCCGAACCGCCGTTGATCCGGGCTGTTACCGCCAGCAGGTGATACGCGCGGGCCACGGACAACGTCAGAAACACCACCCGAAACCGCGGCCGCTCCCAGGCGCGGCCGCCTGCTTGCCAGTCCGTCATCAGTTGCGTCTGATACGCTTCGTAGGTCGTCAGCCGGTGCCGCAGACTGGATTCCCGTGGCGAATCGACTGTTTCTGTACTGCGATCGACTTCGAAGGCGACATTGAAGGCACGGCCGCTCGTCTTGAACCGGATGAAACAGTCGGGTTGAACCTGCGCGTCGCCGACGGCAAACGTCAATTCGTTCTCACGGTAGAAACGCTCGATGACAATCCGGCGATCAAAGGCAGCACACATTGTCGTCACGATGACCTGAGCCAAGGCCAGCGTGTGCGCCAGCTGGCTCGGTGAGATCTCGGCAAAGTACGACCGGGGTGGGGGAGTAGCGTCTGCACCGAACAGGGCCTGAAACCCGGCCGGGGTCAGCTTGTAGTAGTTCTGCAGGCCCCCGCCGATGGTGGCGGTCGACCAGTGCCGCGTGAACCCCGCCCGTTCCAGGACCTGCAAGCGTTCTCGCAACCGGCGTTCGTCCGCAAATCCGCCGCCGTCAAAGCTGCGGCTCGCGGTCTGCAGCAAGGCCGTGGTGGCCGGCGTCCAGCTCAAAAGTTGCAACAGAGACAGATCGCGCGGCGACAGCTGCGGGGTGTTTGTCATGAGGCGGCTGCGAGCGTAGCATTGCCGCGTTTCCTCCTGCCATGAAACCGTCTTCGTACATCGACGTCGACACGCTGCAGGCCCAGACCAGCTTCGCCGAGGCCGCCGACAAGTGCGGCTTCCCGCTCGATGTTCACGGCAGTGGCCAGGAAGTCCGCTTGGATTGCCTCTTCGGCTGCCTCGGCGATCATGCCGGGAAGCGGGAAATCGCAGTCAATACTGGCAATCCGCAGAAGGTGTTCTGCTGCCATGCCTACGGCTGCCAGTTCCGAGGGAATCTCTTAACGTTGATGCACGGGATGCTCACGGGTGCCAAGCCAACCGGCGACAAGCTGACCGGCGGCGAATTCAGCCGTGTCCGCAAGGTGCTCGCAGGGACTTCCGAGCCACAGCCGACACCCCAATCTCACGTCCAGCCAGCGCCCCAGGCACCCGCACTAGCCCCGCTTCGCAACGTCCCGCTGGCCGACAGCGACAACCCCAAAGCCCGCGACCTGGTCCACCTCCATGAGCGGCTGATCATGGACATCGCACACATGCCCCCCGCTGCCGCCAGCTACGTCCGCCGCCACCCCTGCCTGGCTTCTCCCGAGTTGCTCCGCAAATGGTCTGTCGGCGTCCTGCCGACGGGCGGCGAAGACAAGCGCGGCTGGTCCCTGCGAGGCCACGTCGCCTATCCGATCCACAGCGAAGAGGGAAAACTCCTGGCCTGGATCGCCCGCGATCCCAACTTCGAGGAGAAAGAACGCGCGTTCCTGGCCTTACCGCCCGACCAGCGCTCCCGCGAGAAACCACCGCACAAGCACAAAGTCCCGGCCGGCTTCCATCGCGGCTTGGAACTCTTCGGCCAACAGGCCAGCCGACTCCACGAACCGGGCTACCGCGAGATCCTCGCCCACTGCGGCCCCATCATTGTCGAAGGCTTCAACGATGTCCTCGCCCTCGACCGGCTGGGCATCCCGGCCGTGGCCATCATGTCGAACAAGATCACCGTCGAACAGGTCGACAAGATCGAACGCTGGTCAGGGCAACTGGCGAATGGACGGGTTTCGCTGTTGTTTGACGCCGACAATGAGGGGGATACGGGGGCCAAGGAAACTCTGTGGCTGCTGGCACAGCGCGGTCTCGACGTTCGCGTGGGATGGAGCCGCAGCGACAACAATGCCCAAGGCGCCGATCGCCAGCCCGAACATCTGGGGCATGAGGCTTGGCATCAGGCGATTCGACCACGTCTCTGGCGCGGATAGCCGAGCGTCCGCCGCCGCCAGTGCGGGGACGCACCGGGTGCTTGGCCACCAAAGTGCCGCTAAAAAACGTCCGCGGAGTACCTCGGCAATCCTGACGGCGGTCAACTCACCAATCCCACTTGCCACGCCAGTGATCACTCTTTACCTTTACAACGCTTTCGTGGGAACGGACAGTCAAACATGAAGCGACAGCTTATCCACAGCGGACTCCCATTCGAACTGATCCACTTTCAGCGGATCGAGTGCATTTCGGCGCCGTATTGTGTGATGCCTCCCCAAGGCCCGAAGGATCGCGGAAATGTTGGCAACAATGCTCAAGCAACTGGACTTTGCTTCACCGAATGGGAAGCTCGTGTCCGGCTTGGTTGCCCTAAGGGATGGGGAAGAGGGAGTAAAGCGGCTTGACGAACGGCTCGCCGTCCGCGATGCAATCGCAATCAAGCATGTTGATTTCGTATTCTTCCGGCGCTTCTCGGACAATCGATCTTCGCAAGTCGTTGCCTACGTTGTCGACAACGCCGACAACCACCTGTCCGAAAAGGACCTCGCGGACTTACACAAGCGAGTGTGGCTACATGGGGGAGTTCCGCTCATCTACGTCGCATGGCCGACGCGGCTCGACGTATTGACCTGTGCCCGTGGCCCAGACTTCTGGCATCATGGCAAATACGAATACGCGCCGGCTCAGAAAATCAGCCAAGCGATCCACGGGACGTCTGCGATCAATGTCGCCCTTGATGCTCAATACTCGGCTTTGCGACTGATCGACGGAACATTTTGGGACGACCCTAGGAACTCGAATCTAGCAAAGAGCAGAGACCGGGCACACGAGCGACTAATTGCCGCTGTTGTGGAAACAGACGAAGCTCTACACGGTGATAAGAATCCTCTGCTGCGGAGACTCTTGCTCCTCACCGTTCTCATTAAGTACTTAGAGGACCGCCGGGTGTTTCCTACCGGATGGTTCGGAGGCTTTTGCAAAGGAGCCACGTCGTTTTTTGAAGCACTACGCGATGGACAGCCAGAAGAGACTGTTCGCTTACTGGCGAATCTCGAGAAGCGCTTCAATGGCGACATCTTTGCCCTGCCGGGTGGTGCTGCCCAGCAAATGACAAAGCCAGTGCTAAAAGAGTTCGCAAAGCTTGTTGAAGCGAAGACGATCAACAAGCAAAAGTATCTTTGGGAACAATTCTCGTTCGAGCATATCCCAGTCGAAATCGTCAGCCACTTGTATCAACGGTTCGTGAAGGGGGGGCACGGCACCGTTTACACTCCACCGTTTCTAGCGTCGCTGCTCCTCGATCATGCGATGCCATACGACACACTTAAGGGGAATGAAAGAGTACTCGATCCTGCATGCGGATCTGGCGTTTTCCTCGTTGGCGCTTTTCGCCGTTTAGCTAATGTTCATCGAGCGAAGAACTTTTGGAACCCGCTCGATGTTGCTACCCTAAAGAAGATTGTGAAGAAGTGTATATTCGGTATCGAGTTAGACTCGGGTGCCGTCGATCTCGCTTCATTCAGCTTGGCGCTCGCCGTTTGCGACATGCTGAGGCCGGATGTGATTTGGGAAAAACTGAAGTTCGATCGGCTACGGAACCAAAACCTCATCCACGGAGACTTTTTCGATGAGCTTCGAAAGAAGATATTTGGTCAACCGACGGTGGCTGAGGGAGGTTTCGACATCATTCTCGGCAATCCACCATTTGAGTCGGAGCTCACAGTCCACGGAGTCGTTCTAAACGAGGCAGCGCAAAGAGATCGCGGCATTCTTCCTGACAAGCAGGCGGCTTACTTATTCCTTGAGCAAGGGATTAAGCAACTTCGACCAAGAGGTCGCCTGTGCCTTATTCAACCCTCTCAGATTCTACACAACAGCAATGCCTACAAATTCCGAAAGCGGATATTTGAGAATGCATCCGTAGATCTGGTGATGGATTTCACATCCATTAGAAAACTCTATGACGCTGCGGATCCAAAGACAATCGCGATTCTCGCCACGGCAGCGACCCCATCGGCTAGCCACAAGGTAGTCCACCTAACGTTCCGCCGAACATTCGGCACACTTGAGCGAGTGGCCTTCGAGATCGACCACTATGACTGGCATTGGGTAACGCAGGACTCAGCTGTAGAGGACATGTTCGTTTGGCGACTGAATCTCCTAGGCGGTGGACGACTCGTGGATTTGTCGAACCGCCTGCGTGATATTGAGACATTAAAGGAGTTAGTGAAGCGAAAGGGACTCCGATACAACGAAGGTTTCATTGCAGGCAAGAAAAACCGCAAGCCGTTTAGCTTTTTGAAGGGGATGAAATACCTTCATGCAGACGCGCTAACTGAACACGGGATCGATGAGTCAAAAGTTGACACGGTAAGTGACAGTCGTTTTAAATCGTCGCCGCCCGAGTCTGCTTATCAAGCCCCCCTAATTCTGTTGAAGAAGCACGAGACGCTTCCCATCGGATTATGGAAGAAGGGTCCGATTGCATTCGCGGCCACATTAGTTGGCGTTGGCTTCAAAAAAAACGATCCGCTCCTGAAGCAGATTTACGATCAATTATCCGACAGACATCGGACATATCAGTTGTCCTGCATGATGCACGGATCAAGTTCATTCGTCGCAAAAGCCACTAAGATCAACAAGCAGGACATTGACTTTCTCCCGATGCCCGAAAGGCCATCGGATCTCGATCTTTCGTTTTGGGAACGTGCGATTGAAGACGACACGCTGAACTATTTTTGCAATTTTATCCGGCTCGGACAGAACTCTGATTTGCTCAAGAAGGCGGTATCCCCTTCGGAAATGGTCGAGTACGCCAGTCTGTTCTGCAAGATGCTCGGGACCGTCTACGACGATCTCCATGCAGAGGATCCGCTTTTCCTCGAGGGACTTGTCTGCCAAGCATTCTACTTTGGGAGCAAACCGGCAACGAGTTTAGTATCGAGCGATCAAGCTGAAGCCCTTCACGATTTGATCTATCGACAGAATCACGAGTCGATTCGAACGGTTCGGATGGTGCGGTTTTATACAGACAATCTCATGCTCATTATCAAGCCGAACAGGCTTCGTTTTTGGATCAAGTCGACAGCGATTCGTGACGCGGATGAAACCATCATTGCATTGTGTGAGCAGGGGTATTGAGAATGTCTGCGAGCTCTCATGTGCCCACGAGCGGACAAATAGTTAATGGTATAGAGCCAAATACATTCGTTGCCAAGACAGTGAAGTTCGTTGAGGAGCAGCTCCCACAGTGGCGAGATGATAAGTCAAGGCCGGTCGTCGAGGCAGAAGAGGACATGAACGGCCAGCTTTGTAAGTTCCTGAACGACCGCGCTCGCGACCATTTTCCCATGGCGAACTTCCATCACGAAGAGAAGCAAGGGAAGCGACGCCGAGTTGACTTATCTGTTGTGCCAAGCACGAAGGCAATCGAAGTCGCTCTCTATGATTCGATTTACGTGCCATTCCTTGTAATTGAAGGAAAGCGACTTCCTGCACCGAGTGTTTCCCGAGAGCGTGAATATGTGACTGGGCTCGGGAAAGTATCCGGCGGCATACAACGATTCCGAATGGGGCTGCACGGGAGAGATCTCTCGAAAGCATTGATGGTCGCATATGTGCAGAAGGAAGACGTTGCTGAGTGGCACACAAGAATCAACGGTTGGATCACTGCACTTGAAAGTACTGGCGAAGACAAGACCTGTGATTGGACCGGGAGTGATTCTCTTTCGGATTTGGTGACGAACGGGGTCTCCAAGACGTGCCGCTGTGAGTCTTCACATTTACGAAAGGATCTTTTGGGAATTCGGCTTGTACACTTATGGGTTTGTATGCCCTCTAAGGCGAAGATCACAAAGAAGACGAAGAACTATCCGGTCTAATTTCCCTGTGCGATTGATGAGTGCTGGCCCGAGGCTGCCAAGTCCAACGAGATCTTCATTAGGTGTAGAGCGCTTGCTGCCCACTGCGGCCTGAATTGATCGGCGCGTTGCCCCGCTCCGCGGTTGTGCCGCCGCCGGGCGAGTGGTGCGGAGCGACGTCGCGGGCCGCCGGGAGGCGGCAGCGACCCCCGGCACTGCGCCGCATTACGTCAACGAGGGAGCGAGGGGCGTGCGTGTCGTCTGGGCCGGGGGTCGCGGCGCAGGCCGCGACGTGGTCTCCCTCACAGCGTGGCCTTCTCCGCCGCTCTCCCGAGCGATTCCGGAGGTCGGTCTCAGACCGCCCCGCGATCGCCGCCCGCCCGGCTGTGGCGGCGATCTCCCGGCGAAGGCCTGGCGACAGCATTTCTTTTTTCCCGAGTCGATCGTCTCAACGGGCAGGCGGCCCGCTCCGCCGGGCCGGCCGGAAACTCTGCCGCCGGTTGACGCACCCCGTCGTTCGTTTCCCCGTTCTTTTTCCAGCAGGCGGGCGATAGCCCGCAACCCTTTGCTTTACAAGAACGCTTTGAACGTACGCTTTGTAGGATGTCTCCCAAGAGTCCGAAGCTTGGCTCGGAAGAGCCAGGAAGTCCCATCCACCCGGCAGAAAAACATCCGGCAAATGCCGTGTCTTTATCCGGTGGATGCCGTGCCTTGTTCCCCAAAAACATCCGGCAGATGCCGTGCCGATCAGGACGGTTGACTCTGGCTGCCAGACCGACCCAACGACCATTCCGCAAAGCTCGGAAATTGGAAATGATGCTCTTCGACGTAGGCCCGCGTGGCGGCTGCTGCCGCCGTGGCCGGATCGTGCGGATGGCTCCGTTGATGCAGCACCAACAGGGGACCATAAGCCGCGTCATATTGCTCATGTCCTTCCGGTGACCGCAGATAGACCTGCAGCGCAGCCGCCCGCTCGGCGACATACTGCGGCTGCAGTTGTCGTTCCTGCGCTGCTACGGCGATCCGTTCCTGTTCCCACTGCCGCTCCCGTTGCCGCTTCTCATGGGCGTGCATCCAATCGGGCGGCAGCCGATTGTGCTGCAGACCATCGATCAGGAACGCGGCCGGTGAGACGCGGAAGCCGGGGAAGCCGCGAGGTTTTTCGTGCAGGGCCGCCTCGGTGATGGTCAGCCATTGGCGGATGCGGCCCCGAGCATGTTCGGCGAACACCCGTCGAATGGCCGCCGTGTCCATTCCCAGTTGGCGGAGCGGCTCGAAGAGGGGATCGGTCTGGATCGCCTCCTGCTGGCTTTGGGAGCGTGCCGCCTGCGGCTGGCGGAAATACTCGCCCTCGTAACACACGACGACGTAGCAGCCCTTGGAACGCTTCCAGAACAGTTGCTTCACGTCGGTCTGGCCCCGGCCCAGCGCGATCACGCCGTGCTCCAGCAATTCCCGCAGACAGACGGTCAGATCGTACTTGCGTTTGAACAGCGGCCGGTCGGCCGAGAAGCCCAGGCCGTTGATGGTGAGATCCTCCACATTCAGGTGGACGACCTTTGTCCGCCAGAAGCGATCCTTCAGCTTCAGGAAGAGGCGGCGAGACGCAGGCGTGAGTTGTCGGTACAGATCGAGGTCGAACAGCAGACTGCCTCCGGTCAATTGGCTGAACCGGTAGAAGGCCGGATTCCATTCAATCCGCCAGCAGCGATCATTGTCCACGACGCGACCGAGGCCCCCCACGGTCGGCAGCAGAAAGCTCAGGAACTGAAACGAGACGTACTCGTGTTCCTGCGTCTCGGGATTGTAGAAGCCGGTGTTCTGGTAGCTGGCTGTCGACAGCCGGAGCAGCGACTCCCGCAGCTCGGCATACTGCGACCCGCCGTTCCGCAGCCCCAGCCGTTTGAGCATCCAGCGTGGTTTCGCAATCAGAACGCCATCATTGTCCTCGCGCCGGTCCAGCGACGTGCCGAGCAGTCCCCACAACACGTACTCGTCGATCGGCTGTAGTCCGAGAGCCGAGCGCACCGTGACCTGAGCCTGACGCTGGGCCTGACCCGAGCCAAAGGCATAGGTCGTGCGATATTCGGTGGCCCGTCGCCGCGTCCCGTCGAGCGGCCAGAGGGCCGTCTCCAGGAGGGACAGTTGAGCAATGCCTTCACGTTCAATTCCCGGCAGGCGGTATCGCTTGTCCGTTGGATTCTTGGGCGAGCCGGTGCCTGGTCCAGTCGCGGTCGGCATCGCTGCCGAGATTACGCCGACTTACCGAAACAGGCGAGCAATCAGCCCTTTCCGCTTCGGGCGTTTTGGTGCGAATTGCTGTTCGACCGTCTTCGCGGATTTCGCTGGTGACACACTTTGCGGCTTCACCGGCTCGGCCAACGCCAGCTGCTTCTGCACGGTCGCCATCAGCACGTTGCCTTCGTGAATTCGTTCATTCAGGCTGTGGATGATCTCGACCTGGCTGGCAATCTGCTGGTCTTTGACCTTCAACTGCTCATCCGCCGACTGCAGCTGGTCGCGGAGCAGGGCCACGACTTCGCCCAAGGGGCCGAAGTCCTCACCGGAACTAGCCTTTGATCGTGCCCGCTCACCGTACTCGCGCTGCAGCAATTCGCCGCTGATCTTCCAGGTGAACTGCTCACCAGCGGCTTTCATCCGGCGTACATCTTCCACGGTGGGTAGCAAATGCTCCCGATCCGGATGCCCCTCGTCCGCGACAATGGCCCGGATGAACCGCCTGAGCGTGGTCACGGACACCCCCGTGACCTGGGTCGCCTCGCGAATGGAATGGAAGTCGGACATTGCTCCGCAGAGTACCAGCACCGATTGGGTTGGCAAAGAAAATGACAAAGCTCGCGACTCAAGCTGTGAAGACGGAGTTTTACGGACCTAGGAATTACGTCGATCTCGGAAGAACCACTCGCTCTCGGTGTTATCACCATGTCCACATAGGAAGTGTTCTCGTTCAATACAGGCGAGGAGACGCTCCGTCACCTCTCTTTATTGCCCCTAATTGTAATAAGACATCGTATGTTGCCTGTTTTTCCATCACAAATGACACATGTGTCTGAAATAGTCTCAAGAAGTTGTTGAAGTGAAGAATATGGTTCGCTAGTCTCTGTGCGTTCACTTCACGTTTTGATTTCGGTGTGCGTTGTGCGGTTGCACCATGGGCATGCTGTCCTCAACTCCCGCGAAGATCCAGTTTGGGCCGGAAGCGCCGGCATTTGGGTCTTGGCGGTGGTTGGGGGCAGACCTCGCTGCCAGTTTGGCGAACCGCTACCAGGTGACCACATATGGTCATGAGGTGGAACTGGCTGATGTGATGGTGATCATCAAGTTCTTGCCGGCACTGGGCGTGCTGCGCGAGTTGCGGCGGACGCGACGTATCATCTTTTGCCCGCTCGACGTGTATGGATCGACGAGCGAGATTGATGCGGACGCGGGCCGTCTGTTGCTTTGCGACCGGATTGTCGTCCATTGCGAGCGGCTGACGCGATACTTTCGGAGTTACGCCCCTGTCGTCGCGCTGCCCCATCATGTGAAATACATTGCGAACATACTTCCCGAGCGTCCGGCTGATGGCCCACTGCTGTGGATTGGCGTGAGAGGGAACCTGCCACCGGTTGTTGAGTGGGCAAATCGATGCGAGCTTCCCGCTGAACTGGTGGTGCTAACGGATGTCGAAAAGGGGGTTTCTACGCCAACTCCGCGGGATCTGGGATTTCGGCGAAACGCGGTGCGAGTTGAGCCGTGGAGCGCCGAGAACCACCTCGCGTGGCTGAGTCGTTGCCGCGCGGCGATTGATCTTAAGGGGGATGAATTCCGAGCGAGGCATAAGCCCGATGCGAAGGTGTGCGACTACATCGCCTCGGGAGTCCCGGTCGCCGTCTTGCCTGATTCCAGCGCGGCCGAATCGCTGGGACGTCTTGGCTTTGAGCTGGCTTCTCCCGATGAGGAACGCTGGCTGTCGAGCGACTATCTGGCGGACACGATCCGTTTCGGCCGCGCGCTCCGAGAACTTCATTCGCTGGAACGAGTCACGAATCGCTGGGCGCGAGTGATCGAAGATGTGTTAGCAGAGCGCTAAGGGGGAATCGCCTTGTCGACATTGGTGGATGCGGATGTTGGTGACGAATCCGAGCAACGCGCGGTCAGTGCTTGTCGCGAAGCCGCGCGGTTGGTGGCGTGTGGCGAGCTGGCGACGGTACGTGAGTCTCTCGCCGGGTTCGACCTGAGCGCGCTTTCGCCGTCTGTCGCCGCTCGGGTCGCCAATGAACTCGGCGTGATGGATGTCTTACTGGGCAACCGGGAATCGGCTCGATCGGAGTTCCTTCGGGCACGGGCACTGCGTCCCGACTGGCATCTGCCGGGTGTCAACCTCTGGCGACTTGAAGAGTCGGCCCCAGTGGGTTCCCCTCCGAACGCTGACGATGCCCGACGCACGAAAGTCGCAATTGTCAGCCTGCTCTTCAACTGGCCTTCCACGGGTGGCGGGACGGTTCATACCGCCGAGACGGCCCGGTTCCTGCATCGCGACGGTTACGACGTGCGGCATCTTTCGATCCGTTTCGATCCCTGGGGATTGGGCCAGGTCAAGGAGCCGGTCGACTGGCCGCTCCAGCAGATCACGTTCTCGGAAGCGGATTGGCATCTGGCGACAGTCCAGGAGCGTGTGAGGACCGAACTCGATGCCTTTCATCCGGATGCGGTGATCGTCACCGATAGCTGGTCGATGAAGCCCCGGTTGGCTGAAGCCTGTCGCGGCTATCCCACTTACCTGCGACTGGCCGCCCAGGAATGTCTCTGCCCGTTGAACAATGTGCGGCTGTTGGAGGTGCTGCCGGAACCGGTGTCGTGTCCGCGAAATCAACTTGCAACGGCGGAGGGCTGTCAGCGTTGCGTCGCCGCGCGGCAGCACCTCTCGGGTTCGCTGCATCAACTCGAACGGGAGTTGGCGGGGTTCGTGACACCGGAGTATGAAACCTCACTACGACGGGCGTTCGCTGATGCTGCCGGGGTGCTGGTCGTCAATCCGCTGATCGCCGAGTTGTGTAAGCCCTATTCGCGAGCGGTCCATGTGATCCCCAGCGGGTTCGATCCCGCGCGGTTTCCGTGGACCGACTTTCGCGATGAAGTTGCTAACACAGCGACCCCAACAACTCTGCTATTCGCCGGGCTGCCCCAGGAAGCCATGAAGGGCTTTCCGGTCCTCCTGGAGGCCTGCCGTCAGCTTTGGTCGCGGCGACAGGATTTTCGGTTACAGGTGACCGCCGAGCCGGGGGATGTCCACGAGCCCTTTTGCGAGTTCCTCGGCTGGCAGTCGCAGGACGATTTGCCTCGACGGATGCGGGCGGCCGACGTGGTCGTCTGTCCGACGATCGCGGAGGAAGCACTCGGACGGACGGCGGTCGAAGCGATGGGAGCGTGGCGGCCCGTGGTGGCCAGTCGCATCGGCGGACTGCCGTTCACCGTCCTCGATGAAGCGACGGGACTGTTATGTCGCCCCGGTGACGCGGCCGACCTGGCCCGGCAGTTGGGACGACTTCTGGACGATGCCGACTTACGGGAGCGCTTAGGGCGTTGCGGCCGGCGCCGCTTCGAAAGCGAATTCACCTGGCCCGTGATTCTGGAGCGCGATTACCGCCCGCTGTTGGGGCCTGCCGTCGTTTCTCATCACTCTGAACAGGAGGCGGGATGAGCGTGCGACGCCTCGCGGTGGTGTTCGACAATCGCGCGCGGCCCGAGACGACGGGATTTTACGTCCGTCGAGCGCTGCATGGGTTGGTTTGCGACGTAACCCACCTGCTTCCTGAGGAACTGGGCCGGGTTCGACCGGGGAGCTATGACGCTTTCGTCGTGGTCGATGATGGCCAGCGCTGCGAGATTCCCAAGGGACTCGGGCCGACGGCCTGGTGGGCGATCGACACGCATCTCGATTTTGACCGGGCGTTGGCCACGGCCCAACAGGCGGATGTGGTCTTCGCGGCCCAGCGGAATGGAGCCGAGCGATTGCGAGCCGCTGGGATCGCCTCGGCGACCTGGCTCCCGCTGGCCTGCGATCCCGATCTGCACGCCGTTCACGAATCACTCCCCCTCGAATGGGACTGGTGCTTCGTGGGGAACCTGTTCCCCGGCCCGAGGAGCGATCTCATTGAGCGGCTGAAAGCGGAACTGCCGCGCGGCTGGGTGGGCCGGGCTTACTTTCGCGAGATGGCCAATATCTACGCCCGGTCCCGATTGGGATTCAACCGCAGCCTGCGCGACGACGTCAACATGCGGGTCTTCGAGGCGGTCGCAGCCGGATCGCTCCTTTTGACCAACGACCTGACCGAGAACGGCCAGGCCGACTTACTTCGCGACGGCGAACACCTCGCCACCTATCGCTCGCCGGAAGAGCTACTCGACAAGGCGCGCTATTACCTGGCTCATGAATCCGAACGGCATCGGCTGGCTCAGGCTGGTCGCCACGAAGTCCTGACAAAGCATACCTATCGCCACCGCGCCGAGATCATTCTCCGGGAACTAGAACGGTCGGTCAGTAGAAAGCAGGTGGCCATGCCGACATTGGCAGCGAAGACGCCCGAGTATTTCGAGCACGCCCGTCCCGAGGTGTTGGATCTCATTCCAGCGACCGCGGGTCGAGTGTTGGATGTCGGTTGCGGCGGCGGACGGTTGGGGGAAGCCCTCAAGCAACGCCAGGATTGCGAAGTTTGGGGGCTCGAACGGGATCCAATCGCGGCCGAACGCGCGGCGAACCGACTGAATCGTGTTTTGAACGTCGACCTGGAAGACGACAGTTGGGAACTGCCAGCCAAGTCGTTCGATGCGATCATCGCGGCCGATGTCCTGGAACACGTCCGCGATCCCGCCCGGCTGCTGCGACGGCTAAAGCCGGCTTTGGCGGACGGCGGATCACTGATCCTGTCGTTGCCGAATGTCCAGCACCATTCGGTCGTGACGGGACTTCTGGACGGCAACTTTGACTATGAACCGGCCGGGCTGCTCGACGACGATCACGTGCGGTTCTTCACCCGCCGGGAAATTGAAAAGCTACTGGATCGCACTGGATATGCCACGCGCGACTGGCGGCATGTGCCCGGCCCCGGTTGGGAGGAATGGGCGGCAAACGGTCATCCGGGAGAGATTCAGCTCGGTGGCCTGACCATTCGCGGGCTCACCACTGAACAGGCAGCGGGGTTTTTCACCTATCAATATCTCTTACGAGCCGAGCCGGAACCAGAGCACGACTTTGGGCTGACGTCGATCGTCGTCGTGACGTGGAACCAGCTGGATTATACCCGGCAATGCCTGGCCAGCCTGAAACATCGAACCGACGAGCCGTATGAACTCATCGTGGTGGATAATGGTTCGACCGACGGGACGGTCGCCTACCTTGAGTCGCTCTCGGAGGTCACGCTGATTCGGAACGCCGAAAATCGGGGCTTTCCAGCAGCAGTCAACCAGGGGTTGCGGGTCGCCAAGGGGCGGCAGATCGTGCTGCTCAATAACGATACGCTCCTAACAACGGGCTGGCTGCGGCGGATGCTGGAGGCCACCCGCTCGGATCCCCGGATCGGCCTGGTGGGTCCGGTCTCGAACTGCGTGAGCGGTCCGCAACAGGTTCCGGTCGGCTATCGCGACCTGTCCGGGCTGGACGGCTTCGCCTGGGAGTGGGGCCGTCGGCAGCGGGAGATCGTCGATCTCGAACGCCTGGTCGGGTTCTGCCTGCTAGTGACCCGCGAGTGCCTGGACCGAGTCGGCCTGTTTGACGAGCGGTTCGGGCTCGGCAACTTCGAGGATGACGACTATTGCCGACGGTCGCGCGAGGCGGGCTTCCGCAACGTCGTGGCGCGGGCGTCGTTCGTGCACCATTTCGGGCATCGCAGCTTCGTCGCGAGCGACGTCGACTTCGGCAGCCTAATGGCCGAAAACGAGCGGAAATTCGCCGAGAAATGGGGAGATGCTCCCGCTGTGCAACAGCCGTCGGCACCGCGTCCGCTCCAGGCGCGCGTCACGGACGAGGGTCTGCTGCTGGAAGTCGCTTCGCCGAAGGTCTCACTGTGCATGATCGTCCGCGACAACGCCGGGACGATCCGCCCTTGTCTGGAAAGCATCCGGCCGTGGGTCGACGAGATGATCGTCATCGACACCGGGTCAACTGATGAAACTCCAAGGATTTGCGAGGAGCTGGGGGCAAGAGTTCGGCATTGGCCGTGGCGCGATGACTTCTCGGCGGCGCGCAACGAATCGCTCAAGGATGCCAGGGGTGAGTGGATCTTTTGGATGGATTCGGACGACACAATGCCGGCGGAGTGCGGCCGACAACTGCGGGAACTGGTCGACCGAGATCACGCTCCCAACATGCTGGGCTACGTGATGCAGGTCCATTGTCCCGGCCCATCCAACGAGGGTCGGCGGGACGTCACGGTGGTCGACCACATCAAGCTCTTCCGCAATCGCCCCGACCTCCAATTCGAGCACCGCATCCATGAACAAATTCTGCCCGCCATCCGCCGGGCCGGCGGGGATGTCGAGTTCACCGACATTCACGTGATCCACTCCGGCAGCGACCATTCAGCCCAGACGCGGCAGCGCAAACTCGAACGGGACTTCAAACTCCTGCATCTCGACCTCGCCGAACGCCCGGACCATCCGTTTGTGTTGTTCAACCTGGGGATGACGTATGCCGATGCGGGAGAGCTCGACGAAGCGGAGCACTGGTTACGGAAGTGCCTCGAAGTCTCGCATCCGCAAGAGTCGCACGTGCGGAAAGCCTATGCGCTGTTGATCAGCGTCCTCTATCGCAAACAACATTATATAGAGGCAGATGAAAACTGCCGGCGCGGTTTAGCGTTTTACCCGGACGACAAAGAGCTTCTCTTCCGCCAAGCCATGCTGCATCATGCCCAAGGTCGCCTTGAAGAGGCGGCTCGTACATACGAAGCGGTCATCCGAAACCCGACCGAGCGACACTTCGCGAGCATAGATGCAGATCTGGCGACCACCAAGGCACAACACAACCTGCAGATCGTTCGTCACGACCTCGCGGAACGCACGAGACGCTCCTTCACCAACACTGCGAACGCCCTAACACCCACTTTGAGCCGCGAATCGCGACTTCTTGAATCTCCACATGCGGTAGAAGGGGAGTCAGACCCGTCAAATCAGCATGTCTTCGATTTCTCAATCGTGACTAGCTCACCGTGAAGGACGGCCCGGAGGTTACACAATGAACACAGCCAATCCGAAGTGCCCTTGCGGGTTGCAACCATGCGACACGTGCATGCCCCCACCTACGCTCTACGCGGAACTGACAAGCTCATGCTCAGGGTGGAGCGGTAGCCTCACGCTCTTTAATCCGGGTTATGGCACATGGACATCGGGTCTCGACCCCGGCCCGCCTCAAATCGTCGAGCTGTTCCTCAGTTGTTTCGACGGCGCGTGGATTGTGAGCATTAACGCCAGAAATGCCGAATGTGGTATCGACGGCACTCCAGCTGACAGCTGGGCTTGCGAGCCGTCTTTTAGGGCGACGTTCACGGTCGCTCTAAACCAGAATTGCTGCCCTACTTCTGGCGGAACACTGTCTGTCGAAATACATGAGTGATAGGAACGCCCACCAACAGTCGCTTAGGACTGGATTCACAGAAATTGTACGAGCAGTTAATGAACGCAAAGAGGGTCTGCCTGTTATCAGACGGCTTTTCCCCACGCTCCAGCGTGGTGTCATGCGAAGCGTGATGCCCTTGGTAAGTACAGTACACCGATACCTTCGCCCACGAAGTGACACGTGAATTGCGAAATGGACAACATGCGAACCATCGCGAATCATGGCCGACGTCTTTCATCCGTGGAACCTCGTCGTAATCCCGCGATTCGGTCTCAATCTTTTTCGCCGTGTGATTTAACTTCGCTGATGCGACAAGTATCTGTCATCGTCGTGTGCCACAATTACGGCAGGTTCCTTCGTGGCTGCATCGAAAGCGTTCGGCGTCAGGGGGACGCTGTCGCGGACATTCTCGTTGTCGACGACTCCTCGACTGACGAGACTCCAGATGTGGCGGCAGAATTTGCGTCCTTGGGCGTTCGATACCTGCGTGTCGAGGAGAGAAGCGTCCATCGGGCTCGCGAGGCGGGCTTCCGCGCCACGGCGGGGCAAGTCGTTTGCTTTCTCGACGCGGATGACGAGTTGGCCGACGGTTACATTGATCTCGGCCTCCAGGAATTCGCGGCCGAACCGGGCATCGGGATCGTCTATTCCGATGTCGAACTATTTGATGCTGGCAGTGGCCGGAGCTCTTATCCGCAAGAGTTCAGCCGCGATCGTCTTGCCTGCGACAACTTCATGCACGCTGGCAGCCTGGTCTTGCGGGAAGCCCTGTTGCAGGCAGATGCGTTTTCCACGCCGATTGACCCACTCCTAACACAGGCTGACTGGCATTTGTGGAAGAAGGTCTGCCAAGCAGGATGGAAGGCCAGAAAGCAGCTCGGCACATACAGGTATCGCAAGCACGCGGCAAATTGGTCGCTCGACATGAAACAGGCGCACCGAGGTTACTTTGAGTATGCCGGACTGGCTGCGGAGGCCGTCACCCTCGTGATTCCCCTGTCCGGACGAGAAGAGCTCTGGCAAAAGCAGGCCGGTTTTTTAAGTCGGCAACAGTGGCCGCGTGATCAATTGCGGGTCTTGCTGCACGATGCAAGTGGAAATCCGGAGTTTGGTGCCACGGTGAAACGATGGGTCGCCGATTCTGATTTCCCGGATATTCGATATTTGGCGGTGCCTCCGCTCCGGAAGGGGTTGGCCGACGAAAACCGGCGCGATCCCGAGGTTCAGCAGGAAGTCCGCCGCGCCATGGCGTGCATCTACAATCGCATCGCCCGCGAAGTCTCCACCGACTATGTGTGGATTTTGGAAGACGACATTATCCCACCGGACGATATTTGCGAGCGACTGCTCCGAGGATTTGATTCCGAGACGGCGTCAGTTTCAGCACTTTACCGATCAAGGTTTGACAATAGACCGTGCGTCTGGGATTCACATCGTCAGCATTACGAGGACGAGCGGGCTGGTGTTCGTCTTGCCCACGGCAACGGGTTTGGCTGTGTCATGCTCCGTGGCGGGATCTTTCGGAATACAGTCTTTCGGAGCGACGACGACTTCGATCGCATCTTCTACGACCAACTCTCGGCTGCAGGCTGGAAGTGCAAGGTCGATTGGGGGGCTGAGTGCGAACATTTGTCAACTGCTCAGGAACTGCCTCTAGTAGATAGGTGTGTCTGCCCAGCGGCGGGGTGGTGCGAGCGTCACCAATGCCGGAAGACAGAGCATTGGCATCAGTTGTGCCAGCACCGCGCGGACTATTTCCGGCTTTGGGAAGAAGGCCGCGGCCCTGGGCAGAGGCAGGGCCATTCCGCTGGAAACGGTGCATCCGAGCCGGGGCTGTTACAAAAAGCAATGAATTTTGGCACCGCCGTCGCCCGCCACGTCGCGGATGGGGCTCGGCAAGTTACGACTGAAGAGTATCATGAGCGGTTGAATATTTGCAGAACGTGCGACTCCTGCGATGTCGAACGAATGGTATGCCGAGAACAAGCATGCGGCTGCCAGTTGCACATCAAGGCTAAATGGCGATCAGAGCACTGTCCTGTAAAGAAGTGGTGAGCCGCGTTTACCCGGCAGATAGAAACTTCGCTGAGATTTCTCGCATTGCATTCGGCATAGGCCGTCATTCCGATTCTCGAAGGGTGATACCATGGCGTGCGGCGCTTCAACAAACTGTGGCAATGATGATTGCAATCCAGTTGTTGTCGTTACCGGAAAAGAATCATGCTGCTGCGAATGGCCTTGCGACGATCCGCCCCCGCCGTGTCCACCGCCCAGCCCAAACGATCCGGATTGTCCCCAGTGCGGACACATGGCCTGTCCGCCGTACGAAGTTCCAGGAAGACGGGATTGCTTCGTCAACGAAACCAAACGCGTCTGTGGAGAATGCCCGCGACCTCCAAAGGAGTGCAAGGAGCCTTGCGATTGCCAAAAGGAGGGATTGATCGCTGGTGGCGGTACGAGCGGAGGAGGTACGGGAGGCTGCAATTGTGATGGCGGATGTGGCTGTGGCGGAAACGGAGGCGGTCCGCCGGCTCCTTGTGGCGGACTGGTTTGCCAACGCCCGTTGAATATGACAACCGACTATACCCCTGGGTTTGCCACGGCAATTGCCGCACCTGGTGTTCCTGGGACACACGCATCCGCTGGTTATATCAATCCCTCAACAGGGAATCTCGCGGTCGAAGTTTCTGGGCGTAGGTCCGGGCCGTTCGATCCGCAGCCGTTGCTCACATACAATTCACGAGCTTCGGACCAATCGATTCAATTCGGCCATGGCTGGGCCGACGCTTTCAACCCGGTTGTTACGATGCTGGACGCCACTGCCGCGGAATATGTCGGCGGAGCGGGAAAGACATGGGTTTACACCGACAAGGACATTAACGGTCGTTACCTAGCGCCCACTGGAGCTCCGAACGCGCTTCAGCAGTTGTCCGGTTCGAGGTTCTCCGAAACCTACCCAGACGGTGGCCAGCTGGAATTTGAATCTACCGGCGCTCTGGAACGCCTCGTCAGCGCGTCCGGCGACCGTTGGACGATCACACGCGACGGCCCGCTTTTGAGTGCCATCGAGACTCCCAATGGTCGACGAATGACGTACAGCTACGACGCGAGCGACTATCTTCGACGGGTGGAAGATGGTGCGGGCGGGATCACGACGTTTACCGTTGATGGTTCGGCGGACCTCGTGTCGATGGTTGCTGTCGGCGGCGCGCGCACATCGTTCATTTACGATGCGGATCACTTGCTTCGGCAGTACGTTGCTCCGGGGGGAGACCGAACGACCTACGTCTACGATTCCATGCGGCGCGTTCGATCCGTGGTGTTGCCAAACGAGGGCGTCTATACATTCTCCTTCGGCGTGACGTCGCGAGTGGTCGACCCGGTCGGCAATCGCACAACGCTGGTTTACGACAGCCAGCGAAACATCCGGCGCGTCACCCACCCGGATGCCCGAACAACAACTTATTTGTGGGATACGAACGGGGCGTTCGTCGGCCAGGTCGACGCGCTTGGCCAACGCACGACCATCACCCATGCGACCATTCCGAATCGGACGCAGCGGCTTGCCACAGTCCAATTTGCGGATTCGAGCCGGGTCTCGTACGTCTACAATACCAGCGGGCAAGTCGCCGCCACGGTGACACCGCTGGGAACTCGAACAACGCTCCTCTGGGATTCCTTCGGACGACGAAACGCAATTGTCGAGGCCTCCGGTGCCCGGACGACAACCATTTACAATGCATCCGGCCAAGTCGCAGGAATTATTGGACCTGTTGGCGAGCGAACGACCCAAGTGTTCAATTCAATCGGCAATTGGGCCGCTTGGGTGGCCCCTTCCGGCAACCGCACCAGTTTCGTCTACAGCAATGCTGGCCAATTGGTCACAACGATGGAACCGCTGGGGCAGCGCGTCACGCATATTGCCGATGCCGAAGGACGAGTGATCGCCAAAATTGATCCGGTCGGGGCGCGGACGTCGTACATTTATTCGGCGGGTGGCGGATTGAAGGCCACGATCGACCCGCTCGGCAGCCGGACCAGCCATATCAATGATGTCGCCGCTCGATTCACCGCGGTCATCAATCCCCTCAATCAGCGGACAACTTCGCTCTCCGACACGCGAGACCTTCGAACTGTGACCATCAATCCAGTCGGGGCGCGAACCAGCTTCCTCTACGATTCCCGCCGTCGGCACATTGCGACGATTTCGCCGCTCGGTTCACGCACGACCATTTCGTACGATGCCATCGGCCGCAAGCAGCGGGTCACCAATCCGCTCGGCGAGGTGACGACAAGCATTTATGACTCGCGGAACCGCCAAATCGCCTCGATCGACGCGCTCGGACGCCGCACGACGTCAGTCTACGATGCTGACAACCGGTTGCTGGCGACCGTCAATCCGCTCGGCGAGCGGACAACCTCGATCTACGATTCGCAGGCCAATCGACTGGCGACAATTGATCCGCTCGGGAATCGCACCAGCACGGTTTATGACCTGGCCAATCGCCCCGTCGCGACGATTGATCCAATGGGACGCCGATCTTCCCTGGTATACGGCCCGTCAGGCAGTGCTATTGCGAGCATCAATCCGCTCGGCGCCAGATCCACCAGCGTATATGACGCGAACGGTCGGGCCGTCGCCGCAATTGATCCGCTCGGTCGTCGGTTCTCCACCGTCTACGACAACGCCAGCCGCCCGATCGCCCGCATCAATCCGTTGGGGCAACGCTCAACCATGGTCTATGATCTGGCTGGGCGGGCTGTCGCCGACGTGACGCCGATGGGCGAGCGGTCGACCCAGGTCTATGATGCGGCCGGACGGCTGCAAGCAACCATCAATCCGCTGCTGGATCGCTCGACGTTCGCCTATGACGCGGCCGGACGCCGGATTGCCGCCGTCGACCCGCTGGGACGCCGAACCACCACGGTCTACGACTCCGATGGCCGTCAGGTGAGCGTGGTCGATCCGCTTCTACGGCGGATGACCTCCGTCTACGATGCGGCGAATCGTCAGATCGCCACTGTCGACCCCGGCGGTCGACGGGTAACCACGGTCTACAATGCCGTGGGCCAGGCGGTCGCCAGCATCGATCCATTGGGGCGGCGGTCGACTTCGATCTACGATGCCGCCGGACGACCGATCTCAGCGATCGACCCGATGGGGAATCGTTCGACGACTCTCTATGACTTGGCCGGTCGCACGATCGCCACGATCGATCCCCTGCTAGAGCGTACGACAACCGTCTACTTCGCCGACAACAGCGTGCTCGCCAGCATCGATCCGCTGGGACGACGAACGACGTCGTTGTATGACGGCGCCGGGCGGCGGTTGGCGTCGATCGATCCTCTCGGACGGCGGGTCACCACGGTCTACAATTCAGCCAGCGAGGTTGTCGCGACCATCGACCCGGCCGGGCAGCGAACCACCAGTGTGTACGACGGGGCGGGCCGGGTCGTTGCCAGCATTGATCCACTCTTGCGGCGGAGCACTGTCGTCCATGATGCCGACGGCCGAGTGATTGCCAGTCTCAATCCCCTTGGCAATCGGGCAACGACCCTCTACGACGCTGCTGGCCGCGCCATCGCCAGCATCAACCCGCTCAACAATCGGACGACAATGCTGCACGACGCCGCCGGGCAGACGCGGGCAACCGTCAATCCCCTCGGTTCCCGAACCAGCTACGTCTACAACGCCGCCGGGCAGCCGCTGGCCACGATCAACCCCCTGGGACGGCGGACCACGTCGATTTACGACAGCTCCGGCCGCCCCGTGGCGGAACTCTCGCCTCTGGGATACCGAACGACCAGCGTGTACGACGCCGCCGGGCAGTTGGTCGCCCTGGTCGATCAGCGGGGGAACCGACACACGTTCACCTACGATTCCAACGGCCAACGGACCCAGCTCATCGATCCCCTCGGGCGACGGACAACCTCCGCTTACGATGCTGCCGGTCGCCAGGTGCTCCGCATTGACGCTCGGGGCAACCGAACGACGTATCCGTACGACGCGGTCGGCCAGAACCTCGGCCGACGCTACCCCGATGGCTCGCGGGTCACGTTCGCGTACGACGAAGTCGGTCGCCGCACGAAGATGCGGGATCGCTCCGGCCGCTACACCTACACGTACGACACGGTCGACAATCTTTCGTCCACGGCGAATTTCGCCTCTCGCACCATAACCTACGGCTACAACGCCGTCCGCGAACGAACACGCCTGACCGACCCTGCGTCCGGTCGATTTACCTACGGATACGACGCCGGCGGACGCCTCGTCTCGGAGTCGAACCCATTTGATGAGCGGACCACGTTCCTGTACGACGCCGCCGACCGCCGTAAGGTTGTGCGACTCAACAATGGGACGCGAACCAGTTTCGCGTACGATGCCGCCGACCAGACGATCCAGGTCAGCCAGGTGAAATCGAATGGCACCATTTTCCAGCGTCTCGACTACGGCTACGACGCGGTCGGAAACCGGACGTCGATGGCGGAATTGGACGGCAGCCGGGTCACCTGGCCCTACGACACCCAGAACCAACTCATCGGTGAATACCGTACGGGCACGACGCCCTACCGGCAGACGTACACGTACGATCCGGCGGGAAACCGGCTTCTCAAAAACATCGACGGCGACCGGACGACCTACGCCTACGACGCCGCGAACCAGTTACGATTCGGCGAAACGACAGTTGGGCGAACGACCTTCACGTTCGACGCCAACGGCAACCAGCAGATTGAACGGACTCCCAGCGGAGACCGCACGACGACAATCTGGGACTACGAGAACCAGCCACGGGGAATGTCGTTGCCGAATGGAACGAGAATCACGTACACTTACAATGCCGATTTCCGCCGCGTAAAGACGGAGGTGTAGCCATGCCGGTCACCGAGTACACATGGGATCCGGTCACGGATTCGATCCTGGAAGAGACGGACGGAGCGGAGAACGTGTTGGTCTCGTACACGAACGAACCGGCTTCCTACGGCCCACTGATCAGCCTGCACAGTGGCAGCGAAACCCACTACTTCCACTTCGACGCTCTTGGATCGACCCGCGAACTAACCGACGACAGTGACGACGTGATGGCTACTTTCGCGTATGATGCGTGGGGCAATGAGGTTCAGCAGAGTGGGACGAGCCAGACGGAGTTCCGGTGGAGCGGGAGATGGGGGTACGCCCTCTCTTCACCCAATCACACCCTATATATCCGCGCCAGAATATACACTCCTTTTACTGGTCGATTCTGTTCACTTGATCCTGTCGGTTTCCACTCAGGCGATAACAACTTGTATCGATACTCGCTTAATTCTCCAGCACTCTTGACTGACCCAAGCGGACATGGTGCAGGCGCGATGACATATCTTTGCTTCTTTGGAATCGGCGCCTGTGCCGGCAGTTGCTTTTGCACTGATCCATTAGCCCCATCAGTGTTGATCCAGGTCGCCATGATGCAGCTCGAGGAACCATGCTGCCTTAGCTCGTGCTGCGTCGGGAACGTCTTCTGGGCCGGACAACCGATCGCGATGATGGCATGCCTGCAGCAAGTCCTCCGCACACTTTTTAGCCCGCTCACCACATGCACATGCACGTAAATATGCCAGCATCCGCTGCGTCGAACTTAATGTCCGCATTAGCGACCCGCAATAGAACACAATATCTGCTCTCACTACCACTTACACACACCCAAACAAATAACATTCACAGAAATAACGGAACAGAACTCGGCAACGCCTGATAACTATCCTTTACTTGCCACTAACCCACGTATTGCGCAACATGAGAGTTCCCTCATGCTGAGTGATAAACACTGACATGCGATCATCAAGTCGCATACATCATAGGGAATAGTGGCCGTTTCGAACAAATTCGCATCATTTTCTTGCCAAGTGTTGGAGAAGAAGCATGACATTGATTCCCGGTTCCAGTGGTGGAGACCTAGGGCAGCCAGGATTTCAGAGGCTCCTCGGTCCAAATGCAGTAGACTCGCAGATACGGCAGGCGATTTCAATCTGCTGGATGACGCTTCCTCCGGAGAAGCGCGATGTCGATACTGTTTGTTCGACGATTCGCGGAATCGTTGAGCGAGCATTGTCGAATCTTTCAGACGATGCGCTCTTATTTGACCCAGATAAGCGTGGTTAGGTTGGCTTTTACCAATCCCTGTGGGCGACACACACACACACACACACAACGTAACCTCGTGGTGCCTCATGCGGCTTTTCGGATTTGCCGACGGCTACGTAGGTTAAGCCTGCCCCGCCTTGCCAACGAAAACATCGAGAACCATTCACATCTGTTCGCTAGATTATCCGCTTGACTAGAATTGCGATTGGATACTGTTCGCGTGTGGCCGATTGGGTCATGCTGAACCAGGGGGAACCCTTGGGTTATCGGAGCATTCTTCGATGATTTGCTAAGCCGGTTAGTCGAGTGTCAGTATCAGCCGTACAGAGAGTAAGGAGTGCCCATGCCTGTCACCGAGTACACGTGGGATTCGGCCACGGATTCGATCCTGGAGGAAACAGACGGGGCGAGTAACGTGCTGGCCTCGTACACGAACGAGCCGTCTCCCTATGGCCCGCTGATCGGCCAGCGCAGCGGCGGCGAAACTCGCTATTTCCATTTCGACGCTCTTGGCTCGACGCGGGAGTTGACAGACGAGGCGGAGGACGTCACCGATACCTTCACCTACGATGCCTGGGGAAACGAGGTTTATCGCAGCGGAAACAGCGAGACAGAGTTTCATTGGGTGGGAAGGTTTGGCTATAGAACGCCCTCACTTGAGGCTCGCTACTCCATTCGCACGAGACTCTACTCTCAATCGAGCGCCCGTTGGAGTGTCGTGGACCCTCGCCGCTTCGCCGATGGTCTACAAGATTATATGTACTCGCTGAACCGCCCTACGACAAACCTCGACCCAAGTGGCCTAACTGCAGTTTGTTGCCACTGTCAAGTTGTGTCGTTCGGCCCTGAAGTTGACGCTGCGCCCTTTTTCGAGTCGGCAGTATGTCTACGTTCGCCGCCGGCACAATGTTGCCGGAAGGTCTGCTGTGCAACTCGGCGTGGGGAGTATGTCGGCTTCTCTCCGATTCCTCCTGGACCACCGGCAACTCGCCCCATGGCTCCGCCGCCAGCCCCAACCCGTGTTGGATATGGACATTATTGCGGTCCGGGCCGGAAAGCAAACTGCCTTGAGAACAAGTGCGCTGATGGATGCTTCTCCCGATGGGTGCCCAATTATTCTGCAAATCCTGCTCCGATTGATGAACTTGATGCAATCTGCGAACTGCACGACTGTTGTCTCGCAACCTCCTCTCAGGCCCAAAAATGCTGGAATCGCTGTAAAGACGAGCTATGCCCCATGGTGCAAGCGATTGACTGCTACGCAATGTATCCAGACCCTCAATTCGCCGAACAGAATGCTTGTGTCACTATGAAGCGGCAGTTTCTGACACTGTTTTGTTGAAGTGAATACCGCGACCATACCTGGCGAGGCAATGTGTAGCCGTTATCTACGGTGATCGCAAACTCTGGTCGATGAACTCTACGCCTATGTAGCGAACATGAAGGATGGACATACCCGTTATGTAGTTACGTTTTTGAATGCCCTTGTGAGGCTGGCACATAGTTGTCTTTATTTAACGTTGTGTGGACACTATGCACGGGGCTTCCGTGAGCAATGTTTAGTGTAAAGCCCCGTCTCCAGTCGGATGTGAGCAGGTGACTTTTCAGGCAGCACCTGTCGCGCACAATGCTGCCAGTTTTTGCGTTGAGGACGTCGAGCGATGATACAGCGCCGATGGCTTATGACATTTGTCGTGGCAATTTGTTGCATTGGCTGCGAGCCGGCCAATGTCGATCCGCAGGCTGCGGTCTGGCAGCCGTTGATCGAACAAGAAGAAGCCTTCGTCAGTCAACATGAGGGCGTCAGGAAGAAAGTCCTGCAGCTCGGCGGCGCGGTTTCTGCTTTTCGCGAGAACGTGGACAAGCACTCTCCCGAGTTCTCGCTTCTCATCGACCTTTCCAATAACCCTCAAATCGATGACGCGGACCTCGTCAATCTTCTCGACGGAAGCCCCACACGCCTATTGCTCGTGTTTACATCGATTACCGACGACGGGCTGGCAGCAATCAGGAACGATCCAGGATTGACTCACCTTGCGCTTTCGGGAACATCCGTCGGCAATTCGGCGATTGCTCACCTGCGGACACTACCTTCATTGCGGGGAGTCGGCCTTGGGAAGACCAACGTGACCGACGAGGGACTTCAGGAGCTGGCTTCGATCTCGACTTTGGAAGAAGTGAGTCTTCCTCAAACATCGGTCACCGATATCGGTATTTCCGCATTGCCATCATTGGGGCGGCTCTGGCTACTCGATCTCAAAGAAACGCAAGTGACCGACAATGCCATCGATGAGTTGATGAAAATCAAGACTCTTAAGATGGTTTGGCTTTCGGGCACTGAGGTCACTGCTGCTGGGGCCGAACGTCTTCGAAAGGCGCTGCCGCTCTGCAAGGTGCATTATTAACCGCGGTGACGACGAATTGGAGCTGGCGGGCTAGTGAACCGCCGCCGAGGCAGTTCAGAAGCAATCCAGTTTCATCCGATACTGCAGAGCTGATCGCTACCATTCGGCAAGACGATACGTTCAGAAACTGAAAGTCAATTAAAAAGATGTGACGGCATTGTGGTTCGTCGCTTCTACGCTCCTGGAGCCAACTAGTTCGAGAAACATGATCCGTCGCGACTTGCTTCCAGCGGTGTTCCACGCATGGCTCGGCAGGAAAGCGGCGACCCGAGACGGTCAATGGAGACTCGACGACCGATAATTTTAACGCGAGTGACATCGGCGAACACATCTCTTTGAGCGGACAAGAAATCATGCAAGCCAATAAGAATCCGACGTGTTGCCCATCAAACTGCACGGATGGCTGTTGCCCTGGAGCTCCAGTTATCATTCGCGACCCCCCAATTGACCTGTTGTTGACAATCTCATCCTCGACTTGTCCTGACCTTGATGGCACGACTGCGGTTTTGCACCGAAATACCGGGGTGCCTACATATTGGTCAGGTGGAGGGACTGCAAACAACTGGGACATTGAATGCGACCCGAGCACGCATTGTTGGCGGTCGTTTGGCCAAGCATCGATTTGCTTTACGGAATACCAGCCACTTTCGATCATCTCGTGCGACCCATTTCACGCAACAGCCTCCGGTTTTCGCATCGTTCCCGACGCGGCCTGTTGCAATGGTGGCCCAGGCACTTTCGACATCACCATCACAGAAGCACCTTGATGACGGGATTTGCTGCGTGTGCGGAGTGCTCCAGCAATGGCCTGCACAGGGCAAACTCTGCTCCGTCCCATCATGCACTCCAGCCATGGTCGGGGATAAATGGAAATGGCCTTGCGACTCTCCAGAACCGTCGTTCTTCACATTCCAAAGACTGGTTCCGACTGGGTGAGGGCCGCGTGCCATGCTGCAATGAGGAGTCAGATTGGGGAGATTGGGGAGTGGCATTCGGATTTCTCGCAAGTACGGGCGATACTGAACTCCCAGCCAGGATTTCACCCCATCTTCGCGACATTCATCAGACATCCGCTTTCCTGGTATCGTTCCGCCTGGGCGTACTGGATGCAGACAGAACGATTTCCCCGTTGCGAAGATGATCCTGTTGTCGAGTCCGACAACTTCGAGTCGTTCGTGACCAACTGCCTGCGAGTGGCTCCCGATGGGTATGTGACAAGGCTGTACGAGAGATACCTCGGCGGAGAGAATGCGACCCCGTTTTTCGTCGGGCGACAAGAGACTCTCGCCGACGATCTTGTGACACTGCTGACCTGGGCAGAGGAAGATTTCGACGAAGACGTCTTGCGGTCGGTTCCGTCGTGCAATGTTCGCGGAAGCGATCCGACGTTCCGTGATCCTGGCTACTCGCCTGAACTGAGAGCTGCGGTGTTGCAAGCTGAGTCCCGCATTATCGCTGCGTACTACGAGTGATGACGCCTTGAATTGTCCGCGTTGTATTTCCTTGGCGATCGATTGAGAACTGTGAAGATTTGGATGCTCTAATGACGTCAAATGTTGCACTGAGGACAACTGCTGCTTGTTTTCGCAGGACTCACACATAGGGACTCCGGTAAGCAGTATATGGAATGCGAGGAGCGGCGATGTTATTTCGGATATCGATCACCCCAGTCATCCCACCCCACTTGATGTAGGCCACGCCCCACAAGGCCTCAGCATAGCCCCTTGGATCTCTGCTGCATCAACGGCTATGGATGGTTCTCTAACGAAACAAGCCGACAAACCATCGCCACAGTCGCAGGAAGAAGCCTTCTCGCTGCCGCTCGCGTTTCTCGTAGTACTCTTGGCGCTTCGCCACCTCGGCGCGCCGACCCGCTTGGATTTGTTCGGGAGACCACGTCCCAAACCAAAGGATCTTGCCCGCCTCGATCCAGTAGTGGGATTGGCAGGGGAGTTGCCAATTGCCGACCGAGGGTCTCAAGCTCGGCCCCCGGTCGGTCTCGCGCAGCTCCCACTCGGTCGGGCCCAAGGGAGTGCTGACTTTTGCCCCACAACCGCAGGCGCATAGATGCACGGCCGCGCCGAATTCTTTGGACACGTAGAGCAGACCGGGCTCCAGCACCCTGGGTACGTAGTGAACCCGCACCAGTTGGATCTGAGTGACTTTAGGCATCGCGATTCAATGAAAGATCACCCACGCCGAACAGCATGTGGCAGCACGACTGCTCTTCGTAATAAAAACCTCGCAGCTGCTTGAAGCGAAGAATCGCCAGGCAGGCGTTCAGCGCATTGAGCTCGCCGATCTGGATGTTCGAACGATAGAGATCATCGGGCCGATCCACCAGTTCCGCCAAGCCTCGATCACGCAGTTCACGCGCTCGCTCTGGCGGGTAATAGGTGGTGCGCAGCATGCCATTCAGCGAGCCGCGCCGCCGATCGAGGCCCATACCGACATCAATGAACGGAATGCCGAGTGCAATCAACAGATCGAAAACTCCGGCTCGCGCGGTTCCTTTGTCAACGCTGACGAAGGCGAAGGTCACACCCTGGAAGTCTCCGGCACAGCTGGCATCGATCAGCTTGTGCTGAAGGGAGAGTCCGGTTCGGAAGTTGTCGTAGCGGGCCTGGTACACCTCAGGCTTGCCCTGGCCAATTTCGCTCGAGTCGAATTTGCCGGGCGAACGAAACGCGTTGTGAACGTAATACTTATCCGCATCGAATCCGCGAACCTCCCGGACCGGCGTCTTCACCAGCAAGTCAAGGAGAAATCCGCCCGTGCCGCCAAGGCCAATAACGGCGACGACATCGTCGTGGAAATTCGCAGCCAGATCACCGATTTCCGCGCGACTGGTGAGTGTGTCACGAACCTTGAACGGGGATTTGCTGGGGGCGCGGTCCACGACGCGGAAGGTCAGCGGATTAGCGCCATGCTTTTCCATGGCCGGTCCCGCGATGATGGCGACGTAACTTTCCACTTTGTGAAAAAAATCGGTGAACTTCCCCGATCCCTTGGGCTTGTTGGAGAAGGATCTCTCCACCTTCACGTCGGGGCTGGCATTACTGAGCGGTAGCGTGATCGGGCCGCCACCCAAATTGGGAATTGGCCTTGCGTCGAGACCATGCGGAACGCCGCCAGCAAAGTAAATCTGATGGTCGTCCTGGACGATCCGATCCCGTCCCGCATCGACGAACTTCATCACAATGGCGCCAGTGTGCAAGTTGCCCTGGTCATCCAAATAGGGAATGTCCCGGACGACCAGGTACTCATTCGGATCCAGCGCGAGCGCGTAGCCCTTTTCGACCAAGCGCTGCAGATCCTCGTTATGACTGACCAGTTGCTGAAACATGAAACACCATGTGGTCCTTGACCTTGATTGAGCCGCCAGGGGACAGAATGCCTTCGGGCTTGTGGTTGGGCCCATTTGCGAAGGTCACCGAGTAGGTGATGTCAGGGTATTGGGGATAGTTGGGATCAAAGAGCGTAACGACTTCCGCGTACGAGATGGTTGGCTTGAACCATCGATGCGGCGTCCCTTCAACAACAATGGTAATCTCGTGCGGCTTGTTGGGCCGCGTGATGAAGACAGGGCCATCGGCGAACTCTATGTGGTCCCGATCCTCAATCGGCTCGTCAAGCGGGGACTCGTAATCACGCAGCAGCGCCAGCGACGCGGAGACGGCGAGCAAGCCACGCAAGCTTTGCCCGGTTTGGATTGGCTGGATCGTGATCTCCCAGTGGTCGTCAACGAAAAAGGCCAGCTTGGGCGGAGCATCGACCGCAACTTGTCGGCGGCGCTCGCAATTCGTGCTCGTGCGGAACACATTCCCCTCGGACAGGTCGACCGGCGAATCTGGTTCGAAGCCGACGTCGTTGGGCGAATTGAAGTCGCGCACGAGAGCCGTGTTCGGGGGGGCACCGGCTTGTTGCAGAATGACGACTGCGGGGAGCTGTCGACGGGGAAGTGGAATCAATTGATCATCCACTATCGCCGCCCATTTGGCGTCAGCCCTCGATTTGTTCGGGTCTGGGACACTCGTCATGACTGTCTCCTAGGAACTGGACGACGGGACGGCCAAAGCCTATATTCAGATAAATCGCCGCCTCGAACAGAAATTCACTGAAGTGAATAATATTCGACAAAGCGAACAAAGCAAGCCCCGTGCTGCATTGAAGGAAAAAATTGTGTTGGCAGACAAGTACGACCGGGCTGAGGTCGGCCGTCGAATCAAGCAGCTTCGTCAGGCGCAATCACTGACGGTACAGGTGCTTGCGCATCGATCCGGGGTCAGCGCTGGGTACGTGTCTGAGGTCGAACGCGGGCTTTCCGCGGTCTCGGTAGACAAGCTGATGAAGATCGCTGTCGGGCTGCAGGTTAGCTTGGAGAGCCTACTCGGTGAGGATCCACCAGCCCAAAAAGGGATGGCGGTCGTGCAGATCCCTGCGGCGCTGTCGAAGGCCGCAGAACAACTGAACCTTTCCCATCGAGCAACTCTCACCCTTCTTCAAGGTCAGCGGTCACTGACAGCCCGGCGGTCCAAGGCGGACGATGGCGAATGGGGAGTGGACGAGTGGCTCAAGTTCTACGAGCAGGTGAAGGACTATTTGCCCGAGTGCTAGGAGTTTCGCACAATGGGAAAGCGACAGCCCACGACGCAGGAGTTGATGCGATTGGATGCAATCGCCAAGCACCTGAAGATCAAGAGTCGGTATCCTGCGGACAGTTTCACCGCCGCTGTCATCGACACTTGCCTCGACCGGATCGCTCCGGTGGTGGAGAAATTGCTGCCCTGCAGCGGAGAGCAGATCGCACTGGGCCTGGGAGAGCATCTCCACTTGACGTTCGAAGAAGTCCGCGGTCCAGCGGATGTCACCGACTTGCTAAAGCGCTACCTCCAGGGCAAGAAGGAAATTGGTTTTGCTCAGGTGCCCGAGCAACTCACGCAGCCGGGTGTAGACGCGTTGCTGTTTGAGCGGATGCACGCCCAGGAACAGGATCCGGACCGTTGGGTCGCTGTCTTGAACCTGCAGGATTCGGACGCCAAAGGCTACTGGAACCGATTCCACGAGCTGTCGCATCGGATCGCCGAACCACCACAGGGGATTCTGCCCTTTAAGCGTCATCAGATCGAGGCCAGTAACCCCGTCGAAACCTTGATGGACGCGATCGCCGCAGAGTTCGGGTTCTACGAGCCGGCCTTCCGGCCGCTGGTGGAACAGCGTGCCCAACGTAGCCGGCTGACCTTTAGCGTGGTTGAATACTTGCGTCGACAGTTTGCGCCGACGGCCAGCCTGCTCTCAACCATGAAGGCGGTCGTCAAGTTTTGGCCGCAGCCAGCCGCCGTGCTGGTCTCTGAGTTTCGAGGGCGGGTCGGCGCACCGCACCTGGACCAAGCGCTCCGCGTGACGCCGCAGGGTCACAACGGGGCTGCCAGCAACAGCGGTCTGAAATTCATCTTCAACATGCGTGTGCCACAGGGCAGTCCGATCGACCTCGCGTTTCAGACCGGCGTCGAGCAAAATGAGCTCGAGCGGTTGGGCAATTGGACGACATCCCAGGGTAAACGGCTGGCGTCGCTCAACGTACACACGTCAGCGCGGCGGATTGGAAAGCGTGTCTATTCCCTAATCAGCGCGGGGAGCTGAATCGGTGGACGTCCACCCTCGCAAGCGAGTCCAAGTCATGCGGCGAACACCAGCCTCTTCGTGGAGAGGAGAACCAGTTATGCAGTCAAATTGTCATTGCTGACATCAATTCTCAGTTTCCAGAATATTGTCCAGAATTCCTGCAAAAAGACGGAAAATCTGGATTATGCGGAAGCCGCAACCCGCTAGAATACTGGTGATTAGGTCTTGCTCGACTCGTTCGGGACGTAGAGGTCGCAGGTTCAAATCCTGTCATCCCGACTATTTTTCGAAGTGAGCCCTTCGGCGAGGACGTCGAAGGGCTTTCTCGTTTCAGAGCAAAGAGTTGCGCCGCCAAGGGTGCAGTTCAAACAGACGATTTCGAGGACAACCTTAACTTCACCTCCTGATCCCCGGGTTCAGTGGTTTCAGCAGAGCAGGTGTCGGGGGTTGCGGCTGTCAGAAACCTGCGGAACACCGGGCAAACACATCACGGCACTGAGGTTGTCCTAGAATCCCTAAGTCCTGCCAGCGCCTTCTTGAGCGGGCACTTCTCGCCGACTGGCTCTCCCCGCCGATACCGTTCCAGCAATTCCTTCGATCGCCGGGCCAGCATCCGGCGAACTTCATGTCGTTTGCCCTTCACCCTTGGAATCGCCATTGAATCGTAGTCTGTCGTCTGGTGTCGCATCCAAGCGATGACGGCGGCTTCGGCCCGCTGTTCGACAGGGATCCGTCGAGTTCGAGCGACGGTTCCACTTCCGACCGGCGTGGCATGATCCGTCACCGCGCGAGCCAGCCGGTCGGCGAGTTCGGCGTGCGAAGCATGGAATGCCAGAAACGCCACGACTGACCCGTGAAAGTCTTCAACGTATTCGGCCTGGACCCTCTCTCGGCGCCGCGCATCCGCTTGCTTCTTCTTGGCGAAACCGTCAGTGGACCGCTCGGCCGCGAGATCAGCACGAATCCGCTCCACGGTCGCCGCCGATGTCCAGATGCCCCGTGAGAAAACCTTTCTGCCCTTCTTTTCGGCAACGGCGAAGTGATTGCCCGCCGCCTTGATGCGTCGCGTGAGGGCTGCGTCGCCTGGTAGGACCAATACCCAACCGTCCGGCACCGTGACGACCTCGCCATCAGCGGCACGAACGGTGTTCGGGTCGGGTCCGGGAGAAAAAGTCGTGGTCACTCGCTACCATCCTGCTCGAAATACTCGGCCAGTCCGTGTTCCAACGCTGTCATCGCTTCGGCCAACGTCTCAGCTTTGTCATCCTCGAAAACAACGCCGCCATAATCGATGGCACGAACGGTGAAGCCGAAACCCTCCTGCTCGCCGATCTCGATGTGGCCCCAACCCTGGACCCACTTGGCGACGGCGGGGAACAACTTCTCGACACCCGCCTGCTTCTCACTCGGCTTAACCATTGCCGCCCGTCGAGCTGCCCGCAATTGCTCCAGATGTCGCTTGAATGCGACCTTTGCTTTCGAGAGTTCTTGCCGGATTGACACCTGAATGCCGAGTTCTACCAACGGTGGAAGAAGTTCGTGCCATTGTCGATGCCCACGGACATGCAGCCGGCTTGGCCGACGTGCCTTACCAACCAGCGGTCGCAGCATTGCAGCGGCAAGCAAAGCTGAGAGATCAATGGCTTTGGGCCTGCCGTCAACCTGCGACTGTGCCAGGACCAAACCATTCTTGCTGACGACAAGACCGAGGTACTGGGTGCCTGATTGCATCATCGGCTTGGGCAAAGCACGGAAGTCAGTCTCCCACGTCTGGTCATCTTGACCAAGCGATTTGACGCCAGCGACGAAGACGACGGCGGTGTTTGTTTTCTTACTTCTCTTCGCCACGCTCATTTCCTCGTGGACTTCCGCGCACCCGTCTTCCTCGCCACGAACTCTGAGTCGTCGCCCTGGTGAAAGAAGATCTTCCCGTGGAGTTCACCATCCCTCACGATGGCCCAGCCTCGGCCCTGCGCCGGGTCCATCTCGTCGTTGCCGTCCCAGGTCCACTCGACCGCCGGCTCACCGGCCCTGGTGGTCGTGCGGCAGTCCATCTGGCCGTGGACATAGCCGAAGTGGAACTCGCCTTGGTCCCTGTTCCCGAATTCGAAGTAGCCTTCTTGCTCCTCGTCAATGAAGTCCTGATCCCAGGCGCTCATCGAGACGATCCGCCAGCGGCCTATGAAGGATGAAGACGGCTTGGGTTTAGATTTGCTCATCGTTCTACCACGAATGGGTTACGTCTGCGGAAGCCACAACTCGCCATTTGGAGTGGCGATCTTAACTCCAGGCACGAGTTCAACCTCTGCCGGCATCTCTCGCCATTCGAGCTGATTGTCGAAATCGTTTCGCAACCATCGCCGCCTATCCTAACAGTCTTGAAGCCTTATCGGATGCGCAGGCCATTGCCTTGCCAGAGCGTCTTCAGTTTCGATTCGGACCAGAATTCAGGCCCGATGGCCGGATCGGCGACCACGAATTCGCCACCTGGGGTACGGCTGAGGACGACGACCGAATGTCCCATGCCCGGAATCCAACCCCATTCCTGAGCAAAACGCGGATCGTCGACTCCGAAGGGAAGCCTGACGGCGGCGAGCACGGGCCAATCGTCCTCCTGGAGCAGCCGTGCGAGGCTGCGATCGGTGATTTCGACCTGGCGATTGTTCCGCGATGCAACGAGTTTCAAGCCGCGATAAAGGCCAAGGGTAGGCGTGCCGTCATGATCCGTCAGGCAGAGTGGGATCATGTCGCGTTCGCTGACAGGGAGCCCCTCCGCAGTGAGGAGGGTCGCGGCAGCGGCCGGGCTGCATGTCGCCCAGGAGGTCTGCAAAGCCACCGGTCCCGACCACTGATCCTGACCCTCGGGCGGCGGCCGTAATGCGATCGAAAGCATTGGCCACAGGATGGCGACGAGTGCCGCGCCCGACAGGATCAGCGTCAGGCTGATCCGCCGCCACCATGGAGTGCCCGGCATGCGCCAGGCCCAGCCGGCGCCCAATCCGGCAAAGACAGCCGCCAGGTTGCTGTAGATGATGGCTGCTGAAAGGGGAACAATCCGCGCCCAGAAGAGCTGGCCGGCTAAGTACAGCAGGAAAAAGAACGTGGCCACGAGCGACAGTGCCAAGAGCAGCATCACTCGCTGCCCCTTGTCCGTCGAAAGGAATCGTGCCGAGACCACCCCCGCGCCGACGGCCACGAAAATCATGACGCCGACGGCGACCCAGATATCCTGCATGGCAGTGTTGCTCGACAGACAATGATGACGATTCGACGCGACCGGCAATCCGCGACGCAGCGCTATTGTGCCGAATTGGTTTCGCCGAACAAGCATCGCTGCGGCTTGGCTTCAGCGGCGTGAGTTCGCGCAGTCTGAATAGCAGCCCCACCGACCCCGATGCCGTCCAGGGAAGTGAACCATGCGTCCTTTCCTCTCGATTCACCAAAGCCCCTTCTGGTCAAGAGGTCGAGGGGCTTTCTTCATTTTGCGGTGCGAGTTACCGTGTCGAACGAGTTCGTCCTGCCGCCGCGCTGCCGCGGACGACGGTCGCGGCGCTGGCGCGAGTGTCTGTCGATCGCGTTGCTGAACGATGAACTTCGAGTTGGGAATTGACGGGCGAAAATGAACGCCGTCGAAATGAAACAAGCCAGCTCAGAACTGGCGGAGGCCCCGTTTGATCCAGTGGAACGGTCGAGTTGTGCCAATCAGTTTCAGTCTATGAACGGCAGTGCTGTTCGGCCGAACGGCAGAGATGAACTCCGCCGCTCGGGAAATGAGGATCGCTCATGAGTGATTTGATTCTTTACACCTCCGAAGACGGCCAGACCCGGCTGGAACTTCGGGTGAAAGACGGAACAATCTGGTTGACGCAACTGGAGATTGCGGAACTGTTTCAGACGACGAAACAGAACGTCAACCTGCACGCCAAGAACATCGCCAAGGAGGGGGAACTTGCCCCGGATTCAGTTGTCAAGGAATCCTTGACAACTGCCGCTGACGGGAAGAAGTACCGGACGCAACTCTACAACCTCGACCTGATTCTGGCGATCGGCTACCGGGTCCGCTCCCCACGGGGCACACAGTTCCGCCAGTGGGCGACCAACCACCTGCGGGAGTTCATCGTCAAGGGGTTCGTCATGGATGATGAACGCCTGAAAAATCCCGGCGGCTGGGATCACTTCGATGAACTGCTGGCCCGTATTCGAGAAATCCGGGCCTCAGAGAAGCGATTCTACCAGAAGGTCCGAGACTTGTTCGCCCTGAGCTCGGATTACAAAATCCGCGAACAGGAAACGATGCTGTTTTTCGCGGAGGTCCAAAACAAGCTACTCTTCGCGGTCACTGAGCATACGGCCGCTGAATTGATCCTCAAAAGGTCTGATCCGAATGCCCCCAACATGAACCTGACCAGTTGGAGCGGATCACGGGTCCGCAAACAGGATGTCATCACAGCCAAGAATTACTTGAGCCAGGATGAAATTGACACGTTAAATCGACTGGTGGTGATCTTTCTGGAGCAGGCCGAGTTGCGGGTCAAACAGAGAAACGATTTGACGCTCGACTTTTGGCGGACCAATGTCGACAAACTGCTGACATTCAACGATCGCCCCGTGTTGAACGGCGCTGGCAAGGTCAGCCATGACGACATGAAGCGGATCGTCCACGATCGGTTCGAGACTTTCGACCAGAATCGGCGGGAAGCGGATGCTCTGGCAGCCGATGCGGAAGATCTGAAGGAGATTGAGCAACTTGAGCAAGATTTGAAAAGGAGCGGCGGGGTCGAACCCGGCCACTCGGTGGGAGAGTAAGTCAATCCCCTCCATCTGCTTCAAATACGCCCAGGAAGTGAGTTCCACGGCACACGGCTGGGTCTGGCAGCGGGACCGACCGGACGATTCGCTCCCTCGCCCTCGCTCCCTCGCCTGTCTCGTTGCGTTTTGGCCAAATGCAGTTATCTTTCGTCTTTCCAACGATGTTTTCGATCCGACGAGCTGCGGTTGAGCTTATTGAGGAGCAACGTTCATGGCCAATTCGACGTCAGTTCTCGCGGAGAAGCTGCATGAGTACCCGCAGCAGGATGTGATCGACGGGACCGGCGGAGGAACGGCTGCGATTCTGGATGACTGCCTGAACAAGAACGGCGGCGTGCTGCTACTCTTGCAGCGGTACGCCGGCCGGACCTTTTGTACGCCGGGGAAACGCCTTCGCCTGGATGCCCAGTCGTACTATCCGGACTACATGAACGGGACGGGGCTCGATGAAATCTGGATGTGCTGCACCGTCCCCATCGTGACGGGGGTCATCGATACGCGCACGAAGAAGGCGCCGTTTCGCGAAGGAGAAGCGCACGCCCTCACTCCGAACGGACAAGTCATCTCGCTGCAGGATTTGATCGCCGCCAAGCCGGAGGCGGTCATCGGTGAAAAGATCTCGGCCTTTTCGAAAGAGATGTTCGGCAAGCCGACCTGGCCGATCGTGTCCAAGAAGTTCGACAACCTCAATCCGATTCCGGACCATCTGCATTGGACAAAATGGGAAGTCTACGACATCAATTCGTTCGACAATCCCGGAGTCTCGGCGTCGCATTATCACACGACGGCGATGGGGTTGTACTCGTTCGTGACGAAGGACCAGTTCCTGGCCTGCATGAAGAGCTTCGGAAAGACGGAATACAACGGGATCCGGCACCTGGCGCCGCACGTGATGATGCGACTGGATAATGGCTTCGTGATGCCGAATGGCGTGCTGCACTCGCCGACGAACCTATGCACGCACGAGTTGCACGTCACGATGGACGAACACTTCCTGGCCGAGGACTTGACCCTTGACGGGCGGATCGGTGCAGCCGATGCGTTTTACGCTTGCCGAGAAGAGGACTATCCGAAGTCCCGGCATGAAGACTGGGAGTACCTGGTTGAAAAATTCGACTTCGCGGCGAACCAGGACCCGGACTTCGTCCTGAAGAATTCGCGGCCCGCGATCGCCGCCCAGGAATTCGCGGGCGAGGGAGTCGACGCCAAATGGATCGTCTACGGCGACTTCCTCGGCGATCAGAAGTGCTCGATCCTTCGGCTTACCCTGCAGCCTGGCGCGAAGATGACTTTCCGCCCCGAAAGTCCAGCGCTGTTCCACACGAACGCCGGGAGCGGCCGCGTTGGAAAGCTGGAAGTGCGGTATCACCAGAACATGAAACTCGGCGAGCTCTATCCCGAGATCGGATTCATCACACAGGCCGCGCTGGCCAGCGGCGGTGTGGAAATCGCAAACACGGGTAAGGAACCGCTCGTGTTGACCTTCGACTTCCCGCAGCACGCACACACGAAGACGCCGGGCAAGTAGCCGTTCGACGTCGGGAGTGCGTGGAAGGGACAGCCTCGTTCGTTGAACGGGGCTGTTTGCCCACGATGACGATGCGCGCACTCCCGATACCACGCTGCTGACCAAGCCAGCAGTAGCGCACAGCGGGGGGCAGGGGCTCGGGACGACGATCAATACCGACGGCCTGCGTCGCTCGAAGGGAATCGAGCCGGCGGCGCGGTTTAGAACTCGCCGAGGACTTCGCCGCCTTGGCGGGTGGCCATGCCGACGTAGATCGTGCTGTCGATGTTTTCGCTGATGAAGCGGACGCGGCCGTCGCCGAAGAGGAGGTGGATGCCGCCTGTGTGGTTGCTGCTCAGGTCGTCAAGATGGCCGTTGTAGTAGTTCGGCTGATGATCGGCGACGCCGACGATGCGGGCGGCGGCTTCTTCACCTTCCGGGATCGCGGCGACCCACGTGGAGAGCCCTTGAGGATCGAGCAGGAGGTTCGTTTTCCGCTCGCCGACGAGGAACGTATTGCTCGTGCCGTCGGTCAAGTCGCGCAACAGAACCTTGCTGTTGTGGTACATGACACCATCGGAAACGCACTGAGCACCGCCGACACAAATATCTTCGGGGGCCTCGGTCCCGAAATTTCCGACGTAATTGGCGGTGGGAAGTCGAGCCAGGATGTTCGAGGGATTCGACTCTTCGCCGATGTCCCAGAACTGGGGCCCCGTGTCCGACGGACAGCGAAAGACGGTCAGGCTGACCGATCGGACCGGACTGTTCAGCGGGTCGTCGGCGGAGACGCTGAAATTGATCCCGTTATACAAGGGCGACTGATCGAGAGCCGGCAGCAGGAATGCTCCCCAGGCGAAACCCGACGGACCCTCGAACTCGGGGAGGCCGGCTTCGGCGCCAATCCAGCCGGGCGGCAGGGCCGAATGGGTGTCGTGGTAATTGTGGAGCGCCAGGCCGATTTGCTTGAGGTTGTTGACGCACTGCGAGCGACGAGCCGCCTCGCGGGCCTGTTGAACGGCGGGGAGCAGGAGAGCGATGAGAATCGCGATGATGGCGATGACAACGAGGAGTTCGATCAGGGTAAATCCGCGACGCGACTTCATGGGACTCACATCCTTCAATTGTTGTCCGGTGACCACTTGCTCCCGTCTCCCGAGGCTGGAGCCGCGAAAACAAGATCGCACACCTTTTGCAGAAACATCATCATCGCCAAACCCTCAAAATGCAATAATTAAGCGAAACGTTTTTTGACACGTTCTGCAAAAACCGCGCGAAAATGCTCTCGTCTTTACATGCATCACGACTTCTTTTGCATATTGATAACCGAAGTCTAAACATCCTTGCCATTGCTTCGGAGGTGGTGAGTTGGCACCATCAGTCCTCGTTGATGCGTCGCATCGCCTTTTCAAGCTCATTCCGAGCGTCTACCACAGGGGACACATCATGACCGACGTCTCGCGGCGGGATTTTCTGGCAACGACCGCGGCTGCGGCAGTTCTCGCGCAATCGACAGCGCGGGCGGCGTCCGACTCGGCGAATGAGCGGATCAACTTGTGCGTCATTGGAATCCGGGGGCGCGGCGGCGGGTTGGCGCGGGGTTTCGCGGGGCTACCGAACGCCCGAGTGTCTCACGTCTGCGACGTGAATGAAACGCTGCTGGGGCCGTTCGCCCAGCAGATCAACGACATTCAGCAAGTTGCTCCGAAGACTCTCACAGACTTGCGTCGGGCGCTTGATGACCGCGAAGTCGACGCGATCGTCGTGGGAACTCCCGACCACTGGCATGCTCTTGCAACCATCTGGGGCTGCCAGGCCGGCAAACATGTCTATGTCGAAAAGCCGATCTCAAACAACGTCCACGAAGGTCGTCAGATGGTGGCGGCCGCGCGAAAGCACAAGCGAATCGTCCAAGTGGGGACGCAAAGCCGCAGCGCTCCGCATTATCGCGAAGTCATGGAAATGATCCGCGGCGGGCGAATTGGAAGGGTCCACATGGCGAAGGCGTTCAACAGCCAGCTTCGCCGCAAAGTCCCCGCTGTCGCCGATTCTGCGATTCCGGATGGCCTCGACTGGAACATCTGGCAGGGTCCGGCACCGGAAAAGCCGTACAACTCGAACCGCTACACCTATGGTTGGCGGTGGTTGTGGGATTACGGCACGGGCGACATGGGGAACGACGGAGTCCATGACCTGGACATTGCCCGATGGGGTCTGGGGGTCGATTACCCGACTGACGTGCAGGGGATGGGAGACAAGCTGGAGTTCGTCGGCGACATTCAAGAGACGCCCGACACTCAGGTTGTTTCTTTCCGCTTTCCCGAACAGCAGGCAACGCTCGTTTACGAGCAGCGACTCTGGTCGCCCTACCATCAGGAAGGCTACGAAAACGGCTGCATTTTCTATGGCACTAATGGCTATATCGCAATTGGTCGCCGTGGCTGGAAACTCGTGGAAGCTCGCAACAAAGTTGCCGTGGAGCAGGGTGCTGAGTTCGGTGACACGCCGCATCAACAGAACTTCCTAGACTGTATCCGATCGGGGAAACTGCCGAATTGCGACATCGAGGAAGGGTACAAGTCGACCTTGCTCGCGCATCTGGGCAACCTGACCTGCCGCCTGAAACGGCCGCTGGCCTGGAACGCCGCGACCCACTCGTTCGGGAATGACTCGGAAGCGAATGCCTTGTTGTCGCGTCCGGGACGAGCGGAGTTCGTGATCCCGCAAATTGTCTGATACGAAACCCCAGAGAAAATTTGCATGGCTGCCTCGACTGACGTTGTGCCCATGCAATGACATCAGCCAACCGTTGAGCGCAATTTTTTCTGGAGGGCGTCTGACCTCGCGACCTGAAAACGATTTCTGAACGTCGCTCCAGAGAGCATCAGCAGCCATTGGCCGGAGGAATGTCAGTCCTTGGCAATTCGCGGTGGCGGACCGTCCGATCTGGCCGATCCGAGAGGCATTTCCGTCGAACTTTCGCGTGAAAGCGATACTTCCGCAAGACGCTCGCTCCGCCCAGAGGGCTGCGAATCCAGTGCTTCGGTTTCACGACTGGTTACCAGAGACATGCGATCGGCGAGTTCCTGCCACCGGGCGTCTGCCTGCCGACGCTTGTGGTCTTCCGCGATGGCCGCCTGAACGCGATCGAGCAGCGACTGGGCATGAAACGGCTTTTCGATGAACTCGGCGGCTCCCAGCTTCATGGCGCGAATGGCCATCGGGACATCCGCGAACGCGGTCATGAAGATAACGGGTATTCCGAAACCGCGCGCGAGGAGGGCTTCCCGCAGTTCCAGGCCGCTGATATCGGGCATGCGCACATCGGTCAGAAGGCAACCGGGTTGATCGGCATAGACTTCGAGAAACCGGGAACCGCTCTCATGGGAGGAAGTCTTGAGTCCGACGGTCCGCATGAGATAGCAGAGTGAATCGCGCATCTCGGTATCGTCGTTGACAATGAACACCGGGGGGCTTGGCGAAATCGTCGAAGTGCTCATCAATCGAAAACCTTCTCGGCTGGTGCCGCAATCCGCTCTTCAGCAATGACCGCGCACCGCGGTACGGTAAAAGAGAACGTCGTTTCACCATCGGAAGAATCGTCAAGAATGATCTCGCCGCCGTGCGACTCGACGATCGTGCGAGAGATCGCCAGCCCCAGGCCCGTCCCCTCGGGACGAGATGTCACGAAGGCATCGAAGATTCGCGAGCGCAATTGAGGGGGAATTCCCGGACCGGTATCGCTGACGCGAAACTGAACGGAGTCGCCTCTCCCCACCGAACGGGTTCGCAGCTTCACCCGACGCGGCCAGACTTCATCGGAAGCCATCGCTTCGAGGGCGTTGTGGACCAGGTTTGTGAGCACCTGCTGAATTTGCACGCCATCGACCTCGAGCGAACCCGCGTCGGCATCCAGGTCCAGTTCCAGCGAGGCACTCAATCGGCGAGCCTCCGAGCGGCACAACTCAGCCACTTCGCTGACGAGGTCATTTGCCGCATGCCGGGCCGCGAACCGCGTTTCCGATCGGGCGAACCCTCGAACGCGGCGAATGATTTCTCCGGCGCGAATGGCGGCCCGCAGAATACCGCTGACCGGTTCCGATAGCGCGGCAAGCGACGATTCACCGGCTTTCAGAGATCGCAAACAGCCGTCGGCATAGTTGGCGATGGCCCCCAGGGGTTGATGGATTTCGCGGGCAAGGCTCGCGGCCATTTCTCCCATGGTCTTGAGTCGTTCCACATGGGCAAGCTGTCCCAGCAGTTCGCGAGAGCGCTCTTCGGCCCGCTTGCGTTCCGAGATATCGGTCAGGACGACCAGCACCTGCCGTTGGGTGCCGTCGAGAATTTCGTGCCAGGTTGCCTCTGTCTCCAGCAGTTTTCCGTCGCGGCAGCGAAGGGCCAGATCGGTGGCGGGGAGTCCTTCGACCGAGTCCTGCCGCATGATTGCGTCGAACTTTCTCTGATCGCAGTCGGCCAGGTAGCGCGAGGCGGGAGTGAGCCGCAGTTCGTCCGGGGAATAACCCGTCATATCTCGGAATCGCTGATTGACGAAGACAATCCGCTGCCGCGCGTCATGCACAACGAGGCCATCGCGCATCGATTCGACGACCAGCCTGTAGCGACGCTGCTGATCGCTGAACCGACGGTCGGTCACCCGGATCGCCGGAACCACAATCGCCAGTTGAATTGTCAGCAGAATCCCGAGAACGGCCAGGCTGACGATCCAACCGGACCTTTGGAGAGCGGTAACCCGATCGCGTGCCTCGGCTTCAAACTGTTCGACAAGACTCTGCATCAGCGCGAGGAAGTCTCTTTCGTGACTCATGATCCGCGTGACGGCCAGTTGGAGACGCGCGGAATGCGTCGGTTCATCGTTGGCGGAGGAACTCCGCAGAATGATGTCCGCCGAGTCCAGCATGGCGATGAAGTGTGGCTGTATTTGCTCGAAGAGTTCCCGCGCACGGGGACTCTTGGCATGGGGGAGATGGCGCGCGGGGTCGCCGTGACGCAGACCGTCGTGTGAAGTTCGCCACTCTTCGACGACTTCTCGCAGTTCCTCGCGATGGGAGGCTCGACGGTCAGAATCGGTGGCAACCACCATGGCCAGGCCCGATTTCGCGAGCTTCTGGCTCAGCATCCGCTGCCGTCCCGACACATTCAGAACGGGCGCGTCCAACTGGAGCCGGGCAAGTTCTGGCTGAATCCAAAGCTGATGGAGCAGCAACAGAGCCGCCACGATGGCAATGGCCCACCACGAACGTCGACGGAGCCTCCCTGTCGGGTTTCCGCTGGCTCCGGACGTCCAGTTAAAGGCATCGTTGTAGCCCGATGGATGACGCAGCACCGGTTGTTCGCCCCAATCGCCCGATATTTCGAGAGATCGGATAAGGCAAACGATATGCCAAGCCGTCTCCGCATGCGGGAGTACAACGGCGGTCGATGGGAAACCGGCAGTCACCGGCATCCGGTAGCGGCTCAAGCAAACTTTTCAGAGAGCGTGGGACGGCAATCGTTTGCTCATTTTTTAAGCAATCATGCCTTCTCAGGGCCCCCTCCTTTGTCTCGGCGAGGATTCGACAGCTCTTCCCATGCGAGGCGGGAGCCGGTTTCGGCTGTTGACATCCGCATGTGCCGTTCGGATAGCCGAAGAATCGAGCCGTTCCTTCGATCAACTGGCGGACTCCGGTCGTTCGTTTGCTCAGTGTCGTTCCGCTCGCCCGTTCCCCGTACCAGATTCAACATCCGAATGGCATCTCGCCTTTCCCGCAAATTCCAGGCTGGGGAAGCGCCTCGGAGGTTTTGACAAGGCTGCGTCACGAAAGAGCGCCAGGGCTCCCACCATGATCGCGAACCGCGATGATCGTCGTCCGGAAACCGTTGTTGTTGTCGGCAACGGCATGGTCGGACACCGCTTTTGCGAACAGTTGTCGGCACGCGATCGATGCGGTCGGTACCAACTGGTCACTTTTTGCGAAGAAGCGCGTGCCGCCTACGACCGAGTTCATCTCAGTGAATTCTTCACCCACCGCGACGCCAGCCGCTTGGCGCTGACAACGGCCGACTGGTACTCGCGGAATGGCATCGAGCTCTATCTGGGTGACGCGGTCGTGAAAATCGATCGTTTCGCGAAGACGGTCCATTCTCGGGAAGGACGGATTCTGTCGTACGACAAACTGGTCCTGGCGACCGGTTCCGCGCCTTTCGTGCCGCCGATACCCGGTGTCGATAAGAGTGGGGTCTTTGTTTACCGCACGATCGACGACCTCGAGGCGATGCTGGCCCATGGGAACAAAGCCCGATCGGCGGCGGTCATTGGCGGGGGGCTGCTCGGGCTGGAGGCCGCGAAGGCCGTGCACGACATGGGCCTCGACACGCACGTTGTCGAGTTTTCGCCGCGCCTGATGCCCCGCCAACTCGACGATGCCGGCTCGCGAATGCTGGTCTCGAAGATTTCGCAACTGGGTGTCTCGGTTCATCTCGATCGATCAACGCGGGAAATCCTGGGCGACGACCATGTTGATGGATTGCGATTCCAGGATGGAGCAACTTTGCCCGTCGACATGGTCGTCATTTCCGCCGGTATTCACCCGCGGGACGAACTGGCGAAGGAAGCTGGTCTCGACCTGGGACCGCGTGGCGGCGTGATGATTAACGAAGGGCTCCTCACGAGCGATCCACATATCTTCGCGATCGGTGAAGTCGCCTTGTTTCGCGGAATGGTCTATGGACTGGTTGCGCCCGGATATTCAATGGCCGACGTCCTGGCAGCGCGACTCACCGGCGAATCGGCGGAGTTTCGCGGCGCCGACCTGTCGACGCAATTGAAGCTGCTGGGCGTCGACGTCGCGTCTTTTGGCGACTATGAAGCCGATGCCGACGTCGCGAAGAGCCTGGTCTTCGAAGACCCCATCGCCGGAATCTATCGTCGCCTGCTGGTCTCGTCGGACGGTCGGCATCTGCTCGGGGGCATTCTTGTCGGCGATGCCTCCGACTTCCGCAAGCTCTTGTCTCTGTGTCGTGGCGGCAAACCCTTGCCCGTCTCGGCAGCGTCACTCGTTGTCAGCCGCGGAGCCTTGCCCGATGTCGCCGCGACCAATCTACCCGAAGATCCCGCCGAATCGATCTGCTCGTGCAATAACGTCACCCTCGGCGCGCTGAAGGCGGCGATTGCCGATGGGGCCACGACGGTTGAAATTCTCAAGACCTGCACTCGCGCGGGGTCGGGTTGCGGCGGTTGTCTGCCTCAAGTGACCGATCTGCTGCACCGCGAACTGGCATGTTCCGGAAAAGCGGTCAACGCGGCATTGTGCGAGCACTTCAAATTCACTCGGCAGGAGCTTTTTCAAATCGTCAAAGTCAAGGAGATCCGAACTTTTGGCGAACTGCTCGAGTCGCACGGACGCGGAGACGGTTGTGAAATCTGCAAGCCGACCGTGGCCTCGATTCTGGCCAGCTTGTGGAATGAAGAAATCCTGAAAGACGACCATGCGACTCTTCAGGATACGAATGACCGCTTCCTGGCGAACATTCAGCGCGGCGGTCTTTATTCGATCGTGCCGCGCGTACCCGGGGGGGAAATTACTCCCGAGAAGTTGATCGTCCTGGGCGCGGTGGCGAAGAAGTACGGGCTCTACACGAAGATCACGGGGGGGCAGCGAATCGATTTGTTCGGGGCACCCGCGCACCGTCTCCCGGATATCTGGGAGGATCTCGTCGAGGCGGGCTTTGAAAGCGGACATGCCTACGGGAAAGCACTTCGCACGGTGAAGAGCTGCGTCGGCTCGACGTGGTGCCGCTACGGAGTGGGCGATTCGGTCGGTTTCGCGATTCGAATCGAGAACCGCTACAAGGGTCTCCGCGCGCCGCACAAGATCAAGGGAGCGGTCTCTGGATGCACGCGAGAATGTGCCGAGGCGCAGGGGAAAGACTTCGGCCTGATCGCGACCGAGAACGGTTACAACCTGTATGTATGCGGGAACGGCGGTACGCGCCCAAGACATGCGGACCTGCTCGCTACTAACCTGGACGAGGAGACCTGCATTCGCTACCTCGACCGATTCCTGATGTATTACGTGACAACGGCCGATCGGCTGATGCGAACATCGGTCTGGCTCGAGAAGCTTCCCGGCCGACTGGAGCATCTGAAACAGGTCATCATCGAAGACAAGCTCGGGATCGCGGCGGACCTGGAAGCCATGATGCAGCGAGTCGTGGACAGCTATCGCTGCGAATGGGCCGATGTCGTCCGCGATCCCCGAAAACGAGCCTTCTTTCGCCAGTTCGTGAATACCGACGAAACCGATCCGGATATCGAACTGATCGAGGAACGCGGCCAGCTTCGTCCGGCCGATTGGCCCAAAGACAATGGTCTCGTGACGACACTGACGCTGCCGGACGGATCCGAGGCCCGATCCATCGACGTCGACCGGACCTGGGTTCGCGTCGGAAAAGTCTCCGATTTCCCGGCCGATGGCGGACATGCGGTGCGCTATGGCTATCTTCAGATCGCGGTGTTTCGTTTCGCTTGTCGCGGGGAATGGCATGCGACCACGAACATGTGCCCGCATAAACAAGAACTGGTCCTCGCCAGGGGGATAATTGGCGATGCCGATGGCGAGCCCAAAGTGGCATGCCCCCTGCATAAGAAGACCTTTTCGCTTCGCACGGGGGCCTGTTTGACCGGCGAGCCGTATTCGATCGATACCTTCCCCGTGCGAATTGATGGCGACAATGTTCTGTTGCTCCTGCCGCCCCCCGGACGACTGGCGAGCGGCCCCGCCGTCGAACAGCGACGCCGCGCGACGTCCTGCGGAGTCTGTTCGGCAACGGCACAGGCAGCCGGAATCGGCACGACGAACGGGCAGAACGTCGGACATAGCATGACGTGATCGCGTTCGATTTCATCCGTGCCGCGCTTGGCAGTCCTTGAATCATTCTCCGTCAAAGCCAGTCCATGTCCGCCGTTCTTCACGATCACCGATCCACGACCAGCACGGCGTTTCCGCTGCTGTTGGCCGACTTGCTGGAAGAACAACAGGATCTTTCGGCGGTCGAACGATTCTCGCAGTACCACGACCGTGCCGGGTCTCCTCCGCGGGAAGTCTATTATCGTGCCCTGCTTCCCGCGCGAGCCCCGATCGCTGGCGAGCAATACGCGTTCGAAGTCGACCTCGACCGCTGTTCCGGCTGCAAAGCCTGCGTGACGGCGTGCCACAACCTGAACGGCCTGGATGGCGCGGAAACCTGGAGGAAAGTCGGTCTGCTTCACGAACAGCGAAAGAGCTTACCGGTTCTGCAACACGTCACCACCGCCTGTCATCATTGCCTCGAACCGGGCTGCCTATCGGCCTGCCCGACGCGGGCATACGAGAAAGACCCGGTGACGGGGATCGTGCGACACCTTGACGACCAATGCTTCGGCTGTCAGTACTGCGTGCTCGCATGCCCCTACGAAGTCCCGCAATACCACGCCGGGAAGGGGATCGTGCGAAAGTGCGACATGTGCACGCAGCGGCTGGGAGCCGGGGAAGCGCCGGCTTGCGTGCAGTCGTGCCCGCACGAGGCTATTCGCATCTCTATAGTCGTGACTGATGACGTGCGGCGGAAAGCCGAACGGGGAGAGTTCCTTCCGGCATCCCCCAGCCCGACTCATACGTTCCCCACGACCGTCTACCGGACGACACGACATCTGGCGGACGACCTGTCTTCCGGCGATGAAGATCGCGCGCGTCCGGAGCACGTCCACTGGCCGCTGGCGATCATGCTCGTCCTGAGCCAGTGGTCGGTCGGTCTGGTGGCGGCCGCCTGGATCTCATCCGACGCGATTCTCGATCGGCGACTGCTCGTTGCTTCGACGGTTCTGGCGATCATCGCGTCGGTCGCCGCGACACTTCACATGGGGCGTCCCTGGCTGGCGTATCGCGCGATCCTTGGCTGGCGAACAAGTTGGTTGAGTCGCGAAATTATCGTATTCGGCACATATCAGGGACTCGTGACAACCGCGACTTCGCTGGCGTTTGAATGGCCATTGTCATCAGCGTTCCCGATCTCGCTCTCAGCGATGGAATTCCAGGCAATGGCCGTCGGCGCGGCCGGAGTTGGCTGCTCGATCATGATTTACGCAGTCACGCCGCGTCCCTATTGGAGCCTGCGAAGAACAACTGCTCGTTTTCTTGGAACCAGCCTGCTTCTCGGATCGGCGTCGGCGATGACATTCGCATCAACGGCGAATGTTGATACCGAACCAAAGCTCATCTGGGTTATGGCTTTAACTGTTGCCGTGTCCCTAATCGCGCTGAGCATGGTGCCTTGTCGGCGTCAGATGAATGCTCGCTGGAATCTACGGACCAACACACTTCTGGCGGAGGTGTTGCGTCCACTCGTCGTCGCCCGATGGATGCTCCTCGGACTTGGATTGATCGTGCTGACGTCTACCCGTGCATTGCCAGGAGTCGGAATCGCCGGTCCGCTCATCGGAATGACACTATTAATTATCGGCGAGCTCACCGAACGCGCGTTGTTCTTCGCGGCGGCAAGTTCGCCCCGCATGCCGGGAGGTGCCGCGTCATGACCATGACCAATCTCTCAGCCAAGGCCTGGCTGACGTTTCGCGAACGGGCACGACAACTGATTCATCAGACCGAAGGCCCGCTGACGCGAGAACTCATACAGTCTCCGGCGCGGTTCGGGTTGGGACGGCTGCCGGCCTCGCGGCAGCCAACCTCGACGACGCGAACGACGTGCGGTTTCTGTTCCACCGGATGTGGGTTGACGGTTCATCTCGATGGAAATGAAGCCATCTCGCTGTCACCGTCGCCCGACTATCCGGTGAACCTGGGAATGGCTTGCCCCAAGGGCTGGGAAGCGCTCGAGGTCTTGAAATCGCCGGATCGCGCGACCACACCTTTGGTCCGGGCTCCGGACGGAACCTTACGCCCGGTGGGATGGGACGTTGCCATTCCCCAATTCGTGCAGAGACTGCAAGCGATTCAAGACAGGCACGGACCGGAAGGAGCCGCGTTTCTGGGAAGCGGGCAGTTGCCAACGGAAGAACTCGCATTTCTGGGTGCGTTATGCAAATTCGGACTCGGGATGTTGCACGGCGATGCCAACACACGGCAGTGCATGGCCACCTCGGCCGTGGCCTATAAGCAGTCGTTCGGTTTCGACGCGCCGCCGTTTACCTATGCCGACTTCGAGGCGTCGGACGTTCTGGTCTTCGTCGGGGCGAATCCATGCATCGCGCATCCCATACTCTGGGAAAGGGTGGTCCGAAACCAGCTCTCGCCCGAGATCGTCGTCATCGATCCGCGACGGACCGAGACGGCCATGCAGGCGACTCGTCACCTCGCGATTCGGCCAAAAGGCGATTTGTCGCTACTTTACGGTGTTGCCCGCATTCTCATCGAGAACGACTGGATCGATCGGGAATACGTGGAGACCCATACGAGCGGCTTCGCCGATTTCGCGAATCATGTTGCCGGCTACACGCCCAGTCGAGTGACGGAAGATTGCGGAATCGATCCCGTGGACGTGACCTCCCTGGCGGAGACCATCCATCGGGGGAAGGCGGTCTCGTTCTGGTGGACGATGGGAGTCAATCAGAGCCATCAGGGGGTGCGGACCGCGCAGGCCATCATTGCCATGTCGTTAATGACGGGCAATATCGGCCGACCGGGAACGGGACCAAACTCGATCACCGGTCAGTGCAATGCGATGGGATCGCGGCTGTTCAGTCATACGACGGGCTTACCCGGCGGCCGCGATTTCACCAACGGCATCCATCGTCGTGAAGTGGCCTCGATTCTGGACATACCGGTGGAACGAATCCCAGCCGAGAACAGTCTCGCCTACCCGGAAATCCTCAAGGCGATCGAACAGCGAGAGATTCGTGCCTTGTGGATCGTTGGAACCAACCCGGCTCATTCCTGGATCGATCAAAGCGCGCTCCGCCGCCTGCGAGACAACCTCGATCTGCTCGTTGTTCAGGATATGTACGTGTCGACGGAAACGGCACAATTGGCCGATATTGTCCTGCCGGCGGCGGGCTGGGGCGAGAAAGAAGGGACATTCATCAACTCTGAACGACGAATCAGCGTCATCAAGAAAGTTGCCCGTCCGCCGGGGCTCGCGCTTCCGGACCTGTCTATCTTTCGGCTCATAGCTGCCGCCGCCGGATGCGCATCGCTTTTCGAGAGGTGGCGAACGGCGGAGGAGGTTTTCGTCATTCTGCAGGAATTGTCCGCTGGCCGGCCATGCGATTTCATGGGAATCAACGGCTATCGGCATCTGGACGCGGCCGGAGGCATACAATGGCCCTTTACCGCCGAAAGAGAGGAGATCCGAACCGAAAGACGACTGTTTGAATCCGGTCATTTCTATACGACCGATCGCCGCGCGCGCTTCCAGTTCGAAGACTCGCGCCCCCTTTCGGAACCGCCGGATGACGATTATCCGCTGATCTTGATTACCGGCCGCGGAAGCGTCGCGCAATGGCATACTGGGACGCGAACCGGCAAATCCGCCGTGCTTCGTCAATTGGCGCCCGATGATCTCATTGCCGAGATTCACCCGGACGATGCCAGATGGTTCGACATACCACCTGGATGTCTCGTCGAAATCCGTTCGCGACGCGGCAGCGTGACAGCGACGGCTTTCGTCACCGCAACGATTCAGCCCGGACAGGTCTTTCTACCCATGCATGATCGTCGAGTGAACCTGCTGACCTATCCGGCATTCGACCCACACTCGCGTCAGCCATCTTATAAGGACTGCGCGATCTCGATTCGCCGGGGACCAGGTCGCGGCTCGGCTCGTCCTCGATGAAATCGGCGTCCGTTGCCGTCAGCCGTCGGATGATCCCGTTGAGAAGTCTTCGTGGGGTTTCATGAAATGTTGATCGTGGTGCAACAACCGTCGTCTCGCGCCGTCGGTGAAGAGAAGCCGGTCCGATGGCCTCGAAGAGCGAACGTGGGAAGACTCGCGCTGGCGACCTTCCTGGCGATGGTGGCGGGTTGTGGATCTTCATCGGCACCAGGAGATCGTTCGAACTCCGCTGGACTTCCGCCCGCTGAGTCTGAAATCCTCTCCCCCGAGAGCGAGACATTCATCATCCCACTGAATGTTGAAAAGGACACCTTGAAATTCGGCATCATCAAACTGACTGATTGCGCGCCGCTGGTGATCGCGAGGGAATTGGGCTACTTCGACGATGAAGGGCTGACGGTCGCGCTGGAAGCCCAGGCGAACTGGAAGACCCTTCTCGATCGCGTCATTGGCGGAGAACTCGACGGAGCCCACATGCTGGCCGGCCAGCCGATCGCCGCGACCATCGGGTATGGCACGTCGGCGGAGATTGTCACGCCCTACAGCATGGATCGGAATGGAAACGCGATTACCGTCTCGAAGGCCATTTGGGCCGCGATGCAGGAGGTCGATCCGAACCTGGCATCGACAGCGCCGCCTCACCCCATAACAGCAGCGGCCCTGAAGGTCGTCGCCGATCGGGCAAAGGGGGCCGGTGAACCACTCAAGCTTGCCATGGTTTTTCCCGTATCGGCACACAATTACGAATTGCGGTACTGGCTGGCCGCGTCCGGGATACATCCCGGCTTCTACACGGCTGACGACACGCGCGGGGTCATCGACGGAGACGTGCTGATCTCGGTGACGCCGCCCCCGCAGATGCCGGCAAACATGGATGCCGGGACGATCCAGGGATTCTGCGTCGGCGAGCCGTGGAATCAACAGGCTGTCGTGAAAGACATCGGCGTCGCGGTAATCACCGACCACGAGATCTGGAACGACAACCCCGAAAAGGTCTTCGGCGTGACGCGCGCGTTCGCCGAGTCCAACCCCAGAACCTTGCTGGCCGTCACCAAGGCGTTGATTCGAGCCGGAAAATGGCTCGACGCTCGCGGCGTGGATGGTTCCTACGTCAATCGCGAGAAAGCGTGCGAAATCCTGTCGCGTCCCGAATACGTGGGGGCGGATCTCGACGTGTTGCGAAACAGCATGATCGGTACGTTTCTTTACCAAAAAGGCGACCGACGTCCCGTCCCGGAATTCAACACCTTCTTCGATGGATTCGCGAACTACCCCTACTACAGCGATTGCATCTGGTATTTGACACAAATGCGGCGCTGGGGTCAGCTCGCCGACGACAAGGACGATTCCTGGTACGCGGAAGTCGCCGCGAAGGTGTATCGGGCGGACATCTACCGTGAAGCCGCGCGACTTCTCGTCGATCAAGGGGCCTTGATGGAGTCGGAAGTTCCGTGGGGCACCGACGGTTATCGGGAACCGACCAGTGCCTTCATCGACGGGGTTCCCTACGACGGTCGTCAACCGAATGCCTATATCGATTCACTAAAGATCGGCAGAAAGAGCAGGGCCCTGACGACGGCGGTCGGTCAGAAGTGATCGCACGACTTTTCTGAAATGAGTTAGTGATTCACCTGGCGATATGAGCGCCGCAGGCCGGTCGAGCAATATCGAGACATCGCTCCGTCATTGAACAGTGCCCGGTAATGGCCGCGCCGCCGCGGCGACGTGATGGCTGACTTCGTTTGAATCCATATCACGACACGGGAACTCATGGGGAAAGACATGAACTGGCTGAAGAGACGCTTGCAGAAACTCGTGCATCTCATGGGTCTGGAAGCCCTGGAGCCCGTGATTCTATTGTGCTTTGGAGATTCGCCTCGCGAACAATTGCCGCGGATCGCGCGGATGATCGTGCTACCGCTCCTGGCGATTGGTACCTTTCTACTGGTCTGGGGAATGGCGGCGAGCACCATCGAAACCAAGTATGGTTCGATCCCGACCCCCGGCGACGTTCTTGCCGCCGGAGCATCGTTGTGGAACGCTCACGTCCAGGCCAGGAACGATCGCGCCGCCTTCCAGGACGGCCTGGAAGCCAGGTCCAATGGCTTTCGCGCGAAGGCCCGAATTCTCAGAAATCGGGCTAATTCGGCCTCTGATTCGGCCCGAGCGACATGGAACGAACAAGCCGATCGACTCGATCTCCTCGCCACGAAAACGCTCAACAAGCGATATTCCGGAAGCCCGACTTATGTCGACCAGATTTTTACCAGCCTCAAGACCGTCTTCACGGCGTTCGTGCTGGCTTCGCTGGTGGCGGTGCCTCTCGGCATTCTCTGCGGACTCAACCCGGTCTTCATGGCGTGCGTGAATCCATTCGTGCAGATCTTCAAGCCGGTCTCTCCGCTGGCGTGGCTGCCCATCGTGATGATCGTCGTGGGCGCCGTTTATACGACCGATCCACGAGAAGCCTGGTTCGAGAAGCCTTTCATCAGCTCGGCCATCACCGTGGCGTTGTGCTCTCTGTGGCCCACGCTGGTCAATACGGCGCTGGGTGTGGCTTCCATAGACAAGGATTATCTGAACGTCGCGAGAGTCTTGCAGCTCAGTTTCTTTCAGCGAGTTTTCAAGATCGTTCTTCCAGCATCGCTGCCACTGATGTTTACCGGCCTGCGGATTTCGCTGGGCGTGGGCTGGATGGTTTTGATCGCGGCGGAAATGCTCGCGCAGAACCCAGGCCTCGGTAAATTTGTCTGGGATATGTTCCAGAACGGCAGCAGTCAGACACTCGCGCAAATCATGGTGGCAGTCTTCACGATCGGCTGTATCGGCTTCCTGCTCGACCGCATGATGATTCTGCTGCAAAGGTCCGTCAGCTTCGATGGCGCCGGCGCCTGACGACAATCCGCGTCGAACGTCCGGATTGGCTTCGCCATTAAGAGATTCTCGCACAACGCTCGTGCAATAACGTGCTTGCCTGGTGTTCCTCGGGGTTCCGACAGGCATGACCGGTCGTGCGAGAGGTTCCAGGCTCACTCGGCGCGGAAGGATCAGCATGTCGTTCCTGACTCTCGCAAACGTCTCAAAGTCATTCGGTAGCGGCTCAGGACGTCACGACGTTCTGGCAAACGTGACGCTGAACGTCGAGCGGGGCGAGTTCGTCGCGATCGTCGGCTACTCCGGGAGCGGAAAGACGACTTTGATCTCGCTCCTTGCCGGTCTGCTCGAAGCCGACTCCGGCCAGATTTGTCTTGACGGAGAAGCGATCCAGGGGCCCGGACCCGATCGGGGAGTGGTCTTTCAGAACTACTCGCTACTGCCGTGGCTGACCGTTCACGAGAATGTCGCGCTGGCAGTCGATCGTGTCTTTCCAAGCCTGACGCGGCCGCAGCGCGACCAGAAAGTTCGGTACTACTTGATGCTGGTGAACCTCTCGGCGGCGGCTGGGAAGTATCCGTCGCAACTGTCGGGCGGCATGAGGCAGCGGGTTTCCGTGGCGCGGGCGCTGTCGATGGATCCAGAGATTCTGCTACTGGATGAACCACTCTCCGCGCTCGATGCCCTCACGCGCGCCACCTTGCAGGATGAGATCGTCCGCATCCGGGAAACAGACCGTAAAACGGTCATTCTCATCACGAACGACGTTGACGAGGGGATCCTGATGGCCGACCGGTTGATCCCTCTTTCGGCCGGCCCCTCGGCAACCCTGGGGCCGTCCTTCGATGTCCAAATTCCGAGACCGCGCGATCGCAAGGGGCTCAATCACGATCCGGAGTTCAAGCGCATTCGTCGCGAGGTTGTCGACTGGCTGCTGGCTTCGGGCCACGAGAAGTCGCGTCGCGAGCCATCGTTCGCGGCTGTCGAGGTCGCGCCAGCCCTTACCTGACGTCGCGAGAGCCTTATTCTCGCTCGATTCCGACCGATCCGGCAAGTTCTCACGGGTATAACTCACATGTCGACCTCTGAACGATATCTCGAACTTTCGCAGCTCACGAAGAGTTACCCAAGCCCGACGGGCGCGACCGTCATTGTCGAGAACTTCAACCTGCAAATGCGCGCTGGCGAGTTCGTTTCACTGATCGGCCATTCCGGCTGCGGCAAGTCGACCGTTCTTTCGATGGTCGCTGGCTTGAATCCTGTTTCGTCGGGCGGAGTCATCCTCGCCGGAAAGGAAGTCGTCGGACCGGGAACAGACCGTGGCGTTGTCTTTCAATCTCCGTCGCTGCTCCCCTGGATGACAGCCTTGCAAAACGTGCAGCTCGGTGTCGACCAGACTCGATCGAATCGTCCCATCGCTGAACGTCGCGAAGCGGCCATTCATCACCTGCGGCTGGTTGGACTTGGTGAGTCGATTCACAAGTACCCGCGAGAACTCTCTCAGGGAATGAGGCAACGGGTTGGGTTGGCCCGCGCCTTCGCATTGTCTCCACGTCTGCTATTGCTGGACGAACCTTTCGGCATGCTCGACTCGCTGACTCGTTATGAATTACAGGGAGTGCTCGTGGACGTATGTCTGAAGGAAAACACGACGGCTCTCATGGTCACGCATGACGTGGACGAGGCTCTGCTGCTGTCGGATCGGGTCGTGATGATGACCAACGGCCCAAACGCCAAGGTGGGAGATATCCTGGACGTGCCGTTCGACCGACCTCGCTATCGCGATGAGCTGCTCGATCATCGCGATTACTACCGGCTGCGCGAATACCTCGTGGGGTTCCTGGAAGGTCAAGCCCGCGGCCATGAATCCGGCTGTTCCACGAAGAGCCAGTCGGAAGTCGAGGCCATGACCACGGTCGTCGCATGATCCCCGAATCGACACTCCGGCGCGGTTCCGTCAGATCGAAAAAAGTGGCACCGTGCCGAGCGGGATCTGGAGGGTCAACAGAGCCATCGCCGTGGCGTACTCGCGACCGATCGTCGTGTCTTCCCAGTGGCCGTCGTCCGATTGTCTTCCCAGCAGTTCCTCCTGAACGACGGGATACCAATCGTTCCAGGTCGTGCCGCCGGCCTGCCAGGCTGCATGGGTCGCGTAGAACTGCCCGTAATAGTAGTACTCGGCCAGACTGGGAGCTGGCAGAGTGCGAGGGGCGGCGAGATAACCGCAGGCCTTCCTGACGACGTTACTGTCGTGAAGCCCGGCGGCGCGCAGCGCGACGACAGCCGCGGCTGAACGTGGGAACAAGGAGTTCGGGGGATCCTTGAGTCGGTAACGAAAACCTCCGTCCGGGTTTTGGCAGCGGCAGAGGAAATCGACGCCACGGTCGATTGCTTGCCGGGGGATCGCGATGCCAGCCTGCGCCGCGGAAAACAAGGCCATCATCTGGCAGGTCGTGACGGAAACATCCGCGTCTTCCGGATCGGACGTGTAATGCCAGCCGCCGAACTTGGATTGAGCGGCCAGCAGATAGGCGATCGCGCGATTGAGAGCGGACGCGACCTCGGCGCGGCGGTCCCAGCCTCGGACCTGGCCGAGATAAGTGGCGGCGAAGCCGTGTCCATACAGGGGTGCGTGCGTGACGGAATCTGGCCCCTGGAAGAAACCATCGGGTCGGGAACTGGCGAGAAGATATTTGGTACAGCGACTGGCGTTCTCATGAAACGGATCCCGAAGCCCATCGGCCAGGAAGGCCAGGCCGCCGAGCGCGCACACTCCCACATCGCGCGCGTAGTCGCGCGGCGCTCCGAATCCGCCATCCGGTTTCTGCCGCGCGACCAGCCAGTCGAGGCCACGTCGGATCGCCCGTTGCGCTGGCTCCGTGACGTCGTCGGAACCGTGCTCTGCAAACTTCGGACGTGACGCGAGCGCGTGACTTGAGCGGTCCTGGAGGACAACAAGCCCACCCGCAATTGCTGTCCAGACAAATTCTCGGCGCGAAAATTCCCCGCCAGAGTTTGGCAGCGCATGCCCCGAATCATCTGTCATCGGTCGGTCTCACATGAAGTGGTCACAACTCGCTCTCGACGAAAGACCTTTCGCCGAAAACCGGGACGGCAAAGGACATGCCCTGCACATGGTCATGCCAACGACATTGGTTCTCGCCCCAGCGCGATGAGAAATCCGCCGCGCGCGGCGACGCGTTCTTCGAGTACAATTCAAACCGAGGCAAGTTCCTCGCGAACCTGGGTTCGACAGGTGCCGAAACGTCCCTGTCTCAAGAATACGTTTTCAGAGTCTCCGAGCGTGAATGGATCCTCGCGAATGACAAACTGGAAGACGCAATCTCTGGTCGATGGACGGTGGGTCGGTTCGCTGGAGTCGGATGTTCTCAACCCGGCAACTGGCGCGGTTGTTGGCCGCGTGCCGAACAATGGAGAGGCCGGAGCCCGCGCGGCGGTCGATGCGGCGGCGGGTGCATTCCCTCCATGGTCGCAAACGATCGCGAAACAGCGAGGCCGCGTGTTGCGGCAATGGTATGACAACATTGTCGCCCATCGCGAACAACTGGCTCGGCTGCTGACGGCCGAGCAGGGAAAGCCGCTGGCCGAGGCCCGTGGCGAGATCGATTACGCGGCGAGTTTTGTCGAGTTTTATGCGGAAGAATCTCGCCGCATCCATGGGGAGACCATTCCCAGCCATCGAAAAGATGCGCGCATTCTCGTCTGGCGGCAGTCCATTGGCGTTTGCGCGGCGATCACGCCTTGGAATTTTCCGGCCGCGATGGTGACGCGCAAGTGCGCGCCCGCGCTCGCGGCCGGCTGCACGGTGGTGTTGAAGCCGGCCATGGAAACGCCGCTCACCGCGCTGGCCCTGGCTCAACTCTTCCCACATGACCTGGCTCCGGCTGGCGCGCTGAACGTCATCACGGGAGACGCCGCCGCGATTGGAAAAGCCTGGTGCGATGATCCTCGGGTTCGGCTGGTGTCTTTCACGGGTTCGACGGAAATCGGCAAGCTGCTGATTCGTCAGTCCGCCGAGACAGTGAAGAAGCTGAGCCTCGAACTCGGCGGAAATGCACCGTTCCTGGTGTTCGACGATGCCGATCTCGATGCGGCGGTGGACGGCGCGATCTTTTCCAAATTTCGCAACATGGGGCAGACGTGCATCTGCGCGAATCGGTTCTACGTTCAGGCCGATATCTATGATCGCTTCGCGGAAACGCTGGCGAACCGTGTGCGCGACATGGTGGTTGGTGACGGCACTCAAGAGGGCGTGACGCAGGGACCGCTGATTTCCGTCGATGCCGTGGCCAAGGTCCAGGCCCATCTCGACGATGCCGTTGCCGGCGGGGCGAGAATCGTGTGCGGCGGAAAACCTCATGACCTGGGCGGAACTTACTTCGAGCCGACGGTCCTCGCGGATGTCGAACCCACGATGCGGGTTTGCCGCGAAGAGACCTTCGGGCCCGTCGCACCGCTCATCTGTTTCGATCACGAAGCCGATGCAATCGCCCTTGCAAACGCGAGCCGATCGGGACTGGCGGCGTACTTCTACACTCGCGACATCAGCCGCGCGATTCGCTGCGCGGAGCAGTTGGAAGCCGGAATGGTCGGCGTCAACTCACCCTACCTGAGTTGCGAAGCTGCTCCCTTCGGCGGCGTGAAGGAGTCGGGTCTCGGCCGCGAGGGGGGGCGTGACGGAATCGCCGAATTTCTGGAAACCAAGTACGTGTTACTGGGTGGGCTGGAAGCTCCGTAGCATTCGTACACAAGTGACCTTCGCGGGGAATCTCGGAACGCGCAAGTCCAGGCGGCATGGCGTGATTGGTCGGCCTTCCGACAATCAGTCTGTACAGACAACTCATCCCCAGCGTCTGAAAATCTGCTTGCCGGAAGCAGTGTAAGATGGTACTAAATCTAACGATTTCTTAAGGTTAACGTCTGCAGTGATCCGGAGGACTCAAGACTTGAACGCCTCACTGGATCAGAATCGCTCCACCATCGCCAGGTTGATGCATGCATCTCCAGCAGCTTTCGTTTCGAGAGACGCTCCCACGCGACCTCATCTCGGGATTGGTCGTCGCGCTGGTCGCGCTCCCACTTTGCCTGGGGGTGGCGCTCGCTTCTAACGCGCCGCTCTTTTCCGGAATTATCGCCGGAATCGTGGGGGGCATCCTCGTTGGCCTCATCAGCGGTTCGCATACGAGCGTCAGCGGTCCGGCAGCCGGTTTGACGGCGGTTGTCGCGGCCCAAATCGCTTTGCTCGGCTCGTTTGATTCTTTTCTGATGGCAGTGGCGCTCGCTGGGCTGTTTCAGATTGCTCTTGGCGTGGTGCGCGCGGGATTCATCGCGGAGTTCATTCCCTCGTGCGTCATCAAGGGACTGTTGGCAGCGATTGGTCTCATTCTGATTTTCAAGCAGATCCCTCACCTCCTGGGACACGACACCGATCCCGAGGGAGAAATGTCCTATCGGCAGCCCGACCATGAAACCACCCTGTCGGAATTCGGCGAGCTCTTCGAGTTTGGCGGTCTGCACATGGGAGCGGCGATTGTCGGATTGTCATCGATGGCGATCCTGATTGCCTGGGAATTCATCAAGCCGCTGAAGAAGTCTCTGGTACCGGCCCCGCTGGTGATCGTGCTGTTGAGCGTTCTGGCGGCCGAGGGACTGCGGCGACTGGGCGGCAATTTCGCGATCGGTTCCACGCATCTGGTGCAAGTGCCAATCGCCGCGAGTCTGAACGAAGCCATCGGCCTGTTGCGCCTGCCTGACTTCGGACAGTTGGGCAACATCCAAGTCTATTCGGCAGCGATCACGATTGCCCTGGTCGCCACGCTTGAGACGCTGCTCAACCTGGAAGCGGTTGACAAGCTGGATCCCCGCCAGCGGGTTTCTCCTCCCAGTCGAGAACTGATCGCGCAGGGCGTCGGCAACCTCACTTGCGGTTTGATCGGCGGCATCCCAGTGACGTCGGTCATTATTCGCAGTTCGGTCAATATCAGCGCGGGCGCTCAGACAAAGTTCTCGGCCATCTTCCACGGCATCCTGCTCCTGGTCTGCGTGCTGACGATCCCGCGATGGCTGAATCTCATCCCGCTTTCCGCGCTGGCCGCCGTGCTTGTTGTCACGGGCTTCAAACTCGCGAGCCCGAAACTCGTCTCCCAGTTGTGGAATCTCGGTTGGAACCAGTTTCTGCCCTTCGCGACAACCGTGATCGCCATTTTCTTCACCGATCTTTTGATCGGCGTCCTGATTGGCCTGGGAGTGAGCATCATCTTCATTCTGCACGCCAATCTGCGCCGCCCGATCCAGTGTCAACATGAACATCGCCTGCAAGGCGACATCGAGCGGATTGAGTTGGGAGCACATGTGAGCTTCCTGAACCGCGCCGCGCTCGCCAAACACCTGAATGGCTACCGCGCGGGAAGCCATGTCGTGATTGACGCCCGCCACACCGTGAACATCGATCCAGACATTCTCGATCTGATTCAGGATTTCCACGAGAAGGGGGGCCCCGCGCACGGTGTCGACGTTCAATTAACAGGCTTTGGGGGACGTTTTCGCCTGGCGGACGATCTCTGCGACCTGGATACAGCCACGCGGGATTTGCAGCGAAAGCTGTCTCCGGATGAAGTCCTGAAAATCCTGAAAGACGGAAACGAGCGTTTCCGCAGCGGTCAACGGCTGGTGCGGGATCTACACCGGGAGGTGCAGTCAACCTCGGCGGGGCAGTACCCGCTGGCGGTCGTTCTCAGTTGTATCGATTCGCGTTCTCCTGCCGAACTGATCTTCGACCTCAGCGTCGGCGACATCTTCAGCATCCGCATTGCCGGAAACGTGGTGCGCGAAAAAGTGTTGGGAAGCATGGAGTACGCCTGCGCGGTTGCGGGCAGCCGACTGGTGGTCGTCATGGGGCATACGAAATGCGGCGCCGTGACGACAGCCGTCGACCTGTTTCTGACGGGAAAGACGGCGGCGGAAGTAACCGGGTGCACGCATATTGACGTGCTGACGTCGGACATCCAGCGATCCATTCTCATCGACGAACTGCCGCAGACTCCCGAAGGTCTTGCGAATTATATCGATGAAGTCACTCGCGCCCACATTCAGCGCACGGTTGAGAGCATTCCGCAACGCAGCAGCGTCCTGGATAGACTTGCTCGAGAGGGGAAGATCAAAATCGTTGGCTGCATGTACGATGTGACCACCGGGGAGATTGAGTTTCTGGAAACTGATTCCTGCGTTCCCGCGATTGCCTGAAGCCCATCCCGCTTCGGTTCGATCAGCCTGGCAGGAATGGTACCGGCGCGAATTCGCCAGCCAGAATCTCGCGACTTGGGATGCCAAGCCAGCGGTCCAGGACGGTGGCGTAAACCGACCGGAAGTCGACGGTGTGGATGAGATCGCCATCATCGAGTTTATCGAACGATGGCGGCGTGCCGTGGAAACCTCCGTGGCCCGGGGGCGTGAGTGCGAACAGGACGGACGCGGCACCATGGTCTGTCCCCAGGCTGCCATTCTCGGCCACGCGACGACCAAACTCCGAGAACGTCAGCAGGACGACCTGATCAGACCGCCGGTGCGCGTCCAGTTCTTTCGCAAACGCTCCGACCGCATCGGACAGTTCGGCAAGTAACGCCTGATGGCCGGCCAGTTGCTGAGCATGAGTATCGAAACCATCGAGCGAGACAAAATAGACGCGGGCCGGAAAGTCGGCCGCGATCAGTCCCGCGACCGTTTGCAGCTTCCGCCCCATTCCTGTCGCGGGAAACGCTTCCAATGACGAATTCCGATCGCCAAGTTGACCAAGACGATCGGCCGTTTCCAGGGCTCCAATCAGCCCGCGTCGAATGAAATCGAGCTCGCTCGTGCCCGATGACTCGGCCGCGAGCTTTTCGAGCGGACGTCGGGTCGATCCCGAAGCGAGTGCCGCGCCGGTGATCCGGTACTGCTGGAAGTCTTCGATCGCCGGGACCGCGCGTGTCTGGCTGAGGAGACTCAGCGGAGTTCGGTCGGTGCCGAGCGCGAGTGACTCCGAGGAACCGGCATCCCGCTGGAATTCACGGTCGAGCGAACGACCGATCCAGCCGTCGCGAAAGTCGGTCGCAGAGGGATGCGCCGACTGCCAGATGTCCATGGAGCGAAAATGAGATCGATCGGGTTGGGGATAACCAACGCCCTCGACAATCGCCAGACGCCCCTCGTCGTACAATCGTCGAAATTCGCCCATCGCGGGGTGAAGACCGCAGCGATCGTTCAGTTTCAACACGCGATCCCTGGCGATGGCGACGGCAGGGCGTTCGCGGTAGTAAACGTCGTTGGTGAACGGCACCAGCGTATTGAGACCATCGTTCCCGCCCGCCAGTTGAACAAGGACGAGGATGCGCTCGGCCGACTTGCCCGATTCGGCCGCGTCGAGCATGGCCCGTCGCCAGAGCCCCGGAATCTGTCCGGAAAAGCTGATGCACCCGGCGGCTCCCAAGCCCGTGAGTAGCTGTCGTCGGCTGATGCGACTCATGGCAGATCCCTTTGGCTTCCAACTGGTTTCGCGAGCGACGCGATTCACGGTTCAGTAGAGGTGGTATTCCGGAAGCTGCATCAGCAGCGTAAGCCGCTGTTTCTGGTCGGGCTTGGCCAACCCGGACATCTGCTCGCGCACCGACGCGAGCAATTGCGGGCTGTCGCTGCCCAGAATGATTGCTAACACCCCGCTCAGATCCGCCGATTCAAGGAGTTTTGACGGCGAGGCAACTCCGTATTGATTCGTCTGGACAAGGTCCGCGATAAACTGCGTCCGCAACATGAGCGTCGTCGATGTCACCCAGTTTCGCTGGCCCTCCCAGCCTTTAACGCTCGGCGGTTCGTAGACGTTTTGGCCTAGACTGGCGAGCAATCGCAAGGTCTCCGGCCAGCGAATCGCCACGCCCAGCAGCGTCGTGCTCCCCAGGACAAACTCGACCGGCGACTTGATGAGAGAGTTCCTCGCCTCGCTCGAAAAGAAGGCTGACGAGAGGAACAGGCGTCGCAAGACCGGTCGGAGTTCAAAGGTTTCCTGTCGCAGATCCTCGGCGACCGCCGTCGTCCATTCTTCGGGTGGGCGAGGATGGACAAAGGTCTGGAGCAGGCGACTGGCGACGAATCGCGAGCAGGCATCCTGTTCAAGGCAGAGATCGACTACCTCGTCGCCGTCGAAGCGCCCCGTCTTGCCGAAGACCGTTTTTTCGCTGTCGTCATGTTGCAGCGAGTTGAACCAGTAATCGCCGTGGCGCATATGCCAGCCACTGAAGGCGCGGGCGGCTTCCTGAATGTCGCGCTCGGTATAGTTGCCGACGCCCAGCGAGAAAAGCTCCATCAGCTCGCGGGCATAATTCTCATTAGGATGGCGCTTGCGATTGGAATTTCCATCCAGCCAGACAAGCATGGCCGGGTCACGGGAGACTTCGTGGAGCAGGGCTCCGAAGTTGCCCCAGGCATGCCGACGGAAAAGGTCGATCTGCCGACGCATCAGCTCCAGCGACTTCACCTTGCCATACGAAGTGGCAAAGTGGTTGTGCCACATCAGCGTGAGTTTTTCGCGGAGCGGATTGACTGGCGTGGTCATGCCGAGCAGCCAGGCCGCGCGGAGCGAATCGATTTGACCCGTTGCGAGAGCGGTCTGTTCCAAAGACGCGATGGCCGGACCGATCGATGGATCTTCGGGGTGCTCCGTGAGGAGACGATCGACGGTCTGCTCTGGCCCTTCGTCCATGACGCGGCGGAGTTCCTCCGGGCGGTATCCAGTTTGTAAACGGCGCAAAAGATGGGCGGCCGGCGCGACACCCCAGGATCTCGCTTCGGACCAATCGGCCGGACTGAGCGGGGAAGCTGTCATGGCGGTGCTGCTCAATAACTGATGGGCTGGACAATCAACCAAGGAGGCTTGCGAAACTCACGGCTGGGAAGGCGGCTTACCAGCCCAGGGAGAACGACATGTCAAACCCCCGCTCGCCGAGTTCGGTCTTCCAGTCGAGGGGACGGAACTGTTTGAGCCAGTTGACGAGCAGAGTCAGTTGCTCTTCGGACTGCTGGATCGACTGTCCCTGGAGCACATTGTTGGCGTGCAGCGCGGCGGCGTTGTCATTCAAGAGTTTCGCGGCCACGGCCGGATCGAACGTCAGCGAAAGATTTCGAGGAGGGGACGCCTTGGGCGACGGCCAGTCGAGCACGGCATCGATCAAGCGCTGGCAGAATTCGCGGGACGACGAGAGGACGAAATACTTGCCCACGAGCGCTGACGATGGCTGAAAGTTGAAGACGATGGGCAACGAGTCGCCCGAGGGAGTTTCGAGGTAACGGGCATACGAGAGCGTGACGTCGCGATGAACCTGCGACGTCAGAATCCACGGCTGCCGGCCCTGTTTGCCGGCTTCCAGATTCGTGACGGCAACCAGCGTCTGGAAAAACAGCCGGATCAGGTCGGCCCCTTCCTCCGGATGGTCGAGTTCCAAAACGACGCCGAATGCCGGAAGCTGGACACCCGGTCGGGCGGCGCCCAGATGTTCAAACGTCTGCGGAGCAGCGAGCAACGAAACACGACGTCCCAGCAGCGGCAGAACATCGGCCCCGAAGTCACGGCCGATCAGAAACGTGCTCAGTCCGGTTTCAAACTTGTCGAATTCCGGCAAGACGCGCTCTTCGACCAGTTGTTCTCGCCCGCGATACCAATCGCCGAAATCACGATAGACCGTCACGCCAGCGAGTAGCCCGGCAACGGGTGGCAGGGACGCATTGCGGGAGCCATCGGCCGGCGCGAGATAGGCCGTAAAGGGTGCTTCCTGAGAACGAATCGGCGAGGCGACCGTCACCTTCGCATCGAGCTGGCGATCGGAAATTGCCACCGTCGCGGAGACCGCGTCAGCGTCCTTAATGGATCGAGCGAGTCCACCAAACAGCAGTGAAGCAAGAGGGTTGTCCAGTTTCTGGGGAACCGGCAACGTCCCCATCAGTTTGCGGATCGCGGCGAGGTCGATCCAGGCCCCCGCGCTGCTCGTAGCATCAAACAACCGATGCGGGGTTTTCGACTTCAGCTCCGCTTCGCTGTCGATTCGCGAAAAGACCGTGTCGATCAGGCCTCGGTTCTCCGAGGCGACATACCAGCATCCGCGATAGGCAAGTGTCATCCGGTTGTCGATGACCAGTTCCACCCCGCCGTCTTTGCGTTCGCTTCGTTGAACGCGATTCCCGGCTAGATCAATCAGCGGCTGCAATTTCTCCACATAACTGGCAAGAGTGGCCGCATCGGCAAGTCGTGCGACCATGACGCCTTCAGGTTTCGCCGAGGACGCGGGCGGGTAAATCGCCACGGCCACCTGGTCGCCAAACAGATTCCGGAGGATCGACCAGGCCGAGTCTTCCAGTTGCGATTCGATCAGTGTCACACCACCCGCGGCTTTGCGTCCATCGGCCGAATCCCGCCACTTGCGGAAGGCCGGGCTCGATTCAATCGCCGACCGTAGTTCGGAATGTTCCAAGGCGGTTATCGCGGGCGCGAGGCCCCGCAATTCGATGCCTGCGATGGCTCCCGGGGGGCAGACATCGATGGCGTCGTGACCCTTGGCGCGCAGTGCCGGGAAGACAACCAGACCGACGAGGAGCAGGATCGATGCAGACAAGCGCAGAACGCGGCGCATAGAGCACCTCCGAGGCAATCGGGCGGAACGACAGGTTCTGCGAACAGATACCCAGTTCCGATCCGACCGGTTTCACTCAATCGGTGCCTCGCCGGAGTGCGGCAGCCGAGTGGTTACTCGCGTCGGCGATCCCGGGCGTAGCGGACGCGGCAGCCGCGGGCGATGGTCTCGGTCACGGGCGGCGTTGTTCCGGCCAGAACGGCATCCACGGCATCGCGGACATAGGTCGCCTTGACGGCCTGGGGGTCGGTCGCATCGTCCATCGCCCCCATGTAGGCGACTTTGCGTTCGCGATCCAGAACGAAGAACTCCGGCGTGAAGATGGCCCCGTAGTCGCGGGCGATCTTCTGCGACTCGTCATAAATATAGGTAAACAGAAAACCCTTCTCGGCAGCCCGTTTTGTCAGGCTGGCGAGCGAGTCTTCCTCCACGCGATTGACGGAAACCGCGACAATGGCAACAGCCGCCTTGCTGGCCGCATAGTGCCGGGTCAGTTCCTGGATGCGGTCCTCGTAGTCCGCAGCGGTCGGGCAACTGACGCACGTGAAAACCAGGACGACGACCTTCTTGTCGGAAAGATCCGCGAGCGAGTGCTTCTTGCCATCCACCCCCGGCAGGTCTTTCCAATCGGGCGCCTTGTCGCCGATGCTCAAGACTTCGTTGTATTCGCCAGCCGACGCTGATTTCAGCGCTGCGAACAGGCCGATGGCGGCAGCTAGAATAAGACTCAGGCAGCGAAGGGGACGACAAAACGGCATTGGGGCGTCCTTGAGACACGTGGTCATGAGATCTCGCGGCGGAAGCTCCCGGCAACCGACCGAGGTCAAATCATGGCAGGGGCAACCAACCGGGTAACCAGTCTACCACCGAGTGCGTCCGGCCCGCTCCAGAGAAAAGACGATATTCCCGTTTCGGAAGACCGTCACAGTTCCGGTCGACTGGCTGACGGTGATTGCCATGGCGAGCGTGTGGGCCGTGATGGCCGCCGCCGTCTGATGACGGGTTCCCAGCCCAGAGGGGAGTCCGTGAGGAGGGGCCTTGGGCAACAGATACGTTCCGGCGGAGAAGACCGTTCCGTCTCCCTCCACGATAAAGGCGCCGTCGAGCAGCGCGAATTCCTTGACGGTTTCGCTGAGGCTCGGATCGAGAAGACTGCGCAAGGAGCGCGCGTAGCCATGAAACGGGTTTAATACCAGTTGTTTGGCATGTCGCAGGACATTGCGCGTATCCCCCAGGACGAACATCGTGCCCAGCGGATGCGACTCGCGCCCTTCCGCGGCGATTTCGATGGCCAGCGAAAGAGCCCGCAGGATCACGGCGGGGCGGACCACGGCGCGTCCCCGGCGGTTCTTTTCCGAGAACATGGCCCGGAAGTGGCTCTCCGGCCGACTGACGGACAAGCTGTCCAGGCGCCGTCCGTCGGCGCCCGTCACGCAGACGACGTAGTTCTTCTCGGTGAGAAGATTCGACGACGCGGCCAGCAGCAATCCCAGATTCGCTCGATCCATGCGGGACAGCGACTGATGCGGGACATCAAAAACGTGCGTGTCTTCCCGGCCGTGGGGAATTTCCTCAGGGTGTTCGTTGGCAACGAGCAGCAGCCGCCCTTTCCACGCGTTGAGGGGCTCCCAGGGAATGAGGTCGACCCGGTCGACCGTCAACAACAGGGCTTGCGCGCCGATCTCCTTAACGAGGTCGATCCCCTGACGCACCATCGTTTGCGTGATTTTGGGAATGCCCGGCGCGCGAGTCGGTCGGGCTCCCGGCTGAATTCCCGCCTTGGCGGCGAGCATATCCTCGATGTTGCGGATGTCCTTGGCGTCGATCAACTGCTGGCGAAATTCCCCGGATTTCAGCAGTTCCGCCAGCGCCGCCAGCACCTCGACGTGCGATTCGTGGAGTTTGCGCCCCAGCACCAGCAGGCAGATCAGCTTAACCTGATTTCCCGTCGGAACGCCGTAATCGATTCCGACGCGACTGCGACCGAGGACAATTCGAAAATCGCCGTCCCAATCAATGAAAGCATGCGGCAGCGCGAAGTCGGGGGCCACGAGAGTTTGCGCGGCGGCCTCTCGCTCTTCGACGGCCTTCAAGACCTCTTCTGAAGGGATCCCCTCGTCTTCCCAGTTTGCCACACCAACCAGATAGCGGATGGCAGTGGGCCTTGTCTTCGCGGAAAGCTCGTAGATCCGGATGGCGGAGACCAGCTCGCCCAGTTCCAACGGAACACCTCACGGACATCCACGGGACAAAAGACGGAAATCCTTGCGGCCCACAACGCAAGAGACATCAGACACGATTTTTGATCACCGCGGACGGTTATACGCCGCCGCGAATGATTGCGGCAATCGAGCGTGGTGAATTTCGCGCTCAACTGGCGAGCAATGGCCGCCCACCGCCCAAAAATGAGCCGACCCCTGGGCAGGTCGGGCTGCCCGGGGGTCGACACTGTCGTACCGTCGGTCTTGGCAAGAACTGGAATTCGAGAAGCAGCCGAGGCCATGGCGGGCGGATAAATCTTTCTTAATAGCGTCCGCCGCCGTAACCGCCGCCACCATACCCTCCACCTCCCCCACCACCATAACCGCCGCCTCCGCCTCCACCATATCCTCCCCCGCCGCCTCCACCGTAGTCACCACCGGACCTCGGGGGGCGGGGTCCGCGGTCGTCGCGCGGACGAGCCTCGTTCACCGTGAGCGTGCGCCCCTGAAAGGAGGCGCCGTTCATTGCTTCAATCGCCTGATCCGCTCCGTCAGACATCTCCACGAAACCAAAGCCCCGCGACCGACCGGTTTCGCGATCCGACACCACCTGGGCGCGGGTCACGGTTCCGAACTGGCTGAAGGCTTCTCGCAAATCGTCGGCAGTCGTCGTGTAGGGCAGGTTCCCCACATACAGATTGTTGGCCATACAGATCCTTTGCGAGCTCGTCCGAGCTCTCCGAAAAAAGCAAGCAGAAAGTCAAAAGCCAAGACGGGCTGCGAAGCGAGTGACCGATTCCTTAAGAGGATCGGTCCCGGTTTCGGAACGCCATTCCGATTCCGGCCCGACCCTGGAATCCGGGAACAGCATCCAAAGCCGGTTTGCCGGGACGCGCTCCCCTGGAAATCGACCTTGCCGACAGTTTTCGACCAGCGACGGAAAGCCGATTTTCCGGGGAATCGACGACCTCTGGCCCTCGACTCCGAGCGTTCGGGCGTCAGCCCCAACGCCGGAACTGTTATCGCAAGTCGACCAGAAGGATTAAAGGTCTGTTTATGTATTTTTCCAGTGGAGCCGGAATTCGTTTCGCGGGACTTTTGCCCCGGGGCGCGGCACTCGCGTGCGACTCGACCGGCCCATTCATCACGGCGATCTTGCATGGCTCCTCGCGGTCGGTCAAAGTGACCTCGCAGGGCAAGTCCAATGACGCTGCCGCAAGAACCTCGGGGGACACATGGACGGACAGATTTCGGCGTATTTGAAGACTCACGCGGAGCGGTTTCTCGGTGAATTGAAGGACTGGCTGCGCATCCCCACCGTCAGCGCGGACCCCGCGTTTCACGCCGACGTCCTGCGGGGTGCCGAGTTTCTACGCAGTCATTTCGAGACGCTGGGGATGACGTCCCGACTCGTGGAAACGCCTGGCAATCCGGTCGTGGTCGCCGAGTGGATGGGAGCCCCCGGGGCTCCCACGGCCTTGGTCTACGGACATTACGACGTCCAGCCGCCGGATCCGCTCGACCTCTGGACGACTCCCGCCTTTGAACCTACCGTTCGCGACGGGAAACTGTTCGCGCGGGGGGCAACGGACGACAAAGGCCAGGTCTTCACGCACGTCAAGTCGGTCGAAGCCTGGCTGAAGACGGTAGGCCGACTGCCGATCAACGTGAGGTTCGTTGTCGAGGGAGAAGAGGAAGTTGGCAGCGAGAACCTCGAAGACTTCCTTCGCCGTCACCGCGAAGAGCTGGCGTGCGACATCGCCGTCGTCAGCGACACCAGCCAGTATGCCCCCGGCATTCCGGCGATCACCTATGGACTTCGAGGCATCTTCGCCTGCGAAGTGACGGTCTTTGGCCCCCGGAAAGATTTGCATAGCGGGGTCTTTGGCGGGTCCGTCGCCAATCCGGCGTTCGGCCTGGCCAGAATGCTCGCAAAACTGCACGACGAGGCCGGACGAATTCAGGTTCCGGGCTTCTACGACGACGTATTGCCGCTCACGACGGAGGAACGGGAGCAATTCGCGGGGCTCCCGTTTGATGAAACCGCCTACTTGAGCGAACTGGGAGCGTCGGCCGCCGTTGGCGAAGCGGGCTACTCGACCCTGGAACGCCGCTGGGCGCGCCCGACGTGCGAAGTTAACGGGCTGTTCTCGGGTTACACGGGGGTGGGGACGAAGACGATCGTGCCGGCCCGGGCCACGGCGAAAATCACCTGTCGACTCGTCGCCAACCAGGATCCGAAGAAACTTGTCGAAGCCTTGGAACGGTTTTTGAGAGCGAACCTGCCGACTGGTTTGACGATGGAGTTTCACACCGATCACGGCGCGCCGGCCTTTCTGTTCCATCCCGACAGCCCCTATATCGAAGCCGCCGGAACCGCGATCGAGCGGGCGTTTGGAGCCAGGCCCGTGCTGATCCGCGAAGGGGGATCGATCCCCGTGGTGACGACCTTCCGGCAAGTTCTGGGAGTCGATACACTCCTGCTCGGTTGGGGGCAGAACACCGACAATCTTCACAGTCCCGACGAACATTTCTCCGTCGCGGATTTTCAACGCGGCATTCACGCGAGTGCGGAACTGTGGGAATGTCTGGCAAGTGTGCCGCGGTCCTGACCGCGGCAGTCTGAATGAACTCCCCACGCAACTCCGTCCGCGAACGATTCTTGCTCGCAACCATCAAGGCCGTTGGGAATGCTGGATCTGCAATACATTTGTGACAATCTGGAAGCTGTCGCAACGAACTGCCAAAATCGCGGGGTTTCCGTCGATCTGGCGCGACTCGCGGAACTGCGCGATGCGCGCGCCAGCCACATCACGGAAATCGACGGCACTCGCCACGCCCAGAAAGAGGTCTCTGCCGGGATCCCCAAGGCCGACGCGGAAACACGGCCGATTTTAGTGGAGCAGGGGAAAGTTCTGCGGGAGAAGATTTCGACACTGGAGGCCGAACTCAAGACAATCGAGGCGGAGTTGCGGGAGTTACAGTCGTGCATTCCCAACATGACGCATCCTGATGCTCCCGTGGGGAAAGACGACACCGCGAACCGGACCGTCCGAACCTGGGGAACGCCGCGAAAGTTCGACTTCGAGCCGCTTGACCATGTCGCGCTGATGGACCGTCACGACCTGCTGGACCTGGAATCGGCGGCCAAGGTGACCGGGCATGGTTTTTACTTTTTGAAGAACGAAGGAGCGCTGCTCGAACTGGCGCTCGTTCAACTGGCCGTGCAGACGATCGTCCGCCATGGCTTCTCCATGCGGATCACGCCCGACTTGGCACGGGCTGAGGTTCTGGAAGGAACGGGATACCAGCCGCGCGGAAACGAGACGCAGATTTACTCGATTACCGGGACCGATCTCTGCCTGGTGGCGACGGCGGAGATCACGCTCGGGGGGTCTCTCAAGGATCAGATCCTCGAGGAGAAGTCCTTGCCGATCCTGATGGGGGGCTTGTCGCATTGCTTCCGGACGGAAGCTGGCGCTCACGGAAAGGCGACGAAGGGAATCTACCGCGTTCATCAGTTCACGAAGGTCGAAATGTTCGCCTTCACGAGCCCGACGCTGGAAGCCTCGGACGAGGTCCACCAGAAGATCGTCGCTATCGAGGAAGACATCTTCCAGCAACTGGAGATCCCCTACCGCGTTGTCGATATCTGCACGGGTGACCTGGGTGGTCCCGCCTATCGCAAGTATGACCTCGAAGCCTGGATGCCCGGCCGCGGCGAATGGGGTGAAGTCACGTCGGCGTCAAACTGCACCGACTTTCAGGCACGACGGCTGGGAACACGGTGCAAGTCTCCCGAGAAAAAGGGGACACAGTACGTTCACACCCTCAATGGGACAGCCGTCGCCGTGACCAGAGCCATGATTGCCGTGCTGGAGAACCACCAGGAAGCCGACGGCTCCGTCCGGATTCCCAAGGCTCTTCAGCCTTGGATGGGCAAAGACCGTATTGGCTAAGGCCCTTTCCCAAAGGGTCGTGAATGCCGCTGGTAACCGTTCGTGAAGACGTCACATCCCATCGCCGATCGCCATCCCTCCATTTGGGCCGGCGCGCTCGCCGTGGTGGGACCGCTGCTGCTGGCGGAAACGTGGCAAAGCTGGTTCTCGTCGCGAACGCTCGCCACGCAATTTGTCAGTACCCCGCTGTGGATGTGGTGGACCGGTGCGACCGTCGATCCCATCACGGGTGGCATGCCGGATTCAGTCGAACTGAGTTATGGCCTGCTGTTCGTCCTCGCCACCGCGCTTTTCGTGGTGCTCGTTCTGTTGTCGTGGGGAGGCCTGCGGCTCCTCCGTAAAGACGCGAACGCGGCTGACTATGCAACCTGTGCCATTGGGTGGGGCGCCGCGTTCGCGGCGATCGGGCTTTGGGATTGGGTCTGGATCCTCACCCATGCCGTCGGTTGGACGTCGCTCGCCACGCTGATGGAAATATCGCCGCAGTTCTGGCTGGGGGCCTGTGTCGCGGCGGGTGCCTCGACCACGCTTTCAATCCTGTCGCGACAAACTGATCCTCCTTTGGAACAGACCTTTCCATGGCGCGGCGTGATTGTTCTCGCGGGGATCTACACGGTCGTCTTCGTTTCCATGAACTGGATGCTGTACTGGAACCTCCTCGTTCCGCACGGCGACTCAGCCATGTACGAGGAACACCTGTGGAACGTGCTGCATGGCAAAGGCTTTCGCAGCTATCTCGACCAGGGATTGTTTCTCGGGGAACACATTCAGGTCATTCACCTCGCCCTGTTGCCGCTGTATGTCATCTGGCCCTCGCATCTCCTGCTCGAATTGTGCGAATCCCTGGCCATTGCCGCCGGCGCGATTCCGGTCGCCTGGATGGTCTTCCGGCACACTCGATCACGGCTGGCTGCCGTCTGCGTGGCGGCAGTCTACCTGAGCTATTTTCCTACTCAGTTCCTCGATATCGAGATCGACCTCAAGACGTTTCGGCCGGAAGCGTTTGGCTTGCCGCTGCTGCTGGCAGGATTGGAACGTCTCGATGCCCGCCGTCTCACCGGGGGACTGATTTTCGCGGCCCTTACGCTAACGGTGAAGGAAGACTATTCGATTGTTCTGGCGATGCTGGGGTTGTGGGTCGCGGTGACCGGTTGGCGCGAGAAACGCAACAACTGGAAAGTTGCAGGCGGCTTCCTGTTCGTGCTCAGCGCGGGCTACCTCGTTCTCTCGACCCGGGTGATCATTCCCTATTTCCGCTCGGGGGCTGAAGTTCACTATGCCAGCTACTTCCAACAGTTCGGCAAAACACCGGAAGAAATTGCGATCGCGATCCTGACACGTCCCGATCGCTTCCTTGGAGCACTCGCAACGCATGACACGGCCCTCTATGCGCTGGCTCTCCTGGTTCCGCTGGCAGGTCTACCTCTGTTGGCCCCCGAGCGATGGAGCGTCGGAGCCCCGACGTTCGCGATGCTTTGCCTGAACGAACTCGCCCCCGATCCACGGCATCAGTTCCATGCCCCGCTGGTCGCAATCGTTTTCTGGGCTCTGCCAGTGGGAATGGCACGACTGATCGAATGGTCGAAGTCACCGCGAGCGCTCGCGCTGGCGAGTCATCTGACATGGACGTCGTCGCTGGCAACGGCGGTCTTTTTCAGCATTGGTCCGTGGAGTCTGCCGTTCTGGGACTTTGGGACCGAATGGAACTGGCGAAAGCTGTATGCCGACACTCGTCGGGCTGACGAGTTCGCCAAGATTGAGTCGCACATTCCGCGAACAGCCCGCGTCGCGTCGACCGACTTCGTTCACCCCCGATTTACGCACCACGAACGGTCGTATGACTACAGCGACTTTGCCCGCAAGGTGAGCGGCGGCAAGACCGGCGCTCCACCCGACACTGACTACATCGTGATCGATACCCGGCATCCCTACAGCCGCATTCGTCGTCCGGAGGAGGTTCCCGAATACCGGGACCATCCCGATGAGTGGGAACTGCTTCCCGACCAGACCGACGGCTATTTCATCGTGCTGCGTCGGCGCTCGTCAGCTCTCTGACCCAAGCGAAGATGCGTTCCACGATCGGGGCGGCTATCTTCTGGAGACTGTTCGGGCCGAATTCGCGACCCGTTCTTGCGATCCGAATCCTCTGGATGAAGATGAAACCCATGCAGCAACGATTGGGCCTCGCCGTCGCCGCAATCTGCCTTGTGACCGGCAGCACTTTGTTTGCCCAGGAAAAGAAAGCCGATATCCCGTACCGCGAGAACGGCCACGCCCGTCATTTGCTGGACATCTACACGCCGTCGGCTCCATCGTCGAAAAAACTTCCGGTCATGTTCTGGATTCATGGCGGCGGGTGGACCGTCGGCGACAAATCCGACGTCGCGCTCAAGCCAAAGGTGCTCACAGATCGCGGCTTCGTATTTGTTTCCACGAATTATCGCCTGCTGCCGGAAGTCACCATGGAAGAACTGACAGCCGACATCGCGAGTTCGCTGGGCTGGGTCTATCGGCACATTGCGGAATCTGGCGGCGACCCCAATCGCATCTTCGTGGGAGGGCACTCGGCCGGAGCACAACTGGCCGCGCTCATCTGTATTGATGACCGCTACCTCAAGAAGGAAGGCGTTCCGTTCACGGCCCTTCGTGGAAGCATCCCCGTCGATGGAGATACGTACGACATCCCGAAAATCATTCTCACTGCCGAACATCGGCAGGCCATTTATGGCGGCGCGATGCCGACGTTTGGGCATCGTCAGAAGTTCGGCAACGATCCGCAGAAGCATATCGATTTTTCGGCCGTCACCCATGTCGCCCCGGGAAAGAATATCCCGCCGTTCCTGATCCTGTATTTTCCGGGCAATCCCGAGACGAACGTCCAGGCTCGTCGGCTGGAGTCGGTCTTGAAGAGTGCTGACATTCCCGCTCGCGCGGTCGGCAAAGGGGATAGCAACCATAGTCGACTGAACGACGATCTTGGTCTTCCCGATGATCCGGTCACTGTTGAGTTCTTCAAGTTCCTCGACGAGATTGTTGCGAAGAACCCATAGAGGTCAACGTATCATCCGCGGTCGCGAACACACGATAGTATTAAGTATTAATTATTAAGCATTAAGTATTAGGTGTGCCCGAATTCAGCAGTGAGAACCCCATGCTTCATCGGATCGCCAAGTCCGTGTTCGCCGTTCTGGCCATGGCACTCGCGTCAGCCGCCTCGGCAGCCGAGTTGCCGAACATCGTGCTCATGATGGGAGACGACCATGGCTGGGAGGAGACGGGATATAACGGCCATCCGCATGTGAAGACGCCGATCCTTGATGAGATGGCGGCACAGGGGCTGAATTTTGAGCGCTTTTACGCCGGGCATCCGAACTGCTCGCCGACACGGGCCAGTTTTCTGACCGGGCGGCATCCCAACCGCATGGGGACGTTTACTCCCGGCTGGTCTCTGCGGCCGGAAGAGATCACGATTGCCCACATCGCTCGCCAGGCTGGCTATCGGACCGGTCACTTCGGCAAATGGCATGTCGGTGCGGTGAAGGTGGCTTCGCCAGTCAGTCCGGGAGGGATGGGCTTCGATGAGTGGCTGTCCCACGACAATTTCTTCGAACTCAACCCGCAATTGTCACGCAACGGCGGCGATCCGGAACTGTTTCCCGGCGAGAGTTCGGAGATTCTGGTTCGCGAGGCGATCGACTTCATCGACCGCTCCCATGCCAACTGCAAACCATCGTTGACGGTGATCTGGTTTGGTTCTCCGCACGAACCTTACAGCGGTTTACCGGAAGATCTGGCTCTGTACGGCGACTTGCCCGTGAAGTACGACCGGAAGGTCAAACTGACTTCGAACGAAACTGGCGACCAGGTCACGCGTCCGCTGGGAGATGTGCTCCGCGAGCGGTATGCCGAGATTACCGCCATGGACCGGGCCATCGGACGGTTGCGAAAGCATCTGACCGAAGCAGGACTGCGCGACAATACAATTGTGTTCTATTGCGGTGATAACGGCACCTCGCCGGATGCTTCGCTGGCCTCGCCGCACCGCGGCGTGAAGAGCGAGATCTACGAAGCCGGCACGCTCGTCCCAGGCCTGGTCGAATGGCCGGCGAAAATTCAGAAGCCCCGTCGGGTGACGATGCGCGCTTCGACAAGTGATCTGCTCCCCACACTGTGCGCTCTCGTGAACCAGCCGCTGCCCGATCGTCCGCTGGATGGCATCAACCTGGCCGCAGTGCTGGAAGATGAATCGGTCACGCCAGTTCGCCCACGACCGCTGACTTTCTGGATGTACGATGTCAGCCGCTTCGAGGGAATCACTCCGATTCCTTACCTCGATCCTGCGCTGCAGGAGGGAACCACGCCGCTCGTGAAGAAAATGGCGGGAAAGCTGACGCGAGACTTCACGAATTACCGCCAGCCACCGATTGAGGACATCGACTATCGCGGCCCGCGCTCGATTATCGTTGGGGATGAGAAACTGGTGCTCGAGGAAAAGCGAGGAAAGCTCCAGCACGAGTTCTTCGATTTGTCGACTGACCCCGGCGAGACAAAAAACCTGGCTGAAGAGCGTCCGGAGCGTGCCGATGAGTTGGCCACGCGACTGAAAGAGTGGCAAACCTCGGTGCTACGAAGCCTCCAGAGCGCCGACTACTAGCCGCGACCCAGCGGGAATCGCTTCTTACTTCTTTCCGCGTTCTCCATAAACCGGCGGCTGCCAGTCCTTCGGCAGTTTCCCCTGCGGCTTCACGCCGTATGCGGTTGCCGGGATTGGATGATTTTCTGCCGATTCCAAGGGCAGGTCATCGGGCAAGTGCCTGATTCGGACGTCGCGATACTGGATTGTCATGGGCGGACCGACATGAACCTGCACGGCGAGCACTCCCTCGAGGCTGCGGCCTTTGGCATCAAAATCGTAGAGGTCAGCAGTCTGGTGGCCGTCGATCCAGTGCTGGTGATGAACTCCTTCTAGCAGCACACGAAATTCGTGCCACTCATCCGGCGCAAACTGCTGAACGGGCATGGTGCCGACCACCCAGGGCTGACCGTCGCCGTCGATAATCACGCGCTCGCCCGTGTGTGACAAAATCCGGCGGCCGCGTTCTTCGTAGAGCATGCCGTTGTATTCGGGCACGTTCGCGACAACATCGCACTGATAGCCGGTCACAATATCAAGGCCGAGGTCGGGGCGGGGGATGCCGCGATATTGAATGCCGCTGTTCCCGCCCGGCGTCACCTTGACCTGAACCCGCAATTCAAAGTTGCGAATCGTCGACCCGGTCCACGTCAAGAAGCGATTCATTTTGAGAGTGCCATCCGTCACGCCGGTGATCGCGCCGTCTTTCACGGACCAGTATTGTGGGTCACCCTCCCAGCCGCGCAGGGATTTGCCGTCGAAGAGATTGACGAATCCCTCGGCATCGGGCTTCGTTCCCACGGCAGCCGAGGCAACTGGATAGGGGTCGGTCGATTTCTGAAATGGCCCCTTCAACGGATCGAGTTTGCCACCTACACTCTGAACGATTGCCGATGTCCGGTCACGCAACATCTGAAGAGCTTCCGCGTGGGCGGGGTCGCTCGCGAGATTGACCAGTTCGTCGGGATCACTCTTCAGATCATGAAGGAATTCGTAGTTGTCCTGGTCAATGTAGCGCGCGTACTTGAAGCGTTCCGTTCGCACGCCTTCAAATGCCGGAATGCGGTTGCGAACAGCAAAGTGCTCGTGGAACGATTCGGTCCGCCAGTCGGCCGGAGTCTCGCCGAAAACAACCGGTTTCAGGCTTCGTCCCTGATACTGTTCGGGGATTGGAATTCCGGCCCAGTCGAGAAACGTCGCCGGGAGATCAACGTTGAGAGCGATCGCCTCGCTCACACGTCCACGCCGATCCTGCGGAACTCGCGGATCCATCACGATCAGCGGTACTCGCAGCGCATTGTCATAATGCGACCACTTTCCGGTGAGGCCGCGGTTTGCCATGTAATAGCCATTGTCGGCGGAGTAGACGACGATGGTGTTGTCCGCGAGCCCCGCATCCTGAAGGGCGGCCAGAAACCGGCCGATCGCGTTATCGATGCCTGACGCCATCCGATAGTAGGCCCGCATGTTGACCTGATATTTCCAGGGCGTGTTCCAGCGCCAGAAGTAACGCTCGCGGTTGAGGGTCGTTCGCAGGAAGTCGGGCAGGGCGTCGAAGATCGCGGGATCGCTCAGGCGGGGTGGCGGGATTTCGAGATCCTCGTACATTCCGGCTGTCGATTCCGGCCACGGAAAATGGCCGATCCCCGGTCGGCGGTCACTATCTTCGGCATGGCAGGCGTTAAACCATAGATTCAGGGCAAAGGGCTGGTCCTTTGGCTGGGACTTCAGGAACTCAATCCCCCGATCGATGACCAGGTCGGTCTCGTGCCGCAGGCTGCCATCCGGCTGCCGCTTGTAGTAGGGATTGCGGTCGATCGCCTCGAACTCGTCGAAGTGGTCGGCGTTGCGATAGCCGGGTGGCATTTTTGCGTGCCATTTCCCGTAGAAGCCTGTGCGATAGCCGTGCCGACGGAGAATGTCGGAATTCAGCGTCGCTGCCGCATCGGGCCGCGTCTGTTCGGGATTGTCCGGCGTCCCGTACGCGCGGCCGTACAACCCGGTGAGGAGAGTGGTGCGGCTGACCCAGCAGATCGGCTGACTGACAAACGCATTGGCGAACCGCGTCCCGTTCGCGGCGAGGGCATCGATCTGGGGCGTTTGAATCTGCTCGTTACCGTAACAGCCGATCGTACTGGTCGTCTGGTCGTCCGACAGGAAAAAGACAATATTGGGACGCTCGTCAGCCCGCGCTCCCGTCACTAGACCACCGGCCATCAGAATCGCGAGCCAGAGTGGCTGGTACTTCATGGTGCATGACCTTGGCGAATATCAATGTGGACCGGCCGAATAGCGGTAGCAGTAATCCTGCCGATTTATGGTTTGGGGGGCAGGACGTCGGAAATCACCGCTCCCGAGCGCGGTTCCGCCGCGTGATAGTCTTCTCCCAGAAATGCCGCCAGCGTCGCGGCGATCTGGCTTTGCGTGACGGGATCGCAGTTCGTGCGTTCGCCGAGCGGAGGAGTGTCCGGCCCGAGGAAAGCCATCCACATCTCTTCGCAGCCGACAATCGTCTTGCCATGATTTTTCCAGTCCGTCGGACCGGTGCCGCGTCCGTGGTCGGTCGAGATGATGAGCGTTGTCTTGTCGCGGTATTGATCAATCGACTGTAGCAGTTCCCAGATGCGCTGAATGTACTGATCGACGGCATTCGCGGAGGTAAGTAAGTTGTCGTAGCGACCGGCATGACCCCAGGCATCCGTTTCCAGAAACCCAATGTACATGACCCGCGGCTTGTGGCGCTCAAGATGTTCACGAGCCGCCTGATACAGAATGGAGTCGATCACTTCCGCCGAGTTCGGCCGTGTCGTATCCGCGATCAGTTCATTGAGCAACTGCTGCCGGGGGTTAGGATTGGGCTCGGGCAGCGGTTCCCAGCCCCCCATGACCGGGAACTGGCAGCGTTCCCGATTGATGATATAGGGGGTCACGTCCCAGGCACTGTACGCGGCGACTTTACCGTCAAAGGCCGGTTTGCGATGGAGCCATTCCAGAACGGTAAAGTTTTCGTTCGGCTTCTTCGCATTGCTGTCGATGCGGGGATCGAAGAAGCCCGTCAGAATCTCGTTGTACCCGGGATAAGAGAACTTCATCGTGTTCGTAATCTTCGATGAACTCCCTTTATCCAGGTTCCCGAAGAGCTGTCCCTCGCGAGCAATCGTGTTCCAGAAGAACGGGAGTAGGGCGGCGCGACGTTCCTCGGGCGTCTCGCGCCAGTATTTTGATTCGAGCGTGGGCACGTCGGCGACGCCGCCGGGTGTTTTGCTGATGAGTTCTTTCTCGGCACCGGTAAAGACTTCCTGCCAGCGCAAGCCATCGGTCGTGATGAGCACGACGTTTTCGGTCTTGAGATCGGCGGCGGTGACGGTGGTCGCGGCCATCAGGCAGCCCGCGATCAGTGTGCTTGCCGTGGAGAGCCCGCCCTTCGTTGCCCATCCCGTCTTCATCTCGCATTTTCCTTGGAAGAAATGAATTCCCGTGCAGCGTCCACGACTCGCGATGATCGCTCGGGACGATGGTAGGCAAGGGCATGGCGGTCGGCCAGCCTTAGCCTGCGTACCGTAAGATTGAGTTTTCCGTGAAGGCTACTCGCCGGCGCGAATCCAGGCTTCGTTGAATTCGGCGTGCTTCATGCTCTTGCCGCCCTCGACGAAGTAGCTGTAGGCGACGTGAATTGTTCCATCTTTGGCCTGAATGATGGCCGGGTAGTGGTAACTTCCCGTTTCATGGCGTTCGAGATGTCGAGTTGTTGGCCAGGTCTTGCCTTCATCATCCGATAGCGACACTGCCAATTGGTTGCGGCCGTTTTGCAGGTCGTTGTAAACCAGTGCCCAGGCTCCTGATTTCAAGCGGACGGCATCGAGTCCTGAACCGGGGTTCGGGAGGTCGATGGTCCCCACGGGGCCCCAGGTCTCGCCATCGTCTTTCGACTCGGAGACGCGGATCTTATTGAGCGGGCCGTTCTCGCGCATGTACGCAACAAGGGTGCCATCGTCCCTACGAACAACTGATGGTTGAATGGCGCCGAATCCCAACAGTGGCTCCGAGGCATGCCAGGTCGCCCCTTCGTCATCGCTAATCGCCATGAGGCCGATTGAGAAGGTATCGCTGTATAGCGGCAAGAGGATTCGGCCTGACGGGAGCGTTGTGGGTTTGCAGCGCGGCTGCCAGCCGAGACGCTGATAGAGTTTGTCGCCGAGTTTGATACGCGCCTCATCGATCGCGCGCTTCAACTGTCCGGTCGGCTGTTCCGGCAGACGCGCGAGTACGGCATCGAGTTCTTGCCGCCCACGCTCGCCAAAGTCGGCCGGCTTTAGAAACATCACATCGCTGCGGTTCCAAGCGGGCGCCCCGGTGCCCACAGGGTTGTCGGCCACCTGAAAGCGGGTCAGGCAGGATTCCCAGGTGTTCGCGATGATGATCGGCCAGAAAACCCACAGCCGACCGCGGTCGTCGACCATGAGGCACGTGTTGCAGTCGGGAAAGCCGGGCGTATCGGCGATGGGAAACTCGGCGCTCCACTCACTTTGTCCCGCCGGCCGCCGCGCGCCCAGGACCACTACGTCGTCAGCACGTCGCTCGCCCGATCCGCGATACCAGGTTACGAACAAAGAGCCATCAGCCAGTTCCGCAATGCCTGGGGCGTGATTGTGCTGAGCATTGAGCGGAAAGATGAGCTCGGCTGAAAATCGCTCATCGTCAGCGGCCCCCGGCCGCACGAGTGCCAGCAATCCGATCAGCCAAATGGCAATTCGCGACGAACAGTCTTTCACGGTGTCCCTCTCGGAGTGGATTCACGAACGCGAGCCGATGACACCACACGATATCGCGGGACCGTCAGAATCCCCACCTCGGCACTCCTGCACGGCGGATCAGCGGAGAGGGGGACGTATTCCGAGGAAGTCGATCGGAACGTGCCCGGTTTTATGTCGATCGCTCGCATTCGCCGCCGCCATCGGCTGTACTGGAGTGATGATTCCGCGAAACGAAGTTAATGAATTCAGGAACAGGAGTTTCGAGACGATGCAGGACGGACGATTCTTCGTGAAAGCGCTGCTGACGACGGCTTGGTTCGCAATGCCATCCTTGGCCGACGCTGGCGACTGGCCGACGTTTCGCGGAGCTGACCGGACAGCCGTATCGCAGGAATCGGGGCTGCTTCAGGCATGGCCAGCCGACGGTCCGCTGCTGGCCTGGAAGTCGGAAGGAACCGGGCGGGGTTACACGAGCCCTGCCATTGCCGGAGACCGCATCTATCTGGTCGGCGATGGCATCACAGGAGTCGATGACGCCGATGAGTATCTGATGTGTCTGAGTCGTGCTGACGGAAGCCGGCTGTGGGCCACGCGCACCGGTCCGGCCTGGCAGGAAGGCTCTCCCACGTGGCAGAGTTCCCGAAGCACGCCCACGGTCGATGGGGATCGAGTGTACGCGCTGACGGCCCAGGGAACACTCATCTGCTGCGAATCATCGACGGGGAAGGAAGTCTGGCGAAAAGACCTGAAGAGTGACTTTGGTGGCAAGAAGGCCGATGGATGGGGCTACAGCGAGTCGCCGCTCATCGATGGGGATTGGCTGGTCTGCACGCCCGGGGGCGAGCAGAGCACCATGGTCGCGTTGAACAAGGAAACGGGCGAGACGGTCTGGACCACGGTTCGGGAAGGGGACCGAGGTGCCGGACATGCTTCCATTGTCATTTCCGAAGTCGGCGGGACGCGAGTTTATGTGCAGACAACGGGGAGCGGCGCGCTCGGCGTGCGGGCCAGCGATGGAAAACTGCTCTGGTCTTATCCCATCGACCGCACAACGGCGGTGATTCCGACACCGATCGTGCGTGATGACCTCGTTTTCTTCGCCGCCGGGTATAAGCGTGGCGGGGCGTTACTGAGGCAGAAAGAAGATGGGCAAGGAAACGTCGCGATTGAAGAGATTTACCCCGTGACGCCCGAACTGGCCAACAAACATGGCGGCGTCGTGCTGGTCGGCGACCATCTCTTTGCCGACTCGGATGACGCGGGAATTCCGTACTGCGCCAACCTCATGACGGGGGATGTTGTCTGGAAAAAGCGGGGTTCGGGACGCGGATCGATTGCAATCGCAGCCGCCGACGGATGCCTTTACCTTCATTTCGCGGACGGAACCATGGTGCTCGCACCGGCCAGCGCGGACGACTACGTCGAGACGGGCTCGTTCAAGGTTCCCGGCAGCGGCGAGCGCCCGAGTTGGGCGCACCCGGTCATTCTGGATGGCAAGCTCTACCTGCGCGAGAACAACGTGCTGTTGTGCTATGACATTCAGGCACGCCCGGAAGGCCAATAGTAAAAGGGATCGCGTCGCAACGCTGCGTCCCTCCGTGCTTATCGATCAATCGCGATCGAAATGCGATGAAACTGCAATCACGAAGGCCATTGCGGCTCAACACTCTTTGCAGCAGCGTTCGGAGTATTCCAATTCCAATTCCATTTTCGTGAGCTGATATCGCGACGGCCTGATTCCGTCAAAAAACCCATTGACCCATTCCCTCGAATGCCGGAGACTCAAGTTTCGTTGACTGCATCGAGTCGCGTCTCGTTTCGAAATCAGATTGTCGCCGGACCATGAACGGAAGAATCGCCAGCCTGCTTGCACTGCTCCCGATGCTGTTTCACAGCATCTTCGGGTGCTGCTGGCATCATGTGCATGCGAGCCCGGATGGACCTCACGCCGCGGCGACCCTCTCCGATGATGTAGCGCTGGTCACTCGGCATGAGCACGACCACCCCGGCTGCCCGTTTCATTCGCACGCCGCCCATTCACAGCCATTAGGTCAGCAGAACGACGGCGAACCGATGTCTGAGCGACCGGCTGATTCGCCGTGTCAGGATGACCGCTGCGATGGCATCGCGATGGCCATCACGACCATGCCGCAGTTGACCAGTCTTGCGCGGCAAGCTGTCACGCCCTTTGCCATTGCCGAGACTCCGATGGTGTTGCCGTTCCTTCCGGCCTTGGAAGACTATCGGCAGGAATCCATGCACTCTCTTTCTGCACGGGAGCGGTGCGCGCAGACACAGGTCTGGCTGATTTAGCCGCGTCCTTCGGGCTCGTCAGACATTCGCATTCCTTGGGAACACCCGGGAATCGGAGACTTTCCGCGAGCCTGCCATGGTGCTCGCCGTCCGTTTCTTGCGACGGTCGATTGCCGCCATCTCCTCTGAGGTCTTGTCACGGATTTCGACCGCGCGGTCGATGCGAACGTGACTGATGTTTAAATCCAGACCCATTCGCACCCCGCACAGATCGTTGGCGCGGGGCTGCGTCTCGACTGCGAGCTTGTATGCCCATCAAACTCCCCTTCCGTTCCCTCTCCGCGAACTGGCTGTGGATAGCCGGTGGTCTTGCTGTCCTGGTTATCGGGGCGGTGACGTTCAACCGGTGGTGGCCTGCTGCCAGCCACTGGGCCAGCGCGACCATCGCGGCTCGACGAAGTTCAAATTCGTCCGCTCATGATTCGCAAGGAGCAGCGAGCGACCCCGCCGGACATGACCACGGCGACCATGAGCATGCGCATGACGCCGGGAATTCGCTCGAGCTGTCCCCACAAGCGATGAAGAACATCGGACTGACGGAAGAATTCCTGACTCCAGTGCGACTGGAGACCTACTTCCGTTCGATCACTGTACCGGCCATCGTCGTCGAGCGGCCCGGACGGACGCGAATCCAGGTTTCCACGCCGATGTCAGGCGCTATTACTCATGTTCACGCGGTCCGAGGCGAAGCGGTCATGCCAGGCATGCTTCTCTTCGAGATCCGCATTACGGCAGAAGAGCTTGTCGGGACGCAAACCTCTCTCCTCAAAACACTGGGTGAAATTGAAGTCGAGAACAAAGAGATCGCTCGATTGACGGAAATCGCGAAGTCGGGAGCCGTCGCGCAGAAAACGTTGCTCGAACGGCAATACGCTCGAGACAAACTCGAAGTTCTCATGGCGGCGCAGAAGGAAGCGCTGCGATTGCAGGGAGTCTCCGATCGACAGATTCAGGACATTGTTGATCATCGGCGACTGCTCGGTGAATTGCAGATTCGTGTTCCCACACCCGACCGACATGACCACGACGAATTGGAACTCACTGGCGGCCAGTTGCCCGCATCATCCGGGACTGACGACGGAGCCCCCGCGGCTCTCAATGACGCCGTGGCAGAACCGAAACCGATCGAGAATACGCCGCTCATCTTGCAGGAAGTGCTCGTGAGCAAGGGGGAACGCGTGGCGGCTGGTACGACGTTGGCCGTTCTGGGGGATATGTCGGAACTCTATATCGAAGGGCGCGCTTTCGAGCAGGATGCCAACCTCCTCGCAACGGCGGCGGCGAAAGGATGGAGGGTCACGGCCGTCTTCGACTACGCGGGTCCGGAAATCGAGGAGGTCGCCGACCTTGAGCTGCTCTATACGGCTAGCAATGTGAGCATCGAATCCCGATCGCTTTCGTTTTTCGTCCGACTGCCAAACCAGTTGCTTCGCGACATTCCTTCACCCAACGGGCTGAGATTCATCGAGTGGCAATTCCGTCCGGGGCAGCGCTTGCAGCTTCGAGTTCCCGTCGAGGAATGGCGGGACCAGATCGTGCTGCCGGTCGATGCGGTCGCTTCGGATGGAGCCGAAACATTTGTCTTCCAGCAGAACGGGAACCACTTCGACCAGGTTCCTGTCCATGTGGCGTATCGAGATCAGTCCCGCGCGGTCATTAAAAACGACGGGTCCATCTTTCCGGGGGATGTGGTCGCGCTGCGCGGCGCGCATCAATTGTTGATGGCTCTCAAGAACAAGGCCGGCGGCGGAGTCGATCCGCACGCCGGGCACAGTCACTGATCGGGAGAGCCATTGTGCTGAATGCCGTCATTCGATTCGCGTTGCGCCAGCAGATGGTCGTGATGGCGATTGCCGTCTTGCTGCTGGGTTATGGAACCTGGCAGGCGTTTCACGCCACGATCGATGTCTTTCCGGATCTCAATCGCCCGCGCGTCGTCATCATGACCGAGGCACCGGGGCTCGCCCCGGAAGAAGTCGAGACGTTGGTGACCTTTCCCATCGAAACTGCCATGAACGGCGCCAATGGCGTTCAGGCGGTCCGCAGTTCGTCGGGCATTGGAATCTCCGTGATCTATGTCGAATTCGACTGGGGAACGGACATTTATACGGACCGGCAGATCGTCATGGAGCGACTGCAACTGGTTCAGGACCGCATGCCCGCCGGCGTGATGCCGACGCTGGCCCCGATCTCGTCGGTGATGGGACAGGTGCTGATTCTGGGGATGTGGAGCGATGACGGCAGCACCGGCCCCATGGAGCTCCGGACGCTGGCCGACTGGGTTGTCCGGCAGCGGTTGCTCACGATTCCCGGCGTTTCGCAGGTCTTCACCATGGGCGGCGGACGCAAGCAGTTCCAGGTTCTCGTCGACCCCGACTCGCTCTTGAGATTTGGCGTGACCTTGCAACAGGTGAAACAAGCCGTCGTCGACAGTAACGAGAACGCCACGGGTGGCTACCTCGACCAGCAAGGCCCGAACGAACTGCTTGTGCGGGCGCTGGGCCGCATTCAAACCCTGGACGACCTGCGGAAAGTCGTCGTCGCGAATCGCGATGGGCGGCCGATCGCGCTGGAGCAGGTTGCGAAAGTCGTGGAAGGACCGCAAACCAAACGCGGCGACAGCAGTGTTTTCGTGCGTCGCGCGACGGACCGTTCGACAGACCATGGAGGCAGTTTTTCGGGTGGACCGGCGGTGGTTCTTACCATTAACAAGCAACCCGGGGCCGATACGCGGCTGCTCACCGAGCAAGTTCTGAAGGCCATCGAGGACATGCAGTCCGGTCTTCCACCCGACGTTCGGATTGAACCGACTTATTCGCAGAAAGACTTCATTGAACGGGCGATCGACAATGTCATCGAAGCCCTTCGCGATGGCGGCATTCTTGTCGTTGTCATTCTGTTTCTGTTTCTGATGAATTTTCGCACGACGTTCATCACGATCACGGCGATTCCACTCTCGCTGGCGGTGACGGCCGTCGTGTTCTCGGTTTTCGGACTGTCGATCAACACGATGACTCTGGGTGGGCTGGCCATCGCTATCGGGGAACTGGTCGACGATGCCATCGTGGACGTGGAAAATATCTTTCGTCGCCTGCGAGAAAACCGTCATTCCCCGAATCCCAAGCACCCGCTCACGGTCGTCTATCAGGCCAGCACGGAAGTCCGTAATTCGGTGGTCTTCGCGACGACAATTGTCTGCCTGGTCTTTGTTCCGCTCTTCGCCCTCTCCGGGATGGAGGGCAGACTGTTCACGCCACTGGGTATTGCCTACATCGTTTCGATCATGGCGTCGCTCCTCGTCTCGCTGACGGTCACGCCGATTCTCTCGTATTGGCTGCTGCCCAGCGCCCGCGTGATCGATCACGATCGCGATGGTTTCGTCCTGCGAATTCTCAAAGGGATTGCCAGCGTGGTGATTCGCTTCAGTCTCGCCTTTCCACGACTGAATCTCGCCGTGACATTGCTTCTCGTGGCGATCTCCGGGTTGTTCGTCATGAGCCTGGAGAAAGACTTTCTGCCGCCGTTCAACGAAGGGACGATTCAACTCAACGTCGTCCTGCCGCCGGGAACATCGCTCGCGACGTCGAACGACATCAACAATCGCGTCGAACAGCGCCTCATGATGATCGCCGACATCGACTCATTCTGTCGCCGCACCGGACGGGCGGAACTCGATGAACATGCCGAGGGGGTCAACATGAGTGAATATCTCATCGAGCTGAGCCCTCATTCGCCGCGCGGCCGGGAAGAGTCGCTGGACGAAATTCGCGAAGCGATGGCCGATATCCCCGGCATCGTCACCGCGGCCGAGCAGCCGATCGCCCACCTGATTTCCCACATGATCTCGGGAGTCAAAGCCCAGATCGGCATCAAGATTTACGGGGATGACCTCGGTGTGCTACGTCGGAAGGCCGATGAAATGCTATCGGCGATGCAGACCGTCCCCGGCGTCGCCGATCCGATGGTTGAACCCCAGGTCATGATTCCGCAGTTGCGCATCGAGGTCGATCGCGACAAACTGCTGCTCAACGGATTGTCGGTGAGCGATGTCAACGAGTTCATCGCCACGGCCATGAACGGAGAAGTCGTCTCCGAGATTCTGATCGGTCAGCGTCAGTTCGACCTGCTCGTGAGGCTCCACGACCAGGCCCGTGAGAATCTGGAAGCTCTCAAACGGCTGACCATCGAACTCCCGGACGGTGGTCAGATCCCTCTCGAATCCGTGGCGAAAGTCTACGAGGCGGGCGGCCCGAACACCGTCAACCGCGAGAATGTCCGCCGTCGGGTGGTATTGCAGTGCAACGTGTCCGAACGCGGGGTGGTCGATGTCGCGCAGGATCTTCAAACAAGGCTGGCGCCAATCGTCGCAAGTCTGCCGCAGGGTTATTTCGTGGAATTCAGCGGTCAGTTCGAGAGCCAGCAATCAGCCAGTCGATTGATCGCGGTTCTGTTTCTCATCTCGCTGGCCGGAGTTTTTCTGGCTTTGTATTCGATGTTTCGCTCGGTCAATCTCTCGTTACAGGTCATGGCCGCACTTCCGATGGCATTCATTGGATCTGTCGTGGCCCTGGTCATCACCGGGCAAACGCTGACCATAGCCGCGATGGTCGGCTTCGTCTCGCTCACGGGCATTGCCTCTCGAAATGGAATCTTGCTGTTAAACCATTACCTGCACCTGGTGCGCTACGAAGGGGAAGGGTGGACACGGCAAATGATTCTTCGTGCGGGGCTTGAGCGTCTGGCCCCGGTCCTGATGACGGCTCTGACAGCGGGAATCGGGCTTGTTCCGCTTGTTCTCGCTGCTGACGAGCCAGGCAAGGAAATTCTCTACCCCGTCGCCACGGTCATTCTGGGAGGAGTTGTCAGTTCGACGCTGCTCGACTTCTTCGTCCATCCGGCCTTGTTCTGGCTGTTTGGCCTGAAATCGGCCGAGCGCGTCGTACGCGAATCCCGCAGTGATCCACCACTTTTCGAACATGACGAAACTGCTTCCGGCCCTCCCGGAAACTCAATGGCCGGATCGTGATCTTTTCTTCCGGCAACGCGTCGCGGGGCTGGTCGACCGGTCCCGTGAAAACCGCCAGTTCACAAAGTGTTCGCTCTTTTTCTAAGGAACCCCAATGCGAATGGATTCTTCTTCCCGACATTTTCAGGCTGCCGCTCCGGTTGCATCCCTGATTGCCACCCTGTTGTTCGTCGGTTGTACCGACCAGCCTGGCGCGGAGAACGCTGCCACGAAGCCATCAGCCAGCGCCGAGGCACACGACGATCATGACCACGGACATGCGTCCGAAGGCCCGCATCACGGATCGCTCATCGAACTGGGTAACGAGGAATACCATGCCGAGCTGGTCCATAGTGACGACGGCACGGTGACGATCTACATTCTCGACGGCAGCGCCCGAAACGCAGTGCCGATCGAGGCGGAAGACGTGACGATCAATCTGACCCATGACCAAGCCGCCGAGCAGTTCAAGCTGACAGCAAAGCCAGACACCAGCGACCCGCCCGGCAAATCCTCGCGATTCGAACTCCGCGATGAACATCTTGCGAGCGATCTCGATGCCGAAGGCATCAACGCCCGGCTGGTCGTGACGATCGACGGCAAGCAATTCTCGGGAAAGATCACGCACGATCATGGCCACGACCACAAGCATTGATCGTTGTTTCCCGGCGACTTCAACGACAACCATTCCACGGGAAGCCATTTGATTGAGAGTCGAGTATCAAGCGAGAAAGATTGACGAACTTGTTCGCCTGTCTCGACACTTGACTACTCCTATTCCGACTCGTCCTCTTGCTCGCGGTACCCCCCGAAGGTACCGTGCGGAGACCCTTCAAGTGTTTTCCGAAGTCTGTCGTCGCGACCTTCACAAATGGCCGTCCCACATCACACTCACGGGGTCTGGCTCGCTGTCGCCGGCACCGCAATCGCTGTCATCGCAGCGCTTTTCACATGGTGGTCGTCATCCGGCCCGTCACGAGAAACCTTGGATGCCTCTCCGGAGAGGCTCCTGTCGCGTGCCGAAGCCGCGTTTGATCGCAACGACCTGGCCATGGCTGGCCGAATTCTGCGTCAACTCCTTCGCGCGGAGCCGGAACATGTCCGCGCGAGGCTGTACCTTGGGCAACTCCTTCGTGAACAGGGAGATGCCGACCGCGCGGCAAAAACTTGGCGATCGATCACCCACGGGACTGCCGACGAACTCGCCACCGCCCGATTTCTGGAAGGAAGTCTCGCGATCGAGCGAGGACGCGTGGACGTAAGCCGTCGGCTGCTGGAAGCGGCGATCAAGGCGAATCCAGACTCACTCGCCGCGCGCGAGCGGCTGATCAGCGTGTATCGGATGTTGCGAAAGCCCGCGGACGTTGTCGAGCAATTGAGCTGGATCGCGGAGCGGCGTCGACTGTCGCTTGACGAGCTCGTTTTTCTAACCATACCTCAGGACAGTACCTTTCCGCCGGAAGAAACAATTCGACTGTTGACGGCCTGTCTCCAGGAACGCCCTGACGATGTGGATTGTCGCACCGCTTTGGCGTCGGCACTGCGCGAAGCCAACCGACCGAACGATGCTCTCGCGATTTGTGACGAGGTAGTATCCGATCAAGCGTCGCCTTCACTCACTGCTGAACGGGTTCTGGCGCTCATTGATCTAGAACAGCCTGGCGAGGCCCAGCACTCCTGTGACGCTTCGTCGGCGCTCGTCGAGAAGTCCCACCAGTTGGCGTTTGCGTGCGGCAAGGCGACCTTTGAGACTGGAGACCTCGTGCGTGCGGCCGAGTTGCTCGGAAGTGTTTTGGAAGTCGATCCTCATCATTTCGAAGCAGCGCATCTTGCCGGTCGTTTGCTGGCCCGGCTCAATCGTCAAGTCGAAGGAACACAACTGCTGGATCGCGCCGCACGTCTGGATGAACTTCAGCGCCTGTGCATCCGGCTGACGCAGTCGGCTGCTTCGGGAGACATTCCCGAGGACGTGCTGTCGCGAATCGCAACGCTTCTCGAAAGTCTCGGACGGCATGGCGAGGCCGCCCTTTGGTACGAGGAAATATTCGCCCGCAATCCCGCCAATTTGTTGTTCGCGGAGCAAGCCCGCAAAGCCAGGGAACGTGCGAGGCAATCCCCGGATCAGGCTGGCGTCCCTCCTGTGTTAGCCTCGCCCGCCTCGTCGCAACCCCTTCGTTCAAGAATCCCTCGCGAACAAAAAGGCCCCCTCGTCACGACGGCCAAACCAAGTCGTATCCGGCTGGTTGACGTTCACGAGTCCGCTGGAATCGACTTTCAATATTTCAACGGCGAGACCGGCTTTCAGCATCTCATCGAAAGCATGGGTGGAGGTGTTCTGGTCATTGATTTTGATGGTGATGGCTGGTCAGACCTCTATTTTCCTCAGGGTTGCGTGTTACCTTACGATTCCAGAAATGACAAGCAGACAGATCGTCTGTTCCGAAACCTGGGCGGCGGCCGGTTCGCGGACGTCACCCATACATCAGGCCTCGGTTCGAATCAGTACGGGCTGGGTGGTGCCGTTTTCGACTGCGACAACGACGGCGACGAAGACCTCTTTGTCTCGAATCTGGGTCCCAATCTGTTCTACCGCAATGAAGGGGACGGGACGTTCAGCGAAATCTCGCTGGAATTGGGGATGACGGAAAGCGAAATGACCACATCCGTCGCCGCTGCTGACTTCAATGGCGACGGCACACTCGACCTGTACCTCACCAATTACGTTGAGGGTCTGCGCGTCTGCCGGAACGCGAAGGGGGAATACTCTCCCTGCGACCCTTCTCTGTTCGCAGGGCAACCGGATCGGCTCTGGCTGGCGGATGAATCGGGCGGCTATCGCGATGAATCGGAACTAGCGGGAATTCGCCGCCCGTTGTCTCGAGGCCTCGGCGTTGTCACCTGCGACTTCGACGAGGATGGGCGTGTCGACATTTACGTGGCCAATGACGGTGTCCCAAACTTTCTCTTTCAGAACATCACCGAAGCCGGTTCAAAAATCGTCACTTTTGAAGATTGGGGCCTGATATCGGGAACCGCACTCGACGAGCACGGAAGATCACAAGCCGGGATGGGGATCGCCCTCGCTGACTTTGATGGCAACCGCCTGCCGGACTTGTTCGTGACCAACTTCTACCAGGAAGCGAACACACTGTATCTGAACAGCGGCGACTTGCAGTTTGTCGATTCGTCACGGGAGTCGGGACTGGCGGTTCCGTCAATGAATCTGCTCGGCTTCGGCACACAGGCGGTCGATCTCGACCTGGATGGCGACATGGACCTCTTCGTCGCCAACGGTCATATTCAACGCGACCCAACGGGCGTTCAACCCTGGACGATGCCGGCACAGGTCTTCGAAAACCTGGGAGGCGGGCGATTTCGCGACGTCACGGATTCGGTGGGGCCGGACATCGCCATTCCGCGGTTGGGACGCGGGGTCGCGGTGTCTGATCTCAATCGCGATGGGCTTCCCGACATCGTGATGGTCGCGCAGCATGGACCCGCGACACTGCTTGAAAACCGATGTCACTCGCCAGGCCGGAGCGTGACATTACGGCTGACTGGAACAAAGTCCCATCGCGACGCGCGCGGCTCACGACTGACGGTCCAATCCGGCGATCGTCGGGACGTACAATGGGTCAACACGAACGGAGGCTATCTGGCCAGCAATTCGCCAGTGGTTTTCGCGGCGGTCGACTCCGATATCCGGCAGATTTACGTAGATGTGTTGTGGCCCAATGGGGAAACGACCACACACGAAATTAACGTCGCGGGACAATCGGAGGAATGGCGACTACTCGAATCCGGCCACGCAACGATCCTGTCTGGGCCAGGCGAACCATCATCGCTGCCCCCGGAGACACCCGATGATCGATCTCTCCCTGGTAACGAAAGACGTCAATGAGACTTTCCTCGCGGGTTACGTGTGAGTCAGCCTTCAGATCGCCTCGGCCGACGCACGATAGAGAAAAGGAGCGGAATTCTCGTGGGGGCTTCTCTCCCAACACCGCAAGTTCTTCCACGAATCGGTCAAGACTTGGTTGACGGAAGCATTTTCCGGAATTAGGATCAATCCTTACCTATCTTTGGTGAAATTCCATTCAATTTTGCGAAGGAGATCTCCGGGCAACTGCTTGCCGATTCTCTCAATTTCGCGATTATTCTCTTCATTCTCCTTGAAAGGCAGCTCATGAGTATTCAACTGTTTCGTAGGCGATATGCCTTCACTCTTATTGAATTGCTTGTGGTCATTGCGATCATCGCGATCCTGATCGCGCTCCTGCTGCCCGCCGTCCAGCAGGCGCGGGAAGCCGCCCGCCGTACGCAGTGCCGCAACAACATGAAACAGTTGGGCCTTGCCTTGCACAACTATCATGACACGCACCAGACTTTCCCGCTCACGCAGGTCTT
>JAHBXV010000025.1 GCA_019636285.1 Planctomycetaceae bacterium
GATGCTGGGTGAAAGGATTCGCTCACGAATCTCCAATGTCACCCTGCCGCGAAAACCCACCTTGCCCCTGGCCGGGAATTCTGGGGACCGTACCCGCCGAGTTCGAGGCGTGTCTCCGGGAGCCCGCTTTCAGTGTCGGGGATGTGACGTTCTGCATCTGGCGACTGTGCGGTGATCGTGGATGGCAATGTGGACCGGTGGACTATCCGCCGGACCAGTCGGACCCGGACGGTTCCGAGGACTTGCTCTCTCCGCTGGATGGCCAGCCAGAGACATACCAGGCGTGGGCCGAGAACTACTACGAGCGGGAAGTCTCGCTAGAAACGGTTCAGCACATTTACGGGCATCGTCCGCTCACTGCCCCGGTCGTGAGTGGGCTCAATCCGGACGTTGATTTGGAGGGATTGGAGTCGGAAATTCGCGAGATTGGTTATCCACAATCCTAATCGCCTAAATTGCACTGCTGGCAAGCCAGCAGTGGCACCCACGAGCCCCCACCGGGCTGTCTGGCTGGAGCGAAAGTTTGATGGCGGGCACTCAACCGGCCGGGATTGCCCGGACTTGGCTCCCCTGCCGGGCAAGCCGGCAGGGGAGCAGTTGGAAATCGGGACGGGATTCAGGGACGACCTCTAGCCGTCAAACTTTCCGTCCGGCGGGGCAAGCCCGCCGGGGCGGTTGGGCATCGGGGCAGTTTCTCCACCATCAGTCCATGATGAGCACGCGGTGCATTTCCTCGACCGTGGTCTGGCCCGCTAGCACTTTCTTCGCGGCCGACTGCTCGAGCGTGGCCATTCCCTGACTGGTCGCCATCGCCCGCAATTCGCTCGCCGATTTCCCGGCGAGAATCGCCTGACGAATGGAGGTGTCGACCGGCAGCACTTCGAAAACGCCGACCCTTCCCAGATAGCCCGTGTGAAAATTGCAGTCGGCGGGAACTCCGCGCGACAGCGGATGCGTGTCCGCCTGGGCGGGGTCGATTCCGAGAACCCGGCACTCGGCTTCATCCGGTCGGTAGGTTTCGCGCGAGTGCTCGCAGACTTTCCGCATCAGGCGCTGCGCGATGATGCAATTGACGCTGTCCGCGATGAACATCGGCGGGACTTCAAATTCCCGAAAGACATCGATCGTCGCCGCCGTATCGTTCGCGTGGAGCGTGCTGAGGACGCGAATCCCCGTCAGTCCGGCCCGAACCGCGATGTGGGCCGTTTCCGGATCGCGGATTTCTCCGACCATCACGACGTTGGGATCCTGCCGCAGAATTCCGCGCAGGGCCTCTACGAATGAAAAGCCGATTCGCGGATCGATCTGGATCTGGGCAATGCCGTCGACGCGGCGTTCGACGGGGTCTTCGATCGTGACCAGGCTTCGTCCGGGATGATTGAGCAGCTCGAGGCAAGAGTACATGGTCGTGCTCTTGCCGCTTCCCACCGGGCCGACACTCAAAACCATGCCATGCGGCCGCGCGAGCGATTTGCGGACGGCTTCCACCTCGGCGGGCTCGAGTCCCAGTTCATTGAGCTGCGAAAACTGACGGGAATCGGGCATCAGTCGCAGCACGATCCGCTCGCCATGAATTGTGGGACCGCTGCCGACGCGCACATCGCGCTGATGGCGCAGCATGGCTCCGGTAATATGTCCGTCCTGTGCGAACCGGCGTTCGGTGATATCCATGCCCGACATCAGTTTGATGCGGCTGATGACGGGCGAAGTCAGCTCGGCGGACAGCTCGAGAATGTCGTGCAGAATTCCATCCACGCGCAGCCGGACTCGCAAACCGGTCCGGGTCGGCTCGAAGTGAATATCGGTGGCCTGTAACTGAAACGCGCGTTCCAAAAGCAGGTCGACCAGCGGCGCGGGACCAACCACGTCGACCAGTTCGCGCAACTCTTCCTGCAAGGCTTTCTGGCGGGTTTCGGCGGGAACTCCAGAGCTCATGGGCTGCGCCTTCTCGTGTGGGGCGGGTGACCGGCACTTCGGTCAGTGTCCTGTCGGGCGTGCGATTGGTCCAGCGGGAGGCGCTAGTTCTCGGGATTCTCGGCCGAGGGAATCGCGGACTCGCTTTCGTCAGCGATGACGGTGGGGGAAGTCGCCTCCGTCGTTGCCGGAACATCGGCTTCGTGAGTCTCGGCTTCTCCCGTGTTTTCCACGGTGGACGACTCCGGCAGACCAATCGTGTTTGAAGGGCTGCCGCCGAGATCGACCGATGGCATGTTATATTTCGACAGTTCGATACCGGCCCAACCTCCTAGAAGCGCGGCCAGCACGACGACCAGACCAGCCAGCTTGCGCAGTCCGCTTCCTCCCATGAAGGTCGCCACGGCCGCGAGCAACGAGAGAATGGAGAGGATTAAACAGGTGAGGAGCAAGCCCCAGGCGGCATTGCCTTCCAGGGCCGTGGCGAGTCCCGCCATCACGGTGGCAACCGCCAGGTGAATCAGCCCGACCGTCGTGAACACCGCCGCGCGCACGCGGCGGGCCGAGGCGCCGGCCTCTTCCGGGGCGAGTTTTCGCTTGCTGGCACGGGCGGGAACAATGGTCCACAATTTGGCGAGCCCGGTCAGTTGCAGCTCCTGGAGAACCAGCGGGTCGTTGCAAACCACGACAAAGGTTCCCGATCGTTCCCGGACGGCCTTAAAAATTCGGACCAGAAGGGCGATCTTCGCCGAGCCCATATATTGGAGCGCCAGCAGGTCGACCAGGACCGAGGGGCGTCCCGACTGACGGATTCGCTCCAGCAATTCGTTGCCGAGCTGCTCCAGCGAGGCCCAGTCGACGTCGTTCAGCGGCGGCAGCAATGTGAGCACGGTGTGCCGTCCCGGCTCGTCTTCGATACGGTACGCTTCGGAATTCGACATGGATTGGCCCGCCGACTAGTGGCCCGAAGTGACGGGTGGGAATGAGTAGAAACACGGTCTCGATACAATGAATCGACTGATGCCTCTGCCCATCGACACGTAGAGCCGGGAACCCGATCGTGGAAATGCGATTCTCCGCATCATCGGCCGGACCGTCAAAGACGGCAAGCCAGCGACAACCGGGAAATGCCGCGAAGTCGGCCAGTCGAGGGGGCGTCAAAACCGCTAATCCCTTGCCGTCCGTTGTTTGAGACGGAAGGAACTGATTGACACCCGTCTTTCGGCGGAGTTACGATTTCCGGATCGACGATAGTCTGACCAGGGATTGGTCGTTCCCGGCCAAGTGTGGGCGTCCGTTCCTGGCCCCGTTCTTTCCAGCGTCAGCGAATTCTGCGACATGAATAAAATCGCCAAACCGCTGGTGGTCTTCGTGGCGGCGGGCAGTCTCGCCTTCATGGCGTTTGCCATTGCCCTGACCGCCGGCGGCCCCGACTGGGATGTCATTTCCAAGTCGGAATCCTTCACGCGCGATTTCGTCCTCACCGTTTCGACGGGTGAGCAGACGACGTATGCGGTGCGCCATCGCCGGTCGGACCAGCAGGTGTCGTCGTCGCCGGTTCTCGCCGAAGTGGTTGTCGCCGCATTGCAGCGGCAGGCGCAGGATCTGCAAACTCAAGTCCAGCAGATTCAACAGGAAACCGAGCGAAAGGCGCCGCTGGTTCCCGAAATCACGCGGCTGAAAGAGCAGGATGAGAAAGCTCTCGCGGCTCGCTCGCAGGCGCTTGAGCAGGAGCTCACGAACCTTCGAACTCGCGAATCGCAGATGCTCGCCGCGCAGGCTGAAAAGGCCGCCGAGACCCAGTCCGTGATGCAGGTTGTCGTTGAGCGTCGCAACGAGGGGTTCCGCATGAAGAACCTCCTCGAACTGCTGCGGACCGATGCCTACGTGGCCCAGGTTCAGAAGAAGGCTTTGGATGACGAATTGATTCGTCTGAAGGAAAATGTCCGGCGGCTGGAAAAGCGGAATCAGCAACTCAAAAAGACCATTTCCACGACTTACGATCAGGACAAGGTTTCCAGTAATCCCTGACGGATCCAGCCCCGCGCGGCTGGTGGAGTGATTGCGGACTCGGAAACAAGCTCGGGCGTGACCAACCCGGCAATGAGGGATAGAAATGACTTTTGTCGGCAAAATCCTTGTCGTGATGCACCTGCTCTTCAGCGTGCTCTTCATGGCATTCGCGGGGGCGGTCTTCACCGCGCAAAAGAACTGGCGGGCCGATTCCGAGGCCAAGGCCACGCAGTTGGCGAAGGCCCAGGCCGATCTGCGCGACGCGTCGACGCAGTTGCAGGATCTGCAGAACCAGAAGGCCGCCACCGAAGCCGACTTGAACAATAAAATCACGCAGCTTTCGGGCGAAGCGACCAGCCTGCGGAACGAAAATCAGTCGCTGGACGCGGAAAACAAGCAGCTTCTGGCCTCGCTCGATGCCGTGCGAACCCAGTCGCAGCTCTCCGCCGACGAAGCGGGCGAGCGCGTGCAGGAAGCCCAGTTGCAGCGTGAGCGTAACGCTGAACTGCGAACCTCCCGCGATCAGCAGGTGGAACAGGTTCGTAGCCTGGCCGACGAAGTCTTCGGGCTCAACCTGCGGCTGACGGCAACTCGGGAACGCTATGAGGCGCTCCTCCGCGACAACGCCACGATGCGGTCTTTCCTGGCCTCGAAGGGCCTGCCCACCGATCCCAAGCAGATGGTCGTGAACACTCAGCCCGCTGAACCGTTGGTCGCCGTGGTCCTGGCTATCAGCCCCGGTGAGCGCGGTGCTTCGGAAATGGTGGAGATTTCGGCGGGAACCGACGATGGCCTGGAGATTGGTCATCGGCTGACGCTGTTCCGCGGTTCCAAGTATCTCGGACAGATTGAACTGACTTACGTCACTCCGGACCTGGCGGTCGGCAGTGTGATTCCGGACCTCAAGGCGAAGAACGCCGTCATTCAGAAGGGTGACAATGCCACCACGAAGTTCTGAGAGTGGCAATCCCACTCCCGATGCCTATGTCGGCCTGCTGTTCGTGTCGCTCGCCGCGCTGTTGACCGGCATCATCTTCCTGTTCCTGGAGCTCTCCGACTACGGCTTTAAGATCGCTCCGTAGCGATGACGCGCCACGGAACACTTTCGAGCGTGTCGCTGGCTTTGTCAGTGCAACCTGTTTAGACCGAGCCGTTTAGGGCGCACTGGCAAAGCCAGTGACACCCGAATCGTTTGCAACTCGTTTCCTGAAAGCGAGTTGCGGCCGTCTTGCCCTCTTGCCGCCAATTGACTACAAGACCGGCTGTTTTTGCCGGTTTTTAATTGGCGCCCCCGCTCGCCGCGCTTTGGCGTTGCGCGGTGTCTGGCAAGGTCGGTTCGGAATGTGGCATCGCTGGCGGTCCTGGTTGAACACCGATTTGGCTGTCGATCTCGGCAGTTCAGCGGTCCGCATTGCCGTCCCCCGCGAAGGGGTCGTGCTGGACGAGCCGGCCGTGGTGGCCCTGCATCAGGGAACTCGGCAGGTGCTGGGACGCGGCACAGCCGTGGGTCTCCTGGCTCGCCAGATGGTAGGGCGGACGCCCGATTCGATCAGTGCTCGCGCCCCCATCGAACGGGGCGTGATCGCCGATTACGAACTGTGCGAAGCCATGCTTCGCTATTTCCTGAGGAAAACCGGACGTCTGGGGGCAATGGGACGTGCCCGGCTGGTGATCCCGGTTCCGGGTCTGGCGACGGCAGTAGAACGGCGCGCGGTCTTTAACAGCATGGAGCGGGCCGGCGCGGGGCCGGTCTACCTGCTTCCCACGGCGAAAGCGGCCGCGATTGGTTGCGGCCTTCCCATTTCCGAACCCCTCGCCAGCCTGATCTGCCACATCGGAGCGGGATCGACCGAGATCGCCGTCTTCAGTCTTTCAGAGGTCGTGGCTTCCGAATCCCTGCGCTTCGGCGGACAGGACTTCGACACGGCCATCGTGGAACATCTGCGCGGCGTTCACTCGCTGAAAGTGGGCCTGGCGACTGCGGAACAGTTGAAGCTCCGAATCGGCTCGGCCTGGCCGCTGGATGCCGAATCGAGCGGCGAAGTCAGCGGACTGGACCTGCGCAGCGGCGTGCCGAGGAAGGGCCTCGTGACGACACGCGACGTGCAGGAGGCGTTTCGGCAGCCGCTCAATCTATTGTTGCGAGCAATCAAGCGGGTGATCGAACAGTGCCATCCGGAGCTTGTCGGCGACCTGGCGGAAACGGGGCTGGTCCTTTCGGGCGGAGCCGCCTGTCTGACGGGGCTTGATCTGCTGCTCCAGGAGCAATTGGGGATTCCGGTGCGCCGGGCCGATCATCCCCGCCACGCCTCGATTCTGGGGGCCGCGATCTGCGCGGAACACCTGCGTCGTTTTCGTGACAGCCTGGAGAGCAGTGATCGCGCGGCTTAGAGACGAGTTTTTCAAAGGGGACAAGAGATATCTCGCATGCGACTCCATTGGGGATCACGCATTGTTTTTTACGGAATGCCAACGAAAGGTAACCCGAAGCGTCAGCGAGGGCGGTCCGGTTCTCTCCCTCGCTGGCGCTACGGGTTACTAGATGATGTGGCTTGGCCGTGATGAATGAGGCGGAGCCTCGTTGGGGGGCGTTCCCAGGCGTAGCCTGGGAACGAGATTATTAATCGCGAAGGGAATCGCGTGGGTCGGTCGTCCTGGATCGTCGAGTTCGCGTTGGTCGCAGCGGCAGCGAGTCTGTGCGCTGCCCCGTCGACCATGGTGACCAGACTCCGCGCGGCCGCGGTCGATCTGTTCCATCCGGGGGCGACGCTGGTTCAGGACGGATATCGCACGGTAGCAAACTGGATTGAAGCCCGAGAATCGAGCCGCGTGCAGGAGCTGGCCGCGCGCACGGCGGACCTTGAGGATCGCTTCAACGAAAGCGAGCGGCAGCGGCGGGCGCTGGAATCGCTCGTTGCGACGGCCGCCGAACGAATGTCTCTGCGTTATTTGCTGGCCCCCTCGGAACGGTCGCGCAACAACGAGCGATTGATCGACACGCAACTCGTCCGCGCCGCTGTTCTCGGGAAACCGCTCGCGGCGGGCTGGAAGTCGGGTCGGTTTCTGAAGTCGGGAAGTCAGGACGGACTGCGGGAATCGCTCGCGGTCGTGCGGGCCGAACTCCCGCTGATTGATCTGGGGGCGGACCACGGCCTGGAAGTCGAACAGCTCGCCGTGCTGGGGCGCACGATTGTCGGCGAGCTCGCGGAAGTCGGCCGGTGGAGCAGTGCCCTGCGGCTGGCGGATGATCCCGACTACCGGGCTCGCGGACAGCTCGCGCGGCAAACCGCGCAAGGACTGCAACTGGCGGCGGTGGGCATGGTGCATGGCGTCGGCGACGGCTGCTGCGAGTTACGCGGGGTCGATGCGACGGAGTTCGTCGAGGTGGGCGATCAGCTCTTCACGGCCGATCGCGACGGTGTCCTTCCGTTTCCGCTGTATTACGGGGAAGTGACCGAGGCTCACCTTGGGAGCGACGATCGGCACTGGAAGATCCGAGTCAAACTCGCGCCGCGTCCCGCTTGTCTCACTCAGGTCGACGTTCTTGTTCCGCGAGCCAATCCGGAACGCGATCTCGCGCGAGTTTTCACTCAGGAGGCCACGCGATGATGCGCTGTTGCTGGTTCCTGCTGTCGGTCTACGCGGCCGGGTCACTGCAGATCGGGATGCCGGAAGGATGGTTGATTGCCTGGTGGATCATTCCCGGGCTGCTCGCTCTGACGATGCTCCCGAAATCCTGGAAAGTGATCGGCACGTTTTCCGTCGGGTTCGCGGCCGATCTCATCAGCCAGGATCCCATGGGAATTCGGACCGTCGTCGCGACGGCCATCGCTTTGGCGATCGTCCACTTGGGAATGCTGCCGCGCCGCGGGACTCTTCCCGGCGTCTCGGGATGGCTGGTCGCGATGTCGTGGCTGTGGATCGTACCGACCCGCTACGCGGTCGGAGCCTTGGCGGCTGAGCCGCTCGACGATCGAGCGCTGCTCGTTGATGCTTCCATTTCTGCTCTCGCGACGGCCGGCGCGATGCTGGTCTGTTTCCTGATGTTGCGGCCGGTCATCAGGCTTCTGGGCCGCTGGGAGTCCCGTCCTTCGCTCACCAATCGCTGGTCGATGCTTGCCGAGTGACACGTGCTCAATCGTCCGGGTGTATTCCTTGAACTGACGAACGGAACCGGCGTTGGCCGCGGGACCGATGCGAATCCGTCCCTGCGGACCGGCTGGCTCTCGGCGTGTGTTCTAATTCCTCTTGTCGTGATCGCGGCGCGGGCCGCTTACTTGCAGTGCGCGATTGCCGATCGATTTCTCGTGGCGTTCACCTCGACCACCGAAGAATGGGAAGTCATCCCCGTCCGCGATGGCCGTATTCTCGCCGCGGATGGTTCGATCCTGGCGGGAGAAACCGAGCGGAATGAACTTCGCGTCCACTATCGCTGGTTGCAGGATCCCCCCGACGCAGAGTGGCTGAAGCGCCAAGCATGGCGGCGGCTGACGCGCGCTGAACGCCGCGATGACGAACTGGTTGCGATAGCCAAAGCCGAGGTGCTCAAGCAACACACACAATTGTGGCGCGACCTTGAACGCCTCACGCGGCAATCGTCGGCCGATCTGTTGGCGCGTCGGCATGAAATTCAGCAGCGCGTCGAAGCGCTGGCCCAGCGCGTGAATCAGTCGGCCGCGAATCGACGAGTTCGGAATGCGGAAGGCGCGGACGACGGCCCAGCGGTCGAAAGCCCATTCTGGCGTCTGACGGGGGCAATCTGGGAAGAACTGAGAACGCCGCCGGAACGTCCGCGCGAGGAGCCGTTCGAAATCCTGGAACAGACCCAGTATCACGCCGTCATCGACAATCTCTCGCCCGAGTTGGCCACGGAGCTTGAGGCCGATCAAGGCCGATACCCCGGCGTTCGCGTCGCCGTCGAGTGGAAGCGAACGTATCCGCAGAACGACCTGGGAGCGCACTGGATCGGCACGCGCAAGCTGACGGTTGTCGATGAAAGCTCGGCTGAGAAAATCGCAAAGCATCCGGACCACATCGCGAACCAGACCACCGGGATCAGTGGTCTGGAACGCCAGTACAACGAGCATCTGAGCGGCGTTCGGGGTCTCAAGCGTCTCGTGCGGAACCGTCGAGGCGACGTCCTTCGTGAAGAAGTGCTCCGCGAACCGCGGCCGGGACGCGATCTCGTGCTGACCATTGATGCCGACCTGCAACGATTCGCCGAACGGCGGCTGGATATCGCTCTCAGCGGAGTTCCCGCCGGCGAAACGGACAGCGAGGAATCAGCCTCGGTCGACGAGGCGGCGCGCGCACCGGTGGCACCTCCCCTGGGGGGAGTGCTCGCGGCGATCGACGTACGAACCGGGGCAATTCTGACGCTGGCCGCTTCACCCCGATACAACGCGAACCTCCTGTTGCGAGCCGAGGCGGCTGAATGGCAGGCGCTGCTTGACGATCCTCGTCGCCCGCTGTTTCCACGGACCACACAGATGGCGTTGCCGCCGGGCTCGGTCTTCAAGGCGATCTCTGCCATCGCCTGCACGCAAACGGGCGAACTCGATCCCAGCCGGGCCATCTATTGCCAGGGGTTTCTCGACCGGCCGGAAGCCCATCGCTGCATGATCTTTCGCCACCATGGAATTGGCCACGGCGAAATGACGCTCGCGGAGGCGCTCGAACAATCGTGCAACGTCTACTTCTTTCAGGCGGCTCGCAAGGCGGGGCCGCGGCCGCTGGTTGAATGGGCCGATCGTCTGGGTGTTGGTCGTCCAACCGGTGTCGATCTTCCCGATGAGGCGGGCGGAAACCTTCCGCGACCGGAGACCAGCCGTCATCGCTGGCACACGGCAGACACGCTGGGGCTGGCGATCGGCCAATCGACCGTGCTGGTCACGCCGCTGCAGATGGCGCGGGTGATGGCGGCCATTGCCAACGAGGGTTCGCTGGTGACGCCTCACTTCGCCTCGCAGCATGGTCCCCGGTATCTCGCGGACGACTTGGCCGAACCAACATCCGTGACAGGAGCCCCCGAGTTACGGCCGATTTCCGACCTGGACCGCGCGACACTGGCAGTGGTTCGCAAAGGATTGGAAGCCGTGGTGAACGATCCTCGCGGAACCGCTTATCGCACCGTGAGGCTGGACGAAAGCCGCATCGCGGGCAAGACGGGAACCGCCGAAGTCGCTGGGAAGCCGGACCATGCGTGGTTCGCGGGCTACGTCCCCGCCGACAGGCCCCGCATTGCCTTCTGCGTCGTATTGGAGCATGGTGGCAGCGGCAGCAAAGCCGCCGGCCCGGTCGCCCGCGACTATGTGATGCAGCTCGTCCGCACGGGCCTGATTCCGTCCGAAAGCCGTCTGGTTCAGCGTTCAGTGGCCGATTGAGCGGAGTGAGGTTGCGTCTTGACGCACCCTACCGGATTGAATCAGCGGCGATTGACGGCCGATTCTTTGACGACCTTTTCCGTGTCTCCGGCGGGATTGGCTTGCCAGTCGCTCGATGGCCAGACGACTGCCGTACCGTCGCGGCTGCCTGTCAGGACCAGGCGTCCGTCGCCCGAGAAGGCTACGCTGGTGACATCGCGTGCGTGGAGGGCGAGGGCGAGGACTTCCTTGCCGGTGGCCGGATCCCAGACGCGGGCCGATTCGTCGCTGCTGCCTGTCAGCAGGCGATCTCCCTTGGGCGAGAAGCAGACCGACGTGACGGCTGCGGAGTGTCCTTCGAGCACCTGACGGACCTCGCCGGTGGCCACATCCCAGACGCGGGCGGTTTTGTCGTCGCTGGCTGTTGCCAGCGCGGTGCCATCGTCCGAGAACGCCACCGAGAGAATGGCCCATTCGTGTCCGCGAAACTCACGAACGACCGATCGCGAGGCGACATCGATGAGGCGTGCGATACCGTCCTGGCAGCCCGTGGCCAGCGACTTGCCATCGCGGCTGTACTGCAGATGGCGAACACGGCCGGGATGGGTCAGGCGATCCAGTTCCTTCCCATCGGCCGCGCTCCAGAAAATCACCTGGCCGTCATCGCCGCCGGTGGCGATCTGCGAACCGTCTGGCGAGAACGCGACAGTGTTGATGGCGGCATCGTGGCCCCCTTCGAGTTTGAACTTCACCTTGCCGGTTTCGACGTTCCAGATCTTGGCCGAATTGTCCCAGCTCGCCGTGGCGACAAGATCGCCGGCGGGCGAAAAGCTGGCCGCTGCCACCACCGAGTGCGGACTGAAAGTCATCCGTTCGCGTCCGGTGCGGATTTCCCAGATGCGGGCATCGCTGCCGCCGACCGTGAGGACGTCCGTGCCGTCGGGGAGGTACATGGCCGACCACAACAGGCCATTGACGCGCCGCAGGTCGACGAGCGGCCCGCCACTTGTTGCCGAGACAAGTTCCCGACCGGTAGCCAGTTCCCACTGCCGCACGGTGCGCTCGTTGCCGTAGCAGGTCAGCAGTCGCTGACCGTCCGGCGAGAGATCGAACGAGTAAACCGGCTCTGCGAACGGCGCCCAGACGGAGCGCGTGTCGGCGGTCTCGGCGTTCCAGATGCGCAAACGGTGGTCGCCACACGATGTGATAATCGTTGATCCCTCGTCTGTCAGCTTGAGGGCGAGAACCGCGTCAGGATGTTTGAGGATGCGCGACTTGATCTCTGTCCCGGCCACGAGATCCCATTGGCCGACGGTGTTGTCGGAACTCGCGGTCGCTGCCGTTTTCCCATCGGGAAAGACGACAATCTGATTGATCTTGCGCGTGTGCGAATCGAAGCGGTGTTTCAACTCGCCAGTCGCGAAGTCCCACACACACAGGCGACCACGGGCATCGCCAGACAGCAGAGACCTTCCCTCTTCAGCGAATGCCAACGCGGTGACTTCTTGAGTATGGCCGCGTTCGGCCTTCACGACGCGCGTCCGTTCACCGGTGCGGGCGTTCCAGACCTGAATGACGCCGCCCGCGCCTCCCGTGACGATGGTTTCCTGATCGGGTGAAACGGCGACGGCTGCCGCTCGTCCGGTTTTCTCGAGACGCAGCAGTTCCGCACCACTGGCGACATCCCAGATGCGTGCCGAGTTATCGACGGCGGCGGTCATCAGCCGGCGACCGTCGTCGAAGAGAACGGCCGAAGAGGCCAGGTAAGCGTGCCCTTCGCTGAGCCGCATCACTTCGCCACCCGTCGATGCATCCCAGATGCGAGCCGTATGGTCGCGGCTGGCGGTGACGATGCGGGTGCGATCGGGCGAGAAGGACGCCGAGAGAATCCCGTCGGTGTGGCCATCCAGCACCTGTCCGGCGAAGACCTGGAATTCTTCGCGCCCGGCCAGAGACCATTCGCGAACGGTGCGGTCATGCGAAGCCGACGCGACTCCGTGACCGCCATGAATAAACCGGGCCGAGCGGACCCAGCCGCCATGGCCGCGCAGAGTGGTCATCAGTTCGCCGCTGTCGACCCGCCACAATTTGACGGTGTTGTCCTGCGAGGCCGATAGCAGCGTCTGACCGTCCGGCGCGAAGTCGAGATCGCGAACGCTGCCGGAATGGCCAATGAATGCGTGCGAGGGAACCATCTGCCGCACCGAGGTTGCTCCGGCTTCCGTGAGGGCCTGGTAATCGATCGGCCGGAGGTCGGCCGGATGCCACGCGAGGATGCGGCGATCGTAGCCTGCAGAGGCGATTGTCTTCCCATCGGGCGAGAATGTGGCGGCGTAGACCGGTCCCTGGTGTCCGGTAAAGGGTGGGCCGTGCGACACATTGGCGACGTTCCAGACCCGGACGGTCCCATCCTGGCTCGCCGTGACGATCTCCGATTCATCGCTTGAGAACCGGGCCGACCAGACCCACCACGTGTGACCCCGGAACGATGCGATCTGTCGGCCGGTGGCGGTCTCCCACAACCGGGCGGTTCCATCGTACGAAGCGCTCAGGATCCTGGAGCCATCGCGTGAGAAACTGACGGCCGTGATGGCGTCTTCGTGCCCGTCGAACTGTCGAATTTTCTCACCGGTCTCCATGGAATAGAGCTGCAATCCGCCCGATCGCAGGTCGCTGCCGGTCAGCAGGGTCTGGCCATCCGGCGACAGTGCGACGGAGAACACGTAGTTGCCGCCGGGAGTCACTTCCCGCACCACCTTGCCGGTCTCTCGATTCCAGACAACGGCTTTGCCGTCCCAACCGCCGGCCGCGACCAGATTGGCATGTTCGTTGATGGCCAGCCCATCAAGCGGGCCAGCCGCCGAAAAGGCGCGCTGACTGCGCGAGCACAAATACTCAAGACGGCCCCATTCCCAGCGGCGAAGCTCGGGCTTGCAACCGGCCAGCACTTCTCGCGCGGCATCGAATGAGTTTTCGGAGATCTTCGCCGACGCGAGCCCGATGCGAGCAATGTAGGCTTCGTATTCTTCGGCCTGCTTGGCGAGTTCCGCGGCCTGGCGAGCGGCATCAGCCGCCATTCGCTGTCGCTCGGCCTCGTTCCGTTCGTTGACGGCGATCATCTGCTGGCGTTCGGCTTCAGCCTTCTGCGTGAGGGCCTCGGTCTCCGCTGCACGGGCTTTCTTCTCTTCCGCCACGGCGATCCCGCGTTGTTCATCGGCGGCTTTTCGCTCGCGGACGGCGATCTTCTCCTGTTCGACGGCGTTGTCACGTTCTTTGACAGCCGTCTTCTCGGCCGCTTCGGCCTTCCCCTTTTCGATGTAGATGAGGACCGCCGCGGTGGAAACGACACCCAGGAACAAAGCTGCCGCGACGCGCAACATCCGCCGCTGGGCCTGCAACCGCTGCTGCCGCGCATCGCGTTCGGCCTGGGAGGCACGCAGTTCGCGGCGAACATCGGCATGCGTCGGCTCGTCGTCGGTGGTGATCGACAGCCCCAGGTCAAAGTCTCCCTTCGCGAGGGCTGACTGCGCGTAGGCGAGCCGGGTTTCAATCGCCCCGGCAGCGGCAGAGCGGTTCCCCGACCACAGTTCCGCGGCTTCCTCGAACCCGAACAGGGCTCGGGCGAAGTCCTGGTAGTTGTCGCTCTTACGAGCCGTATTCAAATCCTCGACCGCGCGAGACGAGAGGAACACGCTTTCCGAGTGCGATTGATAGTCGCGGATCGCGGCCTGGAATGCGGGAACCGTTGCCGGGCGCTCGGCGGGATCGGTGGCCATCGCTCGTCGCGCGATGTCCATCAGTTCGCCGCTGACTTCGGTCGGAATGATTTCGTTACGGGCGGCGGCCATCAGACACTTCATGGCCGTCTTGCCGGTGTGGGGTGGCCGTCCGGTCAGAATCTCGAACAGGATGGCCCCCAGAAGGTAAACATCGCTGGCAATCGAGATCTTTTCGAGCGGACCGGTCGCCATTTCCGGCGCCATATAGGCCGGAGTCCCCCCCATGCTGGTGGTGTCTGCGAGCGTACCCCGTTTGCGAAAGGCTGGCAGCAGGAGCGCCAGACCCCAGTCCATCACGAGGACTTCTCCGAACGACCCGAGCATGATGTTTTCGGGCTTCAGGTCGCGATGAACGACGCCTCGGGCGTGCGCGAAGGCGATGGCATCGGCCACCTTCATCAGGATTTCGAGGTTTTCGACAAGCGACTTCTCGGCGATGGCGTCCGACCAGGGCGTCCCCTCGACCCGCTTCATCGAATAGAACAGAAAGCCCTGGTCGTTCCGGCCGACGTCGTAAATCGGGACGATGTTCGGGTGATCGAGATCGCCCGTGACGACGGCTTCGGCGACGAACTTCTGCCGCTGTTTTTCGTTCGAGGCGGTATCGGCCTTGAGCATCTTGACGGCGACATCGCGATCGATGCTGGTCTGCCGCGCCGTATAGACAACGCCCATACCCCCTTCGCCGAGAACTTTGAGCAGCTCGTACTCGGGATCGTCCCCCGAGGGGCCGGGCTGCGTTGGCAGGTTGCGAAACTGGCGTTCCTTGATGACCAGGGTGCTTTTGGGGCTTTTGAGACGGTCCGTCTCGCGACCGCGCATCGTCATCTGCGTCTGGATCGCCCCTTCATCTTCATCTCCCCAATGCGACTGAATCGTTTTCTGCAAATCGTTCGCTTCGTCCGAGACGAACGTTTTCGCGATGGAATCGTCGGCGGAATCCGAGACCAGCGACGAATCCTGCAACGTGGCGAATTGTGCCTGCGGGTCTCCCGACGACACGTCGATCGATTCGTCGGTCACGAATGTCTTGGCGATTGTCGCGGGGTTGTCGATCGAATCGGCCGTCGCGGTGGCGACTTCGGGGAACTCATCGGAAATAAAGGTCTGTTGGGTGGCCGAGGCGGCCTCGACGTCATCCGCCGTGGGTTGATCATCGGGACCGGGACCGGGGGTCGAGAGCGAGACAACAAGCGTTCCCTTGCCCACACTGCGGTCGTCGTCGGAAGCGTCACCGACGGTCGACGGATCGGACGAAGCAACGTCCTCGTCTCCCGAAACGAACTGGTCGGAAATCATCGTGGCGTCGACGAGCGATGAGTCTCCGCTCCCAGTCAGTTTCCGGGAACACTTCGAGCACACCCCGGCGACGAGATCTTCGCCGCTGATTCGCACTCCGCAATTTGGGCACGTCAACATGGTCGAGAACCTTGCATGTCGCCGAGACGAGACGTTCGCCCGGCGGCTCCTTTTCGACTCGAGGTGGTCTCACGACCCTCTGGACATTATCGGCTTCAACACGATTCGGTGTGTTGTGGATGTGGGCCTGCGAACTGGTTTCAGGAATTGCTCGACACGAGTTGGTCGGACGACTTATCGACGGCGGGGACCACGTTGCGACGGCGGAGCGCACGGACCGCACGGCTGAACCGGCGACGGGGATCAGCCGCCATCGTCGCGACCGTCGCCACCACGCCGGACGCTGCCATCTCCGTCGAGGTCTCGGTCCCGTCTTGAGTGTCGCCGCGCGAACTGTCAGCAGCTTCGTGGCGCTGAATCGCCAGTCGCAACCGCGCGGCGGCCCAGGTCGGCACGGTGGCTGTCACGGTCACATCGTCGTTTGCGGCTTCGAGCGCGGCGTTCTCGGGATCGAGCGCGTCGGCCGGGGCGGCTTCGTTCGGCATCATGTTGCCAGGGAGGTCGAGCGAGGGGGGGCGGTCGCCGTCAAAATCATGCCCGGCGGAAATGCGTCCGTTGCGAGTCGTGAACTCGTAGACCAGACGGCCCTGCTGTTCGCCCGGTTCCACCAGCAGCAAGCGATAAGTGCCATCCGGAAGTTTGCTGGTCAGTTCATCGAACTGGTCGAGCGCATCAACCGGAAGATTCACTTCGTCCACGACGCTGCCATCGAGATCCAGAATCTGGAGCCGCAGCGTTCGCTCGCCGACGCCCGAGGCATCGGATGCCAGCTCGAGGAGAACGTCGTTCAGCCCCTGGTCAACGAACGGCGTCACGGCCAGCAGCGAGGGATCGAACCGCGGCGGTTCCGGGAAGATCAGATTCGATTCCAACGGCGTGATCTCGAACGGGAATGAGCCGATCCCGTCGCCCGGCACTGGCGCGAGCGAGAACGTCGAGTACGAATTCAGGTCGTAGACCACGCCCGGGATTTCCGGGAGTGGCTGGCCCTGCGTGAAAACGATATTCGGGTCGTGCGTGACCGTGATGCCGATCTGAATATCGGCTGCCTGGTTTTCGGCGTTCGGGTTGGCCGTGTAGACATGGTCGTACGTGAAATCGACCGGGCTGTTGGGATCTTGCTCGATGTTGCGCGGGTCGCCCGGCTCGACGTACTGATCGTTGACCGACGGGTCGAACTCGTCCCAGTTGACCTGCACCTGGAGGTTCGTGTCATAGGTTCGTCCCATCTGGCCGGAAATGGTTGCCGTCCCCGTGGCCCCGACCTGTGGTGTTGAGAGATCGGCCAGGTACGGAATGACCTGCGTGACCGATCCCGTGCTGCTGCGGACGATCACGTTGGGGCCAATCACCACTTCACGACCGGCGTTGCCCTCAACCTTTCCTGCCCTGCTGAGGACGATATCGCCGCTGCTCGCGCTGCCGTTATCGACATCGTCGGTGTCGTTAATGACCAGGTCGCGGCCAGCCGTCAGCACGATACCCCCCGATTGCGAAGCATTCCCGAGTGCCGAGACCTGCTGATTGATGACCAGATCGGAACCGGCGCCGTTGGCGGTCAGGACGATGTTGCCATTGGCGGGCCGGCTGGTGACATCGTCGTTCACGCGAATCGTTCCGGCGTTGATGACTTCGATGCTCCCAGCCGTATTGATGCCCGAGATTCCCCCCGTGGTACCGATGGTCAAGGTGCCCGACCCGACGGTGTTATTCACGCGAATCGAGCCGTTGTCGTTCTCGGCCGCGAGAACGGTGGTCGCCAGCTCCAGCGGGTTGGCGGCCCCGATGCCGGTCGATGCCTTGAGCGCGACGGTGGGGGCCGTAATGTCGATGCCCGTGCCATTGTCGGCATCCAGAATGGCACCCGTCGTGGAATCGACGATCACCGCCGATCCGCTGGCATTCGTGCTGCGGATATCGCTGACCGTGATTGAATTGCGGGCCAGCAGCCGAACCGTTCCCGCGCCGGCGTCGACCAGCGACGTGTCGACCAGCGTGATGGCTCCATTTTGCGAAGTGGCCGCGAGCGCCCCTCCCGCGGTTGTCCAGCGTGCGCCGGCCGCGAGCAGGACATCATTCCCCGAAAGAATCGTCAGCTTGCCGCCGGTCGTGTCGACTCGCGACTGAGCGAGGTATTGCTGCGTGCCGGAAGTCGTCGTAATGGCGACTTCCCCACCCTGCGACAGGATCTGTCCGCTGGTTCCCAACTGGAAGTTGTTGCCGGCCAGCAGCGTGATCTTCGCGGCTTGCGTCCGAATGAGAGACGCATCGCCAATCGTCAGGTTGTTGCCAGCCTTCACGCTGATACTCGCCGCCGAATTGGACGTGGTCCACTGGCTCGACGCGCCGATGGAGACATTGTTTCCCGCGACGACAACGATTGTTCCCGTGGTGGTGGTCAGAATGCTCCGCAACCCCGTGGTCAGGCTGCCGCCGACATCGAAATCCAGGTCACCGGAGGTCGTCGTCATGCGAAGATCGTTGCCGAACGCCGCATTGCCGGTTGTGCTGAAGGATTGATCTCCCGTGCCCGTATTGAGCGTCGCGTTCGGACCGACGTTCAAGTTGCCGGTGACGTCGACCGTCAGTTCACCGCCTGACGTTGTCACCGACCATTGGTTGCCGATCGTCGCGTTTCCGCCAGTCGTGATCGCCACATCGCCGCCGGCGGTCGAGAACATCGCCGCGTTGCCGACCAGTAGTTGCGTGCCGATGGTCCAATCAACGTCTGCGTTCTGAGTCGTGACTTTCAGGTTGTCGCCAATCGTCGCGCTGCCAGTGGTCGTGAAGATCTGATTCCCGGCAGCCGTATTGAGCGTGGCATTCGGACCGACATTCAAGTTGCCGGTAACGTCGACTGTCAATTCGCCGCCCGCCGTGGTCACGGACCACAGATTGCCAATCGTGGCGTTGCCGCCAGTCGTAATGTCCAGATCACCGCCGCCGGTGGTGAACATTGCCGCGTTGCCGACCAGCAACTGCGTGCCGATGGTCCAAGCGACGTCGCCGTTCAGCGTCGTCACTTTCAGGTTGTCGCCGAAGGTCGCGCTGCCCGTGGTGGTGATCGACTGATTTCCCGCGCTGCTATTGAGAGTGGCGTTCGGGCCGACATTCAGGTTGCCGGTGACGTCGACCGTCAACTCTCCACCGGCAGTCGTCACCGACCACAGATTACCAATCGTCGCATTTCCGCCCGTGGTGATGTCCACATCGCCGCCGCTGGTCGAAAACATGGCCGTGTTGCCAACGAGCAACTGGGTACCGATCAACCAGTCGACGTTGCCGTTCAGCGTCGTGACCTTCAGGTTGTCTCCGAAAGCCGCGCTGCCAGTGGTCGTGACGAACTGATTCCCCGCGCCGCTGGTGAGCGTAGCATTCGCTCCCACATTCAAGTTGCCGTCGACATCAACGGTCAACATTCCGCCGGCTGTGTTCACGGTCCACTGAGTGCCGACCGTGGCGTTGTTACCGGTCAAGATTGTCACATCACCACCGCTCGTGGTGATCGTCGCGAGGTTTCCGACCTGCAGCAGTTCGCCAATCGTCCAGTCAACGTCGGCGTTCTGCGTGGTTACCTGGAGGTTGCTACCAAACGTCGCGTTGCCGGTCGTGGTGACAGACTGATTTCCGGAACCACTATTGAGCGTGGCGTTGGGGCCGACGTTCAGGTTGCCTGTGACGTCGACCGTCAATTCGCCGCCAGCCGTTGTCACGGACCACAGATTGCCAATCGTCGTGTTGCCACCCGTGGTGATGTCCACATCGCCGCCATTGGTCGTGAACATGGCCGTATTGCCGACCAACAGTTGTGTGCCAATGTTCCAGTCCACGTCGCCGTTTAGCGACATTACCTTCAGCGTGTCGCCGAAGGTGGCACTTCCCGTTGTGGTGACGGACTGATTTCCGGCACCACTGTTGAGCGTCGCGTTCGGACCGACGCTCAAGTTGCCGGTGACGTCGACGTTCAGTTCACCGCCTGACGTTGTCACGGACCACAGATTGCCGACCGTCGCGTTGCCACCCGTGGTGATGTCCACGTCGCCGCCGCTGGTCGTAAACATGGCCGAATTGCCGACCAGCAACTGAGTGCCGATATTCCAGTCGACGTCGCCGTTCAGCGTGGTGACCTTCAGATTGTCGCCAAAGGTCGCGCTGCCGGTGGTCGTTACGAACTGACTTCCCGCACCGCTGGTGAGCGTTGCACTGGCACCAACATTCAGGTTGCCGGTCACGTCGACCGCCAGTTCTCCACCGGCTGTGTTCACGACCAGTTGCGTTCCGAAGTCCGCGTTGTTGCCCGTAGTGACGGTGACGTTTCCACCGTTGGACAGAATGGTTGCGACATTGCCCACGTCCAGGAGGCCATTGATCTGCCAGTCCACATCACCCGACTGCGTCGTCACTTCGAGGTTGTTCCCGAAGCTGGCGTTACCGGTCGAATCAACGAACTGATCGCCGCTCTCTGTCGACAGAACCACGCGATCGCCCGCAGTCAGCGAACCGCCAGCCGTGATCGTTCCCGTGTGCAGAGTCAGCGTACCTGCGGACTTGGTCGAGACTTCGACATCGTCGCCGAAGAGCATGTCGCGGCCTGACTCGAGAAGCACGGAGCCGCCCTGCGACGTCACGGTGACCGCGTCTTCCAGAGTGATGTCGCGTCCGGCGTCGAGGGTGAGGTCTTTCGTCAGATTGCTGATCGCGATGCCAGTCCGAACGACGATGTCCGAATTGGTTCCGGCGGACAGCGTGATGGCTCCATCGCCGGCCGTCACGTCGCGCGTCACGTCGAGCAGCAGCGAATCGACATGAATGTCGATCGTCCCGTCATTGGTGATGACGCCCGTCGTGGCGATGAAGCAGGAGTTGGCCGAGACTTCGCCGATCACCAGGTCGTCAATGTCGCGGAAGAGAATCTGGCCGCCGCTGGCGGTGTTCTGGGCGGCAAGCGTGTTGACGTCGTTGGCCGCTTGCAGGGAAATATCGCCCGTGGTCGTGCGGATGCCGAAGACGTCGGCGGTAATCACGCCGTCCGCGGTTTGGGTCACGGTCCCGTTCGCGTCAATCCGTAGGGTTCCGCCGACGGTCATCGCGTTCGAGATCGTTAGCCCGCCGTTGAGACACAGCGTGAAGTCCCCACCCACCGTCACGCCGACGATGTCGGTCGCGAGGCATTCATCGGCCGTGATCGTGCCGATCGTGAAGCCGTCAATGTCGTCGAAGTGGAGCGAACCGCCCACATCCGCGGCAAAGAGTTCAACGTCGTTGTCCGCGTCGAGATCGACTTCTCCCGCGGCTCGCACGCCAAATCCCTGAGCGGTGATGGTGCCGACCGCCGTCTGTGTGACCGATCCATCCGTCCGGACTCGCAGTGTTCCCAGCCCGAGATCGATCGATTTTTCGAGATGGACATCACCATCCACGCACAGCGTGACGTCGCCATCCGCCGACTGAAGTCCCACGGCGGGTCCGGCGACTTCGCCAACCGTCAGGTCGCCGCCAACTTCCAGAACGACCTTGTCGGTCGAATTCTGCACGAGTTGCCGAAGGATCAGGTCGTCCACTTCCGCGATGCGAACTTCACCGGTCTGGTTGACGAGATCGAGCCGGTCGATCTGGGTTTCCAGCGGGTTTGCCGTGTCACCGGGATTCGTCGGTTCCACACCGGCTCCGGTCCGAATGGTGACCAGCGCCCCGGCGGAATTCGCGACGATGTCGAGCCCGCCATTGGTGTCGGAATCGAGCAGCCGTCCCGTGGTCGACTCGATCCGGATGGCATTGTCGGTCGCGTTGGTGGTCTTCAGGAAGGCGATCGCGATGTCTTCATGGGCGAACAGGTCGATCTCGCCCGATCCCGCGTCGATGACACTGCCGTCGACCTGCACGAACTGTCCGCCGGTCGCCGTCAGCGAAATGTTGCCATTCTGGCTGAACAGGTTGCCGACAGCGTTGAGCACGATGTCGTCGCCCGCCGAAATGGTGATGTCTCCGCCGGGCGTCGTCAGCGTCGACAGGATCAGGACATCGGAGTTCGTGTTTGTCGCGGTGAGCGCGATATTGGCGGCCTGGATCGGCCCGCGAGTGACGACGCTGCCCCCCATGGTAACCGTCACATCGCCAGTCGCCTGGATGAACGAACCGCCCGAGGACATGTCGAAGTTGCCCCCCCCGGTCGCGACGAAATTGCCGGTGGTCGTCACGTCGTCGACGCGAATCAGGCCGTTGGCGGTGTTCGCGGACGTCAGCAGAATGTCGCCATTGGTCGCGGTGAGCGTGCCGGAAATGAAGTCGATTCCGCCATCGCTGTTGATGGTCAGGTTCCCATCGCGGGCGGTGATGTCACCCGCGGGCGTCGAGCGGACGGCGTTGATGTTCGTCGCGTGCGAGGTGATGGTGACGGCATCGGCTTCCATGATGCCGCGAACCGTGACGACACCGTTATGTTCGATCTCGATATTCCCCTGGGCGACGATCGACGAGGCCGTCGAATTCATGTCGAATGTTCCCGTCCCGGTCGAGATAAAGTCTCCACCAGCCTGAACGGTTTCAACGCGGGCGAAGGTGCCGCTCGACAGAACCACGTCGTTCGAGGCGATCAGCGTGCTGCTGATGAAATCGACGCTGCGCGAACTGGTCAGCGTGATATCGCCACCGGTGGCTGCCAGGACTGTCGGGTTGGTGCCCGAAATGCCGCTCGACGCACTTCCGCTGGAATCCACGGTGATGTTCTTCCCGGTGACGGCCCCGCGGAAAGTGACCGACCCCGTATGGGTGATCTCGACGTCGCCGGTTGCCTGGATGTTCGATCCGGTGCCAGCGGTGTCAAAGAATCCGCCGCCCATCGAGACAAAGTCGTTCCCGGCCGTCGCCTTGTTGACCCGCACGAAGTCGCCGCTGGTCAGGATGATGTCATGCGAGGCGACCAGCACGCCGCTGATGAAATCGACGTCGTCGCTCGTTGTCAGTTCGACATTGCCGTTCGTCGCTTCGACCGTGGCGCCGCCAACTGCGAGAATGCCGGGAGTCGCTCCGCCGTTCGAGTCGGCGTAGACATTCGCGCCCTTTACCGTACCGCGGAACGTGATTGTGTTCTGATGATTGAGATCCACGTCGCCAGCCGCCTCGATCAGGGTGCCGGCCGTGGTATTGAAGAACCCGCCGCCGTTGCTTTCGACATTCGTGCCGGCCGAGATGTTGCCGACATTCATATTGCCAGCCGCGGTCAGCAGCACGTTTCCGGTCTGAGCGGCAACTGACGAAGCGATGACGTTGATGCCGCCCGCGCTCACGAGTTCGACGTCGCCCGTGCGTGCCGTCAGGCTGGCGGGTGCCCCGGCAGCCAAAAGGGCGTTCGTGCCGTTCGACCCCGTCTTGATGAAGACGTCGTCCCCTTCGATGGCTCCGCGAAACGTCACCGTCCCCGCATGATCGATGACAACATTGTCGCCCGCCAGAATCGAAGTTCCTAAAGTCGCCGTATCGAACGTGCCGTTGCCGAGCGACTGGAAGTCGCTGCCCGCGACCACCGTCTTCACGGTGGTTGTCGTCTGCGACTGGAGAAGGACGTCGCCCTGTGTCGCCTGAAGATGCGCGACCCCGAATCCGATGCCGCCATTGGTGGCCGTCAGTTGCAGGTTCCCCGTCGTGGCGATCACCTGCGTGGTCGCCGTGCTGGCGGAAATGGCGGTGGTGAGAGTCGAGCCGGACGTGACAGTCACGTTCGCACCCTGAGTGATCCCGTCGAAGGCGACCGAGCCGGCATGGTCGATAACCACGTCTCCCTGGGCCGTGAGGCTCGCCCCCGCCACGAGATCGAAGTTGCCGATCCCGGTCGACTCGATGTTGTCGGTTGCGGTCACGGTTTTCAGACGGGTCAGCTGCGCTCCAGAGGTCAACAGGACCGATCCGCCGTTGGCGTGCAGTTCGCCGGCACCAAAGTTGATGCCGCCAGCCGAGGTGATGGTCAGGTCGCCAGCGGTTGTCGTCAGGACCGCGCTCGAAGTCGCGGCGAAGATGGCGTTGGCGGCGGTCGAATCGGAGTTGAGCGTGATCGATTGGCCGATCACCGGGCCACGGAAGCTCACCGTTCCCGCGTGGTCAATGTCCACATTGCCGGTGGCTTGAATCGATCCATTGGTGACCACTTCAAAAGTGCCATCACCATTTGAAATCACGTTCCCGGTCGCCGTAACGGCCTTGACCGTCACCGCCTGCGCGCCGGAGGTCAAGACAACCGATCCACCTACTGCATGCAGGTCGCCCGCCGCGAAGTTGATTCCGCCGGCCGAGGTAATTGTCAGGTCGCCTCCGCTCGTGGCCAGAATGGCGGCACCGGTGGTGGCGAAGACGGCGTTGGCGCTGGTCGCGTCGGAATCGATGGAAATCGATTGGCCGAAGACCGGTCCCCGGAAGGTGATAGCTCCCACATGGTCGATCACCACGTCGCCCGTGGCGTCGATCACGCCTCCCGTCACCAGTTCGAACGTCCCGGCTCCGGTCGATTCGACATTGCCCGTCGCGGTCACGGTTTTCACCGTCACGGCCTGCGGGCCCGCCGTCAGCAGGACCGAACCCCCCGTGGCATGCAGTTCGCCCGCCGTGAAATTGATCCCGCCGGCACTGGTGAGGGTCAGATCGCCGCCCGTCGTATTCAGAATGACCGAGGCCGTCGTGGCAAAGATGGCCGTGCCGGCGGTAGACGCCGAATCAACGGTGATTGATTTCCCGGTGATCGTACCGCGTAGCGTGATATTGCCATCGTGATCGACCAGGACATTACCGAGCGTGTTGATGTTGCCGCCGGTGACCAGTTCAAAAGTCCCCGTGCCGGTTGATGTGAAGTCGATTCCGGCGCTCGCTTGCCCGATTGTCACGGCGTTCCCGGCCATCAGGGTGATGTTTCCCATCGGAGCCTGGAGCGTTCCCGAGCCGAAATCGATGCCGCCCGCGCTGGTCATCGTCAGATCGCCGCTCGTGGCCGTCAGAACCGTCCCCGACGTGACCGCTTGAATCGCCCCGGCCAACGGTGAGTTCGACGTCACGGAAATATCCGCCGCGTTCACCGTGGAATTGAAACTGACCGTGCCATCGTGCGTGATGGTCGCGGAGCCAGTCGCGGCGATCGACCCGCTGGCGGCCAGCGAGAAACTACCTCCTCCGAGAGACTCGAACACGCCGCCGGCTGTCGTCGCCGCGCCGAGGGAAACGGTCCCCTGGTGATTCAGCCGCACGTCGTTGTCGGCGGTGATGATCGCGCCGCTGCTCTGTGTGAAGCTTCCCAGCCCCGACGATCGGACATCGTTTCCGGCATCGACCGAACCCGAGAGCGTCACGGCTCCGTCATGCAGCAGGACGACGTCGTTGTCTGCGTTGATAAACCCGCCGGCAATCAGCGTGAACCCACTGGCCCCGCTCGACTCGAAATTGGTTCCCGCGGTTGCTTCCTTGACCACCACGAGCTGCGCGCCGGCGGACAGGTCGATGGTTCCCAGCGTGGCGTGCAGCGCCCCCTGGTCGATGCTGATACCGCCGCTGCTGGTGATTTCCAGGTTGCCGGTCGTCGCCGTGATAACGGCGTTCGTCGAAGAATCGCTGATGGCCAACGAAGAGGTCGAGGTCGATGTGATCGCGACACTGGCGGCTGTCAGCGAATCGGCGAGGGTGACCGTTCCCTGGTGATTGATGGTTGCAGTGGTGACTGCCGTGATGTCGCCATTCGCGTTCAGGGCGAATGTTCCCGCGCCGATGGACGAGAACGAAGTCCCTGCGTCAATGGGACCGGAGAGACTCACCGCGCCGTTGTGCGTCAACGCGACATGACCATCGACGTCGAGGCTGCCCGTCGACGTGACGGTGAAGCCGCCCGCGCCGCCGGACTCGAAATCCCCGCTGAGCACGACCGCCGTGTTGATGGTGACGGCTCCCGTGTGCGCGAGAATGACACTCGCCGCGTCGATCAATGTTCCCGTGGTCGTGCTGAACGTCCCCCCACCCGACGAGCTGAACGTGCCGGGAGTTGTCACATCTCCCACGATCGTCGGCTGCGCCCCGGAAATCAGCGAGATGTTGCCCGTGGTGGCAATCAGGTCGCCCGCGGCGAAACTGATACCGCCAGCCGTCACGATGTCGAGATCACCCGTGGTCGCGGTGACAAGGGCTCCCGAGGTCACGGCTCGCACCGCCAGCGACGAGGTGCTGTCGCTTTGCAGGAAGACCGTGGCTCCGGTGATGGGACCGGAGAGCGAGATTTCACCCGTGTGATGCACGGTCACCTCATCTCCTGCCACGACCGAGCCGCCCGCGGCAACCGCGAACGTACTATTTCCCGTAGAGGTGAAGTCGAGGTCGGTCGCGACCGCCCCTGCCAGGGACACCGCGCCGTTATGCGTCAGGACGACATCTTCGGCGAGGATCGATGCCCCGCTCGACAGTGTCAAACCGCCCGCTCCGCCCGAAGCAAACTCGCCATCGGCGTCGACGGTTCCCGAAATCGTCACCAGGCCACCGCGTACGATCGCCACGTCTCCGCCGACATCGACGAGCACGCCGCTCGAGACCGTGAGGGCTCCGGTCCCGGTCGATCGAAGATCTCCGGTCACCGTGACGGGGCGAGCCAGTGTGACCAGGCCATTCGCATTCAAGACGGCATCGTTACCAACCGTCAGGCTGCCACCCGTCCCGATATCGAACGCCCCCCCCGCCGAAACGGTGAAGTCGTCCTGCGTCTGAACCTGTCGCACGGCCACGTTGGACGTCGCCGCCGGTCCGGCCGTCAGCGAGACTGCTCCCGAAGCCGCGAGGAGATTGGCGGTCGTGAGATTGATCCCCCCGGCTGACTCGACGTTGATGTCGCCGCCAGTCGCCGTGAGTGAAATCACGCCGCTGCTGAGTACCGCGTTCGCCGTGGTCGAAGCCGTCTTGAGCGTGACGTTGTCTCCCGTCACCGCATCCCGCAATGTGATCGTACCGCCGTGGTCGACGAGCACATCGCCGACAACCTGGATCTGCCCGCCCAGCGTCTGGCTGAACGTACCGCCGCCCGTCGACGTGAACCCGCCGGCCGTGTTCGTGGTGATGTCGTTGACGGTCACGTTCGCGCCGGCCGTCAGAACAATCGGCCCGTTGTCGGAGACAAGGCTGCCGTTGGTGAGGCTGATTGAACCTGTCGCGTTGCTCGCCGTCAGTTTCAGGCTGCCATCGGCCATGATGTTCGTGGACGCGACCGACCCGGTGATGGCCGTCCCCGTCGCGGCGGACGAAACATCGACCGTCCCGCCGTCGATGAGGCCGGACAGCGTGACCACCCCGCCATGATGAATGTCAACGCTTGTGGTACCCGTCACCGATCCCGTCGCGGCGAGAGTGAACGTGCCGGTCCCGTCGGAACTCACGACGTTGCCCGACACGGTGCCATTGATGGCGACCGCCCCGTTGTGGTCGAGGTCGATCACCCCGGTCGATTGCAGCAGACCCCCAGATGCCACGGTCAATCCGCCGTTTCCGGACGAACTGAAGTTGCCGGTCAGGTTCGCCTGGCCGTTGATCGCAACGGCTCCGTTGTGCGTGAGGACCGTTCCTCCGGCGAATCCGGTCAGCGTTCCGCCTGTGGCCAGCGTGAAGCCACCTGCTCCCGTGGAGGTCAGGCTGCTGCCGGAGGAAGCCCCATTGAGCGTGACCAGGCCCACGTGATTGAGCGCTATCCCGCCCGCACCCGCGGTCATCGACTTACCGGCGGCTTGCGTAAAGGTGCCTCCCCCGGTCGACTGGATCGTCACGGCCGCAAGGTTTCCGACAGCGATCGGCTGCCCGGCCGCGCCGAGGGCGATCGTTCCATTGGTGGCCGACAGCGATCCGTCAACAGTGTCGATGCCGCCATTCGTTGCGGTGACGTTCAGGTTCGTCCCCAGCGCGGTCACAGTCCCGTTCACATGGACGGCGGCCGCGTCGGTGCTGCCGGAAGTGATGGCCACCGTGCTATCACCCAGAATCGTGCCGTCGATCAGCACGATCCCGCCATGATTCACCGTCACGTTGCCGGGGACATCGATCAGGCCGGTTCCGGTCACGGTGAACGTCCCGGTGCCGGTCGAGTTGAACACGTCGCCGGAAGTCGTCGTGCCGGAAAGTGAAACGGCCCCATTGTGCCCCAGCGTGACGTTCGCCGCGTTGACGAGCGCTCCGGCACCCTGCGTGAAGGTACTCGCCCCATGGGAGGTAAAGTCGCCGTCAGCCTGCACGTTGCCATTGAGCGCCACCGCGCCGTTGTGATCCAGGTCGACCTTGCCGGTCACATCAAGCAGCGTCGAAGCTGCCTGAGTGAAGCCACCCGCTCCGCCCGAAATGAAATCGCCACCGACGCTCGTCAGGCTGTTGAGCGTCACCGTCCCCGCATGCGCGAGCGTCACGTCGGTGCCGATGTTGAGCGCCTTTCCGGCCGTCGTCGCGAAGGATGACCCGCCGGTCGAGGAGAGATCACCCGAGGTCGTGATAACACCGACCACAACCGCCTGATTGCCGGAATTCAGAACGACATCCGACGCGGCGCCGTTCCCGTTGAGCGTGGCATTGCCGAGTGCCATCCCACCGGCGCTGGTGAGGTTGAGATTTCCCGTCGTGGCCGTCAGCACGGCCGCTGACGACGTCGCATTGATCGCCGTCGCGGTTGTGGCTCCGGACTGGAGAGACACCGAGGAACCCTCGATACCACCTGCCAGCGTGATTGCCCCAGTGTGATTGATGCCAACCGCGCCCACCGCATCAATGGTGCCACCGGTAGCGACGGCGAATGTCCCAGCGCCGCCTGAGTTGAAGACACCGGCGGTTGTCGTCGTTCCGCCGAGTGAAACAGCCCCGCCATGCCCGAGCGTCACGTTCGCGGCGTCGAGGAGCCCGGCACCCTTGGTGAAGCTTCCGGTTCCATGCGAGGTAAAGTCGCCATCGGCCTGCACATTGCCGTTGAGCGCCACCGCGCCGTTGTGATCCAGGTCGACCTTGCCAGTGACATCGAGCAGCGTCGAGGTAGCCTGGGTGAAGCCGCCGGCCCCGCCCGAAACGAAGTCACCACCGACTGTCGCGTTGCTGTTCAGCGTCACCGTGCCAGCATGCGCGAGCGTGACATCGGTGCCGATGTTGAGCGCCTTGCTGGCGGTCGTCGCGAAAGTCGACCCGCCCGTCGACGAGAAGTCGCCTGTCGTCGTCACCACGCCCACAGTCACGGCCTGGTTGCCGGAATTCAGGATGACATCGGACGCAGCGCCATTCCCATTGAGCGTGGCGTTCGCGAGAGCCATGCCGCCGGCGCTGGTCAGCGTGAGATTGCCCGTCGTTGCCGTGAGAATGGCTGCGGCTGAGGTGGCATCGATTGCCGCCGCGACGTTGGCCCCCGTCTGCAGCGCCACCGAGGAACCCTCGATGCCACCGGCAAGAGTGATCGCTCCCGTGTGATTGACGCTGACCGCTCCCACCGCGTCGATGCTGCCGCCGGTAGCGACGGCGAACGTCCCCGCACCCGTTGAGTTGAAGACATTATCCGAGGTCGTGGTTCCGGCCAGCGAAACGGCCCCGCCATGTCCAAGCGTGACATTCGCGGCGTCGAGCAGCGCGCCTGTCCCCTGTGTGAACGTTCCGGAACCATGCGAGGTGAAATCGCCGTCGACCTGCACACTGCCATTGAGGGCCACGGCTCCATTGTGATCCAGATCCACGATGCCTGTCACGTCGAGCAACGTCGAAGCAACCTGAGTGAATCCGCCCGCTCCACCGGAGATAAAATTGATGCCGACGATTGCGTCGCTATTGAGCGTTACGGTGCCGGTATGTGACAGGTTAGCACTACCGCCGGCTGTTATCGTCTTTCCGGCCGTGGTCGCGAAAGTTGACCCGCCAGTCGAGGAGAGATCATCCGAGGTCGTGACGACGCCTACCGTGACGGCCTGATTACCGGATTGAAGGATGACATCGGACGCAGCGCCATTTCCGTTGAGCGTCGCGTTGGCGAGCGACATTCCCCCGGCGCTGGTGAACTCGATGTTTCCCGAGGTGGCCGTGATCACGGCTGCGGTCGAGGTGGCGTTGATCGCCCCGGCGGTCGTGGAATCGGTCTGCAAGGTGACGAACGAACCTTCGATGCCCCCGGCCAGTGTGATCGCCCCCGAATGATGAATGACGACGGCACCCACGGCGTCGATGCTTCCCCCAGCGACGACGGCAAATGTGCCAGTGCCATTAGAAGAGAAATTATCGTCAGCCTGAACAGTTCCGGCGAGGCTGACCGCGCCGTTGTGATCCAGGTCCACCTTACCCGTGGCATCGATCAACGTCGAAGCAGCCTGAGTGAATCCACCCGCTCCTTCGGAGACGAAATGGAGGCCGACGATTGCATTGCTGTTGAGCGTTACCGTGCCGGCATGTGACAGGTATACAGTACCGCCGGTTGTTATCGTCTTGCCGGCCGTGGTCGCGAAAGTCGATCCGCCGATCGACCCGAAGTTGCCCGCCGCAGTCACGACACCGACCTCGACTGCCTGGTTACCCGACTGCAGAATGATGTCAGACGCAGCGCTATTAGTTTGCAGAGTTGCGTTGGCGAGCGACATTCCCCCGGCACTGGTGAACTCGATGTTTCCAGAAGTGGCCGTGATCACGGCTGCGGCCGAGGTGGCGTTGATCGCGGTGGCGGTCGTGGCATCGGTCTGCAAAGTGACAAAGGAACCTTCAATGCCACCGGCCAGCGTAATTGCCCCAACGTGATCGATATCGACCGCTCCCCCAGCGTCGATACTGCCGCCCGCGGCGATGGCGAACGTCCCGGTTCCATGGGACGAGAAGCTATCAACGGCCTGCACCTGCCCGGCAAGGCTGACTGCCCCGTCGTGGTCCAGATCCACTTTTCCCGCCGCGTCGATCAATGTCGAGGCAGCCTGAGTGAATCCACCCGACCCACCCGAGACGAAGTTGGTTCCGACGGTGGCATTGCTGTTCAATGTGACCGTACCGGCATGCAAAAGAGTCAATTCGCCGTCGACGTTGATCGCCTTCCCATTCGTTGTCGCGAAAGTCGACCCGCCGAAGGAAGAGAAGGCGCCCGTTGTCGTCACAACGCCAACCGTAACCGCTTGGTTACCGGACTGCAGAATCACATCGGATGCAGCGCCATTCCCGTTGAGTGTCGCGTTGCCGAGTGTCATTCCTCCGGCGCTGGTGACCGTCAGATTACCCGTCGTGGCCGTGAGCACGGCTGCCGACGACGTGGCATTGATCGCCCCCGCTGCTGTCGCACCCGTCTGGAGCGCGACCGAGGAACCTTCGATACCGCCGGCCAGCGTGATCGCGCCGGTGTGATTGATGCCGACCGTCCCGACCGCATCGACGCTGCCGCCAGTGGCGATGGCGAAGGTTCCCGCGCCCGTCGAGCTGAAAGCGTTGTCAGACGTCGTTGCACCACCAAGCGACACTGCCGCGCCATGCCCGAGCGTCACATTCGCGGCGTCGAGGAGCCCGGCACCCTTGGTGAAGCTTCCGGTTCCATGCGAGGTGAAGTCGCCATCGGCCTGCACATTGCCGTTGAGCGCCACCGCGCCGTTGTGATCCAGGTCGACCTTGCCGGTGACATCGAGCAACGTCGACCCGGCCTGGGTGAAGCCACCTGCTCCACCGGAGACGAAGTCGGCACCAACAGTTGCATTGCTGTTCAGCGTCACAGTCCCGGTATGCGCGAGAGTCATGCCGCCGTCGATCGTCAAATTCTTCCCGGCTGTCGTGGCGAAGGTCGATCCGCCAGTCGACGAGAAGTCGCCGTTCGCCGTGACAAGACCAACCACAACAGCCTGATTGCCAGATTGCAGAATGACATCGGAAGCAGCGCCGTTCCCTTGAAGGGTCGCGTTGGCGAGCGTCATGCCTCCCGCGCTGGTGAGCGTGAGGTCGCCCGTGGTCGCCGTCAGCACGGCTGCCGTCGACGTCGCATCAATTGCCCCCGCTGCTGTCGCGCCCGTCTGAAGCGAGACCGAAGAACCTTCGATGCCGCCGGCCAGCGTAATCGCTCCGGTGTGATTGATGCCGACCGTGCCTACCGCATCGATGCTGCCGCCAGTCGCGACGGCGAATGTCCCCGCGCCTGTCGAACTGAAGACATCAGCCGAGGTCGTCGTCCCTGCGAATGAAACGGCTCCGCCATGCCCAAGCGTGACGTTCGCCGCGTCGAGTTGAGAACCCGCGCTCTGCGTGAAGGTGCTCGTTCCATTCGAGGTGAAGTCCAAATCGGCCTGCACGTTGCCGTTGAGAGCCACGGCGCCGTTATGGTCCAGATCGACCTTGCCCGTCACGTCGAGCAGCGTGGACGCCGCCTGGGTGAAGCCACCCGCTCCGCCGGAGACGAAGTCGGCTCCCACGGTGGTATTGCTGTTCAATGTCACCGTACTGGCATGCGCGAGCGTCATGCCGCCATCGATGTTAATCGCTTTGCCCGTGGTCGTCGCGAAGGTCAATCCGCCGGTGGACGAGAAGTCGCCCGTGGTCGTCACCACGCCCACCGTCACGGCCTGGTTGCCGGATTGCAAAATCACATCGGACGCTACGCCATTCCCATTGAGCGTCGCATTGCCAAGCGTCATTCCCCCGGCGCTGGTCAGCGAAAGATCGCCAGTCGTGGCCGTCAGCACCGCTGCCGCAGTGGTCGCGTTAATCGCGGTGGCCGTCGTGGCTCCCGTCTGGAGAGAAACCGAAGAGCCCTCGATGCCGCCGGTCAGGGTGATGGCCCCGGTGTGGTTGATGCCGACCGCTCCCCCGGCGTCGATGCTTCCACCAGCCGCGACGGCAAACGTGCCATTGCCACTGGAGGAGAAGCTATCAACGACCTGGACCGGTCCGGCAAGGCTCACCGCGCCGGCATGCGTGAGCGTCGCCGAATTGGCAATCAAGGTTCCCGTCGTCGCCTGCGTGAAGCCACCCGCCCCACCGGATGCGATATTGCCAACCGCATCGAGAGTCCCAGCGAGTGTGACCAATCCGCCGCGAGTGAGCGTGACATCTCCGCCGACATCGACAAGAACGCCGCTGGAAATCGTAAGTGCCCCGGCACCGTTCGAAGTCAGGTTGCCATCGACCGTCACCGCCTGCCCGAGCGTCACGGCTCCCTGGGCATTCAGGGCTGCATCGCCATCGATATTCAACAGTCCGCCGGTCGCCATGGAGAACGCCCCGCCGGCCGTCACCGTCAGATCATCGCCCGCATGAACCTGGCGAACGGCGACGGCTGAGGTGGCCAGAGTACCAGCCGTCAAAGTCACGTCGCCGGTTCCCGCCGTGGTGGCCGAGAAGTCGGTCGTGGTGAGGTTGATCGCACCGGCAGTCACCACTTCGATTTTGCCGGTGTCCGCGGTGATCGTGAAGCTGCCGCTCGACAGGATTGAGTTGGTGCTCGTCGAATCCGATTCAATACGGACGTTCGCGCCGGAAATGTCGGAGCGCAGCGTGATGGTGCCGACATGATCGATGAGCACATCCCCCACGACATCGATCGAAGAACCCGCGGTCTGGCTGAATGTTCCGCCGCCGGTCGCCTGGAAGCCGCCAGACGTGGTGGTCGTGACACCGCGCACGGTAATGTTGCTGCCTGCCTGCACGGTCACGTTGCCCGTGGTTGCCGCCAGGCTTCCGGCCGTGAAATTGACGCTGCCACCAGCATGCGAGGCAACCAGCATCACGCCGTTTGCACCGAGAATCGAAGCCGCGGCGACGTTGCCCAGAATCGCATTCGCTGAGTTCGCTGCTGAAGTGATCGACACCATGTCGTCGGCGATCACCCCGGCCGCGATCGTCACGGTCCCGCCATGGTTGATGATGACATCGCCCGCCGTATGAATCGAACCGCCCGCGACGAGGCTGAACGTCCCACCGGCGTTCGAGGTGAAGTCGCCGCCACTGGTGGTCGTGACCGTTCCAACCGTGACATTGGTAGCCGCGTCGAGGTCAACCGTGCCTGCGGCGATGAGCGTCCCGCTGCCAAAACTGACTGCCCCGACAGTAGCGTTCAGATCGATGTCGCCGGCGGTCGCCGTCAGCACGGCGTTGGTCGTAGCCGCCGAGATGGCACTCGCCCCGGCGGCATCTGAGATCATTTCAATGAAGCTGCCCGTGACGGCTTCGCGAATCGTGATCGTGCCGCCGTGATCGAGGACCACGCCATCGACGACATTGATCGATCCGCCAGTGGCCAGAAGAAATGTTCCGCCAGCCGTCGATGAAAACCCGCCCGATCCCGTCGTGGTCACCGTCGAAACAGTGACGTTGTTGTTGGCGACGATCTCGACGTTGCCGTTCGTTGCCGCAAGTGTGCCGGAGGTGAAGTTCACGCTCCCCTGCGTGGCTGTCAGCGAAACATCGCCACCCGTCGATTGAAACGCGCCGGCGGCCGTCCCCGCGAAAATGGCATTCGTGCTCGTTGAATTCGAAGTCACCGCGACCGAAGAACCTTCCACCGTTCCGCGAACCGTGACCGTTCCCCCGTGGTCGATCACCACGGCTTCGTCGGCGAGCAGATTGCGGCCCGCCGTTGGCATGTTGAACGTCCCGGTCCCCGTGGACGAGAACCCACCCCCCAGGTCCACGTTCTGCGACACGCTCACGTTGCCGCCGGTGACGGCGAGGCTCGCGGTCGTCAGCGTGATGGTGTTTGATCCGCCCAGCGTGATCGTGTCGGCCGCTTGTCCCTGAATGGTGAGCGAACCCGTCGGGTCGGCGAACGTCGTGTTCTCGATTGTCGTCCCGGCGAGCGTCATCATTCCCGCGCCGTTGTCGCTCAGCGTGACGGAGTCGGTCGTCGTCGGCAGTACGAAAACGATATTGGCCGAAGTTCCCGTGTTGGTAATCGGCTCGAGCCCGGCGAACGTGACGACCTGCGAATCGAGATCGATGGTTCCCGAACTGGCGTTGACGAACGTGTAGGTCGTGGTGGTGTGGTTGCCCCCCTCCAGGAACAGGCTGTCGCTTCCCGTGCCCCCCAGCCCGTCGAACGACACGCCCCCTGTCGGAATCGGCGAACCGCCGCTGAAGTCGACCGTCAGTGAATCGCTGCTGTTCGTCGCCCCATCGATGTCCAGCAGGTTCGTGTTCGCGATGTTGTGCCGACCCACCAGGATGCCGTTCCGCGTGACATCGAAGTAGTCGTCGCTGGTATCCATCGGCGTACCGTTGTCGTCGGCCGTCAACTCATAGTGCCCGGCTCCCGCGAACGTGACGTTGCCGCCTGGCGTGATTCCCACGTTCAGCGCGGGTTGCGCGCCACCCGGCGCGCTGCCATTGAGGTACAGTCCCTTCGACGCTGATAGCCCTGCGTCATCGCCGAACGTCACCGTTGTTAAACCGCCGCCCCCTTCGACATGAATCACATCACTCGCGGCAATCCGGCTGTCGAAGACCACTCCTTCAATGGTGTCGTCGACGAATACCTTCGTGACTGACATCGGGTCGGGGTTCTCGAACGACACCGTCTGGACATCGCCATCGCCGATGATGTTGATCTTCAGCGATGAATTCAGCGCCGTCGTGAAATCGACGGTTCCGATGGTTTCCATGCTGTCGATGGTCAGGTTACCGCTGTCGACCGAGACGATTACCGTGTCGTTGCCGGTGACGGTCACGTCCAGTTGATTCGGGTCTACCGCATTCGGAACGACGCTCACCGACAGCACTCGCCGGTCTTCCAACCGACGTGGTTTCAATCGCGGCGTCGCGCGCGATGCCGTCGAGCGCTGACGTTCGCGGTCCTGCAGCGACGACCACAACCAGTCGCTGAGTTGCGAACGGGGGGAAGAGTCCCTGGAACTCATGGCGCGTCTCGCGAGGACGGTGGGTGGCGGAACGTGCGGCATATGTGCTCAAAACTGAGCACGGCTCACAATCCGCGAATCCATCCAAAAGGGCGGAAAAATGGCAAAAGTCCGTCAAAGAGTCTAAAGCCGCCGGATTCGCGTTGTCCAGACGCCACGTCCATTTGTTCACCGGATAACGTCTTTTTATCCAAGTACTTAGCCGCTTCTCCCGCCTCTCCCCGATGTGCGCCGATGTTGCGGCTGGGAAACGGGTTGCTGGCAAACAACAACAGCAACCCCCCCTCGCCTTGTCCGCTCGCGACGGCTTGTCTCAAGATGCCGACTTTAACGGCTGCGCTAGCTATGACCTGTACACCGGTTTTTCGAGTCTTGCCCCCGCCTGGGCGTCGATAGACCGAACGATTCGGGACTTTGTTTTGGTACCCACGGAGGGGCGATCGTGCGGCTTCACCTATCCACTTGCGCGACGCTCGCCCTGCTGGTGCCGGTGTCGCTCGCCGTCGCGCAAGACGTCCCGCCCGCACCAGATAACGCTTCCACCAGCCCGAATTCCGCGGCCGCGCTCCCCGACCAGTTGCAGGAAGCCGTCGATCCGGTCGCGATTCCCGGCATTCAGACATTGACGGCCAGTTCCCGCATTCCAGCTGGCCTGTTACCCGAAAACCGGGCTCGCAAGCCGCTCATCCAGGCGGCTGCCATGGAAGCCGAAGTCGATTGTCCCCAGCGCGGGCTGATCCTCGTCGAAAAGCAGTGGCGGGCGCCAGCGATGCGGCACCTCCCGCTGTTGTTCGAGGAGCCCAACCTCGAGCGCAACGGCTGGGAACGCGGCTGCCGACCCACCGTGATGGCCAACTGCCACCCGGCCGCTCACCAAAGCCTGGTCCAGCCGTTCGTGTCGGCTGGCCACTTCTTCGGCCGCATTCCGCTCGTGATTCTGACCGTGGCCGATTCCGAGCCCTGCGTGCCGATCTATACGTTCGGCGACGATGTTCCCAACAGCCCCGAATGCTACCGTCGCTACGGGCTGTTCCAGATTAAGGACCGCGACTGGTGGCATGACTGATCGCCGCCGGGCGCGATCACGCGTCACTCGACGCGCAGCCACAGCGCTTTCAGGTAGTCCGACTCCAGGCAGTTCGCCGCCACTGGATGATCGCCCGCAGCGCCGCTGCGATCGAACAGCCGCACCGATCGGCCGACGTTGTTCGCCGCTCCCATCACCAGCCGCGTGAACTCGTCGCTGCTCATCCGTCCCGAACAACTGCACGTCAGGATGAGCGCCCCCGGCGCCGCCAGTTGAAACGCCAGCCGGTTGAGGTCGAAGTACTTCCCCCGCGCTTCGCCCATTTCTTCGCTGGTCCGGATCAGTTTTGGCGGATCGACGACAATCGCGTCAAACTGCCGCTCGTTCCGCAGCATGTCGCGGGCGTAGGTAAACGCGTCAGCCTGCACGAACTGCACGTTCGCCGCTTTGTTCAGCTTGGCATTCTGCCGGGCCAGTTCCGTCGCCTGCTCGTCTAGCTCCACCCCAATCACATTGCGCGCCTGGCCCAGCACCTTGCTCTGCACGGCGAATCCCCCCGTATAGCAGCACAGGTCGAGCACCCGCGCATTCGAGCAAAAGCCCGCGAATCGCCGCCGGTTCTCCCGCTGGTCGCAATAGAACCCCGTCTTATGACCCCCGGAGAAGTCGACGCGAAACCGCGTGCCGAACTCGCGCACCGTCACCTTTTCGGGCAGCTTCTCCGAACCGATCGGATCGGCCGTGAAGCCTTCGTGCTCCAATGTTTGCGGCGCGGGACGTAGCAGACCATGCGTCGTCTCGCACAGCGGCGTCAGGATGTCCAGAATCGCCTCGGCTCGCTGGTACATTCCCAGCGAATATGCCTCGACCACCAGCACATCCGCCAGACGATCAACGATCAGGCCCGAGAGCCCATCCCCCTCAGCATGCACCACGCGGTACGCGTCGGTCACCGCGTCGAGTCCCAGAAACTCACGGCGGAACATCACCGCCCGCGCCAGTTGCCGTTCCCACCAGTCGGGGTCCGGCACCTGCTCGCCCCATGTCAACTGGCGAACCGTCATCTCCGCCCGCGAGTTGAACAACCCGTACCCGTGGGTCTCGCCGCTCGACGTCTCCAGCCGGACCAGATCCCCTGGCTGAGCCGTCCGCTCATAGTGCCCCAGCCGCTTGCGGAAGACAAACGGATGCCCCGTCGGGCTGCGAACCTCGAACCGCGGCGGCTCTCGCTCGCTCGAAATGTCGAGCGGTCGCTGCAGCAGACAATCCGGCCCCAACGGCAACCGGGCACGCTCCGGCCGCGATGGCCCTCGCGCAGGGCCTCGTCGTTGGTCGGGCCCCGGGCGGTCGTTGCCGGCTTGGTCTGCTCTGGGGCGATCAGCTCCGGGGCGCGGCGGTCGCGGGCGATTGTCAGGTCGGCGGCTAGTCGGTCGCTTTTTCATGGCCGCCAGATCGTAACGCGACGAGAACCCATGTCGAGCGTCCCGTGTCCCGTGTCGAGAGAAGATGTCCGTTTTCCAGGGTTTTCCGTCTTGCCCTCAACCATCAACCATCGACCGTTGTCCCCCCCGACGCTATCGTCTCCACTGGTCCTTGATCGCTCCTTTTACGCTTCCCCGAGCTACCCCCATGACCATCCTGTGTCCGCTTCCCGCTGGTTTTCAAACGGCTGCGACCGCTTGCGGCGTCAAAAATGCCGGTTCCGATAAGCTCGACCTCGCGCTGTTCGTCTCCGACCGGCCCGCGACCGCTGCCGGCGTGTTCACCACGAATCTGGTCTGCGGTGCGCCGGTCAAGGTCTCGCGCGAACGCCTCCCCCGTCCCACCGCCCGGGCCGTCGTCATCAACTCGGGCAACTCCAACGCCTGCACTGGCGACCAGGGTCTCGCCGATGCCCGCGCCATGACCGAGCGCGTCGCGAAACATCTCGGCTGCGCCGGCGAAGACGTTCTCGTCTGCTCGACAGGCGTGATCGGCCGGCCGCTGCCGATGGATCGCCTCAATAAGGGAATCGATGTCGCCGCGCCGAAGTTGTCTTCGTCGGCCGAAGACTTTCTGCGAGCCGCCCAGGCCATGATGACGACCGACACCGTCTCCAAGCAGGCGCACCGCCTGGTGATGGTGGGGGGCAAAAGCGTTCATGTCAGCGGCGTCTGCAAGGGAGCCGCCATGATCGCTCCGAACATGGCCACCATGCTCGGCGTCATCATGACCGACGCCCGCCTGACGACAGACGATGCCGCCCGCATCCTCCGCGCCGCCGTCGCCGACAGCTTCAACTGCATCAGCGTCGATGGCCACGAAAGCACCAGCGATTCGGTCATCCTCCTGGCCAACGGAGCCGCGGGCGTGGAGCCCGAGCACTTCGGAGACCGGCAGGCCTTTGAGCAGGCCGTCACCGAGGTCGCCGCCGAACTCGCCCAGGCCATCATTCGCGACGCCGAAGGGGCCAGCCATTTTGTGACGATCGACGTGCAGGGCGCCCGCTCGCGCGAAGAAGCCCACCGCATCGCCAAATCGGTCGCCGACAGCCCCCTCGTGAAGACCGCCATCTGCGGAGCCGACCCCAACTGGGGCCGCATCGTCTCCGCCGTCGGCTACGCCGGCATCCCCATGCGGGAAGAAGACATCTCGCTGACAGTCAACGGCATCTCCCTCTACGAACGCGGCCAGCCCGTCCCGTTCGACGAAAAAGCCGCCTCCACCTCAATGCGCTCCCGCCGCGAAGTCGACATCGTCCTCACCCTGACATTGGGCGAAGCCAGCATCCGCTACTGGACCAGCGACCTCACCAAAGAATACGTCGAACTCAACGCCGACTACACGACGTAGCGAAGAGCCGCCAGCCGCGAGCGGCCAGCACCCAGCCAGGAGCAAGAGCTGGGTGCGACAGCCTCCGGGGTGATGGTCTTCGTGCGCAGCGTCTCGTGTACAATGTTTCGTGTACAGCGTCTTGCTCATTCGTGTGCCACTGGCTCCGCCAGTGCGCCTTCGCCTTCTCCAACTCATTCCCACACTCCGCGTGAGAACACCTCTCCCCCTGAGGCTCCGCCTCCCCCCTCTCTTCGCTGGCCGCTGGTAGCTGGCTGCTGGTGTGCCACTGGCTCCGCCAGTGTGCCTTTGTCTTACCGCTCCCCCGCCGCCACCCGCGCAACCATCTCCCGATACGCCGCCACAATCAGCCCCCGCAGCGCCGCCGTGTCAACCGCCCGGCCCGGCCGCAGCTTCACATGCCGCATGAACTTCCCGGTCCCCTCCAACAGCCCGGCCGGGTCCGCGAGCGACGCCCCCTGGAAAAAGCCGACGTTGCAGTGAGCCGTGAAGACGTTCACATACGCAAACGCCGCATCGCCGACACATGCGGTCGGGCAGCCATCGTGCATCACCTCCCGCACATCGGCCCCGCACTCCCGAATCCGCCCGAACCACTCGCGAGCGAGCCCCCCCAACTCCCCCGGCCGCCCCTCCAGCCAGACTTCCACCGCCGGATCACGCGGAACAGCCCCATTCAAGCGAAACAGCGCAGCCACGGCAGGATCCTTGTCAGCGGTGAGCGACCAGCGACCAGCGGCCAGCAACCAGCCGCCAGCAAAACAGCCAGGACCAGAAAGCGACCAGCATAACGCCGCCTCTTCAGTCTTTGCTGGCCGCTCGCCGCTGGCTGCTGGCCGCTTCTTCCCGTAGACTACTCCGACCGCTGTTCCCGTAGCTCAGCTGGATAGAGCGACGGTTTCCTAAACCGTAGGTCGCAGGTTCGAATCCCGCCGGGAACACTCTCTCACACGCCACCGCCCCGGCTGCCCTCCACCGGGGATAAAATGAATCCACCGGTGACGAAACGGCATATCATGAAAAGCCCTCGACAGTCTTCCGACCCCTCCACCACGCGCCACAATGCGGCCCGGAATTCGTGAGCGCGACCCGGGGAAGGAGGTCGTTTCTCGTAGTTGACCACCGAATGCCCCGACGCAGGTGACGACCGACGCCGGTCGCTGTCGCTCAGATCGGAGCATCCCGTCGTGATGCCGGATGCCTTGGCTCGGCGAGCCGTGTTTTGGTTCAAAAGTGTCGCCAATTCAGTAGGGCTAGCAACCCAGCGCGTCGGGATTCATCGGTGATCTGATCGATTCGACATAACTGCAACGTGTCGTACGACTTACGGAGCTTGGGCACTCAAATTCCGAATCATCCAGGGAATCGACCAGAGATTCACGAAGCGGTACTTGAGACGAAGAGACAATTCCCGGAAGCGGCGATTTTCCTCAACGGTCCCGCAGCACGAATCTTATCCCAAGCCCTCTCTGAGCGCCACTTCCAAATCTCACCATTATACTTAGTCTGAAAAATCCCACTCACCGAGACAGTGATATTAGCTGCGTTGCCAGGGTTATCGATTTTTTCCCAAGCTTCTGGGCTTCCAAGCCAACGCCAGACTTCCCCGTTGTCCTTCTTCAAGACCAAGTTGCCACCACCCGCCGCGATCTGAACATTATTCCCAGAGGCCGTGATCTTCTCCCATGCCTCTGGTCCACCAAGCCATCGCCAGATCTCGCTCGGACCGTTGGAGTCTTTGAGAAGTGCCAATAAGTCGTTGTCGGCAACTATGTCAACATTGTTTCCGGAGGCTGTAATCTTCTCCCAAGCCAACGGCCCGCCAAGCCATCGCCAGATCTCTCGCTGTGGTGGGCGCTTCAGCAGATACAGATGTCCTCCCGAAGCCGCAATGGACGAGACGTTTCCCGAATTGTCAATCACCTGCCACTCATGCACCCAATTAATGGTTCTGCTGATCTTACTCTGACCATCGTGGAGAGCATAAATGACGCCACCATCGACTGTCATGTCGTTGACCTGAATGGGAACTTCAGTGTGATTCCAATGCCGAGCTGCGATGTCGTACCAGAATATCTTACCTCGATCTATGGGGAGCATCCCCATCCCAATTAGGATCTGGCCATCGGTGCACAATTGCTGCAATGGCTTATCAAGTAATGTCTTCCATTGAAAAGGCTCGTCTTCGTACTGTTCGATCATGGTTGTCAGTCCCCAGAGATAGAAAGAATCGAATCTGAGCAGATGTTCTACCAGTAAGGCGTGGCAGAGATTTACCGCATTTTGGCGAAGTCGCATGGATTGGTCAACATCGATGTATCAATGCAGGAAGGAGTATGCGACGAGGGATTGGTCAGATGCTTATGCTAAACCGCACTCTTGATAATTTCGAGGTCCATCCACCTGGTGACCGGTGGACCATTAGCTTGCCGTCCCACGTTGATGGCGATGCGACCCATATGTCCACTGACGGCGATAGGGGTAGTACCAACAGAAGCGGGTTCGTCAGTTAGCCTGTACGATTCGCACGATCTCTTGTTGTGTCGTTTTCGGAATGCGAGGCAAGGAAGACAAGCTCGAGCAAGATGGCGTTGTCTGGAGGCTGTACCGCTTTGTGCAGCGCCTCGGCGATGCGCGGGACACAGGTCGTTCTGGGTCAGCTCGTTTGGGTGACTCGCTCGAATCTCGCCAGAAACACTTTTCGTTCAGATCGTCGTGGAATGCCATGGGTTGATTGCAACCTGCGAAACGGTTCCTCAGGAAAAGCCGTCGACGGTCTTCGCTACCCTACCACCCCAACCGGCAACTTCTCCCGACCATTCCGCGTAATCACCGCATGCACGAACGCCGGGTTTGCGTCGGGGCGGATGAAGCGGTAGCCGTCGCGGAAGAGACTCCGCAAGCGGGCCGGCTACGTCGGGTCGTAGAGGATTCGTTCCGGCTTCGTCCAGGTGACAGGGTCGCCCGCTTCCACTGACAGCAGCGTATGCTCCAAACCGTCGGGGAAATCTTCAGGAATCCGCAGCCCCTCCCGGCCCTCGAACGCGGCTCCCGGCCCGTGCAGCACCCGGATCACCGTATGATTCGGGGGCACCTCTGACGCGATACGTCATCTGGCATTCGGCCCCTTCGCCGGCGAATCCTTCAGCACGCGCTTCTTCGGCCCTCCCTTTTTGAAATCCTCTTCCACTACCGCGATCGCCTGGCGCATCGCGGGAAAATCGCGGGCGGTGATCTGGTAACCCTCCGCGACCTTGGGGAATCCATCCTTCGGTTCGCTGATCCGGTAAACCAGATCGGGATTCGCGGGGTCGTCATCCAGATAGCACACGAACACGATGTGCCAGTCCGAAACGTCCGAATTGAGATGGGCCTTCGTCAGCCGCTCGCCAATCTCCTGCTGCTGTTTCGCATCCAGAACACTCTTGTGCCCGGCCGGCCGGTAAACAAACAGCACCCAGCACTGCCCCACATCGGCCGCTGCCGTGCTACCAAGACTCGCCAGAACGAGGAACATCCCCATCAGCCGTGAACAATATACGAGCATGCGATTGTTCCTCTTCGGAAAAGACCAGCAGCGATCGTCGAAACCAATCCACGAACGCTCCCTGCGTAGCCCTAATCGGTCGATGGCCCGGAGATCGCTTCAGCACCCACAGCCGAAGCCGAAGGCCGCGAGCGTAGCTGTGACGAAAGAATCACCGTGGCCAGCAGAATGGCCGAGACGATGGAAACGACCGGCGCAAATGGAATCCCCAGGAGAGTCAGCGAGGCAAACACCACAATCGGAAAGGCAGGCCGGTTCCGGTACCAGCAGACGGCAACGACGATGAGAACAGGCACCAGGACGACGAAAGTCGCGAGACTCCACAAAGCCAGATCAGACTTAAACTCAAGGGGTGGTATCTCGTCATGGACTTCGGGCATGGAGTGTCCTTCGCAGTGGGTGCCAGTCCTCGTCAGATTCAGCGTACGTGTGCCACGGCTCTGCGAGCCGTGCTCTTGGTCTTATGGTCTCGAAACACCAGCAAGTCTAACGACCATCGCAATCAAGGTCAGGATCGATCCGGCCGATCTCGTATCTTTGTCGCATCCCGCACGGCTCGCAGAGCCGTGGCACACGCCCGGAACTTCCCGCGTTAGAGCACGGTCATCTCGTACCCCAGCACATCGGCAACGCGTTTTGTGAGGGCTGTTACGACGGCCTCGTGCCGTGGAGTGGCATAGCCCATGATGATGTCCTCGCCGGGAACCAGGTTGAAGCTGATGCGGCGATCGTCATCGCTTTCGTCGTTCGCCAGCGTGATGAAAGCCGCCTGCTCGCGCAGACTTTCGAAGCGCGCGATCAGGGCATCGATCTCAGCCGCTTGCGGCGGCGGAGTCTTCCACCGCGAGTAGCCGTCTTTGACCTTCAGAAAGTGCGCGATCATGTCGCCAACAATCGCGCTCCCCTTCTCGGCATCGGCCTCCACCAGCGCAAACGCCCCACGCAGCGAATCGACCAGGTCGTCCAGATGACGACTCGCTCGCTCTGTCGGCTTCAATCGATGTCCCATGGGACGAGCGCCACGAATGGATATGGACTCAAAAAAGTGTGCCACGGCTCTGCGAGCCGTGCTCTTGTTGAGATGGCACCGATACCTTAGCGAGCCTACCGCCCAGCGGTCTGCGGTTCATCAGTAATTTCGTCAACGCGTCGCCACCACACTTCGCACGGCTCGCAGAGCCGTGGCACGCGGCGTCCCGCTCAACGGGGTCCCTCCACCGCACCCCGCGCCAAAATCGCGACTCCCCCTCCTTTTCCCGTCTTCCCCCGTGGTCTACAATTCGGGGCTGGGATGAGTTCCCGGCACTTCGTTTTGCACCCGACCTGCCTGGACTTTGGAACTGACATGATCGAACGCAACGCCTCCTCGGGATCGTCTGCCTTGTCGGAATTCGTCGAACCGTTGGGGAAGCGGATTCTGATCCGCAAGGATGAAAGTCGGCATCAGACCCGCGGGGGGATCGTCCTTCCCGACAAGGCCGAGATTCCGACCATCACCGGTCGTGTCGTCGAAATTAGCGTCCAGATCGAACGCGACTCGGACTTTCCGGTCAAGAAGTACGACAAAGTTCTGTTCCACCCCAAGAACGCCATCCCCGTCGATCTGGAACCGGACAACGTCCTCTTCGTCGTCCCGATCGAGGACGTGGTCGCCGTCTTCCGCCGGAACACGCGCTCCCGCAAGGCCAAGACCGAAGAGACCGAAGAGTAGGCGGCCGGCCGGAGAAAGACCCCTGTGGAAGCCCATCCGTTTCGACTGCTGCGCAATCTCGGACGGACGCGCGAAATCATGGTGGTCTTGCTGAACCACGGGTTCGGCGACGTCGTTGACCGGGTCGGCCTCTCGACCTACTGGCGGCGGATGAAGCGGCTGGTCTCGCGCAAGCCGCTCGACGCCCCGCCGAAGCTAAAGGCCGTCGAGCGCATCCGCCTGTCGCTCGAAGCCCTCGGGCCGACCTACATCAAGTTCGGCCAGGTCATGAGCACCCGCCCGGACCTGATTCCCGCCGGCATGATCGCCGAACTCGCGCGTCTCCAGGAACACGTCCCCCCCTTTCCCGCCGAAGAAGCCGTCGAAATCCTGGAATGCGAGCTGGGGGCACCGATCAGCCGGTTGTTCGCGGCCTTTGACCGCGTGCCCATCGCCGCGGGCTCGCTGGCCCAGGTCCACAAGGCGGTCCACCACGACGGCACCGCGCTCGCCATCAAGATTCGCCGCCCCAATGCCGAGCGGAACATCGAACGCGATCTGTCGCTGATGGTGGAACTGGCGGCTCTGGCGGAAAAGCACATCGCCGAGTCGAAGGTGTTCGACCCCTGCGGCCTCGTCGCCCACTTCGCGCGGACCATTCGCCGGGAACTCAACTTCGCCCGCGAAGCCCGGACGATGGAAGACTTCCGCCGGATGTTCCGCAACGACGCCACGCTGCGCATCCCCCAGGTCTACCCCGATCTGGTCACCGAATCGGTCCTGACGATGGAGTTCGTCGACGGCTACCGGATCGACGATTATATGCAGTTGGGTTGCCCGCCCTGTCCCCCCGCCGAGGTGGCGCGTAACGGCGCGCGAATCTTCATGAAGATGGCGATCGAATTCGGCATCTTCCATGGCGACCCGCATCCCGGCAACCTGCGAATCACGCCGGACGGAACCGTCTGCCTGCTCGACTTCGGCATGGTGGGCATTCTGGAAGAACGCACCCGCGAGCAGATTGTCGACCTGTTACAGGCCGTCAATTCCCGCGATGTCGAGGCCGCCGTGAACGTCGTCCTCACCCTGGGCGAACCTTTCCGGTCGGTCGAGTACGGCCTGCTGCGGATCGACATTCAGGATTTCCTGGCCAACTACTACGGAGTCGAACTGGAGCGGATGCACGTTGCCCAGATGTTGACGGACTTCGTCGCCATCCTCTCGGCTCATGGCCTCCGGTGTCCCCCGTCGGTGATGCTGCTGGTCCGCGTGCTGGTCACGCTCGACGGCGTCGGAAGACGGCTCGACCCCGGTTTCAACCTGGCCACCGAGTTGCAGCCCTTCATCGAACGCCTGGTGCGCGACCGCTACCGCCCCGGTCGCATCGCGCATCGCCTGGCGGTCGATGGCCAGCGCCTTCTGGGAGCCGCCCGCGAACTCCCGATTCAGATCAACTCGACGCTCAAGAAACTTAACAACGACAGCTTACAGGTCCACCTCGACCACCAGGGACTCGACCACTTCACGCTGGAAGTCGAACGGTCGAGCAACCGGCTGGTCGTCGGCATGATCGTCGCCGCCCTCATCCTGGCCTCGGCCCTCATCCTCCCTCGCGGCGGCACCAACACCTTCTGGTTCAGCCTGCCGGTGTACCTCTTATCGAGCCTCCTGGGCGTCTGGCTGATCTACGGCATCTTCCGCAGCGGAAGATTGTGAGCGGCAGGAGTCGAGGGTCCAGAGTCCAGAGCAAGAATCAGCCGCTCTCTCATAGCTGAACGCTGATTCCTGATTCCTCTTCCTGCTCGCCGCTGGTTGCTGGCGGCTGGCCGCTACTCCTACTCCTTCCCCCGCCCTGGCTCGCGGACGCCTTTACCTATCTGCTTCGTCAGTTGATCGCCGAGGTCTTTCCGGGCTTCGTCAGCAAGAGATGTCAGCATGCGCACGACGTCGCCATGCTCGTTGGCCACATTCCTGGACTCGCCGATGTCTTCCACGAGGTCGTAGAGGGCCAGTTCGGTCTTTTCCTGGCGGTAGGGGCCAGGCTGGCCATCCTTGCCGGGTTCGCCGTCCAGCGTGCGATAAGTATGCGGGAAGTGCAGCTTCCAGCGGCCGTTGCGAATGGCGTGCAGCTCATTCCCCCAATAAAACAGCAGCGATTCATGCGGCGACGGCCCATTCACCGAGCCCAGCAGCACGTCGCTGGCATCGACGCCATCAATTCGCTTGGGGGGGAGCGGGGCTCCCGCCAGTTTCGCGACCGTCGGCAGCACGTCGATCGTCATCCACGGCGTTGACGACACCGTTCCGGCAGGAATCTTGCCGGGCCACCGCGCCACGCACGGCACGCGCACGCCGCCATCCCACGCGGTCCCTTTTCCTTCGCGAAGCGGAGCGGCGGAGCCCGCATGATTGCCGTACGACAGCCAGGGACCATTGTCCGACGTGAAGATCACCAGCGTCCGGTCATCGAGCTTGAGACGTTCGAGCGCTTCCAGGATCTGGCCGACCGACCAGTCGATCTCTTCAACGACGTCGCCGAACAGGCCTCGCTTCGTCTTGCCGGCGAACTTGTCCGAAACAAACAACGGCACGTGCGGCATCGCATGCGCCACATACAGAAAGAATGGCTTGTCGCGATTTGTTTCGATGAACTTGACCGCATGCTCGGCGTAGCAGGTCGTCAGTTGTGTCTGATCGGGATTGAGGGCGACCGTCTCTTCGCCACTCACCAGCGGCAGATCGGGAAACTTGGCCGTGGGATGGTGCGGCCACATGTCATTCGAATACGGCAATCCAAAGTAGTCGTCGAACCCATGCCGTTGCGGAAGGAACTCCGGCAGGTGTCCCAGGTGCCACTTGCCGTAGATCGCAGTGGCGTAACCTTTGGTTTTCAACGTCTCGGCGATCGTCGTCTCATCCGCATGAATGCCGATCTGGCTGGCGGGCCCGAGCGCTCCATTGATGCCGATTCGGTTCGGATAACACCCCGTCAACAAACCAGCCCGCGAGGCACTGCAAACCGCCTGGGTCACATAGAAGTCCGTGAAGCGACGGCCTTCCTTCGCCAGCCGATCGATGTGCGGCGTCTGGTATCCCTGTGCCCCAAAACAGCCGATGTCGGCATACGCCAGGTCGTCCGCGAAGACGATCACCACGTTGGGCGGCGTCTGGGCGACCAGCAATCGCGGTCCAATCGTCAGCGCGAGAACCATCGCAAGGGAAGCGACAAATCGCATGGCCGGGTGCCTCCGCAAATCAAGAAGTATGGTCCCAGATAGCTCCGTCAAAACCCGGTTGGCGGCTCAAAGCCCCCTGCAAGTCCATGTGTGTTTCGGGTGTCTAGAGGGTTTTGACGGTAAGACAAAGCGGTGATCTACCTTCGACCCTCGCCTCGTGAAACGCAAGCCGCCCGCGAGAGAAACCGTGAAACGGTGGCGTGACGGGAGCAGGCAAACTCCTTTTGACAGGAATCGACGCGAAAGCTAGATTTCCGACCCCGGTCGACCCGCAGGAATTGCCGGTTGGCGGGAGCAAGCAGCAGACGATGGACGCCCCGGTTTGGGAACGTCCATGGCCCAGCGTCCCCGGAAAGGACTCCGCGGTGCAGCCGAAACGCATCCTGGTCATTGATCGCACGCCCGACACCCAAGCCGTCCTGCAAGCCGTGCTGGAACCAGCCGGGACCGTCGTCGAACATGCGCGCACGCTGAATGCTGCCGCCACACGATTGACCGCTGCCGAGGTCGTGGTTATCGACTCCGAAGAATCGTTCTCGGATGACGACTGCTGGGACGACTACGCGGGCTCGCGCGTTGTCCTGGGCACCCGCACGAATGGCCGCGCCGCCCCCGGCGAACGCTTTCTCGAAAAGCCCTTCGAATACCCCGACCTCGTCCGCACGATTCGCGAACTCCTCGATCACGGCGCATAACGCAATTCCGTCGATGTCGCACGCGGCGTTGGCGATGTTCCGCCGGGCCGGTACGCTGGGGGATTGACAATCCTCCACCATCCGGCCCGTACCATGGATACCACGCTCGATCCCCTGTCGATGTTGCGTCCGAAGCGCGCCATTCGCGGTTACTCGGCCATTCTCCTGCCTCTTCTCGATGACGATTCGGTCGATTGGCCATCGTTCGAGGCCCATGTCGCGCGGACAGCCGGGTCGGGGCTGGTTCCAGCCGTCAACATGGACACGGGCTACGTCAATCTCATCGACAATGCCCTGCAGGACGAAGTCCTCGATCGCACACGCGCTGTCCTCGACGACGGCCCGTTCGTGGCCGGGGCCTTTGTTGGCGATCGGGAAGGGGACCGCTTTCAGCCCGACGCCTATGCAAGACGGATGGACGCGATTCAGGCGCGCGGCGGCACGCCTGTCATCTTCCAGAGTTACGGACTGACGCGGCAGCCCGGTCCGGAAATTGTCGCGGCGTACCGCGAACTGGCGAAATACGCGGACGAATACATCGGCTTCGAGCTGATGCCCGAGTTGGCTCCCTTCGGAGCCGTGTATGACCTCGAAACCTACGAAGGGATGCTCTCGGTGCCGCAGTGCATCGGCGCCAAACATTCCTCGTTCCGTCGCGAGCCCGAGTGGGAACGCCTGCAACTCCGCGATCGCGTTCGTCCCGACTTTCGTGTGATGACCGGGAACGACTTCGGGATCGACATGGTCATGTACGGCAGCGACTACCTCCTAGGACTGTCGACCTTCGCTCCCGATCTGTTCGCCCTGCGCGACACCTACTGGGAGGCGGGCGATCCCCGGTTCTATGAACTCAATGACCAGTTGCAGTACCTGGGGTTCTTTGCCTTTCGGCGGCCTTCGCCCGCGTACAAGCATACGGCGGCTCAGTTCTTGAAGCTCCGCGGCTGGACCACCACCTCGCGTACGCACCCCAACAGCCCGAAACGATCCGAGAGCGATGTTCCCATTCTGCTGGAACTGGGGAACCGTCTCGGCGTTGTCGAACCGTAAACCGGGAACCTACACCATGTCCGTCCCGATGGAAGTCACCTGCCGCGATGTCAAAGACATGCTCGATCGCGGCGACAGTTTTCTATTGCTCGATTGCCGCGAACGCGAGGAATACACCACCGCGCACATTACCGCCGCGGAACTGCTTCCCATGAGCGAGATCGTCGATCGCGTCGGCGAACTCGAGCCTCACCGCGGCAAGACGATCGTCGTCCATTGCCATCACGGCGGACGCAGTCTGCGGGTCGCCAACTGGCTCCGTGGCCAAGGCTACGACACAGCATGCAGCATGGCCGGCGGCATTGATGACTGGTCGCAAACCATCGATGCCACCGTCCCTCGCTATTAAGAGATTCTAACACAACCTCCGTGCAATGCGGTGCTTGCCTGGTATTCCACGGTTTCCGACAGGCACAACCGGTTGTGTTGGGGGCTCTAACACAATAGCTGCCCGGCGGCTGGCGCGTCCTGCGGAGCTGGAGAACAATTGCCAAACGCCAATGGTCCGCAGTTCTCGCATGGCTTGCGAGAACCCGGACCATTGATTGGGCAAACTTGAGGTCGACGAAAACGTCAGTTCGCGTCGGGCTTCAATTCGAGTTCGATGAGCTTTTTCTCGGCGTTGACCGACTTGACCTTCGCGAAGTCGATTTTGGACGCGAACTCGGTGATGTTCGGCACGGGAGCCAGCATGATCGTGGTCACGCCGCCGCTGGAACTGGCCGAGAATTCCGCGTTGGCATCGTCCGCGAGCAGATCGTTGAGTTTGTCGAAGATCATTTCCTGCTGTTCGTCGGTCAGTTCGCCCGTCACGCGCACTTCGATCTGGTCTTCCTGCGACGGAGCGGCCGGCTGATTGAACTGCATCGCCATCATCGATGCCTGCATGACGATCGGGAAGACCGCCTGATTGAATTCCTCGGCGTTCTTCGCGGCCAGGAGACCATCGAGCGTCGCGTCCACGCCCTTGATCTGCGCCAGAACCTGCCCCTTCGCGGCGGCAATCGCCTCGGCATCAACGCTCGCGAGCTGTTCCTTCACCTTCGCGACCTGTTCGGCCCAACCCTCGGCGAGCGACTTGGGGATCCATTTTTCTTCGACGAGCGTCAGTTCGACGGTCTCGGGCTCTTCGTCATCGGGCTTGGTAATTTCCACCACGGCCGATTGATCGTCGTGGCTAATCAGTTTGACCTTGACCTCGCTGAGCTTGGCGAACGGATTGACTTCGCCCGCCTGCCCCAGTTCCTTGAGCTGGCCGACAATCTTGTTGCCCGTTGTCGAAACAAAGGCGCTGACGTTGGCCGACTTCATTTTTTCGAGATCGGAAAGATCGCTTTCGGCGATCGTCTTCAGAACGCTGACCAGGCCGTTCCAGCCCTTGCGGACTTCCTCCGGCGACGACGTCGCGGCCGCCTGCTGAAAGATGGGCATCGCCAGGATGACGTCGGCCTTGGTTTCAAGAACCTGAATCGCCTTCTTCAGAACACCAAACGACGCATTCCAGATCTCCGGGTCCATCTTGGCCGAAAAGTCGCGAATGATCGTCTCGATATCGGCCTGATAAGAGGCTGGCAACATTTGCCAGGCAGGGTCCAGCTTGCCATTCTCAAGCCCCACGAACACCGACTGAACGGCACCAGCCGGACCATCGGCGACAACAGTGACCTCGGTCGGAGCGGTTTTGGGTTCAGCCGTGGTCATCGGCGGTTCCGCCGACTGAATCGGCGGCGTCGTGGACACGGCCTCTTCCGGCGCGACCGCAGCCGGTTGATCGGCCATCGGCTTGGCCGCTTCTTTACCGCATCCGGTCAGCCCCCCGAGCAGGGCGAACAGACTCATCAAAACCACGATTGGTTGTTTCATGAAACCAGTCCTTGAGAAGGAAGAATGTTCGTCCTGTCAGCCGCCACAATGTTACCGTTATACGGTCAAATTGGCGAGACGCTGGACCGCCACATCAGGGTCATTGTCAGGTCGAGAGAGTCGCGCTCCCCTGCGGGTCGCGGCTAAAAGCCGTGATGCCGATTGCCTTAGCGTTTTTCGTGTGCCGCTGTCGCCAGATCGACGGCGGCCGCGCGAACCGCCGCGACAGCCCGTTCGACCGATTCGGGAGAGCCGTCGATTCCGTCGAGATGTCGCACAAGCGCTGATCCGACAATCGCGCCGTCGGCTCGTCCGTGCAGTTCGCGCACCTGCTCGGGTCGGCTGAGACCAAAGCCCACGGCCAGCGGAAGCTCGGTTCGCTGGCGCAGTTCGCTGAGCATTTCCTGAAGACTCGTCGCCACGGCTTCGCGAACGCCAGTCGTTCCGGCGACGGCGATGCAATACACAAAGCCCGAGCCGTTCTTGAGGATGCGAGTCATCCGCTCTTCGGGAGTCGTCGGTGCGACCAGTTGAATCAGGTCGAGGCCGCGCTCGCGCACCAGCGCGGCGAACTCGTCCGCTTCATCGCCGGGAAGATCGGGAACAATCAGTCCGCGAAAACCAGACTCGGCCGCACGATCCAGAAACGCCGCGTTGCCGGTTCGGAAAATGAGCGCGTACGAGACCATCGCCACCAGCGGAGCCGAGATTTTCGCCGACCACTCGGCTGCGGCGCTGAAGATCTGACTCAGCCGAACATGCTTCCCAAGCGCCCTGGTGTAGGACGCCTGAATGACCGGGCCGTCGGCGATCGGGTCGCTGTAGGGGAAACCGATTTCAATCAGGTCGGCTCCCGCTTCGTCGAGAGCGGCGACCAGCCGCCCTGTCACGTCGAGGTCGGGATCGCCAGCCGTGACGAACGGAATGAATGCCAACTGACCGGCGGCTTGCCGCCGGGAAAACACGTCGCTGATGGAAGAGTTTGCGGTCACGAAAATTTCGCCGAAAATACCGGTGTGTTCTGCCGCGAGCGTATTTACTCGCTCGCGAATTGCCGTCACGTTACGCCGTTCCCCGGCCATTGAAAAGCGACCGTTCGAGTCGCCCTCTTAGCCGCGACCCAAAGGGGAGCGATGCCTTTGCTACAATCGCCCTCAAACCCCCCAGGAGAGACCCCATGAACAGACATCCGTTTTGGCTGCTTCTCGGCATGATCCTGTCAGCAGGCTCTGGGGTGGCAGCCGATCGACCGAACATTCTCTTCATCGCCGTCGACGACCTGCGTCCGGAGCTGGGGTGTTACGGAGTCGAGCACATTCAATCGCCGCGGATCGATGCCTTCGCGAAGACGGCGGTGACGTTTCGCCGGGCGTACTGCCAGCAAGCCGTCTGTTCGCCGTCGCGGACCAGCCTGCTTACCGGTCTGCGGCCAGACACCACGCGGGTCTATGACCTGGAAACTCACTTTCGGAAAACGATTCCCGATGTGGTGACGCTGCCACAGCGATTTCAACAGGCGGGCTATCACACAGTGGGCATGGGAAAGATCTATCACGGCGGACTCGACGACCCGGCATCCTGGTCGGAACCCTGGAGCACGGTGAACCGCCCGGCTTACGCCTCGGCTGAGTCGATGGAGCGGATCCGGCTGAAGCAGCAGCAGGCGAAAGCGAAGGGCTTGAAAGGAAAGGCTGCCAGCCGGGCGGCGCGTGGTCCGGTCCTGGAGGCGGGAGACGTCGAAGACAATTTCTATACCGATGGGGCGCTGGCCGAGAAGGCGGTTGCTCGCATGGAACAACTGGCCGGGGGAGACCAGCCCTTCTTTCTCGCCGTCGGTTTTCTCAAGCCCCATCTGCCGTTCATCGCGCCGCGGCGATATTTCGATCTCTATCCGCTCCAATCGATTTCACTGGCCGACAATCCGTTCCATCCGCATGGCGCGCCCCCCTTCGCCCTGACGAACTCCGGCGAGATGCGGGTCTACGACGGGATTCCCAAGTCTGGCCCTGTTGATGACGAAACCGCGAGGCGATTGCGGCAGGCGTACTACGCCTGTGTCAGCTACACCGATGCGAACATTGGACGATTGCTCGACGGTCTCGAGCGGCTGAAGCTGAGCGAATCAACCATCGTGGTCCTGTGGGGCGACCACGGCTGGAAGCTGGGCGAGCATGGCGAATGGTGCAAGCACTCGACCGTGGAGAACGACACGCACGTGGTGTTGATGATGCGCGCGCCGGGTCGCCAGGGGATGGGTCAGTCGAGCGACGCGCTGGTGGAGTTCGTCGACATCTATCCCACGCTTTGCGAACTCGCAAAGATCGATGCGTCCAAAGAACTCGAAGGAACGAGCTTCGCGCGGCTGCTGGATGATCCCACGCGCGACTGGAAGACGGCGGCTTTCAGCCAGTACCCGCGCACGCATGAAGGAGTGGGTCTGATGGGTTACTCGCTACGGACGGACAAGTTCCGTTACACGCGCTGGGTGGAAAGGCGCGACCCGTCGAAAGTCGTCGCGGAAGAACTCTACGACGAACAAACCGATCCCGCAGAGAACGAGAACATCGCAGAGAAGGACGAGTTCGCGAAGACGCTGGCGACATTGCGCGAACAGATGGACGCCGGCTGGCGGGGAGCACGACCACGTGAGTGAGGCCGTGTCGGCCGTACTGCGCGGATCGATGGACAACGCTCTTCTTCCGTTTCGGAAATGGCGGATGGGCAAACCCACGCCGTTCTGCAAAGCCGTCAGGACATGCCCTCGACCGCCAGGCAGAATTGACTGATGGAGTCCTCACAAAGCCACTAAGGCACGGAGAAAATCCGTCGGAACATATCCCATCCGCTGGTCATGATTTGTCTTGGCCACTCCTTGTCTTGGTCACTCTCGGTGCCTTCGTGCCTTAGTGAGGGCCATAGTCTTCGCCCACGACAAACGCGTCAGAGCCAGGTCGGTGGCGCGCCCCATGAGGTCTTCGGGGGGCGTGACGTAGAGGCAAAACCCAACGAACAGTCCCTGTATTTGCGACGTCGAGAGGGATTCGACGCCTTCTTCTCTCGCGTCGAAACCGGTTGGCAGCCCATCGACTTGCGAATGGTTCCCGCGCTCACGATATCCAGAGATTTCGACGCCCCTAAGAACGAAAAGAAGCGGCCGGTACGGGACCGACCGCTTCTTGAATTGTTGTAGTACGAGGTTCTTGCACCAGCGAATTGGGCGTGAAGATGTTTCACAAGCGGTGGAGACCACCGCCGGCAAACTACATCTTCTTGACGGCCTTCTTGGTCGTCTTCTTGACGGCCTTCTTCGCCGTCTTCTTCACGGCCTTCTTCGTGGCTTTCTTGACGGCCTTCTTGACGGCCTTCTTGGCTGCTTTCTTCTTGGCCACCTTCAGTCCTCCTTCCAGAGAGACATACGTGTGACCGTCGGGGCCGCCGGCTTACCGGGCTGAACGTTGCGGCACGAACGCGTCACACAACCGAATCCTTTCCGACCTGCCAACCTTGACAAGTCGCGTGACAAGCACATGGATCATGGTCTTGTCTTGAGCACGTTGCAGAGCGGCAGACTCTTCAACGCACGCTTGACAGACCGGTCATCACCATCACTTGTCACAGAACTGGGCGTAATCGTACGAATTTCTAAAAAGACTTCAAGCCATTTGTTGAGTGACTTGAAAGAAATCGCGCGCTTTGCTCGCGCTTCAAGGCAGCGAACATCGCGATTCATGTCGTCGCGTTGACATCGTAACCGGTCATCTCGCGATCATGCGCGAGCCTTCCACATCGCGATCTCGCATCGACCGATCATCTCCTCAACGCGCGATCGTCGAAGGGACATGTCGATACGGCGTCTCCAACAACAGCACGCACAAACACGTGATGTAAAGACGACCCGCATTGTCGGCGAACTCTTCGACCGTGCCGCGCGGTTGCGTGGGATGCCAGCTTCCACGAATGTCGGCCGAACCACGCGAAGCCTGCTGAGAAACCACGAGATCACGCACTTTGGGAAACCATTCCGCGAATGCAGTCTGATCGTATTGATTGAGAAACTCGGCCACGAACAGCCACGCGACCACATTGCGGCGACCGGTCGTCCAATCAGGTTGTCTCTCGCTCTCGAGCAGCAGTTCCGCGCCGCGACGCAGTGAGGGATGGTCGGCTGGCCAGCCCATCCACAACCGCGCGAGCAGAGCCTGCGAGGTGAGCGCGCTGGTGGCGGCATCGGCGTTCGATGACGGCTGATAGCGATAGCGAACGCCGCCATCTTGTTGAACGCGATCCAAGAACCCCGAGGCTCGCGCGAAGTCATCCAGAGAGACGTCGACTCCCGCCAGCCGAGCCGAGTGGAGTGCCACCAGTGCCAGGCCGGTGACGGACGTGTCGGCTTCCATGAGCGGCGTCATGGGGCGGTACCGCCAGCCCCCGAACTTCGGATGCTGGGCATTGAGCAGATGGCTCACCGCCCGTTCCAAAGGAGCGCGCAGGGTCTCATCATCCGTCATGGCGAGCGCTTCCGCCAGTACCAGGGTGCCGGTCGCATGCGCGTAGAATGTCGTATAGCGTCCCTGGTCGAAACGAATGTCGTGCAGATCACCGGTCTCGGGATCCTGCTGGCCAATCAGCCATTTCAAACCGCGGTCGACGGCTTCACGATGCGTCCCGCGTTCGTGAGTTTGGCCTGCCCCCAGGAAGGCGAGTAGCGCGAGGGCCGTTGCTCCCGAATCGGTCCGCAGCGTGGAGAGCGCCGCATCGGGGTAACCCTCGTGGAGCTGCCAGCGGCCATCGCTTAGCTGATGACGGGCCAGCCACGAGAGCCCGGCTTCCACCGCGCGCTCGGCCGCGGCGATCTTAGGATCATTCTGAACGGCTGACTCGCGCAGAGTGGGATCACGACCATCAAGCAAGCCGCGCAACGGAATGAACGTGGGGGCGAGTCCCGTTTCTTCCGTCGTTCCTCCCGTCGCCGCGCTGGCCGCCACTTTGGGCGCGCTCTCTGAGGCGGGCCGCGACAAGTCCCACAATTGAACCGGGACGCGTTCACTGGCTGCGTCGCCGGGTGAAGAGAGACTGCCCGGAGGCACCCAACCGACGAGTATCGGATCGAGGTCGCGAGTCGACCGGATTTGATAAACGATGACCGCGAACACCAGCAGCACGACCGCGTGAAAGGCCCCACTGGCCGCCAGTCCCTTCCAGCCGCTTGCCACATCGCGACGAATGCGCTCGAAGACGCTCACTCGATGCCAATGCTGGTCCGCATCTGAAACCTGCAAGCGGAACCGGGCGCGCGAACCCGGCAGACGGGGAGGTCGTCCCGGCGAGTCTTGAGGCATGTTCGCTCCACGGCGTTTTGGGCGGTCGCCACGATCGACGACACTACCCACGCCGGTTACGTCAGGGGACGAACACGAATTCCGGTGAGTTGATTAAGACCCAGACCAGGTCTTCGGCCGCTTCGCGCCAGGCCGGTGTTAGCCGAGCCGTCGCGGGGTCGCCTCGTTCCACCGCCTCCGCATACGCGATCTTTCGGTCGTTGGCTTCCGGCTGAAGATGGTTCGTCCAACTGACGCCGGTCGCACGCGGACGAAGAATCGGCTGTCGCGGCTGATCCAGACGTCGCCGTGTCTCGAAACCCGCGGACAACAGTCCCGCAGCAGCGGACTTTTCGTCGTCCGTCGGTCGACGGGTCAACACGGCCAGGTAGGTCTGTTCGACAAACTGATCGAGCGACACGTCTTCCAGGGCCAGATCGGTGAAGCGGCTATCATCGGAAAGCTGGGTCGTTCGGCGAGCGACCGCGCCGTTCGCGAGAATGGCCGGCTGCAACACGGTGGTTTCGTTCGGGCGCGCCGAGCGAGGATCTGGACGATTCGGCCGCCAGCCAAACGTCTCCAGCACGTCAGCCAACGCTTGAATGCCGGGCAGCGAGAGACTGGGGCGATCTCGCTCATTGGAGAGGGCTCCCAACTGCCACGCGCGCCGCGGCGTTCCCAGGTTGAGCGAGCTCTTGTAACTTCGCAGACCATCCACATCGATGTTGAGATCTTCCGTGCGGAACGATTTGCCGGAGACCACGAACAACGAATCGAGGAGTTGCTCCGCCGAGAGACGTCGCGGCATGGCAGCCGCGAACATTTCCGCGTGCGGTCCCGCGGCTCCCTCGGGGTCGACTTGCCGCCGATACGCGTCCGTCAGCACCATGAGGCGCGCCATGTGCTTGAGGTCGTAGCCACAACGAACCAGTTCGCGCGAGAGGTCGGCGAGCAGTTCGGGATGCGAAGGCTTGGCGTGCTCCCAATCGGCGATCGGTTCCACCAGCCCTCGGCCGAAGTAACGCTGCCACAGCCGATTGACGGCGACGTCCGCGAATCGTGTGTTGAAGGGGGACGTGACCCGCGCCGCGAGTTGCTCGCGCGTGTCGCCGGGTTTCTCGAACCAGCTTTCGGGTAACTCCTGGGATGCGAGTTCGGCGAATGGCCAAGCGGGTGGAACGGGGACGCCGGGTCGTAGGGTCACCTTGACCAGCAACGACGCCTGTGCCTCGGGATCGCCGGGAATGGTGCTTGTCTTCGGCACCGATTCGGCATCGCGCTTGAGCATCGCGGCGAGGCTGAACAGATCTTGTTGCGAGAAATCGTGGAAGGGCGCGTCGTGGCACCGCGCGCAGGTCATCTCCATTCCGAGAAACGCCTGAGCGAGCACATGGGCCTTGGCGGCCATCGGAGCATCGTTCTGTGTCGCCAGTTCAAACCCGGCCGGACCGCCGTAATGCGTACTCCCTTCCATCAGAATCAGTTCGGTCACGAACCGGTCGAGCGGTTTGTTATCGAGGAACGACTCTTCGATCCAGAACCGGAAGGGTCCGGTGTTGTTGAGCGTCGGATTGACGACGTTTGGGTTCTCACCAAGCACGTCCTGCCAATAGCCGATCCAGTGATCGGCCCAGCCCCGATCGGCCAGCAGCCGATCGACGGCGCGCTCGCGACGCGATTCCGGGGGATCCTGCTCGAAGGCCGCGATCTGTTCCGGCGACGGAACCGTTCCCACAAGATCGAGCGTTACACGCCGCAGGAAGGCCAGATCGCTGATCGGACCGAGCGGCTGCACGCCCGCAGATTCGATGGCCACGTTCAGTCGTCCGTCAATCGCCGAACTCGTGAGCGCAGGCACATCGTCGAGGCCGAGCAGCTTGCGGGCGTCTTGATGACGGCGTTCCCAGAACTGATCGTAAGCCGTGGAAGCGACCCGGCGACGTTGCTGGTTCTCCCACGTTAGTCGCTCAGCTTCTCGCTCGGCCCAGGCTTCCCAGTCGACATCGGTCAGCGGCAGGTCAGACGGCGACCCGAGAACCTGAAACTGATCGGGACTCGTCTCGAAAGCGAGGCAGGTCTCTCCCGTTTCGGGACGACGTTCGCGACCCCCCAGGATCAGGTCGAGCGAAATGACGTGTTCCTGACCGTCCCCTTCAAACGAAACCACCGTCTCGTGATCGCCGGGCTGCGGCGGGCGAATCGTTGATGAGACTTCACTCTTCAAGTCGTAGAGAGTGCCATGCGCGTCGCTCGTCCGTGTCGGATAGTCCAACTCCGCCACGATCTCGCCATCGATTCGCAGAATGGCCGCACTTCGGGCTCGCACCAGAATGCGAAACGGGCCGCTCGGTAGGGCGCGTCGCCCCGACATCCGCACCAACAGCGGGTTGCCGCGATCGGCCTGCACGCCATGCGGCGTGTAGAACCGGGGCAGTTCCGTGATTGCCCACATCGATTGCGTGAACCGTTCCATGGGTTCGGGAATTGGGAACTTCCACCCCTTCTTCTCCGGAATTCGCGTCATCACCTCGATCAGGACGGAATCGCCTGCGATTAGCTCTGACGGTGTCTCGTACGACGGCGGCAGAATACGCTCATACCGCGAGGCGATGGTTTCCGGCGACAGAATCGTCCGATAGATGGCGACTTCGTCGATCGCTCCATCCAGAGACGATCCAGCGCTCAGGCCCATCGATGAGCCAATCCAGAGTTCATCATCGTCGACGACGGGAGGCTCTTCGGTCGGCCCGCCATACCCGGTCCATTTTCCGGCAACCGAGGCGCCATCGACGTAGGCCCGGATCGAATCGGGCTTGCCGAACTCGTAGGTCAACGCGACATGATGCCAGTCACCATCGGGCGTGAATCCTTCGGTGGCATCCCAGCGATGCCAGTCGGTGATTTCACCGGGGCGATTGTCGGCATCGCGGAAAAGAAAACCGGGAACGGCCTGGCCGTTTGTCCCGACGAGTCGCAGCCCATAGTTCTGGTTGTCGCTGGCAAACCCTTTATTTCCAGTTCGGCCTTTACCAATCAGGTAGACGGTCTGCCCGCCACTCAGCTTATCGAGTTGCACCCAGGCTTCCAGGGTCATGGAATCGCCATTGGTGAAGTCGAGGGGGCTGCCGGTCCCCGTGTCGGGCACCTTCAGGGCCGACTTGCCGCGTAACCGCAGGGCATGATTGTCTTTGGGAAGCCGGGGAAACTCCGGCGGGCGCGGCCCCTCGGCCGAGGTGTCGAGTTCGCCGGCCGGTCGGTCGCTGTCATTCGCCGCAGTCGCCGGCTCACTACCGGTCGGCTCGAACGTCCACCGCGCGACAGGTTTGTCGGCAAGAATCCGCTCATTCCAGTCCATCTTGTTGGCGTCGGCAGCCAACACGGACGTCGCCACGAGTATCCACGCGGAACTGGCAAACATGGGGCAAACTTCCTCTCGCGTGTCGAATCGACCGAACACCGCAGTTTAACAAGTCGCGGAAGCAGCTCGCAATGCGTCAGAAGCCGCGAGCGGCCAGCCACCAGCAGCCAGCGAATGTGCATGGGATCCACGCGGCAGCGCTGAGCTACGTGGCGCGGCTGATTTCTGTGCGAATTGCGTGGAACTTGAGTCGCCTGCCGGTTTTTTCAGCGGTCTGTTAGACCGGACGCGGCCCGAGGGCTATCATTCGGGGTCCAGCCGGATTCCCGACCTTCGAGTGCCAGCCTGTCGCCGACCGCGCGAAGACCCTTGGCGGTTCGGCGTCGTTGATAAACAGCACGGTTTTGACAGTCAGCCCGTGTCTTGCGGACCATGAACGATTCTGGATGGCAGCCGTCGTCCCGCAAATCTTGAAACCCCATTTCAGACGCGATTGAGTCACTTATGAAGATTCATGAATTCCAGGCCAAGGAACTGTTCGCGAAGTCCGGCGTCAAGGTGCCGCGCGGCATCGTTGCCAAGACAGCCGATGAAGCGGCTGCCGCCTTCGGCACGCTGGGCGGCTCTCTCGCGGTTGTGAAGTCGCAGATTCATGCTGGCGGCCGCGGCAAAGGGCGCTTTCAGGAACATCCCGAACAGGCTGGAGTGGTCCTGGTGAAATCGGCCGACGACGCGAAGGCGAACGCCGCGCGCATGCTTGGCAGCACGCTGGTCACGATTCAGACCGGCGAGGAAGGGAAGCAGGTCAACACGCTGCTGGTCGAAGAGGGCCTCAACATCGCCCGCGAGCTCTACCTGGGGATCGTGGTTGATCGCGAAGCCGGCGGCCCGGTGATGATCGCCTCAACCGAAGGGGGCATGGAGATCGAAAAGGTCGCCCATGACACCCCCGAGAAGATTTTGCACGAACCCTTCGATGTCGATGCCGGGCTGTTCCCTTATCAGGCCCGCAAACTGGCGTTCGCGCTGGGTCTTGAAGGAGCCGCGCTGCGAAACGCCGAGACGTTCCTGCGCCAGGTGGCGAAGTTCTTTGTCGACCACGATTGCAGCATGGCAGAGATCAATCCGCTGGTCGTGACGAAGGAAGGGGACCTCGTCGCCCTCGATGGCAAGGTGACGTTCGACGACAACGCCTTGTTCCGCCACAAAGACCTGGAAGCCTATCGCGACCTGACCGAAGAAGAGCCGATGGAAGTCGCCGCCCAGAAGGCCGGGCTGAGCTTCGTGAAGCTCGACGGCAACCTGGGCTGCCTCGTTAACGGGGCGGGTCTGGCCATGAGCACGATGGACCTCATCAAGCTGCACGGGGGCGAACCGGCGAACTTCCTCGACGTGGGGGGCGGCGCGAATGTCGATCAGGTGACGGAGGCCTTCCGTATCATTCTGACCGATCCCAACGTGAAGGGGATTCTGGTCAACATCTTCGGCGGCATCATGAACTGCGAAACGATCGCCGATGCGTTGCTGGCGGCTTACGACCGCATCGGCATCAAGGTGCCGCTGGTGGTGCGCCTGGAAGGAAACAACGTGGAAGCGGCCCGCAATAAGCTCGCCGCGAGCGGCAAGAACTTCATCCGCGCCGAAAACCTGACCGACGCCGCCCAGAAAGCCGTGGCGTCGATCGTGGCGTAGGGAGAGGACATAAACTTGCGGCTCCACCAAATTCTTGGATTGGATCGGGAAGTCGATACCATTGAAAAGAATGAAGGGGGAACTGGGTGAGTTGGAGGGGACTAAGATGACGTCGTTGACGGTCGAATTGGAAGATTCCTTGTACCAAAAGCTGCAATCGGTTGCGAAATCGAGACAGTTGACTGCGGCGGAGATGGTTCATGACCTTGTCGCGCAATTGGAGCTTCCTTCGACGACGAGTCCTGGTAAGCGTCTCGGCGAGATAGAACCATTTTCCGTGGGTGCGATCCTGAGGCCCCTTTCTCCGGAAGACGACCTTATGGAAGAGATGCTCGGTGACAAGCTCTTCTGATTTGATTGGCGTCGATACGACCTGGCTGGTCGCGAGAATTATCTCGGAACATCCAGGTCATGTCGCGGCTCTTGAGATTTCGGAAAGGCTACTCCAATCCGGCAGCCGTTTCGCAATCGTCCCGATGGTTCTGTTTGAACTCGTTCATGTCGTGACAGATTCCCGAAGATTTGCGAATCCCGTGGAGATGCAACGAGCGTTGGACATGGTGAAAGAAATTTCGGACTCGCCCGATACGGTCTTCCTCCAACCGACAGAGGAGTCCATCAACCTGGCATGGGATTGGATGCGGAACTATCAATTGGGACGAAAGCGAATTCTTGACACACAACTGGCGGCAACTTTCCACATGAATGGTGTCCATCGCATCCTGACGGCGAATCCCTCCGACTTCGCGATCTTCAAGATCTTTGAGTTTATTTAACGCGAAGGTCGACCAAATGGACTCCGTGGTTCACCCCGATCTTCGCTCTCCCTGGTTTGCACCGAGTTTTAAATGCCGTGATCTCCATGCTTCTCACTCCTTTTCACCAACCGTGGGATCGTATTGGCCGGAAGAGCCTGCGCCATCAATCGGCTATCGTGGCTCGGCTGGATGGTTCAAGATGCTCCTAGACCACTTTCATGGCGAGCTCGCGCGTCGGCGTGATTGGCATGGGTTCCACCAGACGTGGGCCATTATGCTGGCCGCCGATTTGAATCGACGCCTGCCTGATGGATGGTTTGCCGAGCCGAACGTGCAGTTTCATGTGGAAATCGACGTGGCCGCGCTGGAGTCGCATCCGACCAAGAGCGGCCACGAACAGGCCGTTTCGCGAGTCGAGGGGCAAGACCTCTCTCTGGATTGGTCGCCCACTCCCCCAACCGCTGTTCTGGAAGTCCCCGCGTGGAATGACACGGTCGCTGTCGAGATTTACTCTCCCGAGAGTCCGCGCCATCTCGCGGGCGCCATCGAGTTGGTCAGCCCCTCGAATAAAGACCGTCCGGACAGCCGCGAACGATTTGTCGCCAAGTGCGAACGGTATCTGCAGACGGGGGTTGGGCTGGTCGTGGTGGATGTCGTGACCGACCGCCATGCCGACCTGCACGGCTTGCTTCTCGAACGGATGGATCCGGAATCGTCGCAACAGTCCGAACCGTCAGGTCACGGTTGTGACGAACTCTTCGCCTGCTCCTACCAGCCGGTCATTCGCCAGGACAGCTTGCGGCTGGAAATGTGGCTCGCAGAGTTAGTTGTGGGGAAACCGCTGCCGACGACTCCGTTGTTTCTGAAAAACGGTCCGGTGTTGCCCGTGGATTTGAACGCCTCGTATCTTGAGTCCTGCGCGCTGCTGCGTCTTCCGAATTCTCACTGAACTGTCTGGCCGAATTGATTCGGCCTTCCTGCTGAAAGCACACTCCGCAAATGACCATTCTCGTCGACAAGAACACACGCATTCTGTGTCAGGGTATCACCGGCAAGGCGGGGCTTTTTCATAGCCAGAAGTGCCGCGAGTACGCGGCTGAATTTCGCCCGAAGGAGAACGTCTTCGTCGGGGGTGTGACTCCCGGCAAGGGTGGGACTGAAGTCGACGGCTTTCCCGTCTTCAACTCGGTCGAGGAGTGCCGCCGCAAGACCGGGGCGAACTGTTCGATGGTCTTCGTTCCGCCCCCCTTCGCCGCCGATTCGATTCTGGAAGCGGCCGACGCGGGGATTGAACTCATCATCGCGATCACCGAAGGGATTCCGGTCCTCGATATGGCCCGTGCGAAGAAGCAACTGGCCAAGTACCCCAACACCCGGCTGATCGGCCCGAACTGTCCGGGCGTCATCACTCCTGGCGTCGCCAAGATCGGCATCATGCCCGGCTACATTCACACGCCGGGGCGCGTGGGCCTCATCAGCAAGAGTGGCACGCTGACGTACGAAGCCGCCTGGCAGTTGGGGAACGTGGGCCTGGGTCAGTCGACTGCGGTCGGCATCGGTGGCGACCCGATTGTCGGCACGATGTACCTCGACCTCCTGGAAATGTTCCAGAAGGACGAAGGAACGGACGCGATCCTGGTGATCGGCGAAATCGGCGGCAACGCCGAAATTCAGGCCGCTGAATACATCAAGCAGCACGTCACCAAGCCGGTCGCGGCGTTCATTGCCGGCAAGACGGCCCCTCCCGGAAAGCGAATGGGCCACGCCGGGGCCATCATCTCGGGCGGCGCGGGAACCGCGGCAGAGAAGATCGCCGCCCTGGAAGCCGCCGGCGTTGAAGTCGCCCAAAGCCCCGCCGACATGGGGGCGGCCGTCCAGCGGGCGATGGCGAAGCGGAAGTAAAACTTTCTGAACAAACAAGTTGCAGCGAAATCGCACGCGGTCTTCTCGCGTGCGATTTTCGTTTTGGGAAGTGTCACCGTCTGGTTTCACAAGCCGATCAATTGTGATTTCCACACGGTGGCAACCCGATTTTAGCCATCTCCAGTCGCATTCCATGCGGTTGACCACGGTTGTCGCCGGGGGTGATACTACAGGTTCCCGTTATTTTGCGGTTCTGGAGGCTTCTCTCGCGAGCGGCAGAAAACGGGTTTCGCGTCGCAATGTTGCTGGCTGATTCTCGCCGACCTGTTCGTCCGGGTGGCATCGGGAGTAGTCGGTCGGATGTGGTCGCCATCGTGTGAAGGCCCGATGCATGCTGAAGAAAAATGAACTTGACGAGTTCCAGCGAATGCTGCAAATGTTGCGGGCACGCATCCGGGGCGACGTCCAGCACCTGACCGACGAAGCTCTGTCCGGCGAAGGAGCCGAGTCGAAATCTCCGACTCATCTTGCGGAACTCGGGACGGACAACTACGAACAGGACTTTTCGCTACGACGGATGGAAAATGAACAGGAAGTTCTCGAAGAGATCGAAGAAGCCCTGAAACGGATTGAAGCCGGGAGTTATGGGCTGTGTGAGGGCTGTCTGGAAGACCAGAAGTCCCCAACGAAGTCAGCGATCCCCAAAGCCCGTCTTAAAGTGATCCCCTACGCGCGGAACTGTGTCGAGTGCGAACGGAAACGCGAACAAGCCCGCTGGTAAACTCCGGACGTCTGCCGCAACTGGCGGTGTTCGTTCTGATCGCGGTCCTTGGCACTGCTTGGGATCTCTGGTCGAAGTGGTTCGTCTTCGACTGGCTGGGGCCGGTCGGGCAGGACGTCGATCACATCTGGCTGTGGGGGGCCGTCCGGTTTCGGTTCCGTACCACCTTCAATTTCGGCGCTCTCTGGGGCATGGGTCAGAACATGACCTGGCTGTTCGCGACGCTGAGCATCGTGGCCGCCATCGCCATTTGCGGTTGGATGTTCCTCCGTCGCCAGGCCGTTGGCTGGTGGATCACCGTCTGCCTGGGCCTCATCCTGGGGGGAACGCTGGGAAACCTCTTTGATCGTCTGGGGCTCCATGGCTGGAGAGCCGATGGGGGCCGCCCTGTTTACGCCGTGCGCGATTTCCTGGACTTTCAGCTTCGCGGGCCCTGGGGTGAATTCGACTGGGCGATCTTCAACTTTGCCGACACCTATCTCGTGGTCGGCGCCATTCTGCTGATGATCTACTCCATGAAAACGGACGTCAGCGAAGCCCCGCTTACTCCGCTGGCGGAAGCTCGCCAGTAGTCGATCGGCGACAGTTTGCGGCCCCGCTCCGCCGCGCGCTCGAGAAGCCGCCCAATACCAGAACTGTCAGCGACAACAACGTCAGCCATCGCCCTGCCGCGAGTCCGGGTGGCTCGAATGCGAAGGTGACCTCATGGGTTCCAGCCGGCAGCGGGACTGCCTTGAACGAGCCATTTGCGTTCATGACCGGCAACCGCTCCCCTTTGAGCGTGGCCGACCAGCCGCGCGCGTCGGTGTCCCGCACGACCAGGTAGCCGGGGTGCTTCGTCGTAACTTCCACAACGAACTCATCCGGGAAGTCCTGTCGAATGGTGGCGACTTCGAAGTCAGCGCGCGGTCCTTCTGGCAGCACGTCTCGTACGAGTAAGACTTCGCGGTCCGCTTCGAGTTCTCGCAGTTGCTCGGTCAGAGTTCGAGAGGAGTCGAAGGCCTTCGCCAGTCCCACGACATAAGACCGTGGCAGCGGATCGTTGAAGCGGTAGACTTCATAGGCAAACGTTGAATTCTGGGGACGACCGGGGCCAGGTAGTCGCGGAACAGTCCCCGTCGCAATTTTGGTCCATCGATTGGATTGTAAGTTTCGTTTGCGCGGCGGCGTGATCAACCACTTTACCCCAGCCAATTCGAGTACCGTCGTATCGAGTTGGTCAGCATCCAGCGGGTTAAAGCCAAGCAGGGCTTGTTGAGGCATGTGGTCTGTGAGTGCCGCAAACAGTCGGGCCTGTGTCACCAGCGGTACCGGTTCGTAGCCCTGCAGCTTTGAGACGCCGAACAGCCCTGCCTCGGCATCGTTCAGAAGTTCCTGCGGAACAAGAACGCGGTCGTCTCCCGGCTGAGCGCGCAGCCATTGGGCCAGAGGATGCTCCGTCCGCACAATTGCGCCAGGGACCACTGCGAGCACGCGCTGGGCGAATTGGGTCAGCTCGAAAACTCCAGCGGTTCCCAGAATTATCGCAATTCCGGCTGCCGTTACCGTTGACCGCGCGCGAATGGCATGACATACAGTCGCGCAGCCCATGCCGGCCAGCGCCGCCCCGAAAACGGAAGTATGGAACAGAACGCGCGAAGGACTCCGGAAGAGGGAGAACCCCGGCACATAGGCATGAAGAAAAGGGAAAAGCGGTGTCGACTCGCCAAACGCGAAGAGCAGAGTCGCGCCCCACAAGACGACGACTGTCGTCCACCTCCATCGGCCGATCGCGGTTGCGATTCCGATGAGTGTCAGCCCGAGTGGAATCACGCCAAAGTACAGCATTGATTCCCAGTAGTATCGATTCGCACGAATCGCCTCGTCGGGTGTTCCCTTCGCAAAGGGATTCCACAATTGAGCCAAGTGATCCAGGCGCGGCGATTGCGATGCCGCAGAGGCTGCATCGACGCCCGCCGATCGAACGGAACCCGCCGAATAGACCGAAATCGGCAGCACATCGATCGAGACCAGGCCGATAGTCGTGATCGCAGCCAGCACACCCGCCGTCAATGTGGCGGTGACTCGGCTCACTTCACCGCGGCGAGCCTGTCGCCATGTTGCGATCAGCACGCAGGGAATCAGCAAGACGACCGTGTAGAACGCCTCTTGCGGATGGCCCGCCAGCAGCGGACATGCAATCGTCATTGTCAGCAGCGGCCATCCGCGACGGGGGTTGCGGATGAAGCACTCACAGGCCCAGAACGCCCATGGGATCCATGAGGCGACTTCAATCTGCGGAAAATGACCTTCGGAGGCATGGCTCACAAAATATGGAGCTCCGAGCGCGAAGGCCCCCGCTAACAGATCGGCACCGCGGCCGAGTCCCAGCCGCCGCACCCACAGCACGGTTCCCAGCCCCAGCCACACATGGTGCCCGACCATGATCCAGCCGAACGTCGCCGGATACGGCCAGACGACAATCAGCCAGTTCGGCGGATACCAGAGAGCCGCTTGAGGATTACCGGCAATCGGTCGTCCCGCCAGAACGTGGTCATCCCAGCGAGGCCAGCGCCCAGTCTCCCGATAGGTGGCCTGTGCTGGCAGCCACGTCGAACAGAACGCAAGGAGGTCATTTTGACCTTGGCGATGCTTGCCGACCAGCACCGCCGTCGGATTGCTCACCAGTTCGCCAAACAGCGCGGCGGCGACCAGCAGCAGTACCGTGACAGCACCGCCAACAGCGAGAGAGGATCGCGATAGCGAACGGTTCACGGCTTCCCCGGCCGACGAAACTTCAGAGGCACAATACCGCCCCGGCAACCGATCCCTCCCGGATCGGACTCGCGCAAATGGCTGAATCTTCGGCGGGCTGGAACTGCAAGAGGAGTGCCTCGAACCGCGGAGCAGCAACAGAAGACCTGGTCTACCAAAAAAAAGTGAACAGGATGCCCGATCAGAGCATCCTGTTCACTGGGTGTTCAGCAAATTCTGCCGAAAGATCGTCCGTCGGGGACTATTCGGCCGGCGTGAGCAGCGATTCCAGCATGGGCAGAGGAGCGTTGCCGACCTTCGCGGGAACCTTGGGAACGTCGAGCCCGCGTTCTTCGTAGCCAGTCATGGCAAACGATTCGTAAACGGGCTTGAACATGGGTGTCGCATAGGGAGCGCGGGCATCGCCCCCCATCGCGACGGAAAGTTGCTTCTGCTGCTCGATCGACGAGTAGTTGTACGGGCGGAAGTAGTAGTAGCCGTGATAAGCCGGCTGATACGCATAGTGCGGAATCAGTCCACAGGTGCTCATCAGGCGGATCCCGCACAGACCACAGTGATGGCCGCCGTCGCCACATCCACAGCCGTAGCCGCAGTCTCCATGGCACGAGTGGCACCAGCCATTGTCGCACCCATTGAAACACTGCAGATTGCAGGGGTCGCCGTAGACGCCGGGGTCACTGAGGCCGCCACAGGTTACAGGCATTCCGCAACCGGCCGGGACCGCGCAAGTGGTGGGAATTGCACAGTTCGCTGGTACGGCACAGGCTGCCGGCATCGCGCAGGCGGCGGGGGCACATTGATAGTTTACGGGCTGAACTGCGTCACCGGTCTGGGCCACGGTTGACGCAAACACCGCCATCATGGTGGCGAGCATCGTCATTGGGTCTTCCTTTGAATCGAGGCGGATCACTCCGCTGAAGCGATCGCATGCGTGTGCGGGCACGTCACGCCATCGCGCTGGCTTTCCGGTAACACAAACTCGGTGCGGTCACTTGGTGAACGGTTTGGCCCGCGAGCCGAGGCATCTTCACCACGTCGTCCAGACTCGCCCCTGAGGACCGTTCTCATCCGGTGGAGAGTACCAGTCACGTCAGGAAACGTCGGTCAGACGACTCTCGATCCTCGCATCCGCGCGGCACGAAAAATTCCCGGTCTGCCGGAAAGGTTTCTCATGACACGTGAACATCGAGTACACATCGCGGCGATTCAATTTGTAACGGATCGTCCGCTGTCCCTAGACAGACAATCGTTTCTTTCGCCTCGCGCCCACCATACTGATCGGCGAACACGACCGTTGACATTTAATTAAACCGTGCAGGTGAACAGTCCGATACAGACGGTGCCCGGTGCATTGTCAGCGCGCCCGTTCTGCGATCGCCGTGCAACTTCAAGGACGTCATCAGTCGACGGACTGGACTGAAAAGGCAGCCTTGTCCCAGGTTGCGGAGCAACATTCGAGGGGGGGCAATTCATGGTTTCGCTGTCTCTCTTCCGGCATGGACGCCGGGAGATATTGACGCTCTGCGCATCGGTGGCAGCCGCTTTCATCGCGGGGAGCCACGAACAGGCATCGGCACAGCCGCCGCGCGTCGCCGACCGCGCCGCGGTCGCTTCCAAGGTCTCCGATCTCGTCGACCAGGTCTACGAGTCGGAAGTCGAACTGGAAGTCATGAAGCGGCGCTCAAAGATCCTGCGCCTGAAGCAGGATGTGTTTCGCGCCGCCATCGCCGATCCCAGCATCATCGAATTCGTCGCCTATGGCACGAACGAGATCGAAGTGATCGGCAAGGAAACTGGCAGTACCTCGATGACCCTGTGGATGGGCGACGAAAAGCAGCCCCGACTGCTGAGCGTCCTCGTCACGGTGATTAAGGATGACTCGGTCGACGAAGCGCGCCGTCTCGAATACGGCGAACTTCAAGACATGGTCAACGAGATGTTTCCGAACAGCAAGGTCATGCTCATTCCCATCGCCGACAAGCTGATTGTCCGTGGGCAGGCCCGCGACGAGCAGGACGCCACGAACATCATGGCGCTCATCCGTCAGAACACGGATGATCAGGGCGGCCAGGGGTTTATGGGGTATCACATCAGCGATGGCGCGGCCGCCGAGCCGTTCCCGGATGCTTCCCGTCTGCCCCGCGCGACGGTCATCAATCTGCTGAAGATCCCCGGTGAAAAACAGGTTCTGCTCAAGGTGCGCATCGCCGAAGTCAAGCGATCGGCCTTGCGCAGCCTGGGAGCCGACTTCGAGTTCGCCGCGGGCGACTTCGCCATGGCCAGCACGCTGGCCGGCGGTGGGAACATTCTCGCCAGCGGCGTGTTCGACGACGGATTCTTCAACGTGACGCTCAACGCGCTCACGTCGAACGGCGTTGCCAAGATTCTTGCCGAGCCAAACCTGATTACCCTCAGCGGCAACACCGCGAACTTTATCTCCGGCGGCGAGTTCGCCGTTCCCACGGTCGTGGGTGTCGGCGGCGCGCAGGCGGCGACGACCTCGTTCAAGGGGTTCGGTACCCAGTTGGCCTTCACGCCGACCGTGCTGGATAAGGACCGCATCCGCCTGAACGTGGCTCCGACCTTCAGCACGCTGAACCGTAACAACTCGGTTCAGGGAATCTTCGGGACCGATACGCGGTCGGTCATGACGACCGTCGATCTGCGTGAAGGACAGGTTCTCGCGATCGCCGGATTGCTGCAGGAAGAGAGCCGCGGCGAAATCTCCCGCGTGCCGTGGTTCGGCAGCATTCCCATCATCAACATTCTCGGCGCGAATCGTTCGTATACCCGCGACGAGACCGAGTTGATGATCCTCGTCAGTCCGGAACTCGTCCATCCGATGGAGCCGGAAGAAGCGCCGACGATCCTGCCGGGCATGGAAGTGACCGAGCCGGACGACCTCGACTTCTTCATCTTCGGCCAGATCGAAGGACGCGCGAACTGCCACCATCGCAGCACGGTGTGGCCGACCTACCGCGACCGCATGCATCTCTCGAAGAAGTTCAAGTGCGATCCGTGCAAGGACAACGGTTACTACGTGAATGGTCCTTACGGATTCAGCCAGTAGCCCATGGCGGTCTAAACCGACAAACCGATCCCTGCCATCGTTTCTTTCGATGGCGCACTGCGTGGCCCCATGTGGGGCAAGATAGACCGGAATCCTCGCCAGGGTTTGTCCCGCAAACCGACTGGCGAAGAACACGAATGATAAAGGCGTAAGCAATGACCCAGTCACGCCGCCTGGCAGCCACGATCGCAGCCTCCACGCTTGTGGGGGGACTGTCGATGGGCTGCTGTGGCTTCAAGCAGACTTATTGCTGCCAGCAGGGTGATATCACCCCACAACCGCTGGGAACCATCAGCGATCAGGTCTGGCAGAAACAGGAAGAGAACGCGGAAGCTTCCGATTTCGTGGTCCACGAGCACGAATTCGTCGGAAACTCGGTCCGGCTCAATCAGGCCGGCGAAGAGCACGTGAAGCAGATCGCGGCTCGCGCGGCTCAGGTTCCCTTCCCCATCATCGTCGAGCAAAGCTCGATGACGGCGGATCCGAACTCCAAGTACAAGTACCCTATTCACAACGACCCCGAACTCGACCTGCAACGGCGAGCCCTCATCGTGCAGGCTCTGCACACCATGGGTGTCGCCGACGCGGAACAGCGAGTGGTGGTGTCGCCAGCCCTCACGCCCGGCTTCGAAGAATTCGAAGGCGAGCGCGCCCTGAGTCGGGGCTTCGGCAGAGGCGGCATGGGCGGGTTTGGCGGATTCGGCGGGTTTGGCGGCGGAGGCTTGGGCGGCGGCTTCTACTAGAAGCCATCTCCCACGACCCGCGGGTTAACCGAATCGTTCCGCCTGAACTCGGACCTTTCGGTCTCGACCAGCGGCCTCGATTCATCCCTTTGGCGGACCACTGGCCGACAGATCGGCGAAGAGCCGGCGGAACTTTCTGGTTCCGCCGGCTGTCGCTCGACGAGTCGCATCCCATGTCGCTGGAGGAAGCAGCAAGTCCGACGAAGACACCCGGCCATGGTTGCGTCAATAGCGGGGCGGGATTTCGCCCTGTTGGTTGACGCAAGAGGCCACCACGCCATTTTCTCGCCTGCCAGGGCGGATGCCCGATCCGATTGGGACCGGGTTCGCCGCCGCCGGCTCGCGGGAAGACTGTACGTCGCTCGAATGCAGGGGCCTTGAGACCACCGCTTTCACAAACATTACCTGCCCCTGAGGAGTTGGGGCGTCCAGTCGTCATCGTCGCATCGAGAGACGCATCCTCGCGCGATCGAGGTGTCTCGCGAAGGCGCGGTCGGACGTTCGGATCTAAGGAAGGGAATCCGATGAAACGCTTGCCAATCGCCGGACTGGGATTGCTCGTCGCCGCGTCGCTGGGGGCGACCGGATGCTCGAGCGCCCGGACTCAGACGGCGGCCGTTACCCCCACGCCGGCGTCCTCGCTGTCGGCTGATCTGGCCGCGGCACGGGAGTATGAAAAGCAGGGCTTCCTCACGGAGGCTGCGGTCGCCTATCGCGAATTGCACCAGCGCGATCCGAATAGCCCGCAATACCTTCACCGGCTGGCCGTGATCGAAACCCGCCAGGGAAAGTATGAAGAGGCCGACGGCCACTACCAACAGGCCCTAGCGCTCGACCCGGAGAATGCCACGCTCCTCTCCGACATGGGCTATTCCGCGTTCCTCGCGCAAGACCTGGAAGCCTCGGAAGAGCATCTTCGCGCGGCCGTTCAGTTGCGTCCCGACGATCAGCGAGCGATTGGCAACCTTGGGACAACGCTGGCTTATGCCGGTCAGTTCGACGAGGCCATCGCGTGCTTTCGTCAGGTGATGCCCGAGGGCCAGGCTCTGGAGACCCTTGCCGGGATCCACGAAGCGCGCGGCGAAACCGATCTGGCCGTTCAGAAGCTGACCCAGGCGCTCGATGCCAACCCCGAATCAACCGCCGCCCTGGAATCGCTGTCACGATTGGTGCGAGAACACCAGCAGAAGATCGCCGCGCGGCCCGCCGCTCCGAGCCAGCCGTCCGTCGCTCCGCAAAACATGGACAGCGACTTCGCCTGGGCCGGGGGGACCGCTTCCGAGGACGCTTCGATTCGCCTGACGACCGGCGAAGGTCAGACTAAATCTCGCTTCGCGGATACGACGGTCGAAGTCGACGAGAATCCGTTCGCCGATTCCAGCGCCCCGACACTGGCAACGGCCGAAGAGGTGTTTGAGTCGCCAATCGAAACGGCGGACAACACGCCGGTTGTCAATGCCTCGACTGAAAGCAATGTGACGGACAACACCGTCACCATCGAAAACGCGTGGCAGGACGCGAAGGAAGTTTCGCCGACGACCGATCTCAGCGGCGTCGAGAGCCTCACCGGCTTCAAGGGATACTGCCCGGTGACGCTTCGCAACGAGCGCAAGCTCGTTCCGTCGATTCCTCAATACGCCCGTGAATTCGAAGGAACCGTCTATCAGTTCGCCTCGCTCGAAGCAGCCGAAGCCTTTGCCAAGGCTCCGGAGCACTACGCTCCCGCCGCCAGCGGGTTGGACGTGGTGGCCGTCCACTCCGGTCTTCCGGTTGCGTTCGGCAGCATCGACCACGGCGCCTGGTTCCGGGGCCGGCTCTACCTGTTCAGCTCCGTGGAGCATCTCGAAGAGTTCCGTTTGAACCCAACCGGATATCTGCTCCATTAGCCCGGATGATTTTGCGATTGTTCAGGCTCCGTCTGGGAACGAGAACAGGATGACGTAAAAACAGCCCGGCGGACGTTGCGTCCTCCGGGCTGTTCGTCTTTTCAATTCCAGCTCGCCCTCAGGGCGCGTCGAGCGTCACGACCACCTGGAACTCGGACTTCCCTCGCTTCACCAGCAGGGTGTGTCGTTCGCCGGGTTGGCACCGATCGAGAGCGTCGACCAGATCCTGTGGCCTCTGGATGGTTTGCTCGTCGAAGCGGATGATCGTGTCTCCCCCCTGAAGTCCCGCGTATTCGGCCGGCGACTCCGGGAGAACTCGTGAAATTCCATAGCCTGGATCCAGCGATGTCCGGTCCCACAACAGGCCGATGACGACTGGACGTTCCGACGCCATGGGACGGGGCTCGGGCTTGACGACCGCGCCGGTGTCCTCCGCCAGTTGGACCGACCCTTCGAGTGACGACGCCTTGGGACGTTCGCTGCCTGTCGCCAGTTCGACGATCAGTTTTTCCGCAAGTTGGGCGATCGCGTTCATCCCTTCGATATTCAGCGTGTCGAACGTGTCTTCCGGGCGATGATATTCCGGATGGAAACCCGTGAAGAAATACAGGACCGGTACTCCCCGTTCATGAAACGCGGCATGATCGCTCGGGCCGAAGCCGCTGGGACTGCACCGGACGCGCAAACCCGATTCCATCGAGTTCCGTTCCACCATGTCCTGAAGTCCGACCGCCGTCCCGGTCCCATAAACCAGGACCAGGTTGTGCCGCAACCGACCCACCATGTCGAAGTTGATCATCGCAACCGTGTTCGAGGTTGGGATCAGCGAATCGTGCAAATAACGGCGGCTCCCCACCAGGCCGACTTCCTCGGCCGTGAACGCCGCGAATAGCACGGTCCGGTTCAGCGGCTCTTCCCGCGCCGCCAGACGGCGCGCCACCTCCACCAGCACCGCGGTCCCCGATGAGTTGTCATCGGCTCCGGGATGCAGAACCCGCTCGCCATCCGCCAGCGAACCGCTCGCTCCGTACCCCAGGTGATCGTAGTGCGCGCCAACGACGATCGCTTCGCCCGCATCGGGTCCATATCCCGGCAATAACCCCAGAACGTTCTTCAACGTCCGACCCGTCGGTTCGAGCGTCACTTCGCCGCGAATCCGAAATCCCGGCAGTTCGAAACTGTCGGGCTTGCCGGTCTCTTCGAACTTCGCTTCGATTTCCGAGAGCGTCCGCTCGGAAACCTCCTCAATCAACGTGTCGATCGCCGACCGACGGACGTGGATCACGGGAATCCGCCGCTCCGCGACCGAGTTGCCAATATCGAATCGCAGCAGCGGATCGATCTCGTCGTGTGCGGCGTCCGGTCCGAGTTGCTTACGCCGTTCATCAATCTCGGTCTGATCGGTCACCAGCACGATCGCTGCCGCGCCATGCGCCGCGGCGTTCGTCACCTTCGTCGTGAAGAACGAGTGATGTGATGACTTGGCACCGTCGAACCGGCTGTGGGGATCGTTGGGACGCGGTTCTCGCCGCAGAACGATCACCGCCTTGTTGACGACATCAATCTCTCCGTAGTCGTCGTACTCGTGTTCCGGAGCCGTGATGCCATAACCCACGAACACCAGCGGCAGGTCAAAGTCGCCCGAACCGCTTAGCGACAGAGGGGTGAAGTCTCGCCCCACGTTCCACGACAACACGGGCGAATCGCCGCGTTCCACTTCAATCCGGTTGGTCGCGCCGAGCCCCAGGCGGGCATTCAGCAGGAATTCCTGAAACGGTCCGCCATCGATCAGGTCCGTCCGCAGCCCTGCATCGCTGAATTCATCCGCGATCAACTGGGCCGCGAGTTCGATTCCATCGGTCTGGATACCCCGCCCTTCCATCGAGGGATCGCACAACTGGCGAGCCAGATCGGCAATCCGCCTCTCAGCCGCGCTGTTCGACAAGTCGGTCAGATGAGGGGTATAGGGGGCAACGGGATCGAGTCGTGCCGGAAGTTTCGGCTTCTTCTCTTCCTGCTGCGTCGCGACATCGATCCTGGCCGGACCAAGCTGCACCTCTCCCCGTGGTGGCGGCAGTTTGGGCGGCTCGAGAACAAGGGGCGGCAAGTCCCGAACAAATCCGACCCACCCCAGAAACACCGCGCAGGGAATCGTCAGCAGGATTCCCAACAGGGTGACGACGCGAGTCATTCGTTCCGCGCGAGATTCCGCGCCGCCGGCTTGAAGCTGGCGTGATCGCATGGGGGTTCGGCTCCCAGGACTCATCGTGGACTCAACCAGAATTGTCGTTCCCACCCACGGCGATGTTTCCGCCAGGCGCAGGGACCGACCCTGAAAGTGAGTTTGGAAGGTCTGGGGAATCGTTGTAAAGAACGAGTTTCCGACCGAATCCGGTTTCACCCCTTTTTGACGCATAGTCCCTAACATTCGCACGGCAAAGCCGAAAGAATACGCAATTCGCCGCAGCAAGAAGTGAACAAAAAGCCACATCAAGACCGGGCTACCGGCGGGGGGCTTCCAGCAGCAGGTAGAGCGTGTTGTCCGTGAACGCCGGGTCCGACGTCAGCCCCAGATGGTTCGTGAACAGGAATGTCACCGACGACCAGTCGACCGGACTTTGCAGGCGCGGCTGCCAATCCTCGGGTCGGGACTGACGTTCGTCCATCAGAGCGTTCGCGCGCGTGACCGTTCCGTCGCCGGGATCGTGTCGCTCTGGTTCCAGTTTTCCGTCGGGCAGAATGCGCAGCGCGCCAATCGTCTCGTGCGCGTCGCCGGCAATGAGATGAATCGACGTCCCTTCCGGCGGCCGTGCGGGCTCATCGAGTGCCCGCTGAAACGCCCGCGCCTTCGACAGGCACTTCCACAAGTGATCGAACGCGATCCTACGTCGAGCCGCTACGTCGGGCACGTTGGGCAGCAATTGCACTAACACGCGGTCTTGCGCCGGGTCCAGCAATCCCCATTTGTTGGCTTCCCACGTCGCGGGATCCAGCAGATCGACCGGAGTTCCCCGAGCGTCGACCACGGGACGATGTCGCGTCCGCGGCAAGAGCTGATAGACGGCGGGCATCGTGCCGATCAGCGCGGGTTCATACTTCGGCAGGAGCTTCGCCGGTTGCAGGCCCTCGACCAGTTGTTCCACCGCGTTGGCGGAACCGGCGTTGGGCGTGCCGATCTGAATCAATCGCTCGACATGCTCGCAACCGGCCCAGGTGATGACGGGCTTGGAATCATCGTCGGGTAGGGGTTGATGACCGTATTGCAAGTAATAGCGGGCTACGAGGCCGCCCATCGAATGCGCGACGATGTCGAAGCGGACGGGCCGCGGAATCTGTCCATGCTTCTGGATCAGGTGCGCCTCGATCTGCTGCTTCTTCTCCAGAATGAATTCATGCAGCAGCGCCGCGTTTTCGGCGTTGTCGCGCCGCCAGTCATATGCAAACTGAAAACAGGTCAGGTGTTGGTCGCAAGACTCGTTCGTGGGAACCTGAAAGACCGGGTCGCGATAACCCCCCGCCCCCAGCGTCGCGAGAATTTCCCCATATGCGGCCACATAAATTGGCAGCCCCAGGACATTGATCGAGATCTTGTCGAGCGCTCCGTCCGTGCGCACGGTATCGCGCAGATCGGCCAGCGCGCGGCCTTCCTGCATCGGCATGGCCATCAGGGCCGCGTCGGCGGCGATTTTCGGATCGATCCCGTCTCCGCCGAATTCGCCCCACACCACGCGTCGCGATTGTTCATCCACCAGCCGCGAACCGAGAATTCCGGGAATCACGATCACCGGGTTGCGGTCGATGTCGGCTGACTTGGCGCTGCGGCCATAGATCTTCGAAAGATCGGGCCGGCCGGTGCCGCGCACCTGGTGCGATACCTGCTGCACGCCACCCGCCGCTTTGCGGACTGAATCGAGGGTGTCGGAAACCTTGCGGGCCGGTTCGTCGGATTCCAGCCCCACTCGGGCCTGTAACCCCCCAAGGGTGACGTCCGAACGACAGCCCAGCCCCGCGCCGGCCGCTATCGTGAGCAGCAGAACAACGACCCGCCATGATCGTGGCCGCGCGATTGGGCGCATCTCCGCCTCCTTGCGGAAGTTCCGTCCGGGGAAGCCTTGTCTGCGATGCGACCGGCTCTCCGGCCGTCAATTTGCGTAAAGCCTGTCTGACAGAGGGCTTCTCGACACGCCGGGTTATAGAAAAACCGGGCAGTTCGCGCGAATCTCAGTTTTTGGGCGTTTCGCCCGCCGATTCCGGGAGCCGGACCAGTTTGGGGCCCATTCCCAGACCCATCCGCTGAAGCCGCTCGATGACTTCCCGCAGCGGCGTCGCGAGGTATTCGACCCGCTCCGGTGCCACGATGGCCAGGCTCCCCGACCATGGGCTGGGAACATCCGGCACGAAGATGACGTGCCGTCCGTCGGCCGCGATGTCCATCAGGAACCCAACCTGCGAATGATCGTCAAAATGGACGAGCACCGCCTTGCGCGTCGTCTCCGACTCCATGCCGACGAGACCTTCCCCCATGCTTTTAATCAGCGTGTAGCCCGGAATGTTCGCCAGGACAGCGGCTTCGATGGTCTGCACCAGCCACCGCGCCAGCGTCGTATGAGCGATCAACCCGGCGACAAAACAGATCAGCACGACGGCGGCAATCGCCGCCCCCAGCAGCATCGACGCGCCGCCAACCGTCCGGTCCGGCAGGTAATCCAGAAGCGGGACCATCAGTCGATGCAGGAACAACACGGCTTGCGAAATGAGATAGATCAGCAGCACCAGCGGCGCGAGGATGAACACCCCGCCGATGACCGTCGCCTTGAAGAATCCAATAAATCGCTTCGCCGGCTGTATCATGGCGGTTCCCGATGGCCTGTTTCGGGGCAATATACTGTTCTTCCCCAAAAACCGTCATCCCCTCGCCATCTCATAGCCGCGACCCAACGGGGAGCGCTGCCATGAATAAAGGCCGCAATAGCTGCGGTTAGAATGGTCTCAATCCTCTGGCGCGGAGAAATGGCTCGATAAATCCATGCGGTCGTGCAGCCGCCGCAGCACGTCGATGACGTAGTCGCCGCCAGCGCGGAACACGATGAAATGGCGACCGTTGTGCCCCTCTCGCGCCACGTGGAGGATGCAGATGCCGGCGGCGAGGTCGTCGCGGCGGATGGCGCTGGGGATGTCAGGGCCGGAGGTCAGTGCCTTCATCGCCAGTCCGAGAGTCGCTCCGTAACTTCGCGCCTGGCGGACGCCAAAAGTTTGTCATCCAGCGAATGATGTCGGCAATGTCTAGTTTGGCATCGCTGGAAACGCGGACTTCCCAGTTACGGCCGCTCATTCTTCCCGGAGAGCCTCTTCGGTGATTGAGTCGACATACGCGCCCAAGACGTCGGGCGAACTGAATTTCTCGTAGTGCCCTGCCTCAATGGACTCAATGCCGCGCGCGACGGCTTCTCGCAAACGCGCGAGTTTGACAACGCGGCGTTCTTCGACCAGACGCAAGCCCTCGTCCAACACTTCACCGGCGTTCTGGTACTGCCCGCTTTCCACCAACTGCTCGATGAAAGCAGCTTGGTGGTCGGTGAGGATGACGTTGCGGGTCGACAAAACAGATTCTCCTGCAACACTCTGACGCATTACGTAAGTCTATGAGCGTTCCAAACGGACACTCAATCGCTTCGTTCGATCCCGCAAGGGTACCGCGAGCAGCGCACTCACGACCTGTTGGTACGCAACACGACCGACAACGACCGTCTTAAATGCCCCCGTCCCCGCGTCTCCCCCTCTACCAAACGCGCCGGGTGCCACTGGCTCCGCCCGTGCCGATGCGGGCGAGAACGGAAAGGCGGAGTGAAGGGCCGCAAATCTCGTCTACGTCGGCAACCCCGATTTCATCAGACCCGGAAGGTAACCCCCCCGGCCTCACTCGCTGACCTCGACAGTTGATCCCCGCACTGATGGCGCTCGCCAGCGAGTCTGGCTCCCAACCGGTTATTCAAACGGCGGAACTCCACCGCAATCTTGTGGCCGTTCACTGTTTCAACGACGGCAATGGCCGCACCGCTCGGCTGATGATGACCTATCACTTGCTTCGGCATGGGTATCCGCTCGCAATCATTTCCATTGAAAAGCGCCCCGGATATCTCGCCTCCCTGGACGAATCCAACGCCGGACGATCTCAACCATTTTCGGCGTTCGTCATCCAATGCTTGCAAGACTCGATCGCCGGGCTCATCGGGGAATCTCATTCCTGACGGGCAGGGTGGTCCGGACGCATACCGGGTGGAGATTGACAGCCCGATTCAGACGCTCATAGAGTGGAACAATTCGCCAGGGTATTGCCGGAGAAAATGCCATGCCGACCCGCAATGTCGTACTCACCGACCATCAGGCCGCTTTGGTGGAGCAACTGATTGCCGACGGGCGCTACCAGAACGTGAGCGAAGTGTTGGGTGAAGGATTGCGCCTGGTGGAACAGCGCGAAGCCGAACAGGCTGACAAACTCGCCCGATTGCGCGCGGCCGTCCAGTTGGGCATCGACGATCTCGAGGCGGGCCGGTACACCACCTTTGACAGCGCAAAGGCATTGGCCGACCATCTCAGGCTGGAATCCGCCCGCATCATCGCGGAAGCGGGCCATGAGCCATGAGCGCAACCTGGTCGGTGCGGTGGCTGGATTTGGCCCGGCAAGATCATGCCGACATTCTTCGTTGGACCGCCCTGCGCTTTGGCCCGCGTCAGGCAGAAATCTATACGGAAACCATCGCTCTGGCCGTTGAAGCGCTGGACACAGGCCCCGACATCCCCGGCGGCGTCCAGCGCGACGACCTTGCTCCCGGTATCCTCACTCTGCATGTGGCGCGGAACGGCCGCAAGGGCCGTCACTTCATCGTGTTCCGCGTGGGCGACGATCACGTCATCGACGTGCTACGGCTGCTGCACGATAGCATGGACTTATCGAGTCATTTGCACGCATCAGAGGAGTGATCCCGTCGATTCCATCACGCAGTCTAAAACACTTGCCCCCCGGAGCGGCCCGGTGCCAGGATGACTTCATGAGCCTCCGTCAAAACCCGGTTGGCGGCTCGGAAACCTCTACAAGCTCAGGAACATTTCGGACGTCCAGAGAGTTTTGATGGTACTTCATGAGTGAAGCCTCGACGATCACCGAAGCCGAGATCCTCGCCGATGCCATCGTACCGGACCGGGCCGATATGCCCGTCGAAGCGGCGCGGGCCGTGCTCGACTGGAAGTTTTCCGAAGCCGCCGCGCGGCATATGCGGACCTTGCTGGATCGCAATAACAAGGGGGTGTTAACCCCGGCCCAAGAACTGGAACTCGACCGATATCGGCGCGTGGGTATGCTGCTGGATCTGGTTCAGGTCAAAGCGCGCGTCTCGCTCCATCGGGCCCGGTCGGCCTCCTGAATCATGGCCAAGTTCCAACCGTGGTTGTACTGCGCGCCCACAACTACCCTCTTCAATGCCCCCGGCATTGTTTGATTCTCTCCCCCATCCCCGCATCTCCCCCTCTACCAAACGCGCACCGCCAGCGGCTATCATGAACGTCCACTGTTATTCGTCCGCCGGGAGGGTCTCATGCCGCTTTCCAACCCCGATGTCTTCGCTTTGAATCGCCGGACCTTTCTGACGACGCAAACCGCCGCGATTGGCAGCCTCGCGCTGGGTAGTCTTCTCCGTCGCGATGCGCGAGCCGCCGACTCATCAAGCGGCTTGCCCCATTTCGCCCCTCGGGCGAAACGGGTTTTGTGCCTGTTTCAGTCGGGGGGGCTCTCGCATGTCGATCTGTTCGATTCCAAGCCGACACTCCTCGCGCACCATGGACAGGAAATCCCGCCGTCGGTCAAGGGGACGCAGCGGTTGACCGGCATGACCTCGGGACAGGCCGCCTATCCGATTGTCGCGCCGCTGAAGTCGGGGCGGCTGTGCGGTCCCTCGGGAGCCTGGATCAGCGACCTGTTGCCCTCCTTGCAGGAAGTCGCCGGCGACTTGTGCTTCATCAAGTCGCTGCACTCCGAAGCGATCAATCACGACCCGGCGATCACCTACCTCAATACCGGCAACCAGATTCCCGGCTATCCCAGCATGGGGGCGTGGATCAGCTACGGCCTGGGAAGCGAAAACGAGAACCTGCCCGCTTTCATTGCCATGGTGTCACAGGGCTCCGGGAAGAACCCCGGTCAGCCGATTTTCTCACGGCTGTGGGGGAGCGGCTTTCTTCCTGCTTCGCGTCAGGGCGTCGGTTTGCGCCCGGGGGCAAACCCGGTTCTCTATCTGAGCAATCCGCCCGGGACAACGCGCGATCAGCGCCGCGCGCTGCTGGATGATCTGGAGGAACTCAACGCCCGGCGAGCCGCCGAACTGGGCGACCCCGAAACCCTCGCGCGGATCAACGCCTACGAAATGGCGTTCCGCATGCAGGCTTCGGTTCCCGAGCTCACCGACCTGTCAGGCGAAACGAAGGCCACGCTCGATGCCTATGGTCCCGACGTCCTCATTCCCGGCAGTTATGCGGCGAACTGCCTGCTCGCTAGGCGGCTGCTCGAACGCGATGTCCGCTTCGTCGAACTCTTCCATCGCGGGTGGGATCAGCACATCGCGTTGAACCGGCAGCTTCCGAACCAGTGCCGCGACGTCGATCAGCCAACAGCCGCGCTGGTGAGCGACCTTAAACAGCGTGGATTGCTGCAAGACACGCTGGTGCTCTTCGCGAGCGAATTCGGCCGCACCGTCTTCAGCCAGGGCAAACTCGGCGACGTGAATGCCGGCCGGGATCACCACGGCCGCTGCTTCACGGTCTGGCTCGCCGGTGGGGGTGTGAAACCGGGCTTCAAATACGGGAAGTCGGACGACTTCTGCTACAACGTCGCCGAGAACCCTGTCCATCTCCGCGATCTGCACGCCACGTTGCTGCACACGCTGGGGATCGACCACGAACGGTTCAGCTATCCCTTCCGCGGGCTCGACACGCGGCTGACGGGTGTTGAACCGGCGCGGGTGGTGAACGAAATCCTCGTCTGAACACCGCCCCTCAACGGACAAGACCCGCCGGGCAGCAGAGCCCTGCGGGTCTTGAATTTCTGATTTCGGCGTGTGCCACTGGCTTTGCCAGTGCAAGTTTTTATGGCTGAAGAATTCAAGGCACACTGGCATAAGCCAGTGGCACACGAAAATGCAGCCATGGCGATGCGCTATGCCGAGAAGCTGCTGCCGCAACCGCACGACTTCACGGCGTTCGGGTTGTTGAACGTGAAGCCCCGGCGATCGAGTCCATCGTAGAAATCAAGCGTGGTGCCATCGAGGTACAGCGAGCTCTTCTTGTCGACCGCGACCGGAATGCCGAACTGTTCGCCGACGTGATCCTTCACCGCGTCGGTCGTGTTGTCGAAACCGAGCGAATACTGGAATCCACTGCACCCGCCCCCGGCGACGCCAATTCGCAGAATCGTCCCGTCCGGCAGGCTCTGTTCCTGCATGACACGCTTGATCTCACCAGCCGCTTTCTCGGTGAGCGTCACACTCATGGTCTCTCTCCGCGATCTTTTCAGAACTCACTTGTGCTCAAAGACCGTTTCGTGTCTTCGACGAGCGCCGCGCCACGAAACGTTGCAACTACAGTATAGAAACTGCAATCTCGCGCGAATACCCCCCTCTCGGAGGAATCTGGGGAGAGTCGAGTGTCTAGAGACGAGCGTCGAGAAAGACGAGGGAATTCACCTGTATTTCTCTCTCGACTCTGGACACTCGACTTCGCATGGTAATTGATTGTTCTCATGTACAGATGTTGTCCGTTCCCCGATTTCTCGCGGATGAATCTTCTGGCATGCGGCGCGGCTTCGTGCTCCAATTAAGGAGAACGACTTGGATTGACACACCGCCGGAGTTCCAACCAATGTCCCGGCCTCTCGACGATTTGACGCTTCGTGAAAAGGTCCGTGATGCGGCGCACCTGACGCGCGATCTGGTGGAACATCTCGAACAATCGTTCCAGCCGGTCGCCCATTCGCTGCGGAAACTCGTTCGCCATCACGATGAAGACGAAACGACGGCTCGTGCGACCGACGTCGGCATTCGCAACACGGTGCAGCAAATCCTTGAGCGGGAACGCTACACGAGCCAGATTGACGAGAGACTGGAAGCCCTGTGCGCGGCCATTGTTTCGGACACACGACGCATCCTGAACGGATGAAGTGGCCCCATGTCGCGGGCAGTCCGCGACCACGGACGAAGTTTCGCGAACTCTTTGGATCGAAAGATGCAGCCACTTGGCCTAGGGCCGTCCGAGGAACTGACCACCGTTTCGCGAAATTCCTGGGATCGCTGCAATTGGCTGTCAGAAAATAAGTTAGCATCGATAGCCGGAACGCATCAGCGGAATTCTTCTTGATTTTTCCGGTCGGCTGATGACGATTCGCGTATCAAGTCTGCCTGTCTCTTAGTCATCAGTCTGTTTTCCGTGCCTTTATTCCCGTTGCAATCTCCGGATGGTCTTCGCATCGTGCGAACCCCGTTCGATAGCCGAACCGATTGTGAATGGTCCCGACTCCTCGCCCCGGCTTACGGGGTTTGGAAATGCCGGAGTCTCAAAAATATGGGTGAACTCGTGGACGCGCGATTTCTCGCGCTCCACGACACGGAAGTTCTTGCAGACGCCTCCAATTTTCGTTTCAGTTCGTAAGTCGATGTGCGACAGTAGTTTTGTTTGAATGCCACGAATGGCAGCCCTCTGCCGGGCCGATCGCGCTGATCGGACGGCAGGTCAATGAGTGACCGAAATGGCGAGTACGTTCTCCAAGTTGCCCGGCGATGCACCGGTATCTTCCGGCTCCAGCGGAAGGTTTCCGTTCAATCTCTCTCCGCGCGCGGTTGCCGATGGCGAAACTGTCGTCAAATCGCCGCGCTCCGAGACACTTTCCGCCGCTTTTTCCGAGCCGAGCGAAGCCGCCGCGCGCCTGTTTCCGCTTCCGGGCGCGATCTCGTCCGTCGAAGGGATGCGGATCGGCGAGTACACGCTGGAGTCGGTGCTGGGCAGGGGCGGCATGGGGGCCGTATTCCTGGCCGTCGACGATCGATTGCAGCGTCCGATCGCCCTCAAGATCCTCGCGCCCAGCCAGGGGAACGACCCGGCGGCGGTCCAGCGGTTTCGCAACGAAGGTCGCGCCTCGGCCCGGCTCGACCATGAAAATATCGCGAGGGTCTATCACTGTGGCGAAGACCAGCAGCTCCATTTCATTGCGTACGAATATGTTCCCGGCACGAATCTGCGCGACTTGATTCGCGCGCGCGGCCGAATCGACCTCGCCGAAGCCGTCAATTACGCCATTCAACTGGCGGCCGCCCTCAGCCATACGTCCAAGCTCGGAGTCGTCCATCGCGACATCAAGCCCTCGAACATCATTGTCGGGCCGACCGGTCGCGTAAAACTCGTGGACCTGGGACTGGCCCGCAATACCGAGCAGGAACAGTCCGTCGATCTGACGGTCTCCGGAACAACGCTGGGAACATTCGACTACATTTCCCCCGAACAGGCCCGCGATCCCCGCAGTGTCGACGTCCGTAGCGACATCTACTCTCTGGGTTGCACGCTGTATCACATGCTGACGGGCGAGCCGCCGTATCCCGAGGGGACCGTCCTTCAGAAACTGCTCGACCATCAGGGGAAGTCTCCGGACCCGGCCATGCGCAATCCCGGCATCCCGCCGGCCCTGAGCGCGATCGTTCGCAAAATGATGGCCAGCGACCCCAAGCGCCGCTATGCCACTCCCGACGATCTCATTCGCGACCTGTTGCAGGTGGCCCGCCAGTTAGGGCTGCGCGCCGTTCCCACCGAAACGGTCATCTGGTCGGCGGTCGATGCCGTCGGCGGCAGCTACTGGCAGCAGAACCTGGGCTGGATCGCGACAGCCGTCGCGCTGGTCCTCGTCGTGGTCGTCTTGCAGACGTTCCCCAATCTGCTCTCGCCCCCTTCCGGCACGGTCGACCTCGCCGCTCGCTCCGTGCTCGAACCCGACGAGGAACCAGCCGCGCGTCAGGAGCCACGACCCGGAACGACGGCGCGCAACGTGACGGGGTCGATACCCGCCGTGCCAACGACGGTTCCCGACCAAACCATCCCAACAACGGACACGCCAACCGGCACACGGCTGACGGCTGATTCCACGACTGGAACGGCCCCAGTTCTCTCGGCCGCTGAGTCGGTCGCACGAGCTGCGGAGGCGGGATCGAATTCTTTTCCACCGATTCCCCCGCCCTTTTCTGGGGAGCCGAAGGCCGTAAACTCGCTTCCATTGGACGACCTCTTCCGTGGGCCGCTGTTCTCTGCCGAGTCCATGACGCGCACTCCGGCGGCAAATTCATCGAACACGGGAACAACGACCCCGTCCCCAGTCTCAGCCGCGACGACGGCCGGCGAAATGCCCTCCGAAGGTGTCCTTCTGGTCAGAACCAACAAGTTTTACAGTTCGCTGGAAGCCGCCTGTGCCGAGGCCCGCGATCGGGATGTGATTGAGCTGACTTCCGGCAAGGTGCTTCAGGAAAAGCGACCGATTCGCCTGGTCAACAAGCAACTGACGCTGCGGGCCGCGCGCGGCCGCGATCCCGTGGTCGAATTTCTCCCCGATCCGTATCAGACCGACGCTGGTGCCTCGCGATTGTTCTCGCTGGGAGCCGGTGCCAGTCTGGAGGTGATTGATATCGAGTTTCGCTTGCAGGTGCCCGAAGCCGGCTCCGCCGACCGCTGGGCGATCTTCTCGGTGCAGGCCGGCGATCGCCTCGCGCTCCGCGACGTGGAAGCCGTGCTCGTCAATCCCCGTTCGCGGTCGGCGGCCATCGTCGAAATCCGCAACGCGACAAGCACGACGGCCACGGGCATGGATATGATGAAAAACGGGAGTATCCCCCGGCCGGACGGTTTTGAAGTGAGCATCGACCGATGCTTCCTTCACGGAAATGGCGATGCCATCGCCATCCGCGATGTCTCGTCGGCACGGCTGATGGTTCAGGAATCGGTGATCGCCGTCTCGGAAACCCTGCTCGAAGCAGTGAGTCCGATGGAGCTTCCCTCGGAATCCACGGGACTGTCGCTGGAACTCATGCAGTCGACCTGTTTCGCGGGACAGGGCCTGATTATCTCCACGGCGTTCGACGACCGTTCGGAAGTCACCCTTCCCGTCAAGGTGACCGCCCGCAACAATCTGATCAGCCTCGATCCGGCACGACCCATGGTGCATATGAAGTCGGCAGCCGTTTATGGCGACCTCCGCTCGCGGCTGTTGTGGAATGGCGATCGGAATTTCTACGATCAGATCGAGCACTTCTGGCAGATCGACTCGGGTTCGGGCCAGATGGGAACGTCGACCTTGAATTTCGCCCAATGGAAATCGACCTGGAATCCAAATGATCCCACCGGTTCCGAGAATGGTCCGATCTACTGGAGCGACCCTTCCTGGCGCGGGCGTGATCTTGCCGCGCTCTCGCTGCACGACTTCGCGCTCGACCTGACGCTCGACGTCAACCCGGCCGTTCGCGCGGCCGCTGATGGTCGCGATGCCGGCGCGCCGCTCGATGAATTGACGTTTCCGTAACCTGTCGTCAAAACTCCCGGCAAAGCCGGGCCGTCAATCCCACAGGGCGCGCACGCCGAAGAACGCGGTGTCTTTGATTCGCCGCAGGGCTTCGCGCGGCCACTTCGTCCGCGGGTCGGTCGAGTAGGTCATGCTGAGGATGACTCTCAATTCGTTCGGTCCCAGCGGCGTCGCGCGATGACGAATCCGCGCCCCCTCGAAAACCACCAGCGAGTTCTCGGGCATCTCCACGGTTTCGACTTTGCCTCCCACTCCCACGTACTCGAACCGGCACTTCGAGCGTCCGCCTTCAGGGCCGCGATTCCACAGGCAGAGCAGCACCGTGAAATGGCGGCCGCCGTAAAAGTTGTGGTCGAAATGCCAGTTGATGTGGTCTCCCGCCGAACGATAGCAGAGCAGCGACAGTGAGCTTTGATCCTGGAGCGGAGTCGGCAGGATCGGCTCGCCGACGATGCGCTCAACGAAGTCCCGGACCTCGCGGCTGTGATAGATGCCGAGGCAAAATGGGGCGTGACGTTGAATCGACTCGTAAGAAAGCGTTTCCCCCTTCTTTTGCACTGGCACATAGCTGCGCTCCAGCCGTGGAAAATTGTCCGTGGCTTCCTTCTGGAGAATGGCCAGTGTTTCGGCGGTAACAAAGTTCTCCACGCGGACGAGCCGCCGGGACTCAAACTCCGTCCGCCCGGCGGAGACCAGGTCCGGGTCGAACGTCAGTCCGATCGGGCGAGTTTCCAGGGACGGTATCCACGAGGCCGCGAGAATTTCGTATTCCCGATCGCGTCGCCGACGATGGCGTCTCCAGCAGATCGCCGCCATGCTCGCCACGCTGAGAGTTAGGCTCACCCACCAGATCATGAAAGACCGCTCGCAATGTATTTGCACGGCGGCGTCGATGCGAATACCCCAGTCCGCGCCAGGCGCGAATCGCGAACCTTTCTCGTGGACGAAATTCCGCGAAAACGATTGGCGAGATTGAACTTAACGCGATATCAGGGATCGGTCGCCGAGCGCGCGTCCGTGGCTTCTATTGGCAAAGTAACAACCGGACATGTTGCCACTAATATAGACCATCGCACGGAGTTGCCAAATAATTCCGACAAATGAGTCCATTTATTCTCCGGATTGTGCGAGAGACACGCACCAATCATTCGGAAATGGTGCCTCAGCGGGAATCCGGATTTTCCGGAATTGGCGGCGAGAAGAATCCGCTCGCTCAGCGGCGGCCGACGAAAATCAGCGCCGCTCCAGCGGTCAGCGCGAGAAAGATCGCGATCTTCATCGGACCGTTCAGCCAGCCCGACGGCGCCTGCGTGACCACGCCGTTCCCGACACCAGCCGCGTTCGGCGAGTCGGCAACATGAAACTCGGCGCCGCATTTCGGACAGCGGTCGCCGTTGCGCAGGGGACGCTCCAGCTCGAAGACCTGGCGGCACTGGTAACAGGTGTACGGATACGACGCGGCCGGAACTTTCGGCGTCGCCTGGGGTTCGACCCCGACGGTTTCCGTTCTCAACGGAGGGGCGTTTTCGGGCTCCAGCGCGGAAAGCGGCGGCGCGTCGAAATCCGCAATCGCGATCACGGTTTTCGGCCGACGCAGTCGTTTCCCTCGGCCGGCCGAAAACTCGATTCCCGGCACGGCGGTCTCTGTTCCCCGGCTCGCCATCGCGTCCACGGTTCGATCGGTCGAGTAGAACTGCGCGCCAACCTTCTCGCAGGCATCCAGAAGGCTGTCGTATTCGTCCTTTCCAGGGGAATACGTGATTTGTCCGTCGACCGTTCTCATCTCGCGGATCGTGCTCCACTTCACGGTCAGTTCGCGACCGTTGATCGGAAGAAGGTACGAGACCTCGCTAAACGTGAAACCAATCAGGCGGCCGCGAACAATCGACCCGGAGGTCTTGCGAAACGACACTTCGGGCCGTTCCGGAAACTGAACGTATTCGTGCGCCGATTCCGGCTCGTCAGCGCGAACGTCAACCACGGACAGGTTCGCGAATAGGGCGAGAGAAACGACCAGCGTTCCGATTCGAGCAGCGAGATTCGACATGGTCTGGCTCACTGATGCCGGAGATTTTGGCGGCGACAGAGACATCACGCGACCAAACGAGCCAGATCGAGTCGACAACGACCCTAGTCTTGGCCCGTCTCCCAAAAATGATGACAGGTTCGCTGCCCCTGTTCAAGAGATCACCGCAGCGCGTACTGAAAACTCGCTCACGAAGCCGGTTGTCGTTCCGCCGCTGACGAAACGACGCGGGGCTCAAGCAGGCAGTGGGCACCTTCCGCGTTCGGTGACCTTATCAAACGAGTGCCGTTGAGGTCCGTCCACAATGCGATTCCGCCCAAAAGCCCTGATACGTTCGCGACCACTTCAACGTCCCCGGGGAGTTTCGCGGTATCGAGCAACCGCGCATTGCCACCGCCAATGTACAGGCGATCGAAATTGAAGATCCGCCGCAACAGGTCAATCGCGTTCCCCAGTTTAGCCTTCCAGGCATCCTGGCCGATCTGCTCGAGCGATCGTTGACCCAGCCAGTCTTCGTACGTCTTTCCATCCTCAAAGGGGTGGTGTGCCAGTTCCAGGTTCGGAACGAGAATACCGTCCGCGAACATCGCCGAACCCATGCCGGTTCCCAGCGTGATCACCATTTCGATTCCTTCGCCGCGAATCGCCCCGAAACCCTGAATATCGGCATCGTTCGCGACGCGCACGGGGTGATTGAGGCGGCAGGCCAGCCGCTCGGCAAAGGGAAATCCGGCAAACGAAGGATCGAGATTGGGAGCCGTCTCGACGATCCCGCGGCGAACGACTCCCGGAAACCCGACCGCCACGCGCTCGTAGTCTCCTGACCGCTCGGCGAGCCCTGCGATGGTCTCAAGGACGGCTTCCGGAGTCGCGGGCTTGGGAGTCGGATCACGCAGCCTTTCTGAGAGCGGATGACCGAATTCGTCGAGGACCATGGTCTTGATACCGGTACCGCCGATATCGACCGCAAGCGTCCGCGGGTCGTCGCAGGGAACCAGTTCAACGGAATGGCTGGTGTTCACGGAGCATCCTTCCCGCACTCAGCAAATCGAATTCTCGAACTGTTTTCTTGCCACCACTTAATGCCTTTGCATCCACGGTGACCGCTTTCCGTCACGTCTCGTCCACAAGCCCTCGGTCGACGGCGTCGCTCAAAACCCGTCGAAGTTCCCGAAGATAATCTTGGAACGCCTCTCGCCCAGATGACGTCAGAATCAGACGCGTCTGCGAGGTTCCCTGTCGCGACTTTTTCCACATTTCCACCCACCCGGCGTCAATCAATGCCGCCAGATGACGGTTCAGGTTGCCATCGGTCAGTCGGCAGGCGGCGCGGACTTCGGCGAACAGCAAACCGGCCGGTGCGTCCGCGAGCGCCATCAAGAGACCCAGCCGAGCCCGCTCGTGAGCCAAACGCGTCAGACCCGCATAGTGAAATCGGCCAGCGGAGGAATCGGCTGCCGCGGGAGCGGGATCCACCATCACGGGTATTCCGACTCGGGACGACCACGAAACGTGCCGCACGCCGCACGAGCGTGACGACAACACGGCCCCGATTTTATCACGACGGCAGCGCGGAGTCGCCGGAACTTCTTCGCGGACACCGATCGTGTGCCACTGCCTTCGCCAGTGTGCCTTTAGCGAATCAACCGCAACAAGACGCACCGGCGGAGCCAACGGCACCAGCCCGCCGCATCGCCTGAGGGCTATTCAACGGGCGGCTACCAGTTGAACAGACAGGTTCCCCATGTCAGCCCGGCGCCGAAACCCGCCATCAGAACGGTCGAGCCCTGGCCGATCCGTCCGCCGCGAACGGCTTCGTCCAAAGCGAGCGGCACCGATCCGGCCGAGGTGTTGCCATACCGGGCGAGATTGTTGAACAGCTTTTCCGGCGGAATCGCCAGTTGCTCGGCCACGTTGTTGATGATGCGAATGTTGGCCTGATGGAGAACGAACAGATCGACGTCCTCGACCCGCATTCCGCTTTGATGGAGCACGCGATCGATCGACTCGACAACCGCGCGGACGGCCCACTTGAAGACGTTACGGCCATCCATTCGCAACAGATGCCGGCCAGCCGCCAGATCTTCGGCCGTGAGCGGAGACTTTGTGCCGCCAACCGGGCGATCGAGCATCGGCCCGCCGGAGCCGTCCGAACCAAGCTGGTAACACATCAGGCCCTGGTGCGCGTCGCCGCGGCCCAGAACGACGGCTCCCGCGCCATCGCCGAACAGCGGGGCAATCTTCTGATCGGCCTGATCAACGATTCGGCTGTTGCAGTCGGCACCGATGACCAGCGCCCGATGGCTGTTCCCGGTCGCGACGAACTGGGCCGCCGTCGCCAGGGCATAGACGAAGCCCGAGCAGGCCGCCTGCAAGTCGAACGCCGGCGCATCGATCCCCAGAGCCGACTGCACGAGATTGGCGGTCGTCGGGCACTGATAGTCGGGCGTGAATGTTCCCACCACCACGAGGTCGATGTCTTCCGCGCGGACGTTGCAGCGGTCGAGTGCCCGCCGTGCCGCCGCGATGCACATGTCGCTCGTCGCCAGATGCGGTGGCAGATGACGGCGGGCCAGAATGCCGGTGCGCTGTTCAATCCATTGCGGGTCGAAGCCACGCTCGCGCTTCAGGTCTTCGTTCGAGACGATTGTCTCGGGGACATACGAGCCTGTTCCGAGAACCTGAACACCAAGCAGAGTTCGTGTGCGTCGGCTCCAGGAGACGGCAGCCTGCGGCACTGGCTCCCGCTCCGCGGGGCGCGCCAGCTCGGATCCCACCGACTCGGCGGTGGAGGCCACATCACTCCGCTGGGAGGCGGGGATGGAATACATATGGGTTTACCCTTGCGTTGGCATCAAAACCCGACAGGTGCGGACGCCGTCCGGAGGTCGGACGGCGAGGAGCCCGCCGACCCGGGACTTTGCTGCGGTCTGTCATCAAACCGCCATGGAAATCTTGTTGATTTGCCAGATGGCGCCTCTGGCAGTGACGAGCCAAGACAACACTCTCGGGACGATCACGGCGGGATTTCCCAGCCTGTTGAAGCTACCGCGATGAGTGTATTTTACAGAGGAGACTGGAACAAGCTCGACTCTGCACACCAAATGCCTCCTTTCCAAAGATTCCGTCGAACTTTAGGGCGCTGATGCCATCCCATCACGACATCCGGCTTAAAGGGCCCTGGAGCTACTGTCTCCCCAATCGCCATGAACCCTTCAATTGTACCTTGCCTGTCGACCTTGCAGGGTTTCAAAGTCATCCTGGATACCGAATCGCTCTCCGGCGGAACTTCCATCGCCCGAGTGGTTTAACGCCCGCCGACAGCGTTCGCCTCCGCTTTCGCGCCGACGTTTCGCCCGATTCGGTGCGCCTGAACGACGGGGTTCTTTCGGGCGAGCATTCCAGCGGGATCTGGCTGTCTGAAAATTTCGTGGAACGGCTCGATTTTTTTAACCGGATCGAGATTGAATTCCTCCTGGAGGAGCCCGTCCCGGCGAGCGGCTTACTGTGCGATGACGCCGTCCTGCGCCTCGAATCCTCGGCCGCCTGACTCGCCTTTTGTGTTCTGCCAAGTGGCAACATAGGAAAGCGGCGCGGACAGCGTCGAATCGACGCCTCCCGTGCGACGGACGGACAGCCGCGCTCCGTGGCGATAAACCGCGCCGACCCGCGCTTCCAATCCGGCTCCCGTGGCGTCTTCCGCTTCGAGCAGCGGCCGACCCGGAAAGGCCGGGCAGAAGGTCAGGTGGACGGCTGCCTCCCGTTGACCCGGTTCAAAGTCCACCCGGTACGTTCCCTCGCACACAATCGCCTCGTCCGCATCGGTCACGCGACGCCATTCGTGAACCGTCCCGGTGCCCTCCTCCGGTTCCTCTGCCCATTCCAAACCGTTCTCCATGGGAAGCAACGCGACCTCGTTGGCTGCTGCCGCAGGGGGCGTTGCAGAAACGGGATCGGGAACCGTCCGCCGTGTGAGCCAGGCTGCCCAGGTCAGGGCGCAGATCGCAGCCGCCCCGCAGCCAGCAACCAGTCCCGCCTGCTGCGAGAGAGCCAGCGCCCACATGCCCGCCATCGCCCCCGGAATGATGGGACGCAGCAGCAGTGCTCGCCCGCCCCATCCTGTCTGCCGCTCTGGCATGGCCCAGGCGACCGCCGCGCTACTCAAAACGGCGACCACGCCCGTCGACAGCCAGTACAGCGAGACCGGAACCGCTGCCGTGAAGTGACCGTCCAAGCGTCGCGACAAGACGACGACGGTCGGAACGACCACGAACACGCCGGCCAATCCGCCCGCCCATCGAGCCCGTCGACAAGCGGCGGATTGATCCATGAACGCGTCCGCTCGGAACCCTGGTGTCCGTCCCACCGAGACCGATCCGTCTCGACTCAGTCGCGGGTAAACTTCGGCTGAAAGTTGTCGCTACCCAACCCGGCGGCCTTGCGGAGGTCGGCGGCCTTGTCGGTCGCTTCCCACGAGAATTCCGGTTCCTTACGACCGAAGTGTCCGCCGCTGGCTGTCAGTCGGTAAATGGGCCGGCGCAATTGCAGCGATTCAATGATCCCCAGGGGCGTCAGCCGGAAGAACTCGCGGACGAGTTCGACGATCTTGTCTTCGCTGACGACGTTGGTGTCGTTGGTGTCGACATGGACGCTCACCGGGTCCGCAACGCCAATCGCGTAGGCAAGCTGGACTTCGCATTCGGTCGCCAGACCAGCGGCGACGATGTTCTTGGCAACGTGGCGGGCCATGTAGGCGGCCGAACGGTCGACCTTGGTCGGATCCTTGCCGCTGAACGCCCCGCCGCCGTGACGGCCCCATCCGCCGTACGTGTCGACGATGATCTTCCGCCCGGTCAGCCCACAGTCGCCGTGAGGACCACCGATGACGAACCGCCCAGTCGGGTTGATGTGGTACTTGGTCTTGCCGCTGAGGAGCGTTTCCGGCACGGACGGACGAATCACCTGATCGATGACGAACGACCGGATGTCGTCCTGCGAAACCTGTTCGTTGTGCTGGGTCGAGACCACGACAGCCGAAATGCCGACCGGGTTGTTGGCCGAGTCGTACTCAATGGTGACCTGGCTCTTGCTATCGGGCCGCAACCAGTCGACTTCACCCGCGAACCGGGCTTCGGCGAGGCGGTTGATGATGCGGTGCGACAGGGCGATTGGCAGCGGCATCAGCTCTTCGGTCTGCGTGCAGGCATAACCGAACATCAGGCCCTGGTCGCCAGCACCGTCGCGATCGACGCCCATGGCGATGTCAGCACTCTGGCTATGAAGCCGAACGTCGACCTCGCAGGTGTCGGCACAAAACCCGATGTCGTTGCTGGTGTAGCCAATCTTGCGGATCGCCTCGCGAGCGACCGCTTCGTAGTCGACCTTGGAATTGGTGGTGATTTCACCGGCCAGGCACACAAAGTCCGTCGTGCAGAGGGTTTCGCAGGCGACGCGCGACCGGGGGTCGTTGGTGAGACAGGCATCGAGGACGGCGTCCGAGACGGCATCCGAGACCTTGTCGGGGTGACCCATGCTGACCGATTCGCTGGTAAACAGATAGCTCGACATGGTCCTGTGCTCCGCAGCCGCCGCGCGAGGGGGGGGCTGACCACTTCAAAATACCCGGAATCTGCCGACCAGTGAGGGTCGGGGAGGACGTCCCGAATCCGGAAAATCGTGCACGCGGCGGCCTGGCTGGCGCCGGTCGATCGCGGGGATTGTAGGGGTTCTAAAGAGGGGCCTCAACCGAAAGACGCAGCCGGTCGCGTTTTTGAGAAACGCCCCTCCAGGCCGGCAGCCGCTCTCCGGCAGCTCAACACGTCTCCAATGGTCCCCGGCTGGTCGATTTCGCGAACAAATCCCACAATGACTGGGAAACAACTCCCCACGGCTGTTGGCTGCCCGCTGGTTGCTGGCGGCTAGCCGTTCAACGAGGCCCGTCTATGACCGACTCGACTTCCGCCGACTACGGCTGGCACGAGGCAGCCGCGGCCGACGCGCTGATTGCCCTCGCCTTCGCGGAGGATCTCGGCGAGGCGGGAGACATTACGACGAATTCCCTGATACCGACCGACCGCCAGGGAACCGTGACGATCGGTGCTCGCGAGGCCGGCATCGTCGCGGGGCTGTCGGTCGTCGCCCAGGTCTTCGAAAAACTTGACGCGACGGTGCATGTGGAGCTTCGCAGTCGCGATGGCGACCCGGTTACTGCCGGGGAAATCGTCGCCACCCTGAGCGGCCCGCTCCGCTCGCTGCTGACGGGAGAACGGACGGCCCTCAATTTTCTCACTCACTTAAGCGGCATCGCCTCGCTGACGGCGAAGTTCGCCGCCGAGATCGCCGGGACGAAAGCCGTCCTGCTCGATACGCGAAAAACCCATCCGGGCTATCGCCTCCTGGAGAAGTACGCCGTTCGTTGCGGCGGGGGCACGAACCATCGCATGGGTCTCCACGATGGCGTCCTCATCAAGGACAATCATGTCGCCGCCTGGAGCGAGTCGGCCACGCTTCCCGAGGCGATCGAACAGGCGCGGCGCGCGACCGGCCTGCCGATCGAAGTGGAGGTTGACACGCTCGCGCAACTGGCGGCTGTCCTTCCTTCGCGGCCGGCGATTGTCCTGCTGGACAATTTCGCTCTGGAAGAACTGACCCAGGCGGTCGCGCTCCGCGATAAAGAAGCCAACGATGTCCTCTTGGAAGCGTCCGGCGGGGTCAAGCTGGAAACCATTCGTGCGATTGCCCAGACCGGCGTCGATCGCATCAGTTGCGGGGCGTTGACGCACTCGGCAACCGGTCTCGATTTCGGGTTCGATTGGTGAGTTGCCACACATTCGTGGGTCCAGGGCGGGGTAAATTGCACGATAAGAATTCGCGAAGATCGATCCGTCGACGGCGGAACCTGATTGTCAAAATTGACCAGTCGGTTAGCATGACGGGAAACGTACTGGTGGTTCGACGCTTGGTCGTCGTCCGTGTTAGAGCCCGGAATTCGCACTTGGGAGACTGTAGCAATGCCTCGACAACTCGTGGCCAGCCTGATCGTCCTCTGCATGGCGACAACAACTTGGGGAGCCGACATTTACAAGCTCTCCTCCGGAGAGGTGAAACTTCAGTCGGTCGGGCCGCTGGCCTTTGGGCCGGATGGAATTCTGCTCATTGGCGACAACAAGGCCGCGACGGTCTACGGCGTGCAGACTGGCGACAAGACCGGCGATCCGGCTTCCGTCGAATTCCGTATTCAGGATCTGCCCGGCAAGCTTTCCGCGCTGTTGGGCGGTACCTCCGAAGTTCAGGACATGGCCGTTAATCCGCAGACCGGCAACCTGTTCGTCGCGGTCGTCGCCAACGGCAAGCCCTCGATCGTCAAGATCGACGGCAAAGGGGACATGAAGCCGCTCGACCTGTCGAACATTCCGGTTTCAAAACTCGTCATCCCGAACGCTCCCGAAGACAAGGTGGTCGGCGAAGGCCGTCGCGCGCGCAACAATCGCGGCAGCACCATCACCGACCTCGCGTTTGTCGATGGCCAGGTCATCCTGTCGGGCCTGAGCGCGAGCGATGCCCCGTCGAATGTCCGCACGCTCGGTTTCCCCTTCACGGAAGGCAATGAAGGGGCGAACCTCGAAATCTTCCATGCCGCTCACGGCCGCGTCGAAGACTATGCCCCCATTCGCACGTTCGTCCCGTTCGTAATCGACGGCAAGCCGAACGTGCTCGCCGGCTTTGTCTGCACCCCGCTCGTTCGTTTCCCGCTCGACAAGGTGGGCTCGGGCGGCAAGGTCGAAGGGACGACGGTCGCCGAACTCGGCAACCGCAATCAGCCGATCGACATGATCGCGTATAAGAAGGACGGCAAAGACTTCCTGCTGCTGGCGAACAGCGCTCGCGGCGTCATGAAGATCAGCACCGACAAGCTGGACGAAAACCCCGGCCTGACCCAGCCGGTTGGCGGCGGCGGCACGGCCGGCCAGCCGTTCGAG
>JAHBXV010000026.1 GCA_019636285.1 Planctomycetaceae bacterium
AAGGGAGCGGGGAACCCTCTTCGACGCGGGAAGGAAATCGAAAGGCGATCACGGTGATCGACGGATCGTTCGGCCGACGACGACCGCCGTGACGATTCGCAAGGCGGTCGGATGCGACGCCGAGTTCGATCGCCGCGAATTCGTTCGCCAATTGCGCCGCGGCAGAGACGTACGCTCCGCCGGAGCGTTCCTGCTTTCCCCGCTACTCGATTCGCCGCGGCTCGTCGTTGATCAATGACAGGCGCTGGCTGTCGTCGCCGCGGTGCTCGACGGGCGTTTTGTGCGGGGCGCCGGGGATCTCGCGAACGTAACGCGGAATCGCATAACCCGGCAGGCGGGCGCGGAGTTCTTCGATCAGCCGGGCGCCGTCCGATTCCGCAACCTCGAAATGCGCCGCCCCCTGCACGCGGTCGAGCTGATGGAGGTAGTACGGCAGCACCCCCAGTTCCAGCAGCCGCTCGCTGAGCGCGACTAGCGTGTGGGCATCGTCGTTCACGCCCCGAAGCAGCACGGCCTGGTTGAGCGTCAGGATCCGCCGGCGAGTCAACTCGAGCAGGGCGTCGGCACAATCGTTAACCAGCTCGCGCGGGTGGTTCGCATGGACTACGACCACCGGTTGCAGACGCCCCTCCGTCAGTCGTGTCAAAAGCGGCTCAGTCACTCGGCTGGGAAGCACAATCGGCAGCCGAGTGTGTATCCGCAGCCGCTTGAGGTGCGGAATGGCTTCCAGCCGGTCGATCAGTTCCCCCAGCCGTCGATCGGTCAGCATCAGCGGATCGCCTCCGCTGAGCAGCACCTCCGTCACGTCGTCCGCCACCGCGAGGTACTCCAGCGCCGGCTGCCAGTCCTCCAGCCGCTTGGGCTCGTCCCCATAGGCATAGTGCCGACGGAAGCAATACCGGCAATGGACGGCACACGCCCCGGTGGTGATGAGCAGGGCGCGCCCCACGTACTTGTGCAACAGCCCCGGCACGACTCGAGAGGCGTCGTCTCCAACCGCATCCACCGTGAATCCCACGACGTCCCGATGCTCGTCCGAAATCGGCAGAACTTGTTTCAACAAGGGATCTTGCGGATTTCCCACCTCCATCCGGGCCAGGTAGCTGCGGGGGACGAGCAGTGGAAAGCCAGCGAAGTCTGTCGAGCCGGATTCACTCGTGGAGAGCCCCAGTTCCCGAAGCAGAATCGCCGGGTCGCGAATCGCGGATGCCAGATCGCGCGACCAGGAGGGCTGTTCGACGGCAGCGGGCATAACGTGCGGCAATTCCAGAGGTTCCGGCATTCCATGGTCGAGACGGAGTTTCCAGACTCACGCGGAATTGCTATCCTCGGCGAGTCAGCCGCCGCGACGCGGTCGGGCTGAGCGTGTTTCCAGATTTCAGCTTTTCCAAGATACCGTAGAGCGAAGAATTCACCAATGGCGTCGATCAACACGAGCGACTTCCGCAAAGGAACCAAGGTCCTGATGGATGGCGATCCGTACGAAATGACGGAAGTCAATTTCGTGAAGCCAGGAAAGGGCCAGGCACTCTACAAGTGCAAACTGCGGAACCTCATCAAGGGAACGCTCCTCGACCGGACCTGGAAGAGCGGTGATTCGCTGGAAGGGGCCGACATTCGCCACGGCGACGGCCAGTACCTCTACAAAGAGTCGAACGGGTACGTCTTCATGGACCCGGAGACCTTCGACCAGGTGACGATCGCCAACGAAGTCGTGGGCGACCAGGCTCCGTTCCTGCAGGACGGCTGCAAGTGCCAGTTGCTGTTCTGGAATGAAACGGTCATCGGCATGACCGCCCCGCAGCACGTGGTGATGAAGATCACCTACACCGAACCGGCTGCCCGCGGAAACACGGCCTCGAACCTGACCAAGCCAGCCACCCTCGAAAACGGCGTGGAAATTACCGTTCCGGCTTTCGTCGAAAACGGCGAAATGGTGAAGGTCAACACGCAAACCCGCGAGTACGTCGAACGCGTTCGAGAATAGTGCTTTGTCGCGAACTGGATTCCGTGTGCCACTGGCTCCGCCAGTGTGCCTTAAAACGAAAACAACGCACTGGCAATGCCGGTGGCACCAATCAGAATCTGTGAAATCGATAAGACACGAGTCGTTGATTTGATCTTTCTTTTCGGCGAAGGATCGCCGTATGGGCTGGTGGCAACTCGCGGTCGTCGGAACAGCGGTCGTGCTGGCGGTTCATGGGCTCTTCAGCCTGATGACGCGGCGTCGACACGAACTGCTCAAGCGGCTCATCGATGCCGAAGTACAACGCCGCGAACGCGAGGCCGCTGCTCGACACCCGCCCGAAGAGTGATGGGAAGATGGGAGCCGCCCAATTTGGTCGGCTCCGAAACATTCGACTCTTGATCCCGTACTCCCTGGCGACAGGCCCGGAGACGCCTGACCATGACTGACGACGTCGACAAGACCGCCGACCACAATCGCAAGCTGTTCATCGAAACCGTCGGCTGCCAGATGAACATGCTGGACAGCGAACTGGTCGTCGCCGCGCTCCGCAAACAGGGATACGAGCTGACGGGCGACGTGCAGGATGCCGACACAATCCTGTTCAACACGTGCAGCGTCCGTGAACACGCCGAGCACAAAATCTACAGTGCCCTTGGCCGCTTGAAGTTTGCCAAGAACGCCCGGCCGGGGCGGGTGATCGGCGTCCTGGGCTGCATGGCCCAGAAAGACCAGGAACTGATTTTCCAGCGGGCACCGCATGTCGACCTGGTTGTCGGCACGGGACAACTCGCGGAAGTCCCCCGCTTGATCGACGAAGCCCGGTCCGATCGTCAGCGGTCGCTCGCCGTCAGTCTCGATCGCCGTGATGGCACTCGCACCACCGTCGCCGAAAGCTTTCAGAGCTACGACCCGCTCCGCGAACCGGCAATGCGGCCGAGTCCGTACCAGGCGTTCGTGCGGATCATGATTGGCTGCGACAAGTTCTGCACCTACTGCGTCGTCCCGATGACGCGCGGGCCGGAGCAGGGGCGGCCGCCGCGAGATATTCTGCACGAAGTCCGCGTGCTCGCCGACCAGGGGGTCAAGGAGATCACGTTCCTCGGCCAGACCGTCAACAGCTACAAGCATCAGCAGGACGGCCGCACCTGGCGGCTGGCCGACCTGTTGCACGCGGCTCACGAAGTCCCCGGCATCGAGCGTTTGAAGTTCGTCACGAACTATCCCCGCGACATGACCGACGATCTCTTGCAGGCGATTCGCGACCTGCCCAAGGCGGCGCGGTATCTGCACGTTCCCGCCCAGCACGGCTGCGACGAAGTCCTCAAGCGGATGAAGCGCGGCTACACCGTCGACCAGTACCGCGAGATGTTCGCCCGCGTCCGCGAAGCCCTTCCCGACTGCGCTGTGTCGAGCGATTTCATCGTCGGCTTTTGCGGCGAGACCGAAGAGGCCCACCAGCGCAGCCTTGATCTCATCCGCGAGTGCCGTTTCAAGAACAGCTTCATCTTCAAGTACAGCCCGCGTCCCGGCACCAAGGCATACGACAACCTCGCCGACGACATTCCCGAGGACGTCAAGCGACGTCGAAACGCCGAGATGCTGACGCTGCAAAACCAGATCAGCGCCGAAGACAACGCCGCCTTCATCGGCCGCGCGGTCCAGGTGCTCGTCGAAGGCTACAGCGAAACGCAGAAGAAGCAGGGCCTCGACACCCCCGGCCCAAAACAACTGACCGGCCGCTCGATGTGCGACCGCATCATCGCCTTCGAAGGCAACCCCCGCCTGACCGGCACCCTGGTCGACGTCGAAATCCACGACGTCACCCCCACCACCCTCATCGGCCAAATCGTCACCCGCGCGGTCCAGCACGGCTCTGGCGATCTGCTGCCGATCCTGGTGTGAGGGGAGCGGCAATCGACCAGCATGGAATTCCCCACGCGGTGACTTCGCGTGGCGATCTCGGTTCAAGCCGTGGTTTCGAGTTTTGCCATGCGGCAATTCATCGATTCCGGATTCCCATGCCAATTAATCCGCTAACGGATCACTGCACAATTTGGCAGAGCGGATCGAAAGCGATCGACTCCCGCATCTGTGACTTGGGTGCCTCCGAGCCACAGTCGCTCAAGTCCTTCAATGACCACAATGTGCTCAAGTCCGGCGTCTGTGACCGCCGTTCCTTCAAGATTCAGGACGCGAAGCTTCCTCAGTTTCCTCAAGTGATTGAGTCCAACATCCGTGACGCGAGTACGGCTCAGGTCCAGGGAATCAAGCTCTTGTAGCTCGGCGAGATACCCCGCCCCTTCGTCTCCAATCTGAGTGCCGCTCGCAAAAACGCCTCGAAGACTGGGGAACGCGGTCACCGCCATGAGTTGCTCATCGCCGACTCGCTTGTTCGACAGATCGAGTCGCACGAGCGTCTGCTCCGTTTTATCACCCTCGTACTTCAGCTTCGCTCCCAGTGCGAACAGGACAGAAACCGCGTGCTCCGCGAATTGTTCTCGCCACATCTCAAGCGGTTCAATGCTTTGTTCCCATTCCGCATCGATCGTGACACGCTCCGCGGGAGGTATACGCGCAATGTGCGAATCCGTTACAAAGGTGACGGAACCCTGCCGTCTTGTGTCTTCAATGTCCTTAGGGTCGGAAATCTCCAGATGCGATTCATAATGATATGAAACAAGATGACCCTCTTGTTCATTGAAATACAGCACTCCGGTCCCGCCCTTGTCTTCCAGGCGTAAAATGTCTTTGAAAACTGGAAGCCTTAGTGTGGGCGTGCCCTCAACGACCGTGTCGAACCGGAGCAGTTCTGTCCCGTCGATGATTTCATGACCTGCACACGTTGCAACATGTCGATATGCGATTGTTCCCATCCGAAAGAAGAACTCCGTTTCATCCTCCCACGACATTCCATCCGTGATGCGTTTGTCTGGCAGGCGAACAAACCCTCCTGTGTGAAGAGAATCAAGTCCGTGTTGCTGTACGTACGAAATGAGCCCATCGACTCTCATCATGGCCGTCCAGTCGCCGACTAACCGCATATCCCGAACCTTACCACTAGGTTCCACGATTGCTTCAATCCGCAGGTCGCGAAATCTATCGAACCAGGATTTTAGCAGCAATGTCTTATCAACTTGAATTGATGTGACTTCTTGGCGATCGGACGTGGAGCCTGCTTCCGAGCGTGTTGAATCGTAGTCAATCTCGCCCTCTGGAACATTGCTTTTGACTCTTAGCTGGTCAAATTGATAAAGCATTCCGGCCCAACCATTTGGCTGCATTTTAACTGTCACCAGAAAGCCAAACTCCATTTTTAGCTCATAGCTCCCGATCTGCCCGTCGAATGGCACTTCCATGTTCATGACGTTCTGGCAATTCCAGCGGAACTGATCGCCGTTCGCGAATTTCCAGTAGAGATTGGGAGAGTTCTGTTCGGAAGTCCCACTATTGCCCGATACAACCGAACCCTTTTCGACGTCGTCGATTTCATTGGTGGATGTCGAACAACCAACCATGCTGATGCCGTAGACGCAGATAAGAACAACAGGCACCGCAGCCAGTCGCGCGGAACGACAATCGCGTAAGCCAATACGTAGTCCGTCCGCAATATCTCCCATTTTCGTTCGCTCCCGGTCGGCCATGTCAGCGCATAAATGCGGGGAAGGCATGAGTCACCTGCGATTCAGTCGGCGGACATTTTTGAGGCCATTGACAGGGAACGATAATCCCTGATCCATTTGAATAGAGCTACAGTGGACCGGGAAGAAACAACGTAGTCGCGACTTGCCCTGACTCAAAGTGGCTCACTTCGCCCTTCCCGCCTATGCAGCCTACCCCAACTTCGCTGGCATGAGTACACCTCGACGACATCAAGTCTCTCCTCGTCCCGTCCGGGCTACTGAGACTCTCATCACTGATGGATCAGAATTTGGTGAGCAGGCCAATTCAGGTTCATCCAACTCATGTCCCACCCCCGAAGACCGCCAACTGTGGCAGATGATCGCTGAGAGCGAAGGAAGTATCATCCGCCACGTTCACGCGAAATGCCCCTTCAAATAACGGCCGCGATTCCGTGATCCGGTTCGCAATTGGGCCAGTCGCCAGGACGTAGTCGATCCGATATTGCGGAGTGTCGGCCTTGATCGTCAGTCCGGCTCCTTTGCCAACCTTGGCGAAGGTATCGGTCCAGCCGGCATCCATCCACAGTTTGTATTCCTCGGTATCCGGGCCGTGGTTCAGGTCTCCAATCAGCAGCATCGAGCGGCCCGCGGCCAGATCCTCCTTCATCGAAGCCAGCATGGCCCGCACCTCCCTGAGCCGGATGGCCGGGTCGGCTCCCGGATGGAGATGAGCCGAGTGGACGATCAAGGATTCGCCGTTCGGCAGCTTGATGATCCCGCGGCCCCAGTGCCGTGTAAACAAGTCTTTCGGGCGCTCGCCGCCAAGCGGGACGTTCTCCGACTCGGTAATCTCGAACTTGCTGAGCAGCGTCCCCGGCCAGCTTCCTCCGCTGGGAAAACGAACGTGGTTCATGCCCAGATACCCGGCGACTTCCTTAGCAAGCGCCTCGCTGGGAGATTCGGAGAAATTAATAATGTCCGGGTCGTAGAGAGCCAGCTCCATCGCCAGCCGCCGTGCCATCTGGCCCTTCTGAACGGCGATCTTTGCCAGCGGCCGGTCATCGGGCCACCCCTTGCAGACATAGACGTTGTAGGCAATTACCCGCAACGGCAGCGGTCTCTTGTCATCCGCGAAAGCGGGCAACGCGGCGGCTGAAAAGCTTGCCGCCCCAAGCGCGGCGCAGAACTCTCGTCGTGAAATTGTCATGGCGGCTTCTCCGTGCTGTAAGAGTCCTGACAATGGCCTGGTCGGAGAATGGCTGGCAGAATTGGGTGGCACGCCCTGACCAACGGAAAGGGCGTGGTTGTTCTCAGCTGCTCAATTTTGTCAGGTGTGTTACTTGTGCATGTCGAGCAGAGCGGTATTCCACCCCCATGCGCTAGCACTACTGGGCGTGTGCCGCCCAACCAAAGATTTGTCACCTACGGCTCAACATCGATCATTGGTAATGTTCGGTCGATTTCCAGACGACAATTCGGCTCGCCGTTGTACCATCGAGCGCTTGACCATTCCCAGTCGTGCGATCGCTCAACCAAACCTCTCCGAACAGGGTTTTGATGCAAATACTCGATGACTGCCAGCAGTACCTTGTCGTCGACCACGTTTCGATCGTATCCGCCCCCCGGTTGCCAAAATCGGCGGCGTATGGTCTTGCCCTCCACGACGGTGATCCTGGAAAGCCATGAAGGAGAATGCCCCTTCATCCAGTTAATGGCCTGCCGGGCGACTTGCTCTTTCACAAACCCTTGAAAGGGTCCAATGATTCGGCCGGGCTCTCTGGGATAGACCAGCAGATGCACGTGTTCCGGCATGATCACCCAAGCCCAAATGTCAACGGGATACTTCCGGCGAGCGTTGTTAAGGGCTTCCAGGAACCAAAGCCGCGTGCGATCGCGAGAGAGAAACGGATATCTCCGATAGCAGGAGAACGTCAATGAACGTGCCCCCGCGGCGTCATCGAAACGACGTCGGCGCTTGCGGAAGTAGGATTTCCCCGATCCGAGATCATCGATTTTCATGACAGACTCGTCGAATTTATTTCGTCGAGAGTCGCATTGACGTTCGCCCACGCCCATTCGCTGGCGTTACTTAGCGTACCACCCTGATCGACTTGGGTGGCACGCCCTGACCAACGGGAAGGGCGTGGGTATACTCAGCTCGGTTTCTAAGGTTAGATTTGCTTCTCTTCTCCCGAGGAGCGCTCTCCCACGCCCAATCGCTGGCGCTATTGGGCGTGCCACCCAGTCGACCTGACATAACAACTACTTATGATCCCGTGCCGGTCCCAAACAAACACGGAAGCCGTCGCGCGAATCCGAGTAATGCGGCCCTTGCAGGCCCAGGCGGACCGCACAACGGGCGTTGCCGGGGACGTCGAAGTAGTTGCCCCCTCGGCAGACGGGGCGAACTCCTTCTTTCACGGTATAAAGCTCTTCGTGGCCTCCCTTGGGGTCGAAGTGATCGAGAATCACTTCCCAGACACCGCCGCACATGTCGGCGATACCAAATCCGTTACGGCCTCGTTCGCCGTAATGATCGACCGGCGACACGAACGAAAAGCCGTCGCTCCAGGGGGCGCTGCTCAGCGGCCATTTCTGCTTGCGATCGGGCAAAAAGTCGACGGCTGAGATGTTGAAGCGGCCTTCGCCTTCGCTCAATTCGTTGCCCCACCAGAAGTAGTTGGCTTCCTTGCTGCCGCCGCGGCACGCGTATTCCCACTCCGCTTCGGTCGGCAACCGGTACTCGAGCCCCTTCGGCAGACGGCCCGCGGCCTGTTCGCTCTTGGTCAGCCACTTCGCGAACTCGCGGCCGTCGGTCCAGCTCACGCACACCACCGGGAAGTCATCGCGCAACGGAAACTGAAAGTTCGGGTCGCGCCAGCTCTTGCCTTCCATGGGTTCCCAGGGATGAGTCACCTGTGTCGTCAGGTTGTAGCTCTTCCATTCCGGGTTGAAACACTGGGTCTTTCCGCCGGGTTTCTCGGCATCGGAGACGTAGCCGGTCGCTTCGACAAACTTTTTGAACTGACCGTTCGTGACTTCGGTCCGCCCCATCCAGAAGCCGTACTTGACGCTCATCGGCCGCGGCTTCTCGCCTTCGTAGGATTCGCGCTCGGTCCCCGCCTGCGCCCCTCCCTCAATGCCGGTCGCCCACTTCTTTTCTTCCGGCGTGCTCCCCATCAAAAAGTCGCCGGGAGGAATGTAGACCGTCTCCAGGATCACCCCGCCCCCCAGATCGGCTCGAAGGGCATCACCCTGTTTGGGCTCGGCTCCACGAACCGTGGACACGAATCCCATCCCCATCATCACTGCCAGACCGACCACGCTTCCGCTACGCATTGGCTTCTCCGAGGTTTCATAATCCCATCCAAAGACTCCCATGTTTTAGAGGGACGCATCGGCGAACTCAACCGGGAGGGGATCAGCGGTCAGGGATCAGGAACCAGAAGTGCTGCCAGTCGCGAGCGGCCAGCAACCAGCGAATACCAACCGCTCTCTTCTCCGCTTCGGAATTAGAATTTCCAATTTCGGATTTCGAATTTGCCCCTCATCGCCCCAGTTCATGCCGAAGCGTGGCTTCAAGTGTGGGGTTCCGGAATTGATAGCCCGACGCAAGAAGTTTGGCAGGCACAACTCGGCTGCTCGCCAGCAGAAGATGGTCCGCCATTTCGCCCATCGCCATCCGCAGCGCGAATTGAGGGGCGGGAACCAGTGCCGGTCGATGGAGCACGGCTGCGAGCGTCTTGGTGAACTCACGATTGGTGGAGGCTTCCGGAAGCACGGCATTTACCGGCCCGGAAACCGATTCGTTCGACAGGCAATGGACGATGATCCCGATCAGGTCATCCAGACCAATGCAGCTCCAATATTGATTTCCCGATCCCAGCACGCCGCCGCCCCCCATGCGAAAGAGCGGGACCACTTTCTCCAAGGCACCGCCGCGCGGAGACAGCACCACGCCAATCCGTAGATTAACGACACGAATTCCCGCAGCGCGCGCAGGCTGGCAGGCCTCTTCCCACTGCTGTGCGACTTCGGGAAGAAAACCGTTGCCGACGGCAGACTCTTCGCTGAGAACTTCCTCCCCGCGATCGCCGTAGAAGCCGACTGCGGACGCACAGACCAGAACCTTCGGACGCACTGGCATGGTCGCCATGCGCTCGCACAGTAATCGAGTGGGAATCGTCCGGCTTTCCAAGAGGCGACGTTTGACGTCGTCGGTCCACCGCTCGCTGGCAATGTTCTCGCCCGCAAGATGAACCACGGCATCCGCGCCCTCAAGGGCGCCCTCATCGATGACTCCGCGTCGGGGATCCCAGCCAAAGCTATTCGGCGCGTAACCACCGGAACGGCCCAACTTGCGAATGGAATGCCCCTGAGTCGTCAGCAATGGCACGAGCGCGGAACCGACCAGGCCACTGGCTCCGGAGACGAGAACCGTCATACGGGCCTGATCGCGAAATCGCCGGTACAACTCCAGGTCGTTTCGTGTGACGTCGTGTCGATACGCAAACACTCGTTCCAGTGTCGAGGCGACGTAGCCGCAAGCGGCGCAGGCTCCGAGCAGTCCGTATGGCAACTTGTAGTGAATCTCGTCAACGAGCTCACAATGATCCTGGTCAACGGGACGAAACAGGTGGGTGTGGTTCCACGAGGCAAATGGTCCGCGGACCTGCAAATCTGCAAACTGATGCGGCGGGCGGTAATCGTGATGCTCGGCCACCCAGTGCTGGGCCGTCAGACCAGAACCAATTTTGAGTTCGACACGGTCTCCATCACGTATCCCTCCCGATTGGGAGAGGATTTCCACGCGATCCCAGGGAGGTGACAAACGTTGCAGCGCGCCCGGCCGCTCGTGCCATGCGAAGGCTTCCTCGGCGGAACATGGCAGTTGGCTGGCTTTGCGAAAGACGGGCATGCTGAAGGCTCACTGCGAGTGTCGATCGAGTCGGACCTTGCTCTATGCCAAGTCTAACGGCAGATCAAGAACGGTTGCCGATTTCCGCATCAACTCCAGCGCTTTCAGCGAAATCTGGCGCACCCGTTCCTTGCTGAGATTCCAACGTCGCGAAATGTCGGCCAGGCTTTGTCCCCCCGGACGACCACCGAGCCCAAATCGATCCGCGACGATCGCTCGCTCCCGCTCCGAAAGCACCGACATCAGCCGTTCGATCGACGCTGTCACTCCGGGATTGTTGACGTCCGATTCCTGCGAATCGCGTTGTGAATCCTGTGCCTGCAACAGACTCCCGCCGTCATCCAGAACTTCGGCCGCCCGCTTCTGCTTGGCCAGAAACCTGTGCATCTGATTGCGGATCGCCCAGGTCGCATACGTGCTGAACCGGAAACCGCGGCTGACATCGAACAATTCCACCGCCCGAATAAGTGGCGTGAATCCCTCGCTCGTCAGTTCCGACAGATGGTCGACCGAGTTCGACAGCTTCGTCGCATTCGAAACGACCAGCCGCACGTTGGCCGAGACGATGCGGTTCCGCACTTCGGTCGCTTCACGCAGGTCCGCTTCCAACTGGTCCCAGAGGGCAATATTCCATCCACGCTGCACGAGCTTCCGACGAGCCTCCTCCGCACGAAACTTCAGGAAATTCATCTGCAGGAACAGATGCTTCTCCTCCTCCGGTGTCAGGAGCGGGGCAGCGACCAACTCCCCAAGAAACGCCGCCCTACTTTGGGTCCGAACCGGTTTCGCGCGAGTCGGCGCGGACGAATCGCCAGTCTCAATCGCCGCTCGCTCGGCGGCAGACGCCGAAAAGTCGGGGTGCGGAATGAATGTGATCGGCTTCGCCACCCGCTCTGCGATTTCGGCGGGAATCGGCTGAGGCTCGACCCGCGAAGCGCAACTTCGTCGCAAAGCCTTCGCATCATGGGAGTTATCAACGAGGCGACCGCGTCGCGAACTCGACACCTTGGTGACCATGCTCAATTCCTGTTGAAACAAGTGTTGTCATCCAAGGGGCAGGACCGTAATCCAAGAGCAGCTTTAACAGTACGGATTCAAAACCGGGCGAGATTTTTCGTGGTGGCGGATCGGCAATGGTGTCAACGGGCGGCAACCTGCCGAAAACCGTGGTCGACGTTTTGCGCAGGCTCTGTAAACTGAAGGTGACGAAAGCGCTTCGTCGTCGTTCAGGGAAGATCCCCTCATCCCAGGAGTCCGCACCATGTCTCAACCCATTCCAACCACCGATCCGTCTCCTTCCCCCGATCTCAGTGCCTCGTCCTCCAGCCGCTGGGATGAGCCTCACTCGGTCGAGTACCAGGTCCAGCGCGCGCTGGCGAACCAGGAAAGCGTCCGTATCGACGGCCTGCGAGTTCACCGCACTCCCGCAGGCGTCTGCGTGGAGGGATGCCTGGAGGCTGGCGATGAACAGACCGTGCGCGACCTGTTGAAGAGTGTCTGCGGAACTTTGGAAGTCAGCGACCGCCTCTACCGACGCGGGGAATGCACCCTGTCGCCAGGCGTGCCGCTGCGTCCCCGCTAGCCGAATCTTTCGAGCGGGCGCGTTGACGGAGCACGGCGTGGTTGCCGGAATGCAAACATCGGCAATAATCTGCCGTCCGACGTTGCGACCGTCCCGTTTCGAAAGCACCCGTGCCGATGCCCGCGCCCTATGACGCCCTGCTGATCGTTTCGTTCGGAGGACCGGAGCGCCGCGAAGACGTCATTCCGTTTCTGGAAAACGTCCTCAGAGGCAAACCGGTCCCCCGCGAACGGATGTTGGAAGTCGCCGAGCACTACTATCACTTCGGCGGCGTCAGCCCGATCAATGCGCAGGTTCGCGAATTCATCTCTGCGCTGTCCAACGAGTTGCGATCGGCCGGAGTGGAATTGCCGATCTACTGGGGGAACCGGAACTGGCACCCGCTCTTGCCGGACACGTTCGGGCAAATGGCCCGGGATGGCGTCAAAAACGCGCTGGCCTTCATGACGTCTGCCTACAGTTCCTATTCGGGCTGCCGCCAGTACCGGGAGAACATCGAGGCAGCCCGCGAGACAGTCGGCGAATCGGCACCGGTCGTCGATAAGATTCGCGTCTTCTACAACCACCCCGAATTCATTGCCGCGAACCGGGAACGAATTCAAGCGGCTGGCGAGACGCTTCCCGAAGCCGCACGCGGCGAGTTTCATGCCGCCTACACCGCGCACAGTATCCCCCTGTCGATGGCCGACAATTGCCAGTACGTGAAGCAACTCAGCGAAACCGTCCGACTGCTCAATGAAGAGTTGGGACTTCCGCCCGAACGTGGGCGACTGGTCTACCAGAGCCGCAGCGGTCGCCCGCAGGATCCTTGGCTGGAACCCGACATCCTGGATCACTTAAGCAGTCTGGCCGAACAGAAAGTCCCCGGCGTGGTCGTCGCACCGATCGGATTTCTCTCAGACCACATGGAAGTGCTGTTCGACCTCGATGAAGAGGCGCAACAGCTCTGCCAGGAAAAGGGCATCCCGATGGCCCGCGCCGCCACGGTCGGCACTCACCCTCGCTTTATACGTATGGTATGCGAACTGATTCAAGAGCGTATGGGCCTGACGGTGGAGCGCCGCGCGATCGGCGAATATGGTCCGAATCACGACGTCTGCCCGGTGAATTGTTGCCAATACAACCCCGGACGGCCTCCCGCAGCCGCTGGCGCCGCGAGTGGGCGCCCTTCATAAAAAGAGTGTGCGATTGGATCGTCAGACCCACGCCGCGCGAATCGCATTCGACAAACGCAGGATGGCTGGCCCCGATTCGTCCCACGGGCGATTGGTCAAGATGACGGCATAAATGCCCGGATCGGGATCGACCCACATCAGCGTTCCTGTCGCGCCCCAATGGCCGTAGGCCCGCGGCCCCAACAGATCGCCAAACGTCGCGATGTCTCGCCAGTTGAGCCGCCAGCCCAGTCCCCAAGGGCGAGTCCGTCGATCGGCCTCCGGAATGTCTCGCATCGTAGCCAGTTGATTGCAGGTGGCAGCCGCAACGGTCGCTGGGCTCCACAAGTTCGTTCCCGTCGCCGTCTCGCCCCCGTTCAGAAGCGACTGTGCCAGGCGACCAAGATCACCAGTCGTGGAAAACAGACCTCCCCACGGCGCGCCAAGTCGCCGCCAGTAGTCGCTGTTCCAGTTCCAACCGTCATGCCCGACTTGTTCTTTCGGAAGAACAACGGGAATCAGCCGCGTGAGAATGCGCTCGCCAGCATCGGCTCGATCGAGCGGCAACCCCAACCAGGTATGCCGCATTTTGAGCGGTTCAAAGACCGCTTCGGCCAGACAGGTGCGATAGTCGGCCTGTGTCAGCCTGTGCAGAATCTCCGCCAGCAGGATAAATCCGGAACTCTGGTATTGAACGCCGCGCCCCGCCGGAAACGCGGGTTTGCACTCGCAAAGTTCCGCCAGGAACTCGGAAAGCGGAGCATTCCGGCCGCGCAGCACTCGGTCGTTCGGGAGCAAATCCGGCAAGCCCGATGTATGTGTCAGCAGGTGGCGAACTTCGATCGGGTAACGTCCCGCCCCGCCAAACTCCGGAATCAGGTCAGAGACGCGATCGTGGAGCCGCAGGAGCCCCTGCTCCACGAGTTGCAGAATGCCCATCGCGACCACGGGCTTCGTGAGCGACGCGGTAAGAAAGATGGGCGGCCCGCCGGACGCTACGGATCGTTCGCAATGCGCCCCCGCGGAAAAAGTGCCAGCCGGCCCGTTCGCGGCTCCTGTCTCGATCGCGACCTCGGGCCATCGCCCTTCAGCGACTCCGCTTTGCACGAGACGAGTGACGGCTTCCCAGCGTTCGGGATTCAATTCGCCCTCGATCTGTCGCGCTGCCGCGCCACCCAACATCAGACTTCCACCTGGTGGATTGTCAGCATGCGATCGAGATGCGTGATTTCCAGCACTTCGCGAATGTCATCGCAGACATTGAAGAGCAAGACTTCGGGGCCAATCTTACGCAGAGAGGCGAGCAGACCGAGAAAACCGCTGGGAACCACGACCACGCCCGTCAAATCGAAGGCCAGGGACTCGATCCCGTTCGCCTTGATGAGATCGACAATCCAATCGCGGCACTCGGCGACGTTCAGGTGGTCGAGCATCGGCCGCCCCCCGAAACCGAGCACCGTGAGCTTGCCGAGCGAATAGACTTCCAGTTCGGAACCGACGGCCATGATCGCCCCCTCCTCGCGCGAATCTCCCGGTCGCATTCTCGCGCACGGCGGACCGACTGACAATCGAAAAGTCGCCCGAAAGCCGCCTCGCGCGAAGAACAGCGGTTGGTGGCGGCGGCGGTCGCCAATGTGTTACACCTTCGCGGTCAAAAATTGGTAATCCGCACGCACGGCGGCGAGCAAAAAGGTACCCCGGCGTCGAACGACCGGACGTTGACCACGGAGAAGACTGGATGAGTTACGATATTTTCGCCGTCGGCAATGCCCTGGTCGACATCCAGGCGCGCGTGACCGACGACGTGCTCGAATCGCTCGGCTTTGCCCGCGGACTGATGACGCTGGTCGACGATACGACCCAGTTGCGCGTTCTGTCGTCGCTGCAAGGAGCCTCGATCAGCCGGTGCGCCGGAGGCTCGGCGGCGAATACGATCGTGGGCGCGGCGGATTTCGGGTCGAAAGTCGCCTATGCGGGAAAAGTCGGAAACGACGAACTCGGCAACTTCTGGCTCGAGGATCTACGATCCCTCGGAGTCGCCATTGAAGTTCCGCCATGCGACGGGCAAACGGGCACCTGCGTCGTCCTCATCACGCGGGATGCCCAGCGGACCATGCTGACGCATCTGGGAGTGACGTCGACGCTGTCTGCTGAGGACATCCGCGAAGAGGAAATTCGCCGGTCGAAGTACGTTTATATTGAAGGATACCTCTTCACCGCCGACGCCACGAAAGCGGCCGCGCTGCGGGCGATTGAACTCGCCAAGCGTCATGGCGTAAAGGTCGCCTTCACGGTCTCCGATCCCTTCGTGATTCAGATGAACCGGGAGCTGTTTCTGGAACTGATCGCGGGTCCGGTCGATCTCTTGTTCTGCAACCTGGATGAAGCCCGCAGCCTGACCGGGCTCCAGGATCCCGTCGATTGCGCGCAGCAAATTCATCGTCAGGCGGCGGATGTCTGCCTGACCCTGGGAGCGGAAGGCTCGCTGCTCCTGCACGGCGGCACGCTCACTCCCATCGAGGGAGTCGAGATCGACGCCATCGACACCACCGGCGCCGGAGACATGTATGCCGGGGCCATGCTGCATGGCCTCACGCACGGCATGACCTGGCGACAGGCGGGGCACCTCGCTTCGCACGCGGCGGCGCGCATCGTTTCGCAACTTGGCGCCCGCATGGCGCGGAAGTTTACGCAGGCCGAGATCGCGGAACTTTGTCGCTGAAGAGAAGGAGCGCTCCCCGCTGGGTCGCGGCGACTGGGTCGCGATTTACTTCTTTTGCGGCGCGGCAGGGGCGTTGGGGCCGGTGCGAGTGATTTGCTCGACATACGCCCGCGTGATGTCTTCCGGGACCACATCTTCCGGCGGGACGAACAGGAAGAGGGATTCGTCGACGGCCTGATCGAGGACGACGTCGCGGAATTGCAGTGAGACGATGACCCGTTCGGGCAATTTGTCGGCGGCTTTCTTGAGATAGTCGATCTTCACCGGCACCTGTGTCTCCGCGTCGAACCACAGGCGAACCAGGTCGGGAACATACTCCGGCGTCGCTTGTTCAGGCTTAAGCCCCAGTTTGGCCAGGGCGTCCGGTTTCCAGCGTGCCCGGATGACCACCATTTCGCGGTCCGATTCAGTGATCCGTTCCAGCGACTCGAACTCGAGTTGCTGTTGCAGTCCCGCGAGCAGCCCCGGCAGACCGCCCAACCCCAGTTCCGCCGTCAAAATGGCCTCGGGTCGAGATTCGCCCGCCGAAACAGCCGCCAGAATCTGACGGATGTCGCGACGAGTCACGCGGCGGGAGTCGAGCAACTGCAACTGGCTCCAAAGAACATTGCCATCGCAGACTTCCAGCAGAGATCCTTTCGCGCCTCCGGGAAGTTCGGTGGCCAGTTCAAGTCGTAACTTGAGGCCCGCGTTCGCGTAACGCCCCGTGAGCTTGAGCGGCTGACCATTGATGTTGACGACCTGGTACAGCGTCGCCTGCAAACTCCGGCGATTCGCCAGCGCCGCATGCGATTGCTCGACGAACCGCTTGGCTTCGCCGTCGGCCGGCTCCGCCGCGGTTGCGTCTTCAGCCGCCAGAAGTCGCGAACCAGGCGTTTCCGGACCATTGCAAAGGTAGCCAGCGACCAGGGCGAGGGTCGCCGCGAGAGCGACCGCCGTTTCACGCGAGATCCAAGGAACAGGTTTCACGAATCGACTCCCGCCGAAATTGCCGTCTCGTTCCGCAGTCCTGTCAATCTAGGAAAACAGGCAAGCGGTAGGGGATTTGCCGAATATGGTCACATTGCGATTGGCAACGAAAACGCCGATTTTGCCAAAGAAACACCCCGACTTCGTCCGAATACAGAAGGGACCAAGGTGCCGTCTGTCCGGCGGAAGACCATTGCGTTCGGACATGGAGCGACCAGGCTGGCCACACCAGATCGTGGTTCCCGCCAGTATAGCGGGAACCGGGTGGCCGGGAGAACGGGACTTCAATCAGGGAGGGCCGCGCGGTGCACGCGAGACAAGCAAGCCATTTGTCCGACGCCAGCCGCGCGCTGCGTCTTGTTTCCAGAGGGATCGCGATGAAACTGTATTTTCTGGCGTTGGGCACCGCGGTCGTCGTCTGCGTCGGGTGCGCGATGGACGGCCACCAGGGACTGACTAACAAGGGCGAGTATCATGCTCCGCCCGCCGCCATGGCATCGCGGCCCGGCCCCATGGTGGACGGCCCCGGTCCCGGCGTGATGCCCATGCTGACCGCCGGGGGCATGATGCCCGGTGGAATGATGCCCCCGGGCATCGGCATGGGCCCGGTGATGCCGCAGACCACGCAGGTCCGGTTCGTCGGCCCCGATGGCATGCAGATTGGCTGGCAAATTCCCGGCGGCTACGCCGAGAACCAGGTGATGGCTCCGGGAAGCTACAACTTCCTGCAAGGCGCCACCTACCGCCTCAAACTGGCCGGAATTCCCGGTCGAGACGGCCTGACGCTGTATCCGACGCTGCAAGTCTATCCGACTCATCCGAACACGGCCGCGTACCTGTCGCACAACAAGGTGCCGCTGCAGTTGACGGTCGAAGACCTCGACCAGGTCGAAAGCAATAACTTCGTGACCAAGGTCATCTACCTGCCCGATGCCAAGTACCAGGAACTGGCCATCGCCAACGTCGAAACCCTCGTTTCGACGCGGCTCGATCCGGGTGTCGATCCGGTTCACGAGGCCGATCAGCGCGGCACGATCATGGCGATTCTGCGACTGGGTAACATGGACCTCGAAATGCCCGGTGCCGGCGGCGCTCCGCTGGCGGCTGGCCCCCACGGAATGCAGCAGGTCGCTCATCGCGTGATGGATGGAGAAGCCGGCGAGCACATGCCGCCCATGCCGATCGGCCCGGCCGGTGAAGGCATGCCTGGCGTCCCAGTCGCTCCGATGGTTGCCGGTTTCGGCACCCCCGGAATGCCCGCCGGACACCCCGTTTCCGGCGGCAATATGCCGGTTTGGGGAATGCCCTACACGGGAACGCCGATTGGCCTCCCCGGCCCGACGCACCTTCCCTACGGCGGCCCGGCCTCGCTGCAATCTCACACGGTTCGCAACCTGACGAAGACCGATCTCGGCGAGCCCGTCAAGGACATGCTGATCGACGTGCGTCACGAACCCGGCCTGAGCCAGCCGCACCCGGTCAAGTACATCGAGTACACCGAAAAGCATCCGGTCTACCGTCCGGGCGAACTGTCGCGACCGGCCTGGGATGCCGGGGCTCCTGCGGGCCAGTTCTAGTCAAAACCGGATGCCAGGGGAATTGCCGACAATGGCTCCTCGATGCCATCCGGCTCTCTGAACCATGTTCTCGGCAGCCCGGTTGTCTGAAAACAACCGGGCTGTCGGTGCATCAAGCCCTTCCTAATTCGTCTGGATGAGCGAAACATGGACGTGCGACCGCTCCCCTTCTGGATCGTGATTCTGGTCGCCTGGGCCGGTCTGTCGGTCCCAGCCTGGGCTCAAGGGGATCGCTACTGGGCCCTGAATCAGCATGTCCCCCCGGGTATGGCGGGATCATGGGCCACGAGCGCGGGTCGAAATTGCCCGCCGTGGATGCAGCCCGTCCGGATTCAACTTCCCTCGCCGGGCACGGTCACTTTCCACGACGGCGCGCAACAACCGATCAGCATGCCCGCCCCGGCGCAGGCTGCCATGCTCGTGGGACGGTTCTATCGCCTGCGAATCAGCGATCTCCCCGACTATCCCGGCGTTTCGTTCTATCCATCGATCGAACTCCTCGACCGGCTTCATCCCCCCACGGGACGAATTGACGAGTTTCCAGTCGTCTGCCAGTTCACCGACGAAGAATTCGAAGCAGCGGCCGCGGGTCGACTGGTCACGAAGGTGGTCTATCTCGAACAGCCGCAGCGCGTGCCGCTGGAACGGTTGAACGAACCAAACTCCATCCGCAATATCGCGCCGCATCTCAATTCCATCGCTGAAGCCGATCTATTGGGCCGCCCGATTCTCCTGGTGCGGTTGGGAGCCCGTCAGCCCGACCCGCGCGTCCCCGATCCCGGCTTCCTGGGCGATGGCAGCCCACTTCAGCTCACGATCGACGCGCCGGCCGCCGTCGTCGCGCCGCCGGGAGCAGGAACGGCGAGGCTCGATGGAAAGATCCGGCAAGCCAGTTTTCGCACCACGACGCCAAGTGGTGCCATCATCGAATCATGCCCGCCCGAGCCGCGAACGCCGCTGGCCGGCTGCGACCCGTGGGGCATCGGTCGGCCATGTCTTGATGGAACCTGCGATTCGTTGCCGCAAGACTCTTCCGACGAGTACCTGTGCGACGGGGGCGATCGCGACCTGCCCGTCCATTATGGGCGGTTTGTCCGTGAAGGTCTCGATACTGAAGACACGATCGGCGAATACCGCGACCACACGGGCAAAGAACGCATGAAGCCCAGCAGCCGTGTCTGCATCTACGGTCCGCGATTCGCGCAGGTCCGCTCGATCAGCCTGCCTCATGAAGAACTGGGCAGCGACGAAGTGGCGGGCCTCGAAGGGATGCAGCGCAACGGCGGCTTCCGCAACCGGACGGGCCTCAATCAGAGCCAGGAAACCCGGATGCTCGGCGGCGTGCGCGTCCGCTCGCGGGCCAGCGGCCTGGAGTCCGAAGCCTGGACAGTTGCCAACAAACAGCTCCGCGCCCAAACGGCCCACGAAAAGATTCTCAATCTTTTCCAGGATCTCAGCTTCGTGCAGTCGGGCTATCTCGATCAGAGCGACGCCGCCCGATTGCAGGATGGACTTAAAGCCGCCTGGACCTGGTCGCGCGATCTGTCCCCCGTCATCGCCGGCAAGGCGGAGAGCCCGGTCGAAGGGCTGGTTCTCGTCAGCTCGAACGTCATCACGATTCACGACGACGCCAAGGCCCACAAGCCCGGCGAATTGCGGCTGGTCAAGCTGGCCGACAAGAGGACCGCTCAGCCCGGCGACATCATCACGTTCACGATTCGCTACGACAATCTGGGCCCGCGCGAGATTCACCAGGTCCGTGTCGTCGACAACCTCACGCCCCGGCTCGAATACGTCGACGATTCGGCAACCTCCGACCGGGCCGGTCGACTGGTCACCGAAGACAACGGCGAAGGCAGCCTGGTCCTCACCTGGGAATTCACCGACTCGCTGCCACCCTACGTCGGCGGCGTGGTCACCTTCCAGGCCCGCGTGCGATAATCAATCGACAAGAACTTAGCCGCGACCCACCGGGGAGCGCTGCCCTACTCCTTGTCCCGATACGGTCGCACCGCAACCTCACCGGTCTCACGGATTGCGACCCGCACGGCACCGACTTGGCTGGTGAACAGCACCGGCACACCCCCGTAAACCGCGTCGAGATGCGTCCGCAGGTCGTTGTCGAAGCCGCTGGCGATCACCCAGTCCGGACTCGCCCACCGCGCGAGATCGGGCGTGTTCGCGCGACGGCTGCCGTGATGCGGCGACAAGAGAACGTCGACGGGCATGGGGGGCTTCCGCAGAAACGCCTCCAGGCCGTCCCGCTCAAGATCGCCGGTCAAGAGAATCCGGCGGCCCGCATATTCCAGCAGAACAACCAGGCTCGCCGCATTGTCGGACGAGAACTCTCGCCGCGGGGCTGGATGCAGGATCGAAATGCCCACCTCGTCATCGAGCTGAAGTCGTTGCCCCGCCGCCAGCACGCGCAGCGGAGTTTTGCGTTGGGAAGCGGCGTTCACAATGTCGGCGACCACCGGCTGTGTGAAGTCGAGAAACGCCTGCGGAAGCACAACCGCTCCGACGGGCAATAGTTCCATGAGCGCCGGCAACGCCTGGCAATGATCGAGATCGGAATGGGACAAGATCGCGCAGTCGACGCGCGAGCGCCCCTCCTGCCAGATCGCGGATGCCATAACTTCCGCGATGCGCGATGGACGGCCAGATCCTCCAGCGTCGTAGACCAGCGTGGCACCATTGGGAAGCGTCACGACAACGGCCAGGCCGTGTCCGATTGATGAGACGTTCACGACCAGTTCGCGCGGACGCGCGGCCAGATGCCCCCAGGCGAGGCCGACGGCGATCCAGACGGCCGCGAGGCGCAATGACCATGCCCGCCAACTCCGCCGACGGACCATCAGCAGTATTGGCGCCAAGAGCAGGTAAAAGATTGCCAGCCAGCCCTCGGACGGTCCCGGCGTCGCCACCGAGGCCATGGACCACGAGGCCACCCACGACACGGTGGCGAGGAGTCCGCCAAGCAGCGCTTCCAGAACAGGCGCCAGGACGTCGGCAAAACCTGGCCAGATCATTCCCAGCACTAACTGGGAGTAGCCTGCCAACATCAAGAGCCCCACGTACGGCGAGATCACGACATTCAACAGGAGTGCCGAGACCGACGCGACATGAAACCGCGCGGCGACCAGGGGTGTTGTGACCAGCCAAACCGCCAGCATGACCGCGTATAAGAGAGCCAGATGGCGAATTGCGGATCGCCAGAGAGGCGAAACAATCGTTGCGTCCGGTGTCAGGGCTTCGGAATCGGCTGGATGCGCGAGGGACCATTCCCGAACTGCAGCGATTGCGAGCACCGCCAGAAACGACAATTGAGCCCCCACGTCGAAGAGGCAGCCCGGATCGGCGACCACCAGCAAAATGACCGCCACGGCAAGAAGCTGCTGCCCCGAAACCATGCGGCCGACTCCGGACGCGACGAGCGCGAACAGGGCAATCGCGGTGGCTCTCAGGACCGGAGGGCTGGAGACCGCGAGAATGGCGTACGCCGCCAGCCCGACACCCATCAGGCATTGCCGGCCTCGTTCCCCCAGACCGAGCACGGTACCTAAAATCCAGAACCAGCCGGCCAGAATGACGACATTCAACCCGGAAATGGCCAAGAGGTGCGCGGTCCCCGTCTCGGCGAAGTCGCGGCGAGTCTCTTCCGGAAGCTGACGCCGTTCGCCCAGAAACATGGTCATCGCGATCGCGTGCGTTCGTTCGTCTTGCAGGGACGCGAACGTACGAGCCGCGCGAGCTCGCGCCATCGACTGCCAGGCCAACAGATGTTCGCGAAATCCCGAGGCGGGAGAACGGGAGAGGACCGCACCCGGCGAGTCGACCGCGAGGAGCGCGGAGACACCTTGCCGTTCGAGCCAGGCTCCAAAATCGAACTCACCGGGGTTTCGTGGCTGCGGCAGCGAACGAAGTTTGCCGACGACCTTCACGCGGTCGCCAACCGCGACCGAATCCAGCTTCCCGTTGAGTTGTGCCTGCACGACTCCGCCCACGGGAATCGCTGCTGTTCGTGAATGGACGGTTTCCACGCGAATCGTGAAGCGAGTGGTCCCCTCGCGCTGCCACGACAGGCGCTGCGGCGCGGGGGGCGACCATTCCGGATTCTCGCGAACGATGCCCGACAAATGAACCAGGCGGCCTTCGTCGGTAGCGATCCAGCGAATGTCGTCAGCTGGGATGTCTTGAACCCGCACATCGTACCACCAGGCGGACAGACTCGCGGCGACGATCAGGAGTCCCAAGGTCGCTCGAACGGGGCCGATCCATCGCTCCGCGAACCAGGCCAACAATCCCAACGCGGCCGCGAGCGCGAAAACCAGACTCGAAAGGGGAGTCACCGCGGACAGCAAAACCCCCACGCAGACCGCCAGAGCCACCGCCAGGGCCGGCGACCGGGCTGCCTCGTGATGGAGCGAACGGGAAGTCTCGGCGGTTGAACTGTCGGACACGGTCGCGACCACGAAACTACCGCATTGTCAGGGCCTGTTTTTTCGTGTGCCACTGGCTCCGCCAGTGCGTCTTAAGTCTCTAATTCACAAAAAGATGCACTAGAGAAGTGGCACACACCCGAATCTTTGACATTGACGTACCACTACCACGAAAGAAGTGTCCCGCCCCATTTTTTAGCGAGACCGCAACTCTACCCGAGCCACTCATTCCGGCGCAAGAAAAAACCGCCCTTCGAGACGAAGAGCGGTTCGTGTTCAACAGGTCGTCATCGAGGCGTGTTAGCCAGCCGGGATTTCATTCACGGCGGGAATGCGATCATCGACATCGTACGCGAGGCCCACGGCCTGCAACGCTCGGATCGACCAGAAGGTCGGATCGAGTTCCCACCAGCGGTGTCCGGCACGGGCCGTGTGCGGATGTGCGTGATGATTGTTATGCCATCCCTCGCCATAGCTGGCGACCGCCACCCACCACAGGTTTCGCGATTCGTCCTTGGTTTCGTAGTTGCGATAGCCCCAAATGTGGGTCGCGGAGTTCACGAACCACGTCGAGTGGTACATGGCCACCATCCGCAGACACAGGCCCCACAGCAGCCACGACCAGCCGCCCAGCGCGTAGAGCACAACGCCCGAGGCGACAAGCCAGAAGAAATAGGTCCGTTCGAAGAACATCATCATCGGATCGCGTTTGAGATCCGGAGTGAACCGATCGAACAGCAGTTCGCGTTCGGCCGGAGTCCGCGCGGCGAACAGCCACCAGATGTGCGACCACCAGGGGCCGTCGAGCGGCGAATGGGGATCGCCTTCCTGGTCGGATTTCTGATGGTGCAGGCGATGCGTGGCCGCCCACACCAGCGGCGAACCTTCACCAGAGAGCGCGCCCGATAACAGCGTGACGAATTTGGCCGGTGCCCGAAGCTTCATGGACTTGTGAGACAGATAGCGGTGATATCCGAGACAGATGCCGATGCTGCCGGTCAGCCAGTGCAGCACCAAAGCGACGCCGAGACCGGACCAACTGAAGAAAAACGGGGCAGCAACTGCGCCCGCGTGCATCAGCACCATCCAGACAATGACAATCCAGTCGAGTGAACCCAGCCGCAGTCGGGCGGGGCTGAAGGCGGCAATCAGTTCTTCATCGGCCGCCGAGCGACGATTGACCGAAGGTCGATTCGCGGCCAGTTCCTGGCGGCGTTCGAGACGCTTTTGTCGCCGCGTCTTCGGGGCGGGATCAAGTGTGGCAGACATCCAGGGCGTCCTTGATACAGCGTGCCGGGTGACAGAGCCGCCACGATCGATCGGCCATCTTCGGCCAGCGATCAGGACGGTCCACGTAAAAACGATGACGATTTATAGGCACAAATCGGATTTGATGTGTCAGCCTGCCGTCATCTGTCTGTCAAACTTTTGTCACGCCACAAAACACAACAACATAAAGAGTTACGCCAAACAAAAAGCCGTGGGAGGGCGGAAACCTCTGCTCCAGTTGGAATTGGCCGCGACTGGTCACGACTGCGCGCGAGGCGCTCCCGCCATGGATGGGAGAGAGCCACCCGCGCCCCCTCATGACTGCGTTTCCCATCGGCTTGTCCGGTGGGTACGGGAATTTGACAGCCAGCACGAGACCGATGACCTGCCCGGTTCGCCCCCCAGCCAACTTATCTGGCCGGAGCGAAAGTCGGGTGGCTCAGGAATCGGCCAGCGGAAGAATATTGAGCTGGGCGCCGCAGTGTTTGCACGCCACGCGCGTTCCCAGGTACTTCGAAGCGAACCGCAATTCATCGCGGCAGCCCGGACAACTGGCATAGACCGGCGATCCCGTGACGCGCGGATGTCTGGGATCGAGTTCAAAGCCAAAGCCGCAAAACTTACAGGCGACCTTGCTGCCGAGGTACTTGCGGGCGATGCGCAGCTCGCGACCGCAGTCGGGGCAGTCGCAAAACACACCTTCGGGTTGCACGTCAAGCATGGCAGCCACTTCCGGTAGCGGAACGAAGTCCGGGACTTCGACGCTGTCTACTTCCAGCTCGGGATTGAGAAGAGTTCGACAACTGCGGCAGCGGACCATGCCGGGAGGCATCCAGTCTCCACAGCCTGGGCAAGAGCCCCCGGGCCATTCGGGCATTTCCCAACCTTTCCCATCCGCAAGGTCGGCGGTGAAAAGACGCCAACCGCTGCCCGCTGGTTCCCGCGAATGGCCCTTGAACGCGGAAATTGACCCTGAAATTCCCTGGAGAGAAACTGGCCGAGTGGGGCTGGTTTCTCCCGTCCTAATTAATTGGCCGGCTTGGATTTCAGGCAGGCCAGCTTATGGAAGGATCGCAGATAGAGACGCCCGTTGGCGACGGCTGGAGTGGAATGACTCGCATCCCCCAGCGGACTGCGCCCGTACAGATGAAACGACGGAGCAGCCCCGACGACGACCACTTCGCCCGACTCCGAGATCGCGTAGATTTTCCCATCAATACAAATCGGCGAACCGCTGTAGCTGCCGCCCACCCGCTCCTGCCAGAGAACCTGATCGCGGCCGGTATCCAGGCACGAGACCACGCCGCCGTCTCCCCAGGAAAACAGCAGCCCGCCATGACTGATGAGCGTGGGAACATACGGAATCGACCGCGTGAGATGGAGCTTCACGTGGGATTCAGCCACATTGCCCGCGCCATTCGGGTCCACGCCAATCAGGTCGGAGGCCTTGCCTCCCGAGCCGCAGGTGGCCAGAACGAGGCCGTTGTGGAGAACCGGCGAGGCGACCGTCCGCTTGGGAAACGGATTCGTACTCCACAAGGTCTCTCCCGTCCAGGGATCATGACCGGTAATACCCGTCGCCCCCGAAACCGCAACCAGCACAGGCCGCTCGGCTGCGGCTTCCACGATAATCGGCGTGGCGTAGCTGGCCTCGCGCGAAGTACGAGGAGTACTCCAGACGGTGCGGCCCGTCAGGCGATTGACCGCCACGAGCGAACTCGAGCCATCCTGATCGTTCGCCAGAATGACGAGGTCTTCAAAAACGATTGGAGACGTTCCCTGGCCGTGCTGGCTGGAAAACGGCCCCAGCAGGTTCCGCCACAGCAGATTTCCGTCGAAGTCATACGCGGTGAGCGTGTACTTCTCCTGGTCGGCGAAAGCCACGTAGACTCGTTCGCCGTCCGTCGCGGGCGTACTGGAGGCGTAACTGCTCTTGGCATGCTTGGGATTCGTGTTGAAGCCCTGCGACCGAGACCAGATTTCCTTGCCGGTCGCGGCATTAAGGCAGAGCAGATGCCGCAGACGACCCTCATCAGTCGCCGTGGTGACAAACAGCCGGTCCCCCCAGATGATGGGAGCCGCATGACCGACACCGGGAATGTCGACGACCCAGTCGTAGTCTTTCTCGGTCCAGACGGTCGGAATCGTCGCATCGGAGCTGATGCCACTCCCGTCCGCGCCGCGAAAACGCGGCCAATTCTCGGCCTGGACCGAGGAGGACAGAACAAGGCCGGCAAGACACAAACAAAACACCCAGCGCGACGGCATGCGGTAACTCCCCAAGAGCAAACCCCGTCGCCTGCCAATTGGCTCGCACGAAGCACAATTCGCGGCAACTCAGGGTGTCAGGGCAGCATCGCCGACGCCGCGACGGGTTGCAAGCATTCAAGCGAATTGGAAACTCGTTCCCGAGCGGAGGCAGATTGAAAGGCGTTCGCCCGTGCGGATGAAAATTCGTCACCAGTTTTGGACAAAAGGCTACGCCGATCCCGCCCCAATCGCCTCATTTTCCTGAGAGCTCAACAACACGTGCAATTCCCTGACCGCGAAGCGGTCAGAGACGGTAGCTGTGGGTCGCGCAGCGCACCCACGGTCCGGAAACGCTCTTCAAATCCTTCTTCCGACCCCCAGCGGGGGTCGCAGAAACGCACGAATGTCTGCGACCCCCTCTGGGGGTCGAGGGCCCAATCGATGTCCATTTTTTCCGTGGGTGCGCTGCGCGACCCACGGCTACCGTCTTCGATGCCTTCGGCATCGGAAGAATCATGACCGGATGTTGCTGCTCCGAATGACAATACGGTCTGCAGTTTTCAACGAATGAACGGAAACGCCATGTCGCTGGAGCCCCATTTTCGCAGGAGCCTGGGAACGAACGACTACTCCAGTTCGGCAAGCTTCTCGACGACTGCTTCCACGTGGCCGTCCACCTTCACCCGCGGCCAGACCGCCGCGATTTTTCCCTTCTTATCAATCAGGAAAGTCGCCCGCTGTACGCCCCACGACTTCTTGCCATACATATTCTTTTCGACCCACACGCCGTATTTCTCGGCGATGGCATGGTCCTCATCCGCCAGCAGCGGAAACGGCAGTTCGAACTTGTTGGCAAACTTCTCGTGCGACTCAACCGAGTCGCAACTGATGCCGAGGACCACGGTGTCGGCACTCGTGAAAGCTTCATGGTTGTCGCGAAAGCCACACGCTTCTTTCGTGCAGCCGGGCGTATCGTCCTTTGGATAGAAATACAAAACGACGTTCTTGCCCTGGAGCTGGCTCAATTTGTACTTGCCAGCCGGAAACGCCTTCAGATCAAATGCCGGCGCCTTCGCGCCCACTTCCAGAGCCATGAGGTTCCTTTCCGAAGTCATTGGTCAATCTGGCAGCCATTCCCAGTAAGCCGTTGCGCTGCCGGAGAATTCTAGAACACGTGTCAAAACCCGGTTGGTGGCTGCAAAACGTCTCGAAATCGGGGACAAACCCCGTCGTCCAGAGGGTTTTGAAACCACCTCTACTGAGCCGCCGAGAGCTGTTCGACCTCCGCGCGTGTCGGAAGCGAGGGTTGGGCACCGGCGCGGGTCACGGCTAATCCTCCCGCCGCGCAGGCGAAACGCAAGATTTCCTGCGGTGACCGTCCCTCCGACCAGGCGACGGCGAGCGCCGCCGTGAAGGCATCCCCGGCAGCGGTTGAATCGACGACCTTGACCGGAAACGCAGGCACATGAATCGGCGGACGTCCCCCCTCGCACCACAGCGCCCCTTGATCGCCCAGTTTCATGACCACCAGCGACGCCCCTTTGGCATGAATGACCTCGGCCGCTCGGTCCGCATCGTCCCGGTTCTGAATATCGATTTCCGCGAGGACGCTCGCCTCGGAACAATTCGGCGTCAACAGATCGACATTCCAGAAGCGGTCCGGAATTTTCGAGGCCGGCGCGGGAGCGGGGTCGAAAATCACCCGCACCGCATGGGCAACCGCCAGATCGCGCGCGGCCAAAGCGGTTTCGAGGGGAATCTCATTCTGGAGCAGCAGGATATCGGCCCGGGAAATGACTGACTCGGCCGCTTCCACATCTTCGACGGTCAGCAGATGATTGGCCCCCGGTACGACGACGATCGAGTTCTCACCCTGGCAGACAGTAATCGCCGCCAGTCCCGTCGACGCCCCCGGAGTCTTCAGAACGTGATCGGTGGAAACCCCGGCGTTGGCCAGATTGAGAAGCAGGGTGTCGGCGAAGGCATCCTCACCCACGCGGCCAACCATCGAGACTTCGGCTCCCAGCCGGGCGGCGGCAACGGCCTGATTAGCCCCCTTGCCGCCCGGAATCATCGCGAACGATGTCCCCAGCCGCGTTTCCCCCGGTGCCGGCCAGACGTCCACGCCCGTGACAAGATCGAGATTGAGCGATCCCACCACGACAATCTTAGGTGCGGGCATGGGACTGGCCTTCGTCAAAGGGCGCTGTTTACCGATTCGTATGCGGCGGCTCACTGCACAACTGCACGAAACACTCGACGACTCGAGCCCGTTGTTCAGAATTGACTGTCAGATAGCGGTTTTTGCCGTCCGCCTTGGGAGCGAATCGCGAGAAACCATCGTCTTCAATCGTCACGACGCCCGGCTTCGACAGACCAAAGTAGCCGCGCTCGGGAAAGACGGCGTAAAGCACGCTCGTGAGATCCCAGGTCGGCCGGTTGTGCGGCGGCGGCTGATAGAGCCGGTACGCCATCTCAATGATGTGGCCGGGCTGGTAAACATAGTCCTGCTCGATGCTCACGGCCGGGTAGGGGACCGCGATCCCAACTTCAAATCCGCTCCACGCGATGGGAGTCGGCCAGTCCTTCGCAAGCTTCTGACAGGCGGGAATGTCCTTGATGACATTGTATTCGAGGTAATGGTTGTTGTTGTCGATCGTCTCGAACGCACCCGCCATGATCGATAGGACGGTCACCTTCTTCGCAACGAGTTCCCGCCCAGTCAGTGGCGAAATATCGTCTCCCGGCGTGTCGAGCAGACGGGCCAGGTTTGGGGAAAATCCAACCTGGGCAACCGCGACGCTGCCATCGGGCTGCGCGGCGAGGGTCTTTCGCAACAGCGTCACGGAATCGGTGAGCTTGGCCGGATCCACATCGTACGGGTAGACCGGCTTCCCATCTTTCATTTCGTCGACGAGGTCGACGTACTTCGACGCGGTCTTCCAGCCATTGACGGCCCCGCCGATGGGAGTCGCGCCGTAGCCGTAGTAGGTGTTGACGGCGTCGACGAATTTCGCCGCGTTGGGATGACCGTTCGTCAGCGTGACGGCCAGCAGTTCGCAATGCCCGCGCCGTTGAAGGGAGTGAATGAGAGCCAGCGCCATCGCGTCATCGACATCGTTGCCAAGGTCGGTATCGAAGATCAGTTTCTGGGGTTCCGCGGCGGGGAGCGAGGAAGTGAGCGCAAGCACCGCCACGAGGAAAGTTCGACTCACGCTAGGTGTCTCCAGTTGTCGTTCACGAGCAGTCAGACGAGTTTTTCGAATCTGTCTGGAATCCTGACATCCGTCGCGCGAAATGTCCACGAGTGGGAAGCACGCTGAGTTTAGCCGCGACCCAACGGGGAGCGCTCCCCGCGTCTCCCCCTCCCCCAACTCCCTCTCTGTTCCCTCAACCCGAACCGGACGGCCGATACCAGAACATGCGCAGGCCGTTCAAAATGACCACGAGGGTGCTCCCTTCATGCCCAAGGACCGCCAGGGGCAGGGGAAGGGGATAGACGAGCGAAATCAACAGCAGCGAGCCCATCACGAGGAACGCAATCGCCAGATTCTGCCGGATGATCGACTGCGTGGCTCGCGCCAGTTCGATCGAGTCGGGCAAGCGATGCAGGTTTTCGCCCATCAAGACGACGTCGGCCGATTCGAGCGCCACATCAGTCCCTGCTCCGCCCAGGCTGTAACCCACATCGGCTGTCGCGAGGGCCGGGGCATCGTTCATGCCATCGCCAATCATGCCGATCGGACCATATTCCCGCTGAAGCTGCTTCAGCCGTTCGATCTTATCCTCGGGCAAGAGTTCCGCCATGAACTGAATTTCAAGATCGGCCGCGAGCGATCGGGCCACTTCGGGATGGTCGCCCGTCAGCATCGTCAGCGGTTCAACCCCCAGCCGCCGCAGTCGTCCAAGAGCCGGCAAGGCAGAGGGCCGAACCGCGTCCGTCATCGCGAGAGCCCCCATCGGCTGGCCATCGACTTCGACGACCATGACCATGTGGCCCCGTTGACGATGATCCTTGATCGCCTCTTCCAATTCGGCGGCCACGTTCCTTTCGTGGAATTTCTGAATGCGAACCTGGCGTCCGTCGACCGTTCCATCAATTCCGCTTCCGACGCGCGCCGTGACGTCGGTCGCCTCGGGAATGGCCAGCCCCCGTTCGACGGCCTGTTCCCGAATCGCGCGGGCCAGCGGATGTTCCGAATGCGATTCCACGCCAGCGGCGATCGCCAACAAATCGTCCTCGGACACACCAGAAACGGTCATCACCCCGACAACCTTGGGTCGCCCGACGGTCAATGTTCCCGTTTTGTCGAAGGCGAACGTCTTCAGGACGGCAGCATTCTCGAGATGAATGCCCCCTTTGAAGAGGATCCCTTTGCGGGCCGCGCCTGCCACTGCCGCCAGGATGGCGGACGGAATGGAGATGACCACGGCACACGGAGAAGCCACGACCAGCACGGTCATCGCCCGCAGGAACGAGTCGCCCCACGACAGCCCTGCCTGCGAGAAGCCGATGAACGCGAGCGCGGTGAGCGCCAAGACGCCCCAGGTATAGCGCTCGCCGAACCATTCCGTAAATCGCTGCGACGTTGCCCGTTCGGACTGCGCCTGTTCGACGCGGCGGACCATGCGGGCCAGCATGGTGTCGGTCGCCGGTCGGCTCACCTTGATCTGCAGCAGCCCCTGCTGGTTGAGCGTTCCCGAAAAGACTTCGTCGCCCGGACCCTTGTCGACGGGGATTGATTCGCCTGTCATGGGCGACTGATCGATGCTCGACGAACCGACGGCAATCTCGCCATCCACCGGAATCCGCTCGGATGGGCCTACTACCACCGTCTGGCCGACCTGTAGTTCTGCCACCGGAACCCGGCGCTCGACGCCGTCGTCCAGCAAGGTCGCTTCGTCAGGAGCCAGGTCCATGAGGGACGAAATCGCCCGCCGCGTCCGATCAAGAATGTACGACTCGAGCGAATGCGAGAGCGAAAACAGAACCAGCAGCAGACCCCCATCGAGCCATTCCCCCAGGACGGCGGAACCGGCGACAGCCGAGACCATCAGCAGGTCAATCGTCACCCGACCGCGGAAGAGATTCGCGATCGACGATCGGGCAATTTGCGTCCCCCCGGCAACATAGGAGGCCCCGTAAAGTGCGAGGGCGAGATACGACAGGGCCTGGTTTTGGGAACCCTGCCGGGAGACAAACCACCCCGCCATCAGGAGCACAAAACAAAGAATCGGCTCGGCGAACAGCGAGAAAAAGCCTTGTCGCCGTGAATGTTCGCAACAGCCGATTTGCGGCGAATCGTGATCGTGGTCGTGTGACACGCGAAAATGGCTCTCTGGGACCGACGATCGGTCATCCGAAACCGGGGCGAGTACGATCGCCGCTCTCGATGACCGAAGTTCACGGAAGAATTAGACCCGGACTGACCGAACCTGACAAACGTCCGTTGTACGGAAGTCGAATGGAATTCGGGAGTTGAGAGCGCAACACAGATTGCGTCGCAACGGCTTTGCCACTACAGTCGCGCCGACCGCGAGATTCTGGACATCGACTTCGACAATCGGCTCTCGTCGGCCCCCGCGAACAGGAACCCGAAGCGTCAGCGAGGAAGCGAACAGGATCCCTCGCTGAGATTCGGGTTAGTAAAAATTCCGGGTGAGAATCAGTCAGACAGCGAAGGGAATCGCATGCAAGCCGCCCGGCGTCTCGGATGGACCACAAGCCTCTGCCTCGGAATCGGGCTGTGCAGCGCGACCACTCAGGCGGCAGAGCCCGTCCCCATTCGCGCCCCCGAGGGCTTTGTCGTCGAAGAGTTCGCGGGCGACGACCTGGCACACGACATCTACGCGATGACCGTCGACACCTTGGGCCGTCCGGTGGTCAGCGGTCGCGGCTACGTCAAGATTCTGGTCGATGATGACAAAGACGGACGAGCCGACCGCGCGATCCCGTTCGCCGACGGCCCCGCGACCGGCGCGCAGGGTCTGTTCTTCCACGGCCGGGCGCTCCTGTGCGTGGGCGATGCCGGTCTCCTTCGCTACCGCGACGACAACGCCGACGACCGAGCCGATGGCCCTGCCGATGTCTTCCTGCGGTTCAAAACCGGCGGCGAGCACGACACGCACACGATCCAGCAGGGGCCGGACGGCTGGTGGTATGTTCTCGGCGGCAATACGGCTGAGATCAGTGAGACGTATAACACGCTCCCCACCGCGCCGGTCAAATATCCACGGTATGGAGCGCTCGCGCGCTTCCGGCCCGACCTGACCGCTGGCGAGATCGTCGCGGATGGGATGCGGAACGCCTATGACTTCACCTTCAACGAAGCGGGCGACCTGTTCACGTTCGATAGCGACGACGAGCGAGAAATTTCGCTCCCCTGGTATCAGCCGACGCGCGTCTTCCACATGCTCATCGGCTCCGATCATGGCTGGATCAGCCGAAGCTGGAAACGCCCCGCCGGGTTTCTGGATCTGCCCCCCGTGGTGGCCGATTTGGGACGCGGTTCGCCGACGGGAGTCATCTGCTATCGGCACACGCAGTTCCCCGAAAAATACCGCGGCGCGATCTTCGCGTTGGATTGGACCTATGGCCGCGTGTTCGCTTTGCCATTAACCCCTTCCGGAGCGACCTGGAAGACAGAACCCGAGGTCTTTCTGACCAGTTCCGGCGACCAGGGATTCGCACCGACCGATGTTGAAGTGGGGGCGGACGGCAGCCTGTTCGTTTGCGTGGGCGGCCGCGGCACGCGCGGCGGCGTCTATCGCATTCGTGCCATTGACGGTGCGAAAACGGACAAGCCGACAGATGCCCCCCAGGACACGCTCACGAAATGCCTCACCGCGCCTCAACCGCTGTCGGCGTGGAGTCGGCACGCCTGGCGCCCACTCGCCCGCGAGATTGGAGCCGATGGTTTCCGCAACGCCGCCCTCGAGACCGCGCGACCCACCAGCCAGCGCGTCCGGGCGATCGAAATTCTGACCGAGTTTTATGGCGGGCTCTCGGAATCTGACCTGCGAACTCTCCAGGCCGATCCCGCCCCCCTGATTCGTGCCCGGGCCATCTGGTCGCACGGACGGTCGAACCCAGCCAAAACCAATCTGGAACTGGTCAATATGTACCTGCTGGATCGCGAGCCCCGCGTGGTGATGGCGGGCCTCGAAGCAATCACCGGGCTCTCGGGAACAACGCCCTGCGGCCCGATCGTCCCTGGCCTGGCCAAGGCACTGGGCAGCAGTGATCCCGCGGTCCGCAATCTGGCAGCGGCAGCCGTGACACGAATCGATGCCGCCAGTCTGCAACCGTTGTCCGACGCCACGAGCAAACTGGGAGCCCGCGCGGTCACCACATATGCCGCCGGCTGGCTCATGCGGGCAGCCGATGATGACTCGCGGATCAAGGGTTCAATTCCGCCGCTGGCCCTCGCGCTGGTTGCCGGAAAGTATCCGCTCGATATCCGTCTCGATGCGGTTCGCCTGTTGCAATGGGTTCTGGGAGACATGGGCCCGTCCGAAGGAGTGCCGCCCGCGTTCGATGGATATACCGGAGCCGTCGATCTCGCCGCTTTCGATCGCGAACTCGATTTGCCGCGCATTCGCCTCGCGGAGATCTATCCGACGGGTGACGCATCGCTGGATCGCGAAATCGCGCGGCTGCTCGCGATGCTGCAACCGCCCAACGCGTCGCTGCTGGACAAAGTCCTGGCGTTCATCACTCCCGAAAGCGAGCCGCTGGACGATATTCATCACCTGATTGTCGTCGCCCGCATTCCCGTGCCCCGCAGTTCGAAGCAGACAGCCATCATCGCGGCCGGCCTGACGGGCCTGGAAGGAAAACTCGCCGCCCGGAAGATGGTGCAGGACTCGGGCTGGAACGACCGCATGAAGGAAATCTACGCGGCCCTCGCGAAGCACGACCCCATGCTGGCCGTGGAGATTGTCGGTCAGCCGACATTCGGACAGGCCGGCCATGTCATGTTCCTGAGCGAACTTCCTGGCGAGCACCTGGACGCCGCGATCGCAGCATTCGCGAAAGCGGCCGCTGACGAAGACTACGTCTGGACAAATGACGTCGTTTTCGTAGTTGGCGAATCCGAAAACCCCGACCACATGCAGCTGCTCCGCGACCAATACGAGAATTTCGCCGTTCGCGGCGCGGTCCTGATGACACTCAGCGCCGATCCGGAAGAGTCAGATCGCGCGTGGTACGTCGAGGGGCTGGAATCGTCCCAGGCCGAAGTGCTGGGTGCCTGCCTTGGAGCACTCGAGGAACTGCAACCGGCCAGTACTCCCGAAGAATTCGGCCGACTGCTGATCACGTTTCGTCGACTTGGCCAGGATGAAACGGAGTTCAAATCCCGCGAGCGCGTGAACGCCCTCCTGGAGCGGGCTGCCGGACAGAAAAGCCGCTTCATCGCGGGTGAAGCGGGCCATCGACCGCAGCCCGAGGTCATCGCCCAATGGACGGCCTTATTACGTCAGAAGTGGCCGAAGGAGGCGGACACCGTTCTCGGCGAGAATTCGGACGAGTTGCAGAAGCTCGCCTCGCGCCTGCCGAAGATCGACTGGACAACCGGAGACGTGGTTCGCGGCAAAGCCGTCTTCCAGAAGCGGCAATGCGCGAACTGCCACGGCGGCCGCAGCGCGTTGGGGCCCGACCTCGCTGGTGTCGCCGGGCGATTCTCGCGTCCCGACTTGTTCACGGCGATTGTCGCCCCCAGCCGCGATGTGTCGGCCCGCTATCAGACCACGATCCTGGAAACGCATGCCGGGAAGGTCTATTCCGGCCTCATCGTGTACGAATCGGTCGATGGCCTCCTGTTGCGGAATGCCACCAATCAGACCTTCCGGATCGAGGGGCGGGAAATCGCCTCGAAACGGAAGTCGCCGGTCTCCATCATGCCGACCGGACTGCTGAAGGACCTGTCGGACAGCGACCTGGCTGACCTGGATGCCTATCTCCGATCCCTGACGGCGACCATCGCCGTTCGCCCAGAGGCGAGTCCATCGGAATAAGGACGTGTTCCCGGTAAAACGTGGGGGGATGACTTTCTCGACGCCGCGTCGTGCGATCGGGAGGGCATCGAATGGGAGCATTCCGTGGAAAGCCTGCTGACAACCGAGACCGCGATCGCCTTTCTGACGCTGACAAGCCTGGAGATTGTCCTCGGGATCGACAACGTCATCTTCATCGCGATTCTGGCGGGTCGGCTTCCCGAGCATCAGCGCGATTTCGCGCGGAAGCTGGGCCTGGGGATCGCGGTCGTCTCGCGAATCCTGCTTTTGCTCGGCATCGGGGCCGTCATGAAGTTGACCGAACCCTGGCTCCGCATCGGGAGTTTTCACCTCGCCGGAAAAGACGTGGTGCTGTTGGTTGGCGGAATCTTCCTCATTGGCAAAGCCACCTACGAAATCCATCACAAGGTCACCGGCCACGTCGACGCGGAGGGCAAAGCGGCTGGACATGCCTCGCTGCTGCCGATGCTCGCGCAGGTCGCGCTCATCGACATCGTCTTTTCGCTCGATTCGGTGATTACGGCGGTGGGGATGTCCAATCAATTGCCGGTCATGATCTCCGCCGTCGTCGTCGCTGTCCTCATCATGGTGATCTTCTCGGGCCCGGTGGTCCGATTCGTCGACCGCTTTCCGGCGATCAAGATTCTGGCGTTGTCGTTTCTCTTGCTGATCGGCGTGCTCCTGGTCGCCGAAGGATTCCATCAGAAAATCGACAAGGGCTACATCTACTTCGCGATGGCCTTCTCGCTGGGAGTGGAGTTGCTGCAACTGCGCATGGAACATCGCGGCAAGCCCGCCACTCCCGTCGCTCCGCTGGCGTGACGCAAAAAACTGAACAAAAAAACACTCACAACAATGCCGTTACGGCTTCTGAAATCCGTAAAGCCGGTCATCCCGGCCGGGATCGGCTGGTAACGACCTTCCGCGTCATTTTCCTGGCGCTGCGTCACGGTTAGAGTCTGTGAATCTCGCGGGCCTGGCTGTTCTGGAAATTCCTCCAGCAAAAAGCCCGCGCGAAACGTAAGCGAAGCGGGTTCGTGCGGGCCAATTGGCCGCATCCGGGTTCCGTTGTCATCTGTGTCTTCGATGTTTTCGAGGTGTGACGTTGTCGCCGCAACTGTTGTTCGCAGCCGCCGAATCCGGTGCCAGTCTTCAGTGGGGCCTGGTCATCGCGGTCGGTTTGGGATTCCTGGGTGCCTTATTGGCCCATGCCTACCTGACCAAATCGGGAATCATCGCGCGGGCGACGACGAAGGAAGCGATTCGCCAGCCGGTCTTTCTGCTCGCGATGACCATCGCGATGGTCTTGCTGCTTGTGAACACGGTCCTGCCGTTCTTCTCCCTGGGAGAAGACGTCAAGATGCTCAAGGACTGCGGCTTGGCGACGATTCTCATTTCGTCGCTGTTGATCGCGATCTGGACGGCCAGCACCAGCGTGGCCGACGAAATCGAGGGGAAGACGGCGATGACGCTCCTCTCGAAACCCATCAATCGCCGGCAGTTCGTGGTGGGCAAGTACCTGGGAATCGTGCAGGCGGTCCTCATCTACATGCTGCCGCTGGCGCTGCTGTTCCTGGCGCTCATCTATTACAAAGTGGGATACGACGCCAAGGAAGGTTCTCAGGAAGCACCGTCGCACGCCGAGCGCTGGGCGATCATGATCCAGGTCGTTCCCGGTCTCGCGCTGATCTTCCTGGAAGTCATCGTTCTTGCCGCCATCAGCGTGGCGATTTCCACGCGGCTGCCGATGGTCGTGAACCTGACGGCGTCGTTCGCGATCTTCGTGATCGGCCACCTGACTCCGGTCCTGGTCCAGGCGGGGGTGGTCAAAATCGAGTTTGTCGAGTTCATGGCGCGGCTCATCGCGACGATTCTGCCGACGCTGGAACTGCTCAACATTTCCGCGGCGGTGGCCACCGAAAGCGCGGTGCCTCCGGTTTACGTGGCTTTTTCGGCCCTGTACTGCCTGGCCTATTGCGTCGCGGCAATTCTGCTGGCTTTCATCCTGTTTGAGGATCGAGACCTCGCGTAAGATGGAGAGGTAGAATTCGCCGCAGGTCTACCCGCCGTCGATGACGGCTGGCCGTGCCCGGAACGGAGTCAGCACTCGCCACGCCTAAGGAACGTTGGGCGATCCGCCGACGAAGTCTTCCCCCGTCTCATGGGTCGGGGTTCGTCGTCCGGTTTTCACCCAGCGCGAGGCGTTTCTGGTGAGCGAACAACACTCCCGATCGTTCCAGCGGATTTTCGCTCGTCGCGACCTGTTCGCCGGCCCGGCCCGCACCGGATTGTTGTGGTCGGTTCTCGCCGCGCTGCTGCTGGTCGGCCTGTTGCTGGTGACGGGACTTCTCGTCGGGTTGTTGACAGATCAGGGTCGACTTTCGGCAATTCTCACGGAGGATCAGGCTCCGCGATTCGAGCGGCTGACTGGCCAGTCCCTCAATTGGGAAGCCGCACGGGAAGCCGTCAAACCCCCCGAGCTTCCCCCCGGCGCGGCAGCCCCTCCGCCCGACAATCGTCCACCAACCCAACTTGTCGTTGTCGACGATAGCGGCATCATTCCCTCAGTCTGGCGGCTGCGCGATCGCCCCTGGGGTCGGGCATTGGAGTGGATTGTCCTCCGGACTCCCCCGCTCCGAAGCAATGTTTCCGCGCTGATGGTCCTCCTTCCCGCCCTCGCCCTCCTGGCAGTGGCCCGACTGTTCGCGCTGTCGCGGGTCAACCTGCAGGCGCGGCGGGCGGCTCTGGAGGCAGCCCAGCGGTTACAGAAAAGCATCCATCGTCAGGCACTGCGGCTTGGGCCGGAAGATCTGAATGGTGAAACCGTCGCGATCGCCCAGCGGATGTTTTCCGTCGAGGCCCGCGCGATTAGCGGAATACTGCATGAACGATTGAGACGACAGCTCCGCGACCCCATCGAACTGATCGCCGTGATCATCGTCGCGCTCGCGGCCGATCCCCTGCTGACACTGCAATGGTTATTGCCGCTCGCTCTGGCTTTCTATTTGTGGCATCGCGGACGGGCTCGCTTCGCGCAGACCCGACAATTGGCCGATGACCGAATCCGCGGCGAGTTCGAGCAGCTCGGGAGTTGGCTGAATAACAGCCGCCTGGTTCGCGGCTACGCCATGGAAGCTAACGAACACGACGCGTTCGACAACCAGTTGCGGCACTTCTACCAGACCGTCCGCCAGAAGACGCGGCTCATGGACGTTCCCCTCTGGTATGGCTGGCTGGGTGCGTTCGCCGTCGGGGCGGCTGGCGTGTTTCTCATGCTGCTTCTGGGTACGAAAGTCCTCAGCCCCGCGGTGGAACTTTCGTTTCCGGGGGCCGTCGTCTTCCTGGCAACCGTTCCGATTGGCCTGGAGGCTGCGCGGCGGCTGGTCGAGTTGCCTCGGTTGAACTCCGAGCTCTCGGTCGCGGCCAACCAGGTCTATCGATTTCTCGACGCGATGCCGACCGTCAGTCAGGCGGTTGGTGCCCGGTTCCTGAATCCCCTCTCGCGCGCGCTGCACTTCGAGGGGGTGACCTATCATAGCCCCGCGCGAAAAATCCTGCTCGATCATGTCGATCTGAAGCTCGATGCCGGAAAGACCTACGCGGTCGTCAGCCTCAATCCCGAAGAGGCGAAGGCGTTCCTGCTCCTCCTCCCGCGCTTTCTCGAGCCGCGAAGCGGCCGAATTCTGTTCGACGGGGAAGACATCGCGTGGGTCACCCTCGAATCGCTGCGCGCGGAGACCGTTTACGTCGGTGCCGATGATCCACCGTTTATCGGATCGGTCGTGCAGAACATTCGGGCCGGGGGCGAATTCCCCCTCAGCAAGGTCATCGACGCGGCCAAAGCCGTGCATGCTCACAACTTCATCTCGCAGCTTCCACAGGGATACGAAACCACGCTGCTGCACGGAGACGACACGCTCAACGTCGGCCAGCGGTTTCGCCTGGGCCTGGCGCGGGCTTTATTGCGAGAACCGGCACTCATGGTCATCGAAGAACCCTCGCGGGCGCTCGATGAAGACACGAAGAACTACCTGGCCGATACCTATGAACGGCTGATCCCCGGGCGAACCATCTTCTTCAAGCCGACTCGCATGAGCACCCTGCGGCGGGCCGACGCGGTCATCATGCTGCACCAGGGACGAGTGATCGCCGTGGGTCCGCAGGCCAGGCTGCTTTCGGAAGTCCCGCTGTACCGTCATTGGGAATACATGCACTTCAACGAATTTCGGCACGCCAGCGAAAACTGATCGCGAACACGTGGCGAAGGTGGTCCCCCTCGTTCGGGGGCGCGGCAAGGATCGGACGTTCCGCGAACGATCTCGCGATAATCTTCGGGATTGAGCATGTATCTGGGAATTGAGATTGGCGGCACGAAGCTGCAACTGGGCGTGGGAACCGGCGAAGAACCGCGACTAATCGCCCTTGAACGGCGCGACATCGACGCGGCCCGCGGCGCCGCGGGAATTCGCGAACAGATTCTGGAAGCCGGGCGACTGCTCCTCGATCGTCACGACGTCCAGCGGATCGGCATCGGCTTCGGGGGCCCGGTGTTCGGGGATCGCGGTCTCGTGCAGACCAGCCACCAGATCTCGGGCTGGGACCAGTTCCCGCTGGCCGACTGGTGCCGCGAGCAATTTGGCAAACCGGCCGCGCTCGGCAACGACTGCGACGTCGCCGCCTTGGCCGAAGCCTGCTTCGGAGCTGGTCGAGACTCGCAGTCTCTCTTCTATGTGACCGTTGGCACCGGCATCGGCGGCGGGTTCGTCCAGAATCGACGCATTCACGGCACGAATCGTCCCGCGGCGGCCGAGATCGGCCACCTGCGGCCCGGCCTTGACTGCACTGATCCGCACGACACGATCGAATCGCGCGCGGCTGGCCCAGCGATCGCCGCAACGGTTCAGAAAATCCTCGCCGAGTCGGCCACATCACCCGACCACGCAGACCTGCTCGCCCGCTGTGGAGGTAACGCCAGCCAGTTGACGACGCGGCATATCGCCGAAGCCGCGAACGCCGGCAATTCGCTCGCAATTCAGGCCTACCAGCAGGCGGCCCGCGTACTCGGCTGGGGCCTCGCCCAAGTGACCACACTGCTCGCCCCCGAAGTGATCGTCGTCGGCGGCGGCGTGTCGCTAGCGGGGGACGAGGTATTCTTCAATCCCCTGCGATCAGCCATGGCGGAGTACGTTTTCCGCCCCCTCCGAGACTCTGCGGCCATCGTTCCCGCAGCCTTGGGCGAAGAAGTCGTCGTCCACGGGGCAGTGGCTTTGGCTCGCGAATCGAACCGGTGAAGAGAGTTTCGCGCGGAGTCGCAGAGATCGCGTAGAGATGGCGAGGAAGTCAGCTTGTCCCCCTCGACTCGATGTCTAGCATCTTCTGCACTCTGCTCCTCTGCCTATGCCTTTTCCTCTGCGTCCTCCGCGCCTCTGCGCGAAAAACTCTTCACTCAAACGTCAGCACCTGCCGAACGGGCCGTTTGACCAGTTGAGCGATCATCAGCCCCAGAACGATGGCCGCGAGCGAGCCGACGATGACGGACATCCAGACGGGGCCAATCGTGTAGCCCAGCCAGTTGAGGAGATTTTTCATTCCCTGGCGGCGACCACTGGCTTCATAGTCGGGTTCGGAGATCGTCGTGAACCAGATCAGAAAGCCGCCGATCACGGCGATGACAGCCAGCACGAACAAAGGCGACTGCATGACCGACCAGGCATCCGCCTCTTCCTGGCTTGCCGTGCCTCCGAGACTCTGCCCGATGGCTTCGAAGACTTCGGCCTGCTCTTTCCCTTCGGGGACCGACGTCTTGCGGCCCTCGCGCGTGAAGAGCGAGAGCTGATTCAATTGCCGGGCATAGGTGACCCGGGAAAGTTCAGCGGCAGAAATATGAGTGGCTCTTGGAATCTTTCGCAGCATGTTGGCCGCGTCGGTCGGCAACTCATTGACGGTCGAAATCACTTCCTGCCACTTCGACTCATCCTTGAGCTTCAGAACCAGCGTGATTCCCACATGGGAGACATGGGCGAGATGGTATTTCCGCTCACTGCCAATCCCTTCGGACCACGACACCAGCGTGCCCAGTCCGTCGTCACTGACCAAAGCCCGTGCCATGGCGGTAGCCCTCCGCATGTCGACGAGATGTGAATGGCAAGAAAGGATCGAAATATCGTCCCGGTTTCACTGTCCTCCTGCAACAAGAAAGCGCGACATTCAGGATGCCTTTGAGAAATTCACCCGAGTTAGCCGCGACCCGCAGGGGAGCGCTACCCTCTTCGATGCCATCGGCATCGAAGAATCTCTCTCCGCGTCTCCCCCTCCCCGCGTCTCCCCCTCAGCCGCCGAATCACGCCGCCTTGCGACGGCTGCGCGGTTCACTTTTCCAGCGGCGATGAACCCAGAAGTATTGCTCCGGGTTGCGGCGAATCGCCCGTTCGAGACCTCGTGTGTACGTCTCGGTGATCTCGCGAACGGCGTCCGCGCCGGTATAGTCGCGAGGATCGACGACCGCCTCGCAGTTCATGCGGAATCGGAACCAGCGACGATTCTCGAAATCGTCCGACAGCCGGGTCGTGCTTCCGACAATCATCAGAGCGTCATATTCAATGGCGAGCAGCGCCAGCGACTTGAAGGTCGACGCGGGTCGCCCGAAAAAATCGACGAACAGCCCGCGCGGGCCGGCGTCCTGATCGCAGAGCATCGCAAGATTGCCGCCCCGCTGGATCAGCGTCAGCATATCGTCGAAGTCGCCCTTCTTGGCCAGCATGCGATGTCCGGTCGCCTCGCGAAAGTCGCGGAACCAGTCGTTCAATCGGTCGTTGTCGAGCGTTCGGGCCACGACACCCATTGGAATGCCCCACAGCCCGAAGATCGCCATGCCGACCTCCCAGTTGCCGAAATGTCCGCCGAGCAGAATCACCGGGCGGCCCGACAAGAGGGCTTCGTTGCATTCGTGGAGATCGCCGAACTCGATCAGTTCGCGATAGGTTTCCAGATGCATCTTGCGGGGCGACTGGATCACTTCCGCCACGAGACGGAACAGATGAACCCACATCCTGTAGACGATGCGGCTGCGGTCGGCTTCGGTCAGTTCGTCGCCAAACGCCTGAATCAGGTTTTCGCGGCTGACATGGTAACGCGTGAGGCGACGCGGCAGGCAGTAATGCAGGACGAACGCCAGCATTTCGGCAACGCGAACCGTAGCGCGCGGCGGAAGCGCGTCCACCGTGGCGACCAGGCCGCGAAAGAGCAAGTATTCCGCCAGTCGTCGGCAGCGCATCCACATGATGTCACATCGGTTCGTTCAGTCGAGAAGTCGCGTCAATTGGCGGCCACGCGTTCGGGAACCGAGTCGCCCAGGACCGTGAATCCACGACGTAACACTTCCTTGCGACGATTGCGGACGACGACGGCATATTTTCCGGGAGCCATGTCGGGAGATAGATACTGACTGAAGTTCGCGCGGAACTGTTCGCGCGTCGCCACCTGACCATACGACCTGACCAGACGATTGTCCTCATCCACGATTTCGCACTCGATCCACATGTCTTCATGCGGCTGCACCAGCGTGCATTGGGCAATCAGGTTCTGACCGGGACGGAACGTCGTGCGGCGATCGACGATCAGCCCGCCCAGCGTCGTCGTCCCAAGGTCGATGGCGAAGAACTTGTCCTCGACGCGGAGTGAGGGCGAGGCCGTCATCATCATCTCGACACGAGCCGGATCCATCGGCGTCAGGGCGTATGGTCCTTGGGGGCGACGCAGACCATACGGATCGATCCAGTGCTCCAGTTCGATCGATGCACCGACCAGGACAACCGCCGCGATTCCCCAGACCCAACCGCTGGCCGCCGCGAAACCGGGGCGCGGCTGCCATCCCGAGAACGAGGGCAACGCCCGGGTGATCGACGCGAACATCGCCCGATGACGGCGGCTCAGCTTTCGCCAGCGCTGCGACAGCCAGGCAAAGTCCTGGTCATCGAAGAACGCAAGGTAGCTGGTGAACATCACGGCCGGGAAGAGAATCAGCCCGAGCGTGAACAGTGTTCCCACGTGAAAGGCGGCGCCGATCGGCAGCATGAAGTTCCGGAACGACGACTTCCAGGCCGCGAAGGGAAAGACGGCTTCCCAGATGAGAGTGATGTAGCCCAGCGCGAAGAGAACCGCCGGATACTGGGAGAACCACTCGCCGGCGGGGTGTTCGAAGTTGATATGCGTCAACGTCCAGAAGACAAGCTGGTCGCCGCTCAGAAACGCGGGCGTATTCATCTTCGTGACGGCGGCCCCGAAGTAAACCAGGGCAATGTGAAGTTGAATCAGCCGGCGCGGCCAGGCGGAAAACTTCTGGTAGACAACCGGCGACTCGCCCGGCCAGTTCGTACGTCGTCGGCCCTTGATCCAGGCATCCACCGACCACAGGCTGCCGCACGGCGAGACTGCCAGCAGAAGCAGCATGTGGCACGTGATGACCGTGAATTTGGCGAGCGAGGTCGCGCTGTCGAGCATCGAGAAATAGGTCAGCAGGACGCATGACAGAAACAGCGAGACGCGCGTCATCCAGCCGATCGCGCTGGTGACGAACGCCACCAGCATCAGCGTGAACAGGCCCACCACCACCGGCCCCGAAAACTCGGGAACGAAGTTCAGATAGCCGTAGCCATCCGCCAGCGGCGACGGCGCGCCATCGAGCGAGTACAACTCGCGACACCACCGCCAGCGCGGCAGGTACATCGTCAGCATGAAGACCGGCAACAGAATGCGTATGAGGGCCAGCGCGACGGGAACTTCCTCGGCAAAGAAGAACCCTTCGATCCGCTCGCGCCAGCTAGGCAGCCGTTCCATCGTCCGCATGATTTCTCATCCTGAGACTGGGCCGAAGATTGCCATGAATCGCAACAGGGTGGCACGCCCTGAGTCTTCGAAGGGCGTGCCGAATGAACCACTCCCACGCCCTTCCGCAAAGCCTTCAGGGCGCGCCACCTTAATGGTTAACCGCATGGAGTGGCACTCGAATGTTAAGCCTTGACCAAGCCATGAGCCTCCGTCAAAACCCGGTTGGCGGCTCAGAAACCTCTACAAATTCAGGAACATGTTGGACGTCCAGAGGGTTTTGACGGTACGACATGAATCACCACGGCATCGCGAATTAATAAGCGGCAGGTGACTCGGGCCGAACGGATGACGCGGTATCCCGACGCCCCAACGCGACGGGGCGAACGGCGTACATCGCGCGATCCCCCTGGTACTCGCCAATCAGGCGTGGATTGTCGGAGATCGCCTGCGAATAGTGATAGGACAGAAAATTGGGGTTGGCCCTGACGAGCTGGCCATCCGGTGTGTACTCCATGAATTGCCAGTAGTAGCGGTGAGGATCCTTGGGTTCCTCGAAGCGATGAGCCCAGAGGTAATCGGGCACGTTGTACTTCTTGGACCAGGTCTCTTCGAAAACCAGGATGCGGCGAATCGGCTCGTGGTCGGTATGCCGCAACGTGTTATTCGCGATGCGATACAGGCCGTTCCCCAGCGAGTCGTAGTGGTGGCGTGCCAATCCGCTGAAGGGCTCGAAAGCTCCCCAGGGCGCGGGCGCCAAATCGTAATATGCGCCGCTTTCGCCTTCGGCCACCAGATGAAAGCGAATTTCGTGCGATGACCAGCCGCAAAACATGTCCCAGACCAAGAAATACATTCCTGGATGGACTGTGTTCCAGATCTTCAAGGTATGGCTGACGATCCCCCAGCCCATGGCGGAGAGATAGCACGTGATGAATGTCGTCACGACCCAGCGCGGCATTGCCCCATCCTTCCCTGGAGGGCAGAAATGACCGGAGTTCTCCTCGCGGAGGCTCCCTCGTGCGCGAAATCTAGTGCGAAAACCGCTTTTGGGTCAAGTCGAACTGGAGGTCCATGTACAGATTTCAGTTTCTTGCTTAGGGAGCCGGTGCCGGAGGGGCCTTCGGACCATTCGCCGGACTCAGTGCGTCGGCCGGGGGTTCTTCAGGAGGAATGGCCGCCACCACCGTGGATTGACCGAGCGGAACCGACGCCGCCACCAGCACCGCGCGGCTGCGCTCATCCTGGACCCACGCGACCACTCGCAGCTTTTCCATCAGCAGCGGTTTTTCCGGAAAATTGAACCGACTGCCGGCTTCGTACGAGTTGAGGTAATCGCCGACGTGCTTGCGGAGTTCGTCGATTGTCATCTTGTGCGAGAATGACAGTTCGCCGCGCTTCGCGGTGGCTCCCTTGGCTCCTCCGAGCATCTCCCGCACCACCATATTATGCGTGCGTATGCCGTTGGGAGCCTTCATGTCGACCTCTTCTTCGGCAATCGCAACCCGCAGTCGCAGGCCGTCCAGTGCTGGTTCGGGTAGTTCCGTGACATTCACGGCGACCGTGAATGCCCCATCCGCGAGCGTGGTTTGCAGGTCAATTTTTCCAAATCCCGGTGCCCGCAGGTACTGATCGACCACATCGCGGAGCGCGGCGTAGGCATTGGCTCCCTGCTGGAGAAGCCCGGCGACTCCTTCAATCTGCTGACCATTCACGTAGACCATGGGAGTTCCCTGCCCCTGGTAATAGGTGAGCCGCTCTTCGTTGTCCGAATTCGTGAGAGCGTCCGGCCCCGGAATGTGCTGGTGATAGGTCAGCACGATGACACGCTCCGGGGGATACTGCTGTTCAAGTGCCGTGGTGGCCGCTTTGGTCGCCACACAGGGCGGACAGAACATGCCCGTCATGACTTCGACCAAAACAGGTCGCTTGTCGTTCTTCGCATCGGTCGGAGGGGGGGCTTTGGACTTTGCCTCTTCGACCACGTCCTGGAACCGCCGACGATGGACTTCGTCGACATACTCGGCGAATCCATCCTCGGACCCGGTTCGCTTCTTATACAGATCCTTCAGCAGATCGGTCGGTGTCGGTTCGCCCGGAGGCTTGCCGTCGCGGGAACGCGACTCAACGACGAACTGTTCCAGAAGGGGCAACGCAACCAGGTCTTCGAGGCACCTGGTCGCCAGGTCGGTGTCGTCGTGCTTCATCGCGTACTCGGCGAGAGCGAGCAGGACTTCGTGATTGTACGGCTGAAGCTGCAAATCGTCGCGCAGCAGGTCGAATGCCGCCGCGCTGACTTTCGCGTCTTTCGAGCGGACATCCTTCAGGTGAATCTCGATGTTCGCGGCCGCCCGGGCCATGTCGATCTGCGGGAGCAGCGTGTCCTTCTGTTCGTCCGTGAGCAGCGCCACGGCCCGGTCCAAATGTTCCAGCGCGGCCTCGGGAAGACGGCGCTGCATGGCGAATTGAACGCCGATGCTCAGTTCCGTCTGCCCGACCATGGCGGGCCCCCAGACCTCGGACGCCGCGAGGTATCCCTTGCTCAACTGCTGCAACTGTTCGTCGGTGACGCCCAGTTGCCGGGCATTCGCCATGATCGAGGCGTATGCATCCAGCGCCAGCGGGCTGCGGCGCATGATCTCGCCGAATTTCAGCATGCCGGCGACGACCTTTTGAGGATCGTCCTGCCCGGCAATCTGCCCGAACTGTTCGAGCCCCAACGGCTTCAGGGCTGCAGCATGGTCCGCGAGCTTCGTCGCCGTCGTGGGAATCAGCCTTACCGGATAGATCTCGAATGGGCTCGGGACGAACGTCCCTTCCACGATCCCCTCGTCGGCCAGTTTTCCGTCGATCCGTATGTTCGCGACTTCATTTCTAAGCGTCAGATGAACGTCCTTGCCGTCGACCTTGGTCGAGGTCAGTTGCGGCTTCGAGCGATCGTTCGACGTGTCCAAGAGCCGAGCGGAAAAACTGCCGTCCGCGGCTTTCGTGAACTCGATCAGCCACAGGCAGAGATCCTGCTGCTGGTACGTAAACACCATGCACCAGGTGCCCGTCATGTCGGTCACATCGGTCCGGATGGGGATCGACGCCTTCCCTTCGCCATCCGTGGGTCTCAGGAACCGCTTCGTGACCGGATTCTCTCCCGATGCCGTAATGTCTCCAACGGCATCATTTGGCTCGGACGAACCCTTTCCGCAACCGGCGAAGAACCCCAGGCATCCTCCCAACACGATGCCCCAGACCGCATGGCGCAACATTCATCTCGTCCGAAAAAATGATTGAGATCGCTAACCCTGCACCCGTGACGAGTTATGACACCGCTCCGGACGCCAGACTTTCGCGATAGCATGGAAAAACTTGATCAACGGCTCCGCCAGACGGAGGCAGGCCGCGTTCGTCATTCGACCACTCCGATTCTAGCTGGATACGACGCAACTTGCGCGTTTGTTGGAAGATCGGACGAAATTGGCCGCCCTGCGTCTTTCGGGAAGCGACCGGTTCGCGCCGGTTAACCAAACCCGGCTGGCTCTAACGCCTGCAACACGATCGCCCGGTTGGTTGCAGGCCACGCCATCGGCTGGTCGATGGCGGAAAGATATCGAGAAACGGGAGTCGAATTCCGCGCGAGGGCTGTGGATGCCGTCCCGTTTTGCCTCGTCGATCTCGGAACCGTCGGCAACGTCTTCGCTCCGTCGAGCCGCGCATGGGACGTCAGAAAAAAAGCCCCGCCACCCCCGCCGCCGAGTCGTCCCAGCCGCAGCCGGGCAAATCCGGGCGTGCACGGCGAATGCTCAAGTGGCTGCCGCTCCTGCTGATCCTGTCGATCGCCCCGGCTGCCCGAGACCAGTTGCCCAAGCTCTCCGAACGTCCGGAGTATCAGCTCGATCTCGCCAAATTGAGCCTGGAGCCGGCCCCATCCGGTCCCGTCCCGGCCGATCTCCTGGAACGAGTGTTCGAGCAGGACGCAGCGGATGACACTCTGTCGATTCTGAATGCCACGACCGCGCGCCGATTGGCCGAAGTGGTTGGGCAATCGCCCTGGATCCGCGCGATTCGTCGCGTGGAAATCGGTTATCCCGCGCGGGGAACCATTTCGGTCGAGTATCGGCAACCGGTGGCCGTCATCGATGTCGACGGAGCCTGGTATCCCGTTGACGTGGACGGAATCGTGTTGCCGCCGAAAGATTTTACTCTCGCGCAGGCCATGGCGTATCCGCGCGTGGTCGGGGTCAAAGTCCGTCCGCGGGGCCAACCGGGTCGGCAATGGGCAAATCCCGTGGTGCTCGCGGGAGCCCGAATCGCCGATGTCTTGCGAGCCGACTGGAGCGACCTGGGGCTCGATTCGATCCACCCGCGTCCCGATCAGGACGACGCCACGCCATGGCACGATTTGCAGTTTGATCTCTGGACGGTGGGGAAGTCACGAATCGCCTGGGGACGCGCTCCAGGAACGCCTCATCCCGGCGAACTGTCGCCGGATCAGAAGCTGACACGGCTCCACAAGTGCTATTCCGAGTTCGGCGGTTTCGACAGTCCGCACGGACCGTTCGAGATCGACATTCGCCACTGGCAGGAAGTTACCCGGCGCCGGCTGTCGACCAACCAGGAAAACGCCACGCGAACCGTCCGGCCTCGCCGCTGAACAACGCAGGATTAGTAACCCGACGCGTCAGTGAAGGCAGGACTATTCTCTCCCTCGCTGATGCGTCGGGTTACTCGATCAGTCGAACTAACCAAGTTCCGGAATCGGGCGGCCGCCTTCGACGACGATCGGCGTCGGCCGACCTTGCGGGCTGATCCAGTGGCTCTGCAAGTCAATTTGCAGGTGCCGATAGACGGTCGCCGCCAGATCCTGCGGTCGTACCATCCCCTCGAGGATTTCCCCGCCGCGCGCGTCGGTCTTGCCAATCGCTTGCCCATGCTTCAACCCGCCCCCGGCGAGCACGAGCGACATGACGTTGGTCCAGTGATCGCGCCCGGCATCCTTGTTGATTACGGGAGCGCGGCCGAATTCGCCCATCATGATGATGAGCGTGTCGTCGAGCTTGCCCCGTTCTTCAAGATCGTTGACGAGCGCGTGCAGCGCGCGATCGACGGGAGGCAGCGCGGGAGTCAGACCTTTGACGATCCCCCCCCACTGCACGCTGTCGCCGTGGTGATCAAAGTAGCCCCACGCACCGCTCACCAGGACAAACGAGACGCCGGCTTCGACCAGCCGCCGGGCCAGCAGGGCTTTTTCGCCCACGCTGTTGCGGCCGTAGCGGTCGCGGGTGGGGTCGTCTTCGCGCGACACGTCGAATGCGGATTCGACCTGGCCGCCAAGAACCATTTCGTAAGCCTGCTTGTTGTATTGGCCCAAACGGGTGAGCGTGTCGGCCTGGTCGAGATCGGCCCGCAGGCGATCGAATTCCGATCGCAGGGCATTTCGATCACGCAACCGCTCGGCGGCGATCCCCTTAGGGAGACCGAACTTGCCGACGAGTTCCAGTCCATTGACGGGGGCATACGACGGGCCCAACAGCCCGGCTTCGTACACGTCCGCCTTCCACGAGGGAGCCAGCCCCACAAAGGCCGGCAGGTCCGGATGATTCGGCCCCTTGAATCGGGACACGACGGAGCCCATGGATGGCCACCCGGCTCCGTCACGGCCGTCGTCGGTCCGGCGGGCCAGCGGATTTCCAGCCTGCATGGTGATCGGCGTGTGATTGCTCGCGCTGCAATCGACCGCGCGACAAACCGACAATTTGTCGGCGATGGAAGCCTGGAGCGGCAGGTGTTCGCAGAACTGCATGCCGGGAACGGCAGTAGCAATGGGGCGATACGGGCCGCGAATTTCGCTGGGCGCATCGGGCTTGGGATCCCACATGTCGAGGTGACTGGGACCGCCGGAGAGCCAGAAGACAATCACCGACTTGCCCGAAGCCTTGGCGCCGGCAGCCGTTGCCTCGGCGAGAGCTGTTTTCGAGGTCGCCAATGCCAGCCCTGCAGTCCCGGCGCAGCTCGCCTGGAGGAACCAGCGGCGGCTGCCAATGCGAACCTGCGGTCCGCCGCAGAGCGGCGAGCCGACAAATTGTGCCAACGAGGCAAATGTCCCCACGGTCATGGCGACGGACTCCCAGCCAAGAACTCCAAGTCCCTTCCGCCAGTCATCGGCGGAAAGGAAATCGACTCATGAGCGCATCTTGATGGGAGAATAGCACTCTAAGAGGGTGGTGTCGAGGGTGGGGAAGGGTTGATGGCTCCGAGAGGGAGACGCGGGGAGGGGGAGACGCGGCGAGACAGGACGACCTCGAAGTGGTCGATTTTCCTCAAGCCTCAAGCCTCAAGCCTTACCGGTGGTAGCCGAGTCCGGCGATGACGTCGTAGAGTTCTTCCATCGTGATGAAGCGGCGGCGGCGCGAAAGCTTGTAGTGATCGATCGCGGCGGCGAGTTCGGCCACTTCCGGACGCGAAGTATTGGGCGACGAGGAAAACTGCCGTCGCTCGCCAAACGCGCCCCGCGAGGTACTGCCCGACCGCCGGTCGACGAAGGGAAGGGTGTTGTTCGTGGTAAGTTCTTCTGTCGAGGTCGTTTCGGTCGCGCTCATGGCCAACTCCTGAAATCGTCCGCATCCGCAGGGGTGCCTGGCGACATCCGCAGGAACCCTTGCGGTCACGGTCCAAAGTCAAATCTAGGTCGCGGGCGCAAATTGGCCGGGTGTAAACCGGAAAAACCGGTCGGAAATCCAACGGGCAATCCCTTTCGTTCGACACCTCGGTTACAATCCGCCTTCGACTTATGGCGTCCTGGCCGGGGAATCCTTCCTGCCAGAACTCCAGCGAACATGAGCCATTCGGTCGAAATCTGGTCGAGTGCCCACCCGCCAACATTTGACGGAACTTCCATGACGACAGGGATTACCGTTCTCGGAAGCGGCGCGATGGCCACCGCCTGCGCCATTCTGCTGGCCCAGCGTGACGACCAGCGCGTCTCTCTATGGGCTCGTCGCAAGGATCTAGCGGACGAGATGTCGTCGAGCCGCGAAAACAAGCGGCTGCTGCCGGGCGTCAAGCTTCCCGATTCGATCAAAATCACGGCCGACCCAGCCGAGGCTCTGGACGGCTCGAACTATGTCGTCGTTGCGATTCCATGCCAGTTTCTTCGCGAGAGCCTGACGGAACTCAAGCCGCTTCTGAACAAGAATCGGCCGATCGTCAGTGTCATCAAGGGCCTGGAGAACGACACGTTTTGCCGCCCCAGCGAGATCATCGCCGACGTACTCGGAAGTCGGGCGGTCGTGGTCCTCAGCGGCCCCAGCCATGCCGAGGAAATTTCGCGGCGACTTCCCACGACCGTGGTCGCTGCGAGCGGCGACCTCAGTCTGGCGCGGCAAGTCCAGCGGATGTTTAACACAGACCGGTTTCGGGTCTACACGAATCTCGACGTTGTCGGGGTGGAACTGTCTGGCGCCTTGAAGAACGTCATTGCTATCGCGGCGGGGATCTCGGACGGATTGGGCTATGGCGACAATGCCAAGTCGGCCCTGATGACGCGCGGACTCGTGGAAATCACCCGCTTCGGCCTGAAGTTCGGAGCCGAAGCCAGCACGTTTTCGGGACTCGCGGGGATTGGCGACCTGATCACCACCTGCGTGAGCCCCTACGGCCGCAACCGCCGCGTTGGCGAAGAACTGGGTCGGGGAAAATCGCTGAACGAGATTCTGGCGGGCATGGACTCCGTCGCGGAAGGCGTCGCGACCGCCAAAAGCGTTTTTGAAGTCGCCGAACAGGAGGGGATCGATCTCCCCATCATCACCGAGGTTTATCGGGTGTTATTCGAGGACAAATCCCCGGAAGAGGCCACCGCCGCCCTGATGATGCGGCCGCTACGCGGCGAGTAAATCGTTAAGAGTTTGCCGCGGCGCGGGCGTCGTCTGTCCGTTTCTACTTCGAGACATGATCGCGAACGAATATGGGTTGGGAAGCCTGGCTGGTCTGCGCGATCGTCGTGTGGTTGATTGTGGCACTGGCCAAGGAAGTGGCCCCGCCGGATTTATTGGCGCTCACCGCGCTGACCGTGCTGCTGCTCGCGCAGGTCATCACCGGCACGAAGCTGTTGCCCAGCACGAAGACCGCGATCGCTGAATTCGGAAATACCGGTCTGGTGACCGTGGCGGCTTTGTTCGTCGTCGTCGCGGGCCTCACGCAGACCGGGGCCATGAATCTCTTCACGGAGCCGCTCCTGGGGCGGCCGCGCACGCTTCTGGCGGCTCAACTCCGGCTGCTGCTGCCCATCACCGCCATCAGCGGTTTTCTCAACAACACTCCAGTTGTCGCGATGTTCATGCCCATCGTGGACGACATCTGCAAGAAGATGGGCTTCTCGCCGTCCAAACTGTTTCTGCCGATGGCATACGCGGCGACATTCGGAGGCGTCTGCACCCTGATCGGCACGAGCACGAACCTGATCGTCAACGGAAAACTTTTGGCGGCGGTCGACGCGAATGGCCAACCCTACGCACCCATCGGGTTCTTTGAACTCTCCTACATCGGAATCCCGTGCGCGATCGCGGGTGTTGCGTACCTGATTATTGCCAGTCGCTGGCTGCTCCCCGATCGACGGCCTCCGATCAGCCTCTCGGATGACCCCCGGCAATACACCGTGGAAATGCTCGTTCCGGGCGGCGGTCCTTTGGTCGGCAAAACTGTTGAGCAGGCCGGCCTGCGACACTTGCCGGGACTGTTTCTGGCGGAAATCGAACGCGACGGGGAGATCATGCCGGCCGTCAGCCCGCGCGAACGGTTGCTGGCGAATGATCGTCTGGTGTTCGTGGGGATTCTCGAATCGGTCGTCGACCTTCGCAAGATGCGGGGGCTGACTCCCGCGACCGATCAGTTGTTTAAAGTCGATGCTCCCGAGACTCAGCGCTGCCTGATGGAAGCGGTCGTCTCGAATCGCTGTCCCATGGTCGGAAAGACCATCCGCGAGGGTCGCTTTCGGTCAACCTACAACGCCGCTGTCCTCGCAGTGGCCCGTAGCGGTCGAAAGATTGCCGGGAAAATCGGGGACATTGTGCTGCAACCGGGCGACACGCTGCTGATTGAAGCCCACAGCGACTTCGCCCGGCAGCATCGCAACTCCAACGATTTCTTCCTGGTCAGCCATGTCGAGAACTCGTCTCCCCCCAGGCACAACCGGGCGTGGCTGGCACTGGGGATCATGGTTGCGATGGTCCTTTCCGCATCGGTTGTCGGAGCCGATTTTCTGCTTCCCGCCGCGCTGGCGGCGGGGCTGGTGATGATGGCCACCGGGTGCTGCACGGTTCCCGAAGCCCGGCAAAGCCTCGACTGGTCGGTCTTGTTCGTGATTGGGGCGACGCTGGGAATTGGCCTGGCGATTGAGACCAGCGGCGCCGGACGCGTCATCGCGACAACCCTGATCGGCATGGCCGGTACGAACCCCTGGGTCCAACTGGCGATCGTCTATTTTCTGACAATGGTCCTGACGGAATTGGTCACCAACAACGCGGCCGCGGCGCTCATGTTTCCGCTGGCGATGGAGACCACGCGGGCGCTGGAGGTGAATCACGTCCCCTTCGTGATCGCGGTCATGATCGGCGCCTCGGCCGGATTCGCGACGCCGTTTGGCTACCAGACGAACATGATGGTGTATGGCCCCGGCGGCTATCGCTTCTGGGACTACGTGCGATTCGGCGTGCCGCTCGACATTCTGATGATGGTTGTCACCATCGCCATGGCCCCGTTCATCTGGCCATTCCATTGAGCCGATCTCGCCCGCGCGTCCGTCCATACAATCAGAAAAACTGATGTGGACAGTAAAGTCAGCCCAGCTTGACTGCTGAGCGCGGCTTCGTGGTTTCATCCTCCCGCCGTTCTTTATTCGCTCCAGCCCCTCTCCCAATTGGCCGATGCGCCCCTACAGCGCTGAGTGCGGACGCCGCCGGACGGATTGTCGACCGGCCTTGGGGAGATCGACGACCATGCGGATGCGAGGACAACGGCTGGCTGCCACGAATGGGAAGCCTGTTCGGGTGCGCGCGATCGCCCTGGCGGGGTTGGTGGTTTTCGCCAGTGTCCGTTTGAACGCCCCCGTCCTGGCTGCCGCTCCTGCCAGCCCGATCGTCACCAACAAATCCCGGTTTCACATCCCTTACCGGTTCGATCCCGCGGTTCTCCAGCGACTTCAGGCCCGCGAGCTGCAACTGTTTGTCTCGCAGGACGGCGGTCGACGCTGGCAGTTCGTGCAATCGATCGCTCCGCAGGAAGGGCGATTCGAGTTTCAGGCTCCCGGCGATGGCGAATACTGGTTCAGCGTGAAAACGCTCGACGCCCGCGGACGACTGCACCCGGAAGGAACCGCGCATCAGCCGGGGCTGGTGGTCCAGGTCGATTCTCTGGAACCCCGCCTGGATCTGGCCCTCACGGCCACGGGCGATAATCGCGTGGAACTGTCGTGGATCGCGACCGACGATCATCTCGACCCATCAACGCTGAAGCTGGAATACCTCCTCCCGAACATGACCGACTGGCAGACGGTGGCCATTTCGCCTCGTGAGTCGGGAAAAGTGTCCTGGACACTCTCGTCCACCGGAATTGTCGCGGTCCGCGGCCAGATCAGCGATTCGGCCGGAAACATCGGTCGCGCGCAGCACCAGGTCACGGCGGGGAATGCGGCGGCTCCCCGTCCTCGGCCGGCAGCCCCCTCGGTGCGAGAACCAATCGCCGAATCGCTTGAGCCACAGGAACTCGCGCAAGACACCATGCCGCGCCTGGAGACGGTGCCACGGCGAGGGCCGACGGCCGCCGAGCCGAAACCCAATCAGGAACCCGCGATTTCGCCCGGCCCCTCACTCGGCCAGTTCGTTTCGGAAGGGGCGGCCACGCGCCCCTCCATCATGAATCGCTGGGATCCCGCGCCGGATGAGCTCTCGGCGAGTCGGCCGTCATCTTCATCGGGATACCAGCCGGATCCGGGGATGCGCTACGTCGGTCGCCGGCAATTCGATGTCGCCTACCAGATCGAGGATGTCGGGCCGTCGGGCATCGGCAGCGTGGAGTTCTTCGTCACCGAGAATGGTGGTCGCGAGTGGTGGAAGTATGGCGAAGACCCCGATCGCGCGTCGCCGATGACGATTCAGGTGCCGCAGGACGGCGTTTACGGCTTCGCGATTCGAGTCCGCAGCGGAGCGGGGGTCTCGGTCGAGGCTCCGAAAAGCGGAGACCGTCCGGACCTGCAGATCACGGTCGACCAGACGGCTCCCAAGCTCGAGCTTCTGCCGATTCAGCAGGGAAGCGGCACCGGAGCGAACCAGATTGCCATTCGCTGGCGTCTGTCGGATGACCATCTGGGGGCGACACCGGTCACGCTGCACCACGCCAATAATCCCGAAGGGCCGTGGACCCGTTTCGCGGAGGCCAATTCCCAGGCCGACTTCTTTCGCTGGACGATCCCGTCGCATCTCCCGTCCCGGATTTATATCCGAGTCGAAGCAACCGACCTGGCCGGCAACGTGACGCTCGCCGAACTCCCCGAGCCGGTGGTCGTCGATTTGTCGAAACCCCACGCGCGAATTCTCGACGTCGCCGTCCCGCAATACACGTCGCCGCGCTAGCTCGGGCAGACGCATCGAAACTCGCCTTGCGGACAGGTTGCTGAGTTGCAACGCAGCAACCGAGGGCGGACAATTCCCCGGCGGCGGTCGCATTGGCGGCCTTCCCGAAAACTGGCGTGATCCCGCCTCAAACGCTTTGTCACGACTTGAATTTCGTGTGCTACTGGCTCCGCCAGTGGGTCTTGATTCTTGCCCATTCGCTTAAGACGCACTGGCAGAGCCAGTGGCACGCAAACATGAGCCCGTGACAGAGCGCTGAGGGGGTTGAGATTCGCCGATGACCTCCGATTTCATCCTTGGGCACAGAGTTTTTACCCCATGTACGACACGCACGAACTGACACGAAGACTCCAGAAGAACAACGGTTCGAAAATTGTCATGGTCGTCAGCGATGGCCTGGGGGGCTTGCCGCAGGAACCCGGTGGCAAGACGGAACTCGAAACCGCCAAGACGCCGAATCTCGATGCCCTCGTGCCGCGCGGCAACCTGGGGCTGAGCGTACCGGTCCTGCCGGGGATCGCGCCGGGCAGTGGCCCCGGACACCTGGGATTGTTCGGCTATGACCCGCTCAAGTACCAGATTGGCCGCGGCGTCCTCGAAGCGCTTGGCATCGACTTTGAACTCGGCCCGAACGACGTTGCCATTCGCGGGAACTTCTGCACGCTCGACGCGGCTGGGAACATCAGCGACCGCCGGGCGGGGCGCATTGCCAGCGACATCGGCGCGAAGCTCTGCGAGAAGCTCGACAAGATCACGATTCCCGGCGTCGAAGTCTTCGTCCGTCCGGTGAAGGAATACCGCCTTGTCATCGTCTTCCGCGGCGCGGGACTGAGCGGCGACATCGACGACACCGATCCTCAGGCCACCGGCGTTCCTCCACTCCAGGCCGTGGCTCGCTCGGCCGGGTCCGCGAAGACGGCTGAAATCTGCAACGCCTTCCTGGCCAAGGCTCGTGAGATCCTCAAGGACGATGCCCCAGCGAACTTCCTCACGATGCGAGGGATCGACACGCTGCCGCAGATCCCAACGTTCGAGGAAGTGTATGGCTTGCGAGCGGGGGCAATCGCCGTTTACCCGATGTACCGGGGCCTGGCGCGGCTGGTCAGCATGAAGGTGCTCGACGCCGGTCAGACGCTTGATGACCAGATGGCTCGCCTGGAAGCCGACTGGAACAATTACGACTTCTTCTTCATCCACTGGAAGTACACCGACTCGACCGGCGAAGACGGCAACTTCGCGGCAAAAGTCCAGCGGACGGAAGAACTGGACGCGGCCATTCCCAGTATCATGGCTCTCAAGCCCGATGTGCTGATCGTCACGGGCGACCACAGCACGCCCAGCAAGCTGATGTCGCATAGCTGGCATCCGGTGCCGACGCTGCTGTCGGCCGATACCTGCCGGTTCGACCCGCCGGCGAAGTTCGGCGAAGCGAGCTGCCGGGCCGGTGGACTCGGCCAGTTCGAGGCCAAGTACCTGATGCTGATGGCGCTCGCGCATGCCGGGCGGCTGGAGAAGTACGGGGCGTAAATTCGAGAAGACCGCCACCGGCGGTGGCGGCTTTTCACGGGGAAGGGGAAACTCGCGCGCGGAACGCGTCGAGCGGTTCGTGCGCGAGGACGCCGTCCTCGGTTTCCGTCATTACGACGAATTGGCGTGCGGCGTTCGTCGAGGCGTGCAGCAGATCGCCGCCTGGCGAGAACGTTGCAAAGTCTTCGGGCGAAAGTTGGACAGCCGTCCAACGTGGGTGGGACTCTTTCGCTCCGGCCCTCCAGCAGCGCAGCAATCCGCCTTGGCTGGACGCGATCAAGAGACCAGTCCGCGGATTCCAGGCCGTATCGGTTCCCGAATGTAGTGGCAGCGACTGGTGGGCGTAGCCGCTAAGCGGGTCGACCAGGTGGACCATGTCCGCATTGCCGCGTAAGCCGATCAGCGCCGTCGCCTGGCCGTCTGGGCTCCAAGGCTGCGAATGCCGGGGATAGCTAAAATTGCGTGCGACCTGAAAGCGATATCGAGATTCCAGGTCAGCGGCCCTCGCCAGTACGAAACCGGGGCTATCGTCCAGGAGCATCTGCTGGTCGTCTGGACTGAACCGCACGTTCCGAGGCCCCTCCATCGTCGAAATTAAGCGAGTCGGTTTCGACGGCTCCCAGAGTTCGAGCGCGACTTTGCCGTTACTCCGCCCAATCCATTTGATCGCGAAGCGATCCCCGGCATTGTTCCAGAAAATCCCTTCCGAGTAGGAATCGGCAGGGCCGGGGATTAACTCGAAGCTCGCTTCGCCGAGTCGGCCCAAACGAATCTCGGCCCCGTTACCGCCCTGTTCGTCCGTACCTGAATATTCAACCAGGATCAAATTATTCCGAGGATTGGCGACAAAGCCTATGACGCCCATTCCATGCCTCATAGGAATCCCCACCGGTGACTCGGCAAAGTTGCGTTCGGGATCTTGTAAGGAAAATAGGTAATGCGACTCCAGGAGCAGTCGTCCATCGTTGACGGAGACGAAGCGAGTATAAGTCGCCGCATCGGTCCTCATGCTGTGTCTTCGCTGACCAGAGTCATTCCAAGCGGAAACAACCACGCGTTTCCCGTTGATCCATGCCCCGGAATGCAGCAGTTCGTGCTTCCGGTTCCAGATGACCTCGTTGATTTCGCCAGCAACGCTGGCGATCGTCCCCACCAGTTGGTTTCGGGGGACATCATGGACGACAAGCCCCGACCCCTCGGTCAACCCTATCAACGAGTTCCCGTCGGCACTCCATGCTCCCTTGCGGAGGAAACCGCCGAGGGTGGCCGTCACGCTCCCGTTCTGGGCATTCACAACCTGCGTTGTTCCACCGCGGACAATGACAAGTTCTGACTTTCCTGGACGAGGAGCGGCAACTTCACCGTCCGAATTGATTTCCGTGCGGCGCGGATTTTCATGGCCGGGGGCGATTGCCAACATGGTGTAATCGTCTGCCGTCACCAGCAGTTCTCCCCCGTCATGTGTCCACTCAAGGACCGGGTATAGAGTGTGAGTGCCGCGACGTTCGAGAAGGACGCCCGTCTTCGCGTCCAAAATGCGCTCGTGAATCTCGTTTTCGGGCCATTTCAGCGCGCGCACCGCCAACGCGGGGCGTGTCGGATTCCAGGCCAGAGCGTGCGCTTTCAGACCTGACAAGACAGGGCCGGCCTCGCCAGAGACCGACCAGATTTGAACTTGGGGCAAACGGGTCGCCCCGGCGAGGTATTGCCCGTCGTGCGACCAAGCTATGAGATAAGGCGGATCATCAAAACCAATGATTTTGCGAACCAGTTTTCCGTCGGGCCAACTCCAGAGAAAGATTCCGGCTCCGTTTTCGTCGACTCCGCCGGTTGCCAGAAGGGTGCCGTCGGGATTCCAGCCACCGACGGCCCCCGTTTCCGTCTCGCTGGCCAGGCAACGGTATCGCGGCCCGAAACGACGTTCCTGGGTATCAAACGTAACGATCTCTTTTGCCAGTTGAACTCCCAAGGCCAGCCAGCGTCCGTCCGGTGACCACTTGGCGTCGTATCCATGGATCGTGCTGCCGTCCTCCATGGGGATGAGCTGCTCGAGTTCGATGCCATCCTTTGACCAGCGGTAAATACGCCAGCGACGGTCATCACTACCGACCAGGAACCGATTTCCGACGGGAGCCACAGAAAGGCATTTGGCAAGACCCCGGGGGGCGATAGTCTCGTACTGCCAGCGTCGAAGGCCCGGCACTGCACGCGGATGGGAGACAATTCCCTGCCAGGTTTCGTCGACCGTTCCCGCTGGCCACGTCTCGGAGGAGGGATCATCGATAATGGGCGCCGCGGCCTCAATCACTTTCACGACAGGTGCCGAGACAGGTGCAGAGGGCTTTTCGCGCTGAAACAGGAATGGCAGGGACGATAACGCCACCAATACAACCACTCCCGCGGAGATGAGCGGGAAACGATTGGTGCTTTTCGGTGACTGGCGACTTCGGACACGTGAAGCGATGGACGGTTCGACCGCGGTCGGCAGGTTCAACGACGGCGCGGTCGCCATCGCCAGATCGGGATAGCGGGTCTCCGGGCTGTCGGCCGGACGAGAGAGCGGTTGGTCTGCTCCCAAGAGGCCGATGCCAGCCATCACGGGTACGCCGGATGCGACGGCTTTGAGCGCCGAGATGACTTCGCTCATGGATGCGAAACGGCGGTCGGGCTGCTTGGCGACCATGCGGGCGAACAACGCATTCACATCGTTCCAATTGACCGAGGCTTGTCCCTGATCCACGCCGCTCGCAGGAGCAATTCGGGGAATCGCCGCTTCGCGATGCGCGACGATCTTCTCCATCAGCGTTTCGCCGGGGTAAAGCGGCTGCCCGGTGAGCAAGAAGTAAAGCGTGCAACCCAGGCTGTAGATGTCGGCCCGTTCGTCGGCGTGCTTCGTGTTCAGCGCCTGTTCGGGCGACATGTAGTCGACCGTTCCCATGACCGCGCCGGTACTGGTCAGGTCGGCTTGCCCGGACTCATTGGAGTTCGAGTCCGAGAACCGGGCCAGCCCCATATCCAGAATCTTGACCGTTCCATCGGCGGCCAAGAGCAGATTCGCCGGCTTGATGTCCCGGTGGACGATCCCCTGTTCGTGGGCGTACTGAAGACCTTCGGCGACCTGACGAATCAGCGGCAGCGCCTGCGCGGCCGGCAGTGGGCCGCGATCTTTAACGAGCGAGGCGAGGTCGCGACCGGCGACGAATTCCATCACCAGATAATGAATGCCCCCCGCTTCATCCGCATCGAAAGCGGTCACGATGTTATGGTGCGAGAGTCTGGCCGCGGCGTGGACTTCGCGCTGGAAGCGCTGCCTCAGTTCGGACGTTTTGACCAGCGCCGGCGAGAGGACTTTGAGCGCAACGACTCGCTTCATGACGCGGTGCTCGGCCTTGAGAACCATTCCCATCCCGCCCTGGCCGAGCTTGTCGGTGATGACGTAGTTCCCGAGGACCAGCGACTGGCCGCGACCCGCAAAAATCTGCTGGGCCTGGAACGCGGTCAATTGCCGTTGTTTTACCAACTCGCGGGCGACGGCTTCGCCATCGGTCAACGAGGCTGGCAGCGTCGCCGCCAGTTTCAACCAGTCGGCCTCGGGAAGGACGCGAGCGTCGCGGAGGCGGTTCAGGAACTCATCACGAGTTAAGGCCATGCTGGGGAGCAACCTGCGGATCGCGAAACATCGACGACGAAGGGCGAACCGAGAGATTATCGGATGCTGAACCCCTGAACAATGGCGGTTGGAACGTCCGGGGTTCGGGCGCGATGAGTAAAAAAGAAGACCGCCACCGGCGGTGGCGGCTTTTCATAGGAATCGAATGCCCCAATACTCTTGAGAGGTTCAAATTGTCACTGGTAGGGTGTCGCGGTACACTTTTGGCTGGATTTCCGGATCATTTCGCGCCGGACGCGAACATTTGAAGCCGCCCGCGAGCCTGCACTCCTTCTTTCCCCGCCGACAGCATCGCCGATGAGTTTTCGACTCTCCCTGCTGATCAGTGCCGGTCTGCATGCGACCCTGTTGTGGGGAATCGGGTGGGCGGGAGTGTATCTCCCGAAATTTCCCCGGCGCGATTACGCGGTCCAGGCGGGACGATCGGCCGTCGAAATGCGGTCGGCGGCCACGCGACCGATCCAATTGCAGATCGACAGTCGTATCGAGCCCTTTGAAAAGGCCGAACCAGTCGACCCGTTGATGCTCGAACCGCTTGACCCGCTCGTCGAGCCGGAACCACTCCTGACGGCTGACCTGGACGAACAGGTGATCGTCGAGGCTCGCCAGGCTCTCACTCGCCGGGAAACGATGCCGCTGCCCTCGGAATTGATGGAGCCTCGTCCAGAACGGGAGCATCGAGAAATATCCCGATCTCGCGAGACGCCTCGACAAAGAGACGTCCCCACTTCGCCGCGACGTGCGAATCCGGAGGAGACTCCGCGCATCCAGAGGGAACCGGTCGCTGTCGTCAGGACGACCGAGGTTTTGCCTAACGAAAAGATCACGTCGGTGGAACCACCGGCCATGGCCTCGTCGGAGCCGGCCGGGGCACGAGTCGATGAACTCCCGCGTCCCCTTCCGCAAAACCCGCATCCCGAGTATCCGCTGGAGCTGCGTCGTCGTCAGATCGGCGGGCGCGTCTTGCTGAGGGTGCTCGTCCAGGCGGATGGTGGCGTGGCCCGTGTTGAGATTCAGCGCAGTTCGGGCCATGCAGCTCTCGATGAGTCGGCTGTATCGGCCGTGCGTCGGTGGCGGTTTGCGGCAGCAATGACCGAGGGCCACCCGGTCGATCATGAGGTGCTGTTGCCGGTGGCGTTCTCCATCCGCGGTTCAGCGCAATAGGCGGGAGCCGTCGGTGAAACTCGCTAACGGTCGCCGAGCGGAGCCATCCGCGACAGAGACAGGTCTTGGAGAACGTTCGCGAATTGGTCGCAGCGAGTTCCTGATCCTGCTCGCAGCAGTTCTGGCGGGAGTTATACTCCGCTGCGGTCCCTTGAGCCGTCTGGCGATTGAGCACTTTGACGAAGCGGTTTACGCGGCCAACTTGCTGGTCCCCGTGGAAGCGGGCGGCCAGTACCCGAACCGTGAGTTCTTCGCCCCGTATCTGTGGCCGCTGATTCTCGAGTGGTGGAGCATTGTCGCGGGTGGAACCGCGAACGGGCTCCCCATGGTGCCGGGGCTGTTGTGCGGGATTGCCATGATCCCCACGATGTGGTGGATCGCCCGCACGTGGTATGGCACGACGGCTGGACTGACGGCAGCCTGGCTGTCGGCGACCAGCGGAATCCACATGGCCTACAGCGGCACCGCGCTGACCGATGCGCCGGTGGCACTCGCGATGGTCTGGGCGGTTTGCTGGGGCATCCTTGCTCTCGAACGGCCCACATGGCGGTCGATTCTCCTTGCGGGAATTTTCACCGGCCTCGGGTGGTCGATCAAATACAGCGGCTGGCTGCCAATCGCGATTGTCGCCGCGGGCGGGGCGTTGTCGCTGCTGCTGGAACGCCCTCGCCAGGACGGCTGGAAGACGCTGCTGTTTGTCGTCGGCGGTATGGCGGCAGTGGCTGCTCTCGTCTGGCTTCCCGCCTGGATCGATTTGCAGGACGTCGGGGGCTACTCGGCGGTCTCGGCCAACCACGCCGGGTATGCGAAATCGGGCGTCTTCGCGTGGGGATCGGGAGCCTGGGCGCAGTGGTCGAACCTGCTTTCGTACAATCATTGGGCGGCTGCCATCGGGGCGGCGATCGTGGGGGCGCTGGGAATCTGGTGGGGGACTGGGCATGTTCTGCGTCCGGGGCCCGCGAAGAATCGCGCGGTGGCGGCACTCTGGGGCGCGCTGGCGCTGTTCGCGCAGACGTATCGCATCTCTCTGGAGTTTGCCCTGCTGGTGCTCCTGGTCTTTGCGTGGTGGTTGGCGCGGCGAAACTTCAATCGTTGCGAAGCCCCGGAGGATCGAGAACTCGCGGCGAGGGAACTAAGACCGTTGTGCTGCCTGTTGGCCTGGGCGGGCGGTCTGCTGCTGACGTTGCCCCTCTACGCTCCTTATCCCCGTCTCACCCTTTCGCTGCTCCCCGCGCTTTGGCTGGGGGGCGGAGCCTGGATGGCGGTTTTCTGTGGAAGCACTCAATACGCGAGACAACGTGACAGCCAACTGAGCACGGAAGAAGCGGCCGCGAGTCGCGCGCCGGAGCGTGTCCGTTTGATGCGGAACGTCAAGATGGTCGGCTTCTGGCTTGTCTATCTCACGGTCAGCATCAGCCTGGGAACCACGTGGCGGTGGGCGTTGTGGGAAGACCGTTCCACCACGGCCCGGGCGATGGAATCACTCGTGCAGAGCAATCTGCTGCCGAGCGACTCTGTCGTGCTTTGCTGGGACGAACCGGTTGCCTGGTATCACCTCGCGAGGCGCGGCCAACTGGCCACGGTCATCACGGGACCGCGCAGTTTCGAGCAGGCCGCCAGCGGGAACTTCTATGTGATTGTCGACGAAGCAAAATGGCAGGCGTTGAACGAAGATCGCGATCCCGCGAGCACAAGTCTGCAACATGTCGAGACGATCGAACTTCACGAAAGTTCGATCGTGCAGCTCGATCGTGTTTCGATGTCCGTCCTGAAACGAAATCCCTCAGCGGGTGTGCGAGGGCTGGTTTTGCTGCGCCTGAGCCGCTGACTTGGCGAAGACGCCAGCCATCGCCCGGTCGACTGCGTCTTCACCCGCGCGGTACTCGGCGGCAATGTCGAGCGCGACGAGCGGGAATTCGGCCGGGCAGAAGTCGGCGGGAAGTTTGACCAGGTCTTTCAGTGTGGTGACCAGCGCCTGCGCGCCGATCGCACGCGCCATCTGGGCTAGCGCGGTACCATCGGTGGCAGTGTAGTGATAGTGATCGGGAAAGACGTGCGTCGCCCGGACGTCCACCAGGGGGCCAACCGTTCGTTCAAACGCCGCCGGATTGCCGATACCGCAGAATGCTACTGCTGGCACGTTCTGGAGTTCTTCAAGAGAGCGGATCGATCCGCCCTGTTCGAGCCAGCGCCTAGGAGTGAACGCGACCTCCGCGATGCGATCGTCACTCACGTAGCGGCCAACGATTCGTTGAACGTCCCGCAGAGTTTCCGGATCGGCGAGATCGACCCGTGAGAGGATGACGAGCTGGGCGCGACGCAGCCCCGCGCGGGATTCGCGCAAGAGCCCCCGCGGCAAGAGATGGCCATAGCCCCAGGGTTGTGTCGCGTCGATCACGACCACGTCGAGATCGCGCATCAGGCGGCGATGCTGGAAGGCATCGTCGAGAACCAGCACGTTGGCTCCCCCGGCAACCGCAAGTTTCGCGGAGGCGACGCGATCGGGCTGCTGATAGTGAGCAACCCCTGGGCACAACCGGTCGAGGATGCGCTTTTCATCGTTTCCCCGTTCGTCCAAGGCACGGTAGCCGCGGCTGAGGATGGCTGGTGTTTTCCCCAGTTGCCGTAACCGCTCGACGAAATCGGCGACGAGGGGTGTCTTGCCGGTTCCGCCGGTGGTGAGATTGCCGAGGCTGATGACCGGGCAGGCTGCTTGCGTCGTGGGGAGCCAGCGAAGGTCGTATGCCACGTTTCGGAGCGAAGTCGCGAGTTGATAGGGCTGCGCGGCAACTCGCAGAGCGGCGCGAGCCATTGTGGCTCCCCAACCGTGCTGTTGACCCGAGATGAGCTTCAGGAACTGGACTTCCTGCATATCGAAAGTACCTGGCGGCGACCGTAATGGGCCGCAACGGAGTCACGGGTTGGCTTTGAGCGCCTCCTGCACGAAGTAGTACGTCGACAGCGACAGCCCGATACCTACGACCAGCCAGCGAACGAACGTCGGGGGGAGCCGTCGCGCGATCGAGGCGCCGCTGAACCCGCCGACAATTCCCGCCACCAGCATCGGAATCGCCAGCTGCCATTCGACGCGGCCACCCCAGATGAAGATGGCGACGGCGATTCCGTTAATGCCGCCGCCAAGTAGCGACTTGATCGCATTCATCTGGTGGATATTTCCCACCCCCATCACGGCCAGGGCGCTGAGCATCAAAATGCCGATCCCCGCCCCGAAGTAGCCGCCGTAGATGGCGACCAGGAACTGGAAGACCACGATCAGGCCAATGACGAGCTTCGACGGCGTTTCGTGCGGACGTCCGATCCCGGTCCATTTCGCGATCAGCGGTTGCGATAAGAACAGCAGGGTTGCCGTCAGAATGAGGTAGGGAATCAGCCGCTTGAAGAGTTCCTCGGGAAGCTGCACGAGGGCCAGCGAACCGATGAGTCCGCCGATAACCGAGGGCCCCGACAGGAGGATCAGCCAGCGCCGCATTCCCGTGAATTCGCGTCGGTAGCCCCAGACGGAAGCCAGCGCCCCCGGAAACAGGGCAACCGTACTGGTGGCGTTGGCGAGCACCGTGGCCTCGGCTGTTCCGCCCAGCACCCAGACCAAGGCGGGAAAAGTCAGCAACGTGCCGCCACCGGCGACGGAATTGATGGCACCGGCCGCCAAAGCCGCGAGACACAGGACCACGTATTGAACGAGCATGACACCCTTTCCCGAGTTGACGGGGTTGTCGCCCATCGTCTGGCGAAAGGCAAGCCTGCCCGTTATTCCTCGTCCGCGGTGTCGGCCGGACCCGAAGCGTGGTCGAACTCGCGGATCTCAGCCAGTTCCCGCAGCAGCGTCGTGGCATAGACGCCGCTTGGCAGAACGAACGAACAGAGGACTCCTTCGGGAGCCGGCGTGACGGTCAGTTCGCCCGGCCGAACCAGCATCGCTCGGCGGGCTCCCTGCGTCAGGGCGGAATGCCGCTCGAAATGGGTCATGTTCAGTCCTGCCGATTCAAGAACCGCCTGCTCGCAAGCGGCTGTCTCGCCAGTCGCGGATTTCATTTTGGGGCCGAACAGCGGACCGGTGGGGACCACTTCGCCGGCGTCAAGTCGCGGCTGGTCGGCATGCGGGTCTTCGCAGAGAAAACACCCTCCCGATTCGACAACCTGCAGCACGTCTCCGGCGATGACGGTCGTCGCCTGATTGGCCCTGATTCGGCGGGCGAGCGTTTCGTTGAACAGCTCGGATTGCAGGGCCGACAGTGCCATTTTGAGGAGGAAGCGCCGGCGTTCGAAGGGAATGTCGCGCGCATCGGCTTCGCCCCGGACCAGCGCCTTCCCGAGCTCGGCGTTGTCAGCATCGCGGCCGAATCGCTGGTCGCCGTAATAGTTCGGAAAGCCGTGGGCCGCGATCAGACGGGCTCGCTCGACGAGTTGTTCCAGGGGAACGCTGGCTGGATCGCTGGACCGCAGCAACAGTTGAAAACGATTTCCGCGAAGGTGGCCGGTTTTCAATTTGTTGCGATGGCGGGCCACTTTCAGAATCTGAAAGTCGGGAGACGAACAGTCCGCGACGCGCGGTTCGCAGGAGGCGGGAACGGAAACCCACTGCCGGGTGACTGCCCAGCGATCCTTGATGCCCGCCGTTCCCAGATCGCGTTTCGGAACGTCGAGCGCGCGGGCGAGCTGTTTCTGCAACCACTCGTGCGAGCAGTTCCGCTTTTCGATCCACAAATACAGGTGCTCTCCCTCGCCGCCGGGTTCGTAGGCGGGAATTTCTTCGACGACGAAATCCTCGGGGGTTGACTTGATCGTGAATTCGGGCAGCGATTCATCCGGGAACAGACGGGGGAGATCGGCCAGCATATCGGCTTTCGGCGGAGTTCAGTGGAGTTGCGTGGTGGTCTCGGCGGTTTGACGGACTCAAGATCGTTGACTGCGTTGGACCGCCGCGATTCGCGCGCCTATGATGGGGCATTGACCCCCGAAGAGGAAGAAAGATCATGGCCTCCGCCGACGAATTGTATGACGAAGCCGTCCGCCTGAAGGACTCTGGCGACCTGGATGGCGCGGTGCTCAAGCTCGAGCAGATTCTTGCCGAACATCCCCAGCACATTCTGTCGCATTCGGCAGCCGCCGTTTACAAGCAGAAGCTGGGCCGAGCGGACGAAGCGATCGCCCATGCGAAAGCGGTTGTCGAGCTGGAGCCGGATGATCCCTTTTCTTATCGCCAGTTGAGCGTCATCTGCCAGCGCTGCGGCCGGATTCCGGAAGCGGAAGAAGCCTTGGCCCGAGAACGCATCATGCAGGGCCGGATGTAGCGCCCACCGGTGAGTTCGGGTGGCACGCCCCTGAGTCTTCGAAGGGCGTGTTGTGCGTGCGATCTCCACGCCCTTACGCAAAGCCTTCAGGGCGCGCCGCCCTTAGCTCTGCTTGTGCATCTTTCGACGTGCCACCAAGTTAAAGGCACACTGGCGGAGCCAGTGGCACACGGAAAGGCAGGCGTGAAAAACGACTCGGCTTGAGTCACGCCGCGGGTCATTCCGCCTCAGCGGTACTTGGGAATGTCCACGTCGGTCCAGTTCGCCGAGTGGGGCGTTTCGACTCGGATGGGTGGACGATCGTCGCTGGACGGCTCTGGAACGCGGCGGGTTGTGTGACCGGCTGGCGTCACGGCGTCGTCTTTTTTCGGGGCAGCAGCGACGGGTGCGGCGCCGGGAAGAACGACGCGGATGAGTTGGTTCGCCTCAAAGGTGCGTCCGTCGGCTGTCGACAGCCGCAGGTTCAGCACGAGTTCTTCGTGGGCGGGCGGACGTGAGAGAGGCAACGTGAACTGGTAGCCGGCCGCGAGAAATCCGCGGGTCCAGCTCGCGCGGCATTGTTCGGCCGTGAATCGCCAGGTGCCAACTTCGCGCAGGGATGAGTCGGCGGCCGGGTCGATCGCGGTCACGACCACTTCGCCAGGAAGTTTCACGATTTCGCCATCGTCGTCGTAGGGGGCGAACTGGACGACAATCGCATCGTCGCCGGGCGCGTCGTCCTTGTTCAGCGCGCTTGTCAACATGGAGTGAAACTTCACGTTGGTCGCGCGGTGAACGGCCGCGGTGAATTCCGGCGGCGGGGAAGACCCCTGAGATTGCGCGAGTTGTTTCCGCAGTGAGTCGGCTTCACGCTGAGCGAGCTGTAGTTCGCTGCGTGTTTCTTCAGCCTCGCGCTGAGCTTCCATCAGGATCGCCTGCTGCTGGCGCAGGCGGCTTTCCAGCAAATCGACGTTCCCGCGCGACAGGCACCCGACTAGCGAGGCTGTCCCGAGAGCGATGCTGGCAAGTGCCGCCCGGCAGGCCATCCTGGAAACTTCCAATGTTGGCGGATGGGGACGCGTGCTTCCGTGCCCGCGCGCGGCGGACTGTAGTTCAGCGGTGGGGATCGGACAATGGGAATTGGGGAGTGGTTGGTGGTTAGTAGGTGGTGGTTGGTGGAAGAGAGGGAATCCAGGAAAGGCGAATCTGCCGCCCCGAGAAAATGGGAAGGGTGGGACGGCACGATCGCCGCTGGGAAAGTACCGCTAGGGGAGCCGGTTGCTGGGGATGACTTTGAAGACTTGGCCGCTGAGGTAGGTGGGGGGGTCGGTTCCGCGGTCGATCAGGGTGGGGGCCCAGGCTTCCAAGCGGGACTTCAGGTCGCTGCTTAATGGGCTGTGCTGTTCGAATTCGGGGAGGGAGGGGCCGAGAAGGCCAGCCTCCTGAAACCTGCGGAACAAGTCGGGGTGAATGGAGTCGCTGTAGCCGTACGAACCGGGTTCGCGGTAACGGAGGATTTCGCGCCAATTTACCAGGATGTGTGTGACGCCGAGTTTTACTAGAGCCTCGGCTGTCGCTTGTGTCGGCCAATTCTCGGGCGACTCAGAACCGGGTACTGACGAGAGTCGTTCGAGCAGTGGTTGATCGAAGACAGAGTTGTAGAGGACCGGGAAGTTCGCGTGGAAAACGCCGGCGTCGCCGACACAAAGGACGAGAATCGGTTCCTGCAGACGTCCGCTGGCGAGGGCTTCGTTGAGAAGGGCGATTTCGGGGTTGTCGGCTCGGACGACGGCCTGTCGGGCGGCATTGAGGTCGGTCAGCCAGACGTTGTAGCCGGCGAGACTCGAGGTCACGAGCGTCAGGTTGAAGGCTCCCCAGGCGACGCCGACTGTCGCCACGAAGGCCAGCGAGCGGCGGGAAGCCGACCATGTCGCGCCGGCTCCGGCCAACAGGGCTGCGAGGGGAATCATGGGAACCCAGAACCGGTCGATGTGGTGGGTGAGGAGGAACCAGGCCAGAAACATCCAGAACAGCCACGCGGCGATGACTCGCGAAAAGGTTCTTCCAGCGGCTTGAAACACGACGAGTGGAGCAAACGTGTAGAGCAGGGCGCTGTGCCAGTCGTTGTTTCCCAGGACATCGGCCAGTTTTCGTCCGAAGTCAACGATGAAGTTCGCGAGGCTTTTGTAATGAGGCGGGCTGTGGCCCCGATTCCACTTTTCGGCGAGTTCGGGTGTCAGGTCCGTGCCGCCGAAAATCGAATAGGCCAACGGGTAGACGGGGTTCCCAGTTTCCAGGAGGTTCTTGAGCAACCAGGGGCCGATCGTGCAGGCCAGGCCGATGGCGAACAATCCGGCAGTCTGTGAAATCCTCTTCCCGCGTCCTCCCGCTAGATCGTCAGCGCCTCGATCGCTCAACAAGGTCGACAGTCCCAGAACGACCGCAGCCGGGACGACGGCTGAAACGAGGCCGGGGTACTTGCAGGCCATGGCAGCACCGGCGAACAGGCCGGTCATGAGGACAACTGACTTGCGGCAGTTCGGAGGGGTCTTGGGGTCAATGGCAAGGCAGGCGGCGAAGGCCGATGCAAAGACGAAGAGGCTCAGGCCCCCTTCGGCATAAGCGATGATTGAGATACGGGTTGTCCAGGGAGTGCTCAGGAAGACGAGCGCGGCGACTCGTCCGGCCGTCGGGGAATACCACCGCCTGCCAGCGGCGAAGAGTCCGATGGCAGTGAGCGGCGCGAACGCAGCGAGAACGGCTTGCCCGGCGAGGGATCCCGCGAACCAGTCCCGGCAGAGCACCATCCCCAATAGCGTCAGCATTTCAGTCAGAAACGGGAACGAGGTGTAGACGTTGTGGCTCAGGAATCGCACTTTTCCTTGCAGAAAAAACTCCTTGGGGCCTTCGAGGTGATAGGCGCGAACGTCGAAGTCATTCTGCGGCGTGACCGATCCGAGCAGGATCGTGACCAGAAACGGCGACGCCAGGGCGAGGCACCACCAGAACGAGCGATCGGGCCATGATGGAACGGTCAACAGATGTCCGCGTTCCAGAACGAGGCCGCCACCCACTCCGGATAGCACGATGATCCAGAAGAAGGGGGCGTTCAGAACGCCGACAAATCCAAAAGCGAGCGTGAACGTCGCCAGAACGGCCAGTCCCAGGGAGGTACCGAGGAAAAGGCGCGTTGGCAGGTCGAATTCTTGCAGCCGCAACGACTTCAGGAGCAGCCTTCCGTAGCCAAAGGCAGAGAGCAGGACAGCAGCCGCCACGGACCAGGGAAGAACTCGCTGCGGCAGGAATCGCAGGCCCGAAGGAGGCGCGTCCGGTCCGGCAGGGGGGGGATCGACGAGATCCATCAGGTGAAACGGGACCGTGCTCCAGATGTCGGCGCGCGTGAGCGGGCGATTGTTGGGCAGGTCGAACGACGAGAACCAGAGGCTGAAACCAATCACCCAGGCAGCTGCCGCGACGAACAACCAGGATGGTGTTCCCGAAGGAGAAGGTTCACGAGAGGGAGGCACGACGGGCACGTTTCCGGGCGAGGTCGAGTTTGGGAGCGAACTTGGCTATTAGACCGTTTGGGGAAGGAGTGTGCGAGGGGGATGGGGAGAGTTGTTGGTGGTTGGTGGATAGTGGTTTGTGAGAAGAGCGCGCGGGTTGGGCGCTGTCGCGTCTGATTGGGGCGATGCGTGGAGAATGGAGAAGAAGAGAATTCAATCGCCGGGGTTCTCCGGCGGCCGGGTTTTGAGGCCGGGCCGCCGGAGTTCCTTTTGGCGTCGATCAGGGTTCGCACTTGGGTGCGTTGGATCGCCTGACGTCAGACCGCGCACACGAAGTGCGCGCTTCCGGGGAGGTCTTGGACATCCCCGGTGCTTGTGGGCCCTGATCTGGCCCGGGAGGGGGCGCTTCCGGCGCGGGCGGACGGAATCCGCTCGCGGGCTAGCTCTTGGCGTCCCCTCGTCCTATGGGGAGTGGGTGCGCGATCTTGGTTGATAGTTGAGAGGGGGACGTGGGGAGGGGGTGATGGGGGGATGGAAGAGGAAGGCAAGCGCTCCCCGGTGGGTCGCGGCTAAGGGGGGCGGAAAGCGGGGCGATGCGCTCCCGATTTCTGTCGAAATGTGGTACATTATCCCATCCGTGAATTGCCGGGTTTTTGTGGCAATCGCGGTGGTTTTTGACTCCCTCCAACAAGGGCATTGGCAGCCATGCAGTTTGTCTGTTCCCGCGGCACCTTGACGGCCGCCTTGCAAATTGTTGCCGGCGTGGTTCCCTCGCGGACGACGCGCGACATTCTGAAGAACATCAAGCTGATGGTTGGCGGCGGAAGGGCGATTCTGGCGGGAACTGACGGCGAAATCAGCATTCGCCACGAAATCCCGGAAGTCGCCACCGATTCCCATGGCGAAGCCCTGCTGCCGACGGCCCGCGTGCTGAACATTCTGCGGGAAATGACCGACGATGAAGTGAAGGTGGAAGTCACCGGCGACACGGTCTGGATTCGCGGAGGATTCAGCGAATTTCGTCTGTCGGCCGAAGACGCTGCCGACTTCCCGCCGATTCCCGAGTTTGACGAGTCTGACTATCACGTCGTTGCAGCGCCGGCGCTCCGCACGCTGATTCGCAGAACCATTTTCGCGACCGATGTGGAAAGCACTCGATACGCCCTGGGGGGAGTTCTGGCTGAATTCGAGAGCGACAAGGTGACACTGGCGGCGACCGACAGCCGTCGTCTGGCCGTCGCCACGGCTGCGGCATCGACCGTTGGGTCACCGGTTCGCGAGGGGACACACCCGGTCATTCCGTCGAAGGCGATGAGCCTCATTGAACGGAGTCTGGGGGACCAGACGACGGACGCGCACGTGGCGATTCACACGAACGACATGGTGATCCGGTGCGGATCCTCGGTGATTTCCAGCCAACTGGTGCAGGGGCGGTTTCCCGATTTCCGCAAGGTGATCCCCTCCCAGACGACCATTCACATCGAACTGTCTCCCGCCCCGTTTTACACGGCGATTCGCCAGGCTCAGATTGTCACGAATGAAGAGAGCCGTGGGGTGACCTTCACGTTTGAAAACGGAACGTTGCGACTGAGCAGCCAGGCCGCGGATGTCGGGGCGTCCAAAATCGAATTGCCGATCAGCTACGACGGGGCTCCGTTGTCGATCAAGTTCGATCCGCGATTCATTGCCGACTTTTTGAAGGCGCTCGACCCGGCGACGCCGATGACTCTGAACCTGATTGACGACGAATCGGCGGCGGTGCTTTCGGCCGGCGAGGACTACACCTATGTGATCATGCCGCTGGCGAATGACGGCTGATTGCAACCGTGCCGACGCCGTTGACGTTCCCCGTGGGCCGCCTTCGCGTACGAATTGCCATGTCCGCGCCTGAACCGCAACCTCTCTCCGCCGCCATCTCGCAATTGATTGCGCTGCGGGGCTTCGCGCGTCCGCAGGGAAATGACGACCTGGGCGCGGCGTGGCGAAAGGCAGCCGGCGACGAGATTGCCGCCCATGCCCGACCCGAACGCCTGGTGCGAGGGACGCTGAATGTCGCGGTTGATAATGCCCCGCTGTTGAGCGAACTGACGGCATTTCAGGGAACGGAAATCCTGGCGCGGCTGATTGAAGTCGCGCCGCACCTGCGAGTCCGAAAACTCAAGTTTCATCGCGCGGGATTGCGCTGATGGAACAGGCCGGTGTTCGCGCGACGAACACTTTGGCCGGATAGCCTTCGATCCCGAATGGAGTTCATGAACTTGTCCGCTGAACAGCCTGCCCCGAACGATGGTTCCGATTACAACGAATCTCACCTGCGATTGCTCAAGGGGATCGAGGGGATTCGCCATCGCCCGGCGATGTACATTGGCGACACGACCACGCGGGGTCTGCATCACCTCGTTTACGAGTTGATGGACAATTCGATCGACGAATGCTCGGCCGGGTTCGCCAACCTGATTTCGATCACGATCCATTCGGATGGGAGCGTTTCCTGCACCGACAACGGGCGCGGGATTCCGGTCGGGATGATGGAAAGCGAAGGGGGGAAGTCGGCCCTGGAAGTCGTCTTCACGAACATCCACGCGGGTGGAAAGTTCGACCGGGAAGGGGGCTATAAGTCGGGAACCGGCGGGCTGCACGGCGTCGGGATCAAGGCGGTCAACGCGCTCAGCGAGTGGCTGGAAGCGGAGATTCGCCGCGAGGGACATGTCTGGACGATGGACTTTGCCCGCGGCGTGCCGACGACCGAACTTAAAAAGCTCGGGCGTTCGGAAACGACCGGCACGAAGGTGACGTTCAAGCCGGACAGCGAAATCTTTCCCGATACGAAGTTCGTTTACGAGACGCTGCACAACCGTTTGCAGGAACTGGCGTTTCTCAACGCAGGGATTCGCATCCGCCTGACCGACGAGCGAAGCGGCGAACAGGTCGAGTTCTGCTACCCGGAGGGGATCACCGAGTTTGTCCGCCACATCAACCGGACCGAGAACACGCTTTACGAACCGGTCATCCGGCTGGCCGGCCGCGATGAAGAGCACAATGTCGAAATCTCCGTCGCGTTGCAGCACAACGACGGATTTCAGGAAAACGTCCGCGCATTCGCGAACAACGTGAACAACCCTGGCGGGGGGACGCACCTGTCGGGATTCCGAGCCGCGCTGACGCGAACCGTCAACAACTATGGAAAGCGCGAGAAGATTTTCGACGATAGCATCGCGCCGACCGGCGATGACTTTCGCGAGGGCCTGGTCGCCATCGTGACGGTGCGGGTGCCGGACCCGCAGTTCGAAGGCCAGACCAAGTTTAAGCTGGGCAACAGCGAAGTGGAAGGGGCCGTCGCGAGCCTGGTGGGCGAACAGCTCAACAAGTTCTTCGAAGAGAACCCGGCGATCGCCAAGAAAATCTGCCAGAAGGGGGCAATGGCGGCTGAGGCGCGTGAAGCGGCCCGCAAGTCGCGCGAGATGGTGCGCCGCAAGGGGGCACTGACGTCGGGCGGGCTTCCGGAAAAGTTGCGGGACTGCCGCTCGCGGGAACTCGACATCACCGAGTTGTACCTGGTGGAAGGGGACTCGGCCGGTGGATCGGCCGATACCGGGCGCGATTCGAACATTCAGGCGATTCTGCCGCTGCGCGGCAAGATTCTGAACGTCGAGAAGGCCCAGATCGTCAAGGTGCTCGACAACGCGGAGATCGCGAACATCTTCAAGGCGGTGGGCATTCCGCCACTGGCGGAAATGGAAGATGTGACCAAGCGGCGTTACGGCCGGATTGTGCTGATGACCGACGCCGACATCGATGGTTCGCACATTCGCACGCTGCTGCTGACGTTCTTCTTCCGGCACATGAAGCCGCTCATCGAGCATGGCTGCGTGTATATCGCCCAGCCGCCGCTCTACAAGGTGACGCAGCGCAATAAGGTCCGGTATGTGCAGACGCACGAACTGATGATGACGGAACTGACGCAGTTGGGCCTGGCGGGCAGCAACATCATTTGCGATGACGGGACGGAGTTTTCGGGAGACAACCTGAACGTCATTGTCCGGCAGATGCATCGCATTGAAGAACCGCTGGAAATCCTGGAGCGGCGGGGCATCACTCTGCGATACCTGTTACAGAAGACGAAAGGGGCGGCCGGCGAGCGGCTCCCGCAGTACCGCGTCTTCCTTGGAACGGAAGAACACTGGTTCACCAGCAAGGAAGACGTCGAGAAATTCGTCAGCGAGCAGGAATCCCGCCTGGGACATGAGCTTGATGTGGCGGCCGAACTGGAGGCCGATCACCACGAGGACCGCTTGCAGGTGACCGATCTGCACGAAATGCGGACCATTAACGACTGCCTGCAAACGCTTCGGGGTTATGGCATCACTCTCAAGCACCTGATCCCGCCGGGTGCGAAAGACGGCGAGACTTATTATCCCTTCAAGATCGTCCAGGACGATCACGTCGTCCGACTCACGAGTCTGAGAGACCTGCTGCCGGAACTGACCGAGCTTGGCAAACGAGGCATGAAGGTCACCCGCTTCAAAGGTCTCGGCGAAATGGACGCCGAGGAGTTGTGGGAAACCAGCATGAAGCCGGAAAACCGGACCTTGCTAAGGGTGACGATGGACGATGCCCACGCGGCCAATGAGATGTTCCGCGTGCTGATGGGAGACCAGGTGGAGCCGCGGCGCGAGTTCATTGAGAAACACGCGCTGGATGTGAAGGATCTGGATGTGTAGGGGTATTTGATGGGTTGGGGATGCCCCCGGTTGAGGACAACCGGGGGCGAAATGGGGATGGTGATAAGGGGGAGTTTTATGCGCCAGTTAGTGTGGATCATGGTGGTGGGGATGATGTCCTCGATGTGCCAGGCGCAGACGACTCGCGTCTATTTTGGGACGTATACCTCGGGCGAGAGCAAAGGGATTTATCGTTCCGAGCTGGATCTGTTGACCGGGAAGCTGGCTCCGATTGAGTTGGCGGCTGAAACGACGAACCCTTCGTTTCTGGCGATTCATCCCAATCACAAGTTCCTGTATGCCGTCAGCGAGATCGCTGACTTTGAAGGGAAGAAGGTCGGCGCGGTCGCGTCGTTCGGGATTCAGCCGGACGGCAATCTGAAGCTCATCAATCGACAGCCCTCGGGGGGAGCCGGGCCGTGTCACCTCGTCGTTGACGCGACGGGGAAAGCCGTGCTGGTGGCGAACTATGGGGGCGGCAGCGTGGCTTCGCTGCCGATTGCCGAGGATGGTAGCTTGAAGCCGGCGGTTTCCGTCATTCAGCACACGGGGTCGAGCGTTAATGCGGCGCGGCAACAGGCTCCGCACGCACATTCGATCAATCTTGATCGAGCGAATCGTTTCGCGTTCGCGGCTGACCTGGGTTTGGACCAGATCCTGATCTACAAGTTTGATCCGGCCACCGGGAAGCTGACTCCGAACGAGCCTGCGTTCGCCCCGGTTGCCCCAGGCTCGGGGCCGCGACATTTCGCATTCGCCCCTTCCGGCAAGGCTGCATTTGTCATTAACGAGTTGGCGAATACGATCACGTCGTTCAAATACGATGCGACGATGGGCATGCTGACGCCCCGGCAAGTGGTTTCGACGTTGCCCAAGGATTACACGGAGACCAGTTACACCGCTGAAGTGGTCGTGCATCCGTCGGGAAAGTTCGTGTATGGCTCGAACCGGGGACATGACAGTATTGCTGTGTTCGTGATCGATAAGGACGGAGAGCTGTCGCTGGTGGATATCTCGAAGATGGAAGGAAAGACGCCCCGGAATTTTAACGTGGATCCGTCGGGGCAGTATCTGCTGGCAGAAGGGCAGGCGTCGAATACCGTGCATGTCTTCCGGATTGATGCAACCACCGGCCGACTGCAATTGGTGGGCGAGCCGCTCAAGGTTCCCAGCCCGGTGTGTGCGAAGTTTCTGGTCGTGCCGTAGCGGTGCGGTGATAAGAATAATAGAAGACCGTCGACGGCGTCGACGGCTTTTCATAAGAGGGGGAGGGGTCTCATGATTGCGCGGTTTGCCCTTTTGATTGGCCTGGTTTCGACGGCGCAGGCGGGGGATCGCATTCATGAGATCACGTATCCTCCGCTCGAAGCGCCGGGAAAACTGACGCTGGGGGTAACGTATCGGTTGTGGGTTCCGGAGTCCGTGGAGCCGCTGCGCGGGGTGATCGTTCATCAACATGGCTGTGGGACCGGGGCGTGCCAGGGAGGCTATACCGCGGCCGAGGACTTGCACTGGCAGGCGCTGGCTCGCAAGTGGAACTGTGCCCTGATGGGGCCGAGTTATCATCAGGTGGATGGGCAGAACTGTCGCTTGTGGTGCGACCCGCGGAATGGATCGGCTGAGCGGTTCCTCCAGTCGCTGGCGGAATTCGCCGTGGTGGCGGATCGTCCCGAATTGACGAGCGTTCCCTGGTGTCTGTGGGGACATTCGGGCGGGGCGTTCTGGTCGAGCATCATGCAGGCGCTTTATCCCGAGCGGATCGTGGCGATCTGGTTCCGATCGGGATCGGCGATTTCTTATTGGCAGAAGGGGGAGATTGAAGCTCCCGAGTTTCCGCCCGCGTCGTTCACCATTCCGGCGATGCTGAATCCTGGCCTGAAGGAGAAGGACGATCAGCGGTTTCGTGTCGCCTATGACGGGGCGTTGGCGATGCTGGATTTCTATCGACCGAAGGGGGCGCCGATGGGATTCGCGCCCGATCCGCGAACCGCTCATGAATGCGGGGACTCACGTTACCTGGCGATTCCGTTTTTTGACTGGTGTCTTGAACGACGACTGCCAGCCAGCGGAGCAACCGCGCTGCGGCCGATCGACATGTCTTCGGCCTGGCTGGCAGATCGCGAGACGCTGAAAGCCGTGAAGGCCTCGGAGTACACCGGCGATGCGACGAAAGCCGCGTGGATTCCGGATGCGGGGTTTGCCCCGCTTTGGGAAGAGTACGTTACGACGGGTGCGGTGAGCGACAGCAGTGTTCCGCCGGCTCCGAAGACGGTGGTGATCTCCGTTCGTCCGGACGGGTCGGCTTTGCTGACGTGGTCCGCCGACGCCGACTTTGAAAGCGGGATTCGGCATTTCAATGTTTACCGCGACGGCAAGCCGTTTTCACCGATTCCTGCGGAGCCGAAGAATCCGTTCGGCCGCCCGTTGTTCCAGGGGATGTCCTATCACGACACGCCCGTCCCCGCGCCGGCTCTCATGGAGCTAAGCATCCGCGCGAGTGCGGTGAAGGGGAATTTCGCGGTGACGACGATCAACAGTGCCGGGCTGGAGTCTAAGCCGACCGAGGCGATTGCGCTGCCGTAGGCGAGTCATTAAGCCCTGAGATGATGTCAGGCGGTTGGTTCCATCGGGCCGATGCGTTCCATCCATTCGGCAATGGCGCGGCTGTCGGCTGATCCGTGCTCTCTGAGGCCGGTGACAGTCCGTTGACGTCTGGCGGCGTCGTGATGCTGGCTGAGCTTCCAGGCTCCTTCCATGCGTTCCACGGTGATGTCGAACGCGACAATGCCGGCGGTCAACTTTTCGACGAAGCCGGGATCGGGGTCGTTGAACGTCCAGCCGTTGTCGGGTTCGAGATGCTGGCGGAGTTGTTCCAGGCGTGCCAGGACGGCGACCTGGTCCGTCACGAGTTTCGCCCGACCGTGGATGTGGACGACGAGGTAGTTCCAGGTCGGCACGGAGTTCTGGACGCCGTACCAGCGGGGCGAGATGTAGGCGTGCGGACCGTGAAAGACGGCGATGACCGGTCGCCCGTCGAGACGCTCCCCATCGGCATTCCCGCGCGCGAAGTGGCCCGTCAGGACCGGCTGCCCGGAGTCGTCGGCCCAGCGGATGAGGGGGACGTGATTGACGTCAGTCGTCCCGTCTCCGCACGAAATGAGCGTGGCAAACGGATGGCGGTCAATCAGATCAGAGAGAGCCTGTTCGTCACGTTGGGCGAATAGTGGCGATTGATGCAAGTTCCTGCTCCGCAGAGATTTTTGGCGAAATTTCTCGAAAGGGGGATGTGTGATTCGCGGAAAGGTTCGCTTGGGAGAGGGCATTTCGACAGTGGACCTTGCCCGGCGGGGGTTTCGCCGATTGGGGCCGGTTCGGTCTTGTCCGGATGGGCGGTCTTGAACTACAACCCCGCCGCGCGTTTCCCTCCAATGGCAGGAAGATGGTATGGACGATCTGGAACAGAATGAACAGCCCCGGCGTCGCCTGGGACGTGGCCTGAACGCGCTCCTTGGTTCGGCCGCACTGCAGGAAACCACCGCCTCGGAAGGAGATCACTCGGAGGTCCACGTTGATCTGATCGAGCGAAATCCTTACCAGCCCCGGCTCGACTTCGAGCCGGAAGCCCTGAATGAACTGTGCGATTCGATCAAGACGCATGGCGTCCTGCAACCGCTGCTGGTGCGTCCGCTGGGCGACCGATATCAGCTCATCGCCGGGGAGCGTCGGCTACTCGCCTCGAAGAAGGCGGGCCGCGAGACGGTCCCCTGCCGGGTGCTGGAGATTTCCGATCAACAGGTCTTCGAGGTGGCCCTCGAAGAAAACCTGAAGCGCCGCGATCTGAATGTCCTGGAAAAGGCGCAGGCGTTTCAGGAGTACCTCAACAAGTTTCAGTGCACGATCGAAGAACTGGGTCGGCGGCTCAGCCTGGACCGCTCGACGGTCAGCAACATGCTGCGTCTGCTGGAACTGCCCGACGAGGTCAAGGTGGACCTGTCGTCTGGTCGGCTGACCCAGGGACATGCCCGGTCGCTGTTGAGTCTGCCCATCGAGACTCAGCTTCAACTGCGAAACCGGATTCTTGAAGAGGGCTTGTCGGTTCGCAAAACCGAGGAAGCCGTCCGCCAGATCCAGCGGGAACAGCAACCGGCGGCCGCGACCGATGGCGAGACGGTTCCATTCCCGGAAGGGGGAGCGTCTCGCGAGAACCCGATGACGGCTCACGTCGCCCAATTGCAGGAGCAGCTGCGCGATCTCTTGGGTTGTCCGGTGGCGATCAAGCTGAAGGGGAAAGAAAAAGGCCGTATCGTGATCGACTTCGGCTCGAACGACGACTTCGAGCGCATCGTCGGCCATCTCCGCCGTGCAGCATAAAGCCTGCGAATTTTGAATGGCGGAAGCATTAATGCCCCCGGTTGCCAAGAACCGGGGGCATTTCCGTTTCCAGTTGCCCTGACGCGATTGACGCATGCAGGCTGGCGACTCTAGACTTTGCGAACACGGGATGTAGCTCAGCTTGGCTAGAGCGCCTGGTTTGGGACCAGGAAGTCGCAGGTTCGAATCCTGTCATCCCGATTGGTTTCAAGTTCTTGCTGAGTCGCACTTTGCGACTACCTGCCAGTGTTGGCAGCGCGGCATTGGAAGAGGGTTACTACCCTTTTTCTACCCTTTTTATTGTGAGGGGGTCGCGATGCCACACAAGAAACGCCCGGCTTACCAGTTCCACAAGGCGTCCGGTCAGGCGAAAGTCCGCATCAACGGCAAGGACATTTACCTGGGCGTGTACGGCAGCCCTGCCAGTCGGGAACGGTACGAGTCCATTCTGGTCGAGTGGGCGACCACTCAGTCCGTTGGGCAATCGACATTGACGGTTGCCGATCTCTCGTTGTCGTACCTCGACGCTGCCAAGAGGTACTATGTCAAGAGTGGAGAGGTGACGTCCGAGATTTCTTCCCTCAAGGTCGCACTTCGGCCCTTGATCGCCTGCGATGCGAGCACGCTGTGCTCCGAATTCGGTCCACGTCGACTGAAGCAGGTTCGCGAAGTGATGGTCTCGAAGGGGTGGACTCGCACCACAATCAACAGCAGCATCAATCGGATCCGCCGCATGTTTCGTTGGGGCGTCGAGCAGGAGATCGTGGCGCCCCAAGTGCTGCAGGCCCTGAACAGTGTTCCTGGCCTCCGGCGCGGGCGATTCCTGGCCCGCGAGCCGCAAGAAATCCTTCCCGTCGATGATTCCGTCGTAGCCGCGACGCTACCCCACCTCCCAAACGTGGTTGCCGACATGGTGCGACTGCAGTTGTTGACGGGGATGAGGCCAGGAGAAGTCTGCTCCATGCGACCGATCGACATCCATCGGGCACATCCCGACGATTGGACGTACTCCCCAGTTCATCACAAGACCGAGCACCGTGGTCGCGACCGTCGAGTCTTTATCGGTTCGCGGGGGCAGGAAATTCTCTCCCCGTATCTGAATCGGGCCCCCGAAACGCCGTGCTTCTCCCCTGAGGAGGCCGAAGCAACGAGAAATCGTGGGCGTCGAGCGCGCCGACAAACTCCGATGAAGCCGTCGGACGCTTGTCGTCAGAAGCGGCCTCGGACCTTTTGCAGCCAGTACGACAAGAACACGTATAATCGCGCGATACAACGGGGATGCGAGCTGGCCTTTCAAATACCCGTCGAGTTGCGTTACGTCAGCCGCTATGTGGGTCGGCGGGAGGATCTCTCAGAAAATGAACGTAAGAAGCTTTGCCGACGTCTGTGCGCAGAGGCGGCAGAGTGGCGAAAAAAAGCATTGTTGACGTCCGAATCAATTACGGCATTCGGCTGCGACGAAGATTCGCCGGGAATTCGGCCTTGAGGCTGCTCAAGGTGGCGTTGGGACACAGCCAGGCGAACGTGACGGAGATTTATGCCGAGCGTGATTACTCTTTGGCTGCCAAGGTCGCAAAGAATCTTGGATGAAGACTCCGTTTTCTCGTCAAAAATGAAGTCTTCCCCGGCCAAGTGACTGCGGTCGTTCTGATCGCGAGCCGAAGTTGTCATCAAGACCATCGTGACGCCCGCACCAACCTGGAGTTTGCCGGTATTGAACGACGTCATTTAGGGTTTGAACGGGTGTTCTTGGGCATACATGGGAAGCATTGCCGAACGTTCTTGTGCCGGGTAGTGCTGAGCGAAAAGAGTGATGCGTTCACGCCCGACACTGCTTAATTACCGCGATTTTGTCGGCGTCTATAAGAAATGGGGATCTTTAACCGTCCCCCGCCCTCGACAGCCGGGTTTTTCCGGCCGTTGAGGGCTTTTTTTGTGGCTGGCGCCCTCGGACGCCGCCCTCAACCCGCGTTCGCCGACCCCTGAAATGGTCGGTTAGAACGCCTCTCTTGCGCCGCCCTCTCGCGCGGTTGTCCTTTGTTCCCCGGATCCCCCGTGTCCTTTTCCGAAAGGCCTCGTTCTCATGTCGCATCTGGTCACCATCACCGCCGCCAGCAATTTCGGCGATAGCGGGTGCGGGGCTGAGCGGATTCGATGCGTACTGTCTGCCCTGCGACAATACTATCAGGGTCTCAAGGCGCTTGTATGCGAGTTAGCGATCTCCATCGCATTACGTCCAAAGCCTGGCTTCATTCAAATCCAGCCAGAATTGCGCTCGAATTGCTTGGTGGAAAGGAGAGGGCATGAATCTCGTCCGGCAAGGCACGTACCAATGAAAGCACCCGGCAGCATGGGCCACCGGGCGCAGGAATGGTGATCGTAGTCGCGGTCACTGACGGTTCTGGTGACGCCGCATGACTGGCTGCCACCGCATCAAGCTTCCGTTGCAGAATCGTAAATGACTTCCGCCGCCACGACGATGGGGTTCGGCCCGGATTCATCCTGTCGACGGCGTATGACCTCCTGTGAGCCAGCTTTGTAGTCGTGGCTCCCTTTTACTTTCAGAACAACAGCAATCAGTTTTTCGAGTTGCTGAGTGCCCCGGTCGAGTTCTACCCCGACAACGCGGACCTTGCCTTGGCCACCCATCCCAGCCACGTCTTCCAGGAATTTTCGCCCGTAAACGAGGAATTCGTTGTGGTTGGTGATGTCTCGACCGATGACAACCTCCGCGTTCTCAATGACCTTCCATGGATGATTGCCGAGATTTGGTCGAGCCCCTTCATCGAACAAAGACTCAAGTGTGATCCATTTCAATGGCGTTCCCATCGCTCCCCATTCCTGAAAAAGAAAAATCCCAGCGGCCGGAGCCGCTGGGATCGGTCGGATGTCGATGGGTTCACCGTACGCCGCACGGATGAAGTGCGATAGGGCGAAGTTGTGTCGACTTCTCTTGCATGAGCAAGAATCCGCGCGGAACCAAGGAAACGGCGCTCTTCGCGAAGGCATTCTCGGAATTGTTAGGAATCGGCAGGAAGCGGCTATCTATCTGGGGCGGGCGGGCTATCGTGGGAACCTGGTTCCGAGACTGAAGTCTGGTAATCGGCGTTACCAAAGTCGGAAGCCGAGAGATACTTTCGACCGGTCCGATCCCTGACTTGCTTTCGCGGGACGAGTCGACTCGATGCCAGCGGAAACAGGCATGAACCTTCTGGTCGGTTATGAACTCGTTTACGACTGCCCGCAGCCGACACCGATGCTGCTGATGCTCAACATCCATTACTCCCATGCCGGCGACATCATCCGACCGGACTGCCTCGTTGTCGAACCCGCCGTACCCCTGGTGCCCTACCGCGACATGTACGGCAATTGGTGTACACGGCTCATCGCCCCGATGGGTCGGACCCGGATCAGCACGTCGGCGATCGTCCGATGCGCGGCACTACCCGAGCAGGCGATGCACGATGCGGTACAGCTTCCCATCGGGGAGTTGCCGGAGGATGCGCTGATTTATCTTCTGGGAAGCCGGTATTGCGAGACCGATCTGTTAATGGCTATCGCCTGGAAGCAATTCGGCCGCACGCCGCTGGGATGGGGGCGCGTGCAGGCGATCTGTGATTTCGTTCATGACCATCTACGATTTGACTACCTTGCCGCGCGGGTGACACGCACGGCGGTCGAGGCGTACGAAGAAGGTGTCGGCGTGTGCCGCGACTATGCGCATTTGGCAATTGCCTTCTGCCGCTGCATGAACATTCCTGCTCGCTATTGCACAGGCTACTTAAGCGACATTGGGGAAGAGCCGCCGTACGGGCCAATGGACTTTTCGGGGTGGTTTGAAGCGTATCTGGGCGGGAAATGGCACGTCTTCGATGCCCGCAACAACAGCCCGCGAATTGGTCGAATTCTGATCGCTCGCGGGCGGGACGCCGTCGATGTTGCCATCAGCACGACATTCGGGCCGAACACGCTATCCGGTTTCACGGTGACGTGCGTAGAGGCACCGCCGTCGGAGCTCAAATCATGCCGCAGCCGCTAATACAGTCCGCCATCGAATGACAATCGGGCGTCCTCTCCGGCTGCGTTCTCGAGACCATGTCGCGCGGTTTATCCGTGACTATGCTGATCTCGAGACCCGCCATCCCATCGGATTGCGAGCGAAATCTCCGTCATGACCGAAAGGCTCTCTTCTTGAGCCGCCGCGGTGAGACCGGTCCGCTCACAATAGTCTGAGAGAATTCTCAGGACCTGTTCGTTCTTCTCCGGAGCTTGGAGCAAGCTCTTCGCTGCATGTCGAATGACGCCAATCTTGGCTCGAAAAGCCATCAGCGCCTGCCACAATTCCCTCGTGCTGCCCCCGTTCTTAACCGGCGGCATTCGATGCAACCTGGCGTATTCTGCCCGGATGATCCGTGCGAAATCGGGGCTCGTGTTCACGAGCGCCCGACTGACTTCATCCACTGCGGTCTCGCGGATGATGGTTTCTGAAACACCGGGCGGAAGGTCGGCCACTTTCCCTCCAATCAGTTCGTTGGACATGTCTTGATCGCAAGGCAAGCCCGACGCGGTAAGCAGCCGGATTCATAGTGTGAAGTCCGTTGCGCTGAAATGGGGCTTTTCCCCAGGAGAGATAGTTGCTTCGAGAAGGCAGGAGTTCGTCTCTGTTTCATTCTGGCGGCAGCCTGCCTACATTGATTGCACGCGCAGCTGCGGCGAATCGACGGGACGGTCCGAATCTGCGGCATCGCGGGCCAACGGGATGAATGAAGATGATGCCGCGGCGGATAGAACGGCTCACGCATCGCCATCCGGTGAGACTGCCTTGACGGCTGGGAAGCCGCAAACAGATCTCGACCGCGTCCATCGGAGCGTCGCGTCGCTGATTCGTCAGGGCGTGATCGCCCCGAAAGGTGGCGAATACGCGCCGAGGGACGTACAGGCCGAAGACGACGGTGACTTCAGGCAGTGCTTGGCAGGCGAACGGCGAGAGTGATCCGCCGAACTGCGTGCGATGGCGAGTCGGAGCATGGTCGCGAAGCATCGGCAGTCACTCTGGATGTGCCGGCCAGGTGTCGGTGCGAACGGCGTGCCTCGAATTGACTTCGCAAAGTCTCCGAACCGAACAGCCGCGGATTGAATCGGCGGCAGCCACGTGATTCACCGGTCATCTGTCGGCACGCAATGCGTGCCGTCTCGCGCTGCATTTGCTGGACCGACGCGATAGGATACACTGCCGGGTGGAATGGACATTTCCAGCCGTGAAGAAATGTCCGAAGGCCTGGTACTGACTGGAGTCAATCATAGAATCGCCAACGGTCGCTGGCCCCTTTCATCACCAGAAAGACCATTGGCGGAACGGGTTGGAATGGCCCGCCGTGTTATGGGTCGGGTTTCTGCACCTGGGAGCTCTAGCCGCTCCCTTCTGCTTTACCTGGTACGGCTTGGGGTTGGCATTGATTCTGAGCTGGGTGACGGGAGGGCTGGGGGTTTGCCTTGGGTTTCACCGGCTGTTAACGCACAGCAGCTTCAAAACCTACCGCCCGGTTCGCGGACTGCTGGCCCTCTTCGGCACCCTCGCTGGCGAAGGTCCGCCGATCATGTGGGTCTCGGCTCATCGCAAGCACCACCGCTTCAGTGACGAGGAACACGATCCTCATTCCCCGAAGGATGGTGGGTGGTGGAGTCACATGCTGTGGATGTTCCCGCGTCACGGTTCGCAGCATTGGGCGCAATTGTACCGGCAGTATTCGCCCGATTTGCTGAAGGAACCATTCCTACGACTTCTGGATCGCACGTTCCTCTGGTGGCACCTCGCCCTGGGGGTTTGCCTCTTCAGTCTCGGATGGGGGCTGTGGGACTTGCGCACGGGGCTGTCTTTTGTCGTGTATGGGATGTTTGTGCGGCTGGTGTATGTCCTGCATGTCACCTGGGCGGTCAACTCGGCCTCCCACATGTGGGGCTATCGCAACTATGAAACGCGAGACAATAGTCGCAACCTCTGGTGGGTCGGACTCCTGGCCTTCGGAGAGGGCTGGCACAATAACCACCATGCCTATCCCCGTTCGGCTTCCCACGGGCATCGCTGGTGGGAAATCGACCTGACGAACTGGATCATCTGTCTGATGAAGTTCTCTGGGTTGGCTTGGAATGTCGTTCCAAAGCCCTCGTCGTCGCCTCGCCATACCGCAGAGGTCGTGACGACGAGTGAGCCCTCAATTCCAACTTCGCAATCTCCATAGTCACACCAATACGTGGCTTGGATCTACCGGAGTGAAATGCCCTCATTCCGCCAGAGGCCGCCCCCTGCAAAAACTAGATCGGACGTTGCGAGCGGCCATTGAGGACTGGGAGACACCGTTGTTCTCAGTCAGCATGGCTTCAGAAAGTGACGATACGAGCGTCCGCGATTGAGAGAGACGACTGGACGACGTGCGGTCGGCGCTGGAACGCACGACGTTTTGTTGACGTCAGTTGGAACCGCCATCACGCCGCCGTCTAACTGTCGTGCTTCAGCAACCCACCCAATCGCTGCTGACAGTGGATGTCTCCGAGCGGCACGACGTCCGGCGGCGTTCCGGACTTCTCTTGGCGCTTCGGCGCCTTCCGCAGGGCTCGACTCAACTCCTGATTCTTTTTTCCCTGGTGCGGCCGCTCCTCGTGATAGTGGGCGACCATCTCCGAAACCACGTAGTTCATGTGCTGCTCGCCGAACACCACGAAGTAATCGAGACACTCCTGCTGCAGCGTCTGAATGAATCGTGCGCCCGCGGTGTGCGGGTGGTAGACAGGCTCATGCGGGATTTTCAGAATCTCTCGTTTCGCACGGGGTCCGCGCGGCTTAATCGTCGATTGCAAACCATTTCTCTCGTGAACACAATCACACCTTGAATTTCATTTCGACTGACTCCCCTCGCCAAGCCTGGCCATGACATCCACTTCGGTCACGTTGCTGCAGCGTGTGCGACGGCGGGAAGATCGCGAAGCGTGGACGCGTCTCGCGTCCCTTTATACGCCGTTGCTGCTCCGCTGGACGCGGCTTGCCGGTCTCCCGGATGCGGACGCGGCGGACCTCGTTCAGGACGTGTTCGTCGTTCTCGCGGCGGAACTTCCGGACTTCGAGTACGACCCCGCGCGGGGGAGTTTTCGTGGCTGGTTGAAGACGGTAACTGTCAACAAATGCCGGGAACAACAACGTCGACGAGAACAACCCGTGGGGCAGGGAGGCGTCGACGATCCTTTGGGGCAGATTCCCGACCCGGCCGTCGACGCCTTCTGGGAAGCGGAATATCGCCAGTACCTCAGTCGGAAAGCTCTGCAGGTCATGCAGTCGCAGTTCGAGCCCAGCACCTGGCAAGCCTGCTGGCGGCAGGTGGTCGAAGGACAAACCGCTGCCGAAGTGGCGCGGCAACTCGGCCTTTCGGAAGCCGCGGTGTACGTGGCTAAGTCCCGAGTGCTGAGGAGGTTGCGCCACGAATTGGCCGGCCTGATCGACTGACGATCGACTTGCGTTTCAAGTTTTTCAAAGATTTGGTGTAAGGATCAGCGGGCGAGGCGCATACCTGTTGGGTGTGATGCTTGTCGATTCCCGCACTGTCTGTCCGATCCATCCAACGGTCGCTGAAAGAGCGTGGTCCAGATGCTCGGTCCCGAATGCATTCCCGACGACGTTCTGCAGAGTCTCACGGTGGGTGACCTCAGCGAGGAAAAGGCCGCATTCTGGGAAGAACATCTCCTTGATTGCCCAGAATGCCTGGCGCGGACACGCTCCGTCTGCAAGGCCGACACACTCGTGGACGCGCTGCGCGCCAGTCGTCATCTGCAGGAATCGGCCGATGAGGCCGCTGCGGTCGAAGCCTTGAAACAACGACTCGTGGAAGCATCTCGGGAAGACGTGATGTCGTCCGCTCCCACGGCCGCGTCAGAGGTGGACCAGCCTACCTTTCTGTCGTCTCCGTCACCCGTAACCGCCGCACCGACTGTTCAGATCACTGGCACAGCAGCCATCGTGCCGGGCAATTTGTTCGGGCCATATCGAATTCTGAAGAAGCTCGGCGAAGGGGGGATGGGAGCGGTCTACCAGGCGATGCATACCCGGCTCGACAAAGTCGTCGCGCTCAAGGTTCTTCCCTCGCAGGTCACACGGCATCAGGCGGCTGTGGCACGCTTCGAGCGTGAGATGAGAGCCGTTGGGAAGTTGGAGCATCCGCACATCGTGCGTGCCATGGATGCCGGAGAGATCGACGGCACGCATTACCTGGCCATGGAGTATGTCGAGGGAACCGATCTAGCCCAGTTGGTGAAAAACCGCGGTCCATTATCGGTGGTGAACGGTTGCAAGGCGATCCGACAGGCGGCACTCGCGTTGGCGGCCGCCCATGCCGCCGGCCTGGTGCATCGAGACCTCAAGCCCGCGAATCTCCTGGTCGGCAAAAACGGGCAGATCAAGCTGCTCGACCTGGGGCTGGCGCGGTTGGCTGACGACACCGCGGAATCGTCTGAACTCACCAGCGCCGGACAGGCCTTCGGCACTCCGGACTTCATGGCTCCGGAGCAGTGGGAAGACGCCCACACCACCGACGCCCGTGCCGATCTCTACGCGTTAGGCTGTACCCTTTATTACGTGCTGACTGGACGACCACCGTATGGTGGCGATCGCTACAAGACGACGGTCGCGAAGTTCAGGGGGCATGTCAACGACCCGATTCCCGACCTGGCTGAGGCGCGGCCCGATGTTCCCGCCGCGGTGGTTGACATCTACCAAAAACTGATGGCCAAGTCGCCTGCCGACCGCTATCAGACGGCTGCGGAAGTAGTGGCGTCCCTCCAACCATTCTCGTCCTCTAAGGTGGCCAACCCGGAATCGCTTGGTGCTCCTGGCACCGGCTTGGCCTTGTCAACGGGAATGGTGACATCGGCGGAACTCAGCCCTTCGGCTGCCTCCCTGCCGGACACTCTGCCGAGCGCGAGTTCGGGACGGAGCGGGCGTCGACCGCGCACGTTGGTCATGGCGGGTGCCGGTGGGCTGTTACTGCTCGCTGCCGGAATCATCGTCACTATTACTAACAAGGACGGTACAAAGTCGACATTCAACGTGCCCGAGGGAATCGAACTCGACGTCGATGCCGCACCCGGGTCGAAAGTGGCCATCAAACAGGTCGCCTCGCCCGCATCCTCGCACACCCAATCCACAACGCTGGCCTCGCAGTCAGACTGGCATGGGTGGCCAGCTGACGCGCCGAAGCCCGCGATCGCTCCTTTCGACGCCGCACAGGCGAAGCGGCATCAAGACGAATGGGCGGCGTATCTGAAGGTGCCGGTGGAATACACCAACTCGATCGGCATGAAATTCCGTCTGGTCCCGCCGGGGGAGTTTGTGATGGGGAGCACGCCGGACGAGATCGAAGCCGCGTTGAAGGTCTCTTTCGACGATCAGCACTGGAGGGAATGCATCCAGAGCGGGGCTCCGCAGCATAAGGTGATTCTGACTTGGCCGATCTTTGTCGGTATCACCGAGGTGACTCAGATGCAGTACGAGCGAGTCACGGCGACTAATCCATCATATTTCTCGGCGACTGGCACTGGTAAGGAGGCCGTCGCTGGACTGGAGACCGGCCATTACCCAGCGGAAATGGTGAGTTGGAACGGTGCGACCCAGTTCTGCGCGAAACTCAGCGAACAGGAGAGTTTGAAACCGTCTTATCGTATTGTGGGGGAATCAGTCGTCACTGTGGAAGGTGACGGTTACCGGTTGCCGACGGAAGCGGAGTGGGAGTTCGTCTGCCGCGCTGGGACAACGACGCAGTTCTGGAGCGGCGACGATCCCGACTCGCTGCTTCTGACGGCCTGGTTCGGTGGCAACTCAGGAGCAAAGACCCACCCAGTGGGAGAGGCCGACGCTAACCCGTTCGGACTCTTTGACGTCCATGGCAACGTGTGGGAGTGGGTCCAGGACAGTTGGGATCCGGCCTATTATGGCACGTTCACCGACCGCGCTGCCGTGAATCCAATGCCCTCGTTTTCGGCCGGTGACCAGCGCGTCGTTCGGGGTGGACATTGGAGTGCCGCGCCAACGTATTGCCGTGCGTCGTTGCGGTTCGCATCCCTTCCAACGTCCCAGACTCATCTGGTCGGTTTTCGAACTGTTTTGACCGTCGATGCTGTTCGTCAGGCGCACTGCGGCGACAAGATAAGCGGAGATGAGGGCGGGGTGCCGCCTATGAGACCAGGGCCTCAAGGAGTGATCACGGCCCCGCTCGCAATCGACGAGCCGCCGCCGCTTAAGGAATGGCTCAAAGGGCGGAAGGTTCTCACGGTTGCTCAGGATGGTACTGGACAGTTTAAAACCATCCAGGCAGCGCTCGATGCTTTGCAGCCGGGAGAGGTGGTCAAAGTCCTGGACAAAGGGCCGTACCCGGAACGACTGGTGATGGATTCTCTGCCAAAAGACACTGGGCTGATCAGTGAGGTACAAACTGTGCTGGACTTGCCGGAGTGGAAGCTCGGATGGAACGAACCAGGCACACGACCGGGTCAGACTGCGGAAATCTTCCAAGGACATTGGCTGCATCGAACCAACGGATTCCGTTTGCACGGGTTTGAACTCCGATTTCCCCCTGCCGTCGGAACATATAGCGACGGAAAGTGGCATCGTCGCATGTCGGCCAACCAGACCCGCGAATTCGTGCTGGAGAACTGTCTGATTCGCGCGCTCGGAGAAGTTGATGGCGAGCCGATTATTTTCAACAGTTGGGATGGGGAAGATCGCGAGGGAATGAAGGTCGTCGTCCGCGACTGCGTGATTGAGGGATCGGTCACGATCATGAACCCGGACAAGCCGCGATTCTCGGAACCGGGGTTGTCGACGGCCGTCGTGACGCGGAATCTTTTCGCGGGAATCGAGATTGACCACTACCTGATCGCTAGCGGCCAGTCATTCGAAGCATTTGTCGTTCGACAAAACGTATTCTCGGGTAAGGCCAGTAACGACATCGTGTTGTCAAAAATGGGAGAGTGCACATCTTTGGAGTGGGGACAGAATACGTCGGTTTCGGAGACCGCGATTGCTGTTGTCAGCGCAATGCCCTTACAAACCATGACGATCCGCAACAATTTGCGGTCCCGCCCCAGCCTCGTCAGGCTCTTTCCTGGAGCAGGAAGAAAAACAGAACGAGTCCCGACTCCATGGACGATCGATCACAATCGCTATCCAGATCCGCCGGATGAGAGTGTTTCCGCGAACTTGCTCCCACGAGCTCCCGGCGATCTGAGTGTGCCTCCGCGGTTTCTATCAACCGTTCCACAAGAATCCGACTACCTTCGGCTCGATCCGAACGATCCCTTGGCCCATTCCGGCGCCGGCGGCGAATGGCCGAGCTACATCGGCGCGCTTCCCCCGGGGCCGGCTCCGCAGGAGGGTGACTGGTTCACTCGGCTGCGCGAGCGGTGGGGCGATTTGAAACCGGGGACGCCTGCTGAGCAGGAGTAGGAGATCGTCTGGGCGTTGCCATTTGGCGATCCGGCTGGAGTTAGAACCCGCGGAATCAACTTGCTCCACGTGCAGAAAGATCAGCAGGTACAGATCCCGCGGCCCTTTCCGCGTCATCACCCGCTTCGCGTAAAAGTCGCACTGCCACAGCGAGGCAGCGTGAATCTTGAGGAACTCATCCCACGTGCCCGCCCCGCGCT
>JAHBXV010000027.1 GCA_019636285.1 Planctomycetaceae bacterium
TCGCCGGCGATGGAGTGCCGATGGCAAGATTTTGTACTGCTTCCTCACCAACCGAATCGTTGCAGTTACCTTTGCCGACGGCGTTGCTCCGCGGACGGTTTACCAGTTCGCCCGGGTTAAAGGACTCGTCGGCGATCCGCCAATCATCGAGTTGACGCCGGACGAGTCACGAGTTCTTGCTTGCCACAAGACAACATTCACAGCGGTACTGTTAGAGCCAAAAACGGAGGTCGATCGAGAGGGCGCCGACCGGAGTATTCGGTGCCTTGCTGTATCGTCGGATTCAAAGATGGCGGTAACTGGTGGGGAAGATTGGCGAATTCGATTCTGGGACGTCGAAAGGGCGGAGCCGCTGGCCTGGTTTCGCCCTGGCGAGGGAACAGTTTCGTTTGTCAGCTTCTCGCCCGATGGCTCCCAGATCGTAACAATCGTCGGTCGACGGCTCGCTATCTGGAAGACGAAAGATCTCCTGCCATCGACAAATTGATGTCACGGAGAGTCTCTGAGCGAAATGTAAGCCCCGCGAGCAGATAGCCGGAACCACTCTCGTCACTGACATCCATCCCAGCCTACGCCGGAACTCGGTCCGGGGTTCGCTGGTGGCGGATGATGGTGCCTTGGATCATGTAGATGACGTCTTCGGCGATGTTCGTTGCGTGGTCGCCGATGCGTTCCAGGTCGCGGCTGGCTGAGAAGAGGAGCAGGTTGTCGCAGGCTGTTTCCGGGTCGGCTTGCAGGTCGCGCGTCAGGTTCTCCAGCACTTCGCGATTGAGGGTATCGACGACGTCATCTTCCGCGCGGACTCGATATGCCAGGGCAAGGTCGTGCGTGCGAAAGGCCTCGACGGCCGCACCCACGCGATCCGGGGTGGCTTCAGCGAGGGCCCTCAGTTTCGCCGGGATCGGGCGGCAGTGCGAGGATAATCGCCAACGGCTGACTCGCTCGACGATCCCCAGCGCGAGTTCATGGATGCGCTCCACTTCCTGGTTGATCTTGAGAAACGACGCCAGCCGCCGCAGGTCTCGGGCCACCGGTTGATGAAGAGCCAGCAGGCCGAGGCACGATTCCTCCAGCGTCACATCCCGGCTTTCCCAGCCCGGATCGGTGGCAAGCTGGTTGGGATCCACGACGCCATCCGTCACCAGCAGAGTCCGCGCGGACCGCACGACGTCGATCGCGCCGGTCGCGAATTCCAGCAAGTCGTTCTGGAGCATGGTGATCTGACGATCGAACGAGGACGGCATGGAGACCCCTCAGTTACGGAACGGACGACCATATCCGACAAACTCTCGAACGATGATAAACCAGACCCTCGGCTTGTGTGAAGATTGGATGAAGATTTGGTGGTTGGTGAGGGAGGAGGGGAGACGCGGGGAGGGGGCGATGGGGGGAGGAATGAGGAAGCGCTTCCCGTTGGGTCGCGGCTAGGGGGGATGGAAAATAGGAGGGGTTATTTGAAGAGTCGCGGGGCGAGTTCGAGGTAGAAGAAGTCAGAAGGCAGCGGCTTGCCGAGGTTCCTGGGGAATTTTCCGGTGAAGAAATGCGCATACCCCAAGGTGACATCCGTGCGTTCGCCGACAGGAAACCGTATCCGGACATCCAGCTCGTGGCCCATGAAACTGCCGGACTGACCGGTGGGATCTCGCAAATTGACGTTCGGCCAGAGGTCTGTGTCGCTGGCCAGCCAATAGGCCGAATAGCCAGCATCCGTTCGAATCTTTTTGTGGGGCTGCCATTCGAAGCGGACTTTGGGAGTGAACACGTTCTCCCAGGAAATGTAATCATCCGCTGACCAGGGACGAGCGAAACCGTAGAGACGATCGAAGCGCTGATTCACGTCATCGTACGGATTGCGATCCCCGGAGGCGTAGCCGACGAAGGCGGCGAGACGTGGCTTGGTCGTGTGATCGAAGGTATAGCCGATCTCAGTGGTAAACCCGAAAGCGCGGTGATCCTGGTCGCCATCACGCCCCACCTGAAAAGCGAAGTCGGTATCAAAATCGTAGCCGGTCTCGCCGACGATCCCATAGCTGCGAACCGCCAGCGTCTGAATTGTTCGGCTGAGCCGATCCTCGGAGCCGCGATCGAACAACGTCAGCCAATAGGGCTGGATCGTGACGATGTCCGACCAGCGCCGCCAGTCCCCAATTCCGCCAAAGAACCAGCGGTCTTCATCCACGCGATCGAGGCGAAATGGGAGACGCTCGATCGGTTGTAGCGCCAGCAAATCAAACTGCCAGTCGTTGGATTGCTGACCGAAGATGACTCGCAGCCCCTGGAAGTTATTCGTCGTATTGCGCCATTCGTTGCGGGCAATCAGTCGGCGATCGGTATATTCGAACGCCAGTCGGCCGTATTGAATTCGCAGGGGGCGGTCGTCGCCGACACCATCCGCGAAGTAGAGTTCGCCATAACCCTGGATCAGCTCGTTCTCGTTGAAATCGCGCGTATCGACCGGGAACTGACTGTTGTAGCGCCGAGCATCTTCAAACTCGATGGCGAATCGGAACGGATCAAGAATCTCTTTGACACCAACATAGGCGCGGGTTCGCAGCAAGAACGGTTCGTCCAGCGTTTGCACGGGCCGCCGCAAATCGTTCTGCCGGTACTCGTACCGCATCCGATAATCGAGCCCCAGGTCCAGCCAGGTGTCGTCCGGCCGGTTCAGCCATTCAATTTCGCTGAGATTTCGCACATATCGCGGCGGTTCCGTTTCGCGACGCGTGCCGTAGGACCGTGGCTCGACGTAATAGTTCTTATCCGGGTCGGGACTGAAGGCGGCCTCGGCCAACGGAGGCGGCAGGGTAAAGTCGGCGGCCGGCTCATCGGTTGAGAGAACGGCAGAGGATTCTGCCGCATCCTGATCGGGAGCCTCATTCAATGTCGGGACAGCGTCGGTTGCGGTCGCTGAAGCCGTGAACGTCGCAACAAGCAAAATGCAGTTGCTGGCCCAGAGCGCGACATCAATCCAGCGCCTGAAACGAGTGGATGCAACAATCGGCCGAGCATCCTGAATCAAGATTCAAATCCTGAAGGTCGCCTTGCATCGATCGAGACAACACGGAGCGCGGCCTTGGATAGAGGCCGCCCCGGTTTATCTGGCAGAGATCCTTAATGGAACGCGAGAGGCTGGATGCCTTCTCCACTCCAATCATGGCCTCCGGTGGACCGGTCAGCAGGGAGTCCCAGACTCTGAACGTCTGGTAACCTTCATGATTCTTCGCTCTCAATCGATCCCAGACATCGGAGTGAAATACGGAAAACAACGATTCATGCAGGTTGAGCGCGAAAATGTCCGGATTTCGGAAGGGCTCCGGCAGAATTCTGCATTTGGGCGGCGGACGAGTACTTCTACTCGGATTCTCAGCATGAAACAGAGAATCGGACTCACGTAACCGACGCTAAAAAAAGGCGTCACGGAGACCAAATCCGCGTGTGTTGTCAGGTTGTTTTCGTGCAGAAAGAATCCGCGAATTTGCCTGAAAACCCACCGCCATTTCACCATATTCGCAATTTTAAAATCGGCGATGGACTGGGGCGAGCAGACCGTTTATTCGCATGGCGTCGGCCGCAAAACCGCTTCGTCAAGCCGACAGTTCCACCTCCAGGAACTTCCAGGGATGCTTTTTCCATTCGTCCGCCAACTGGTTGAGCGTTGTCCAACGGGTTTTGTGAGACGCGGCACTGACGCCGGGCACTTCCGTCGGGAGCGCCTGCAGGACCGCCTTCTGGATGACCATGGCTCGGATCTTTCGCATGCGCACGTCGCCAGCACACTCGCACGTGAGCGCGACCAGATAGGTTGCGGTCTTGACGGGCTTTCCGAGGTCGCGCTCGATCGCGCCGCGGGCGAATTTTTCGGACAGTTCGTTGAGGATGGGATTCAGGAAGTACCAGTAGTCCTTCTCGGGAAGCGGCAGAGTGGAGTCTTGCAGGGTGGTTTTCTGAGCGGCTCGAATGACGGCGTCGGTGGCGGCCGCGTTGAGATAGACCGACTCGACCCGCTTTTCGACGAGCGTGCGAATCAAGAGTCGTCCCTCGTGCAGCGTATTCAGCGAGATGTTCAGCCGGTCGTAGAACTCGCGTTTCTTCCAGTTGGCATGGGCCTTCTTCTTGCCGAAGTACCAGCCGATCGCCATCAGGAAGGCACCGGTGAGGATTTTGGCGCCGTGGTCGCTGATCTGGTCGGCAACGGTCTGCCAGGCATGACTCCACCAGTCGGGCATCGCGGCGATTTCTATCTTGGAGAGTGACGGATTGCTGAAACGGTTTGGACGGGAAGAATAGCGGCGTCGATTCCGCCAATTGCACTTCTCAACGAAAAGAAGCCCCACTCGGATCAACCCGATTCGCGCGCGGCGGCGAGTTTCGGATCGTCGAGGTCAAGCCGGTAGAGGATCTGGTTGTAGTTGTAACGCGGAGTGCGATGCGGATTGCCTGAGAATTCGTTCGTGTAGGTTCCCTCGAAGTAGATCACCCGTCCGCCTTCGCTGTCGAGGAACGGGTGATGAACGACGTTGTAGAACGTCTGCTTATCGTGCGTGGCGACTTTGACGGCTCGCTGGAAGGGGCCTGTCGGGGCATCCGCTTCGACATACCAGACTTCGCCGAGAAAGGACGCATCACCGCCAAGTTGGCCGGCGAGCATGATCCAACGCTGGCGGTATTCGTTCCAACGAACGGAGCCATTGTGCAGATTCATTGGTTCACGCCCCTTCCCGTTGCTCATGGGTGCGAAGCGGGCCTCGCTGGCCTTATAGAGACCCGCCTTGATCCATTTCAGCTCCATCGCGGACTCTGTCGGGGGAAGTTCCGTTTGCCACCGCCACTCGGGTTGTCCGGATTCATTCAGCCGGGGGATCGCCAAGACGTTGTCGGTGTCAGGGTCCGCGCACGTGAAGGCTTCGTACTGCTGGGGATCGAGGACGGCGTCGATGGTGGCAGGGACGCGGACGTTTGGAGTGGGACTACCAAAAAGCCACCAGGTGCGGCCGTCAGCTTCCCATAAGATGGGATTTCCGGTCGGACGACGCCATTTGTCTTCGAGCGGGAACTCTTTGGCGACCACGAATCGCTCAGTGTCGTCATCGAAACGGGCGATGCCGTGTTCGAGTTCGTCGGCGAGCCCCTTGCGGCGGGAGTAGTGCCCGAACAATCGTTCCACGCCCGACTCGTCGCGCATGACCATCAGGCCGAAAATCCAGATGACCCCTTGCACCCGTTCCGGCAGCGGCATCATCGCGCGGGTGAAACCGGTGTCCGGATCGACGAAGTAGTTGTAGGGAATGCCGCGCTCCGACCAGTTCGCGATGTCAGGCTGATTGGGAATGGACGTCGTGGCCCCGGCGACGCGAAAGAGGCCAAGGGGATATTCCATTCGGGACGTATCGCCCCAGATCCAATAGACGCGGTTGCGGTAAATGGCTGCCTGCACGGAATCTTGCCCGGCCACGCGACCGGAGTTTTCCGCGTCGCGCTGGGGAACGTCGTAACCCAAGAGGATGCTGTCGCGAGACCGCCCCTCGCCGGTCAGCCGGCACATTCGTTCCGCCGGCATCGTGCGGCGTACGCGGATTTCGCTCACGGTTCCCGCTCGTGGAGTGATGCGAGCCCCCGCGAAGCCGAATCCATCTTTCTCGCGTTCGTAGCCATGACTCTTGACCGAGAAATAAATCTCGCGATCCATCAGCCCCGGTTCGAGAAAGGCGATGCGGCCCGCATTGTCGGTGACGAACCGGAGGTGATTGACGGTTTCCAGCTCGACAAGCGGTACGCCGCGGCCGGTCACTTCGTCGATGACGCGAATCTCCGCCCAGGAACTGCCCTCTGGCGGGGCCGCGACCGCGCAGGCGGCGATCAGAGTTTGTGCAGCCAATAGGAGCACCATCCTGTCGATTCGCCTGCCGTGGAACGGATTGAGTCCCATCGATCTCTTCCTCGCCCGTTGAGTGGTCGGTTGTTGCAGACTTCGAGATGGCGATGACGTGAGGTGGTGAGGATATCAGAAATCGTCCGGGCGACGAATGGACTTGTGGAATGCCTTGCGATGAAACGGTACAGCGTGCGATTATCGCGAGCCGTCGCCGAGGCGGTCCACGTGTCTCCCCGCCAACTTTGATGTCCATCCGGAAAAGACAAGGTGAGCCGATGACAATTTCGAGACGCCAGTTTCTGGGTGGTTCGATTGCCGCGATGGCGGGTGTCACCACTCGCCGTCTTTCCATGGCAGCGGAAGTGGAGCCCGCCTTCCCGCCAGTGCGGGTCATCACGCGGGGGCCGCGGCACCACTGGTTTGGCTATTACGACAAGCTGCAGTTCGATCCGACCGATCGATACGTTCTGGGGATGCAGGTTCCCTTCGAACATCGCAGCCCGGTGGCCGATGACGTCATTCAGATCGGGATGGTCGACCTGGAAGATGGGGACCGCTGGATTGATCTCGGCGAGACGACGGCGTGGAACTGGCAGCAGGGCTGCATGCTGCAATGGCTGCCGCGGACGAAGTCGACGGTGCTCTGGAACGAACGCGGAGATGGCAACTTTGTGTGCCGGATCCTCGATGTGGCGACCGGCCAATCACGGGTGATTCCACATGCCATTTACGCGGTCAGCCCGGATGGCAAGACGGGCATCACGACCGATTTCCGCCGGATCGCGGATGTTCGGCCGGGGTACGGTTACGCAGGGTTTCCGGATCCGCGTGGTGACGAACTTGCCCCCGAGAAGTCGGGAATCTGGCGTGTCGATCTGGAGAGCGGGGAAGCAACGCTGATCGTTTCCGTTGCTCAGATCGCGGCACTGGGCGAGATTCCCAATCCGCACCCCGAAGCCAAACACTACTTCAATCATCTGCTGGTCAGCCCCGACGGAACACGTTTCATCGCTTTGCACCGCTGGCGGTATCCCGATGGCAATCGTCTGACGCGGCTGTTCACGGCGAATCTCGATGGAAGCGACATTCGTATTGTGATCCCCAATGGCTATGCGTCGCACTTTATCTGGCGCGATCCTCGGACGATCCTGTCGCAGTCCCGTAACTGGCTGGGGAACGCGAACTGGGGAGACTTTCTGTTTGAAGATGTTCCGGGCGGCGGAGATGTGCAGGAGATTGGCGCGGGCGTCCTGGATGGGAGTGGGCACCTCACCTATCTGCCGGGGTTGGAATGGATTCTAAACGATACCTACCCCAAAGGACCGGAGCGATTGCAGACGCCGCATCTGTATCACGTCGCCAGCGGTCGGCGGATCGATCTCGGGCACTTCCCGTCTCCACCGGAATACACGGGCGAATGGCGAGTCGACACGCATCCGCGTCTCAGCCGGAATGGCCGCATGGTCTGCATCGATTCGCCCGCCGGGAAACTGGGTCGGCAACTCCATTTGATTGACATTTCTAGCATTGTTGGCTGACGATAACCGCGACGCGCGAGCTTTCACCGCGATTTAAGAACCTTCCAATCGACTGACTCCAGCGAGGTTTCTCCCCATGAAGCGACTGCTGATTCTGTGTCTGGGCGTGCTGACCCTTGGCAGCACGACGGCGTTCGGACAAATCGCGGTGGAGATCAAGCCCGACATTGTTTACGGGCACAAGGATGGCCTCGCGATGACGTTCGACGTCTTCCAGCCGAAGACAGACTCCAATGGCGCGGGCGTTCTGTTCATGGTGAGCGGCGGCTGGTATTCGGCCTGGCGGCCGCCGGAGCAGATGCAGATCATGTTCCTGCCGCTCACGCAGCGAGGGTTCACCGTGTTCGCCGTGCGGCACGGCAGCAGCCCCAAGTATGGCATTGTGGATGCTGTTTCCGATGTCCGCCGGGCGGTGCGCACCATCCGCATGCGGGCGGAGGAATTTGGTGTCGATCCGAATCGGCTGGGTGTGTACGGCATGAGCGCGGGCGGGCATCTGTCGCTGATGCTCGGGACTGGCGGCGATGACGGTGACCCCAATGCCAAGGATCCCGTCGACAAAGTCAGCAGCCGGGTGCAGGCGGTGGTGGCGTATGTCGCGCCGACGGACCTGACCATTGCGGTTCGCGGCGCTCCCGAACGGCTTCCCGCCTATGACCGGTTTCCTGCCCTCGACCTTGATCTGGCTGCGGCCAAGACGATGTCGCCGCTGCTGCTCACAACGTCCGATGATGCCCCCACACTGCTGATCGCGGGCGTCAAAGACGATCTAGTCCCCATCGCGCACAGCCGCCGGATTCAGGAAGCCCTGCAGAAGGCCGGGGTGACGGTCGAATTGATTGAGTACCCGGAGTCGGGGCACGGCCTCGTGCCGCAAGATGCTGCGAAAGCGTCGCAGGCGACGGCGGACTGGTTTGAGAAGCATTTGACCAAATCCGCATCACCCAAGAGCGAGACGAAATAGTCCTTGCTTACGGGTTGATGGTTGATGGCAAACCCGGCGACCAAGAGGGAAACGAAAATCGTTCTTGCTTACTCGTAGATCGGGAAGAACGAGCCGAACGCCTGTTCGCAGAAGACGCCGGGATCGTTGAAGCGCCGGTTCTGGTTCAGGCCGGAGATAGCCCCCATTTCTTCGGCTGACAGCGAGAAGTCGAACAGGTTACGGTTTTCGATCAATCTTTCGGTTCTCACAGTTTTTGGCACGACGGCGGTTCCGCGTTGAACGCCCCAGCGCAGGAGGATCTGTGCTGGGGTGCGTTCGTGCGCCATGGCGATTTGCTCGATGAGTGGATGCTTGAGAAGCGATTCCTCGGGACGAGCCATATTCAGCGAAAAGTACGACTGCGCGCCGAGCGGCGAAAACGCCGTGACGGCAATGCCCGACTCCTGACAGTAACGCACCAGCTTGTCCTGGGTGAGCAGAGGATGAAGTTCCACCTGCAAGACGGCAGGCGGTATCTCGGCCGTGTTCATCAGATCGCGCAGCAGCGACACGCCGAAGTTACAGACGCCGACGTTTTTGACCAGCCCCGCGCGGACAAGCTCTTCCATGGCGCCCCATGTCTCGGCGATGGGAACGCGATCGGCTTCCATGCGCGGAGCCGCGGCGCTCGGGTCATAAACCCACTCCGGGGGATAGCGAGTCTCGAACGGAACAAATTGGAGCGCGATGGGAAAGTGGATGAGATACAGATCGAGTTCATCGAGCCCCAGGTCGCGCAGCGTTCGTTCCAGGGCCGGGCGGACGTGCTCTTTGCGGTGGTAGGTGTTCCAGAGCTTCGACGTGATCCAGATGTCGTCTCGTTTGGCCTTTCCCGTGCGGAAGACGTTCGCCAGCCCGGCCCCCACCTCGGCTTCGTTGCCGTAATCGGCCGCACAATCGAGATGGCGATAGCCGACGTCGATGGCCCGTTCCACCAGATCAGCCGTTTCGGGACGCGGAACCTTCCAGAAGCCGAGCGCGACCGGTGGGAGATTTGCCCCGGTCTTCAGAACGAGGGTCGTGGGGGAGTTCATGTCTCGTCCTCGAGCGTTGTACGATAGATTGTGCGAATCAGCCGCGCATCTTGAGACCCGAGCTGAAGCGACGCAATCGTCTGGCCGGTTCCGCTGGCAGGGACTTCGGTGGTCCGATATGCTAACGGATGAATGATCGTTGATTGGTTCAAAGGAGTCACGATGCTGATGTTGGGTGGGATTTTCGATCTGGGACGCAGCGTGGTAGGCGTCAGCAATCTTCGGTGCGCCTGTCTGGCGGCACTGCTTATCGTGGCGACATTTTCGGGCTGTGGGGAACAACCGGCAACGGCTCCCCAGGCCGCGGCTGAACAAGACAATTCGCTGGAGGCCGAAATCGCCGAGATGATCGGGAAGCTCGACGAAGCCGACCAGAAACTCGCCCTGGAGCAGAAGTTCTGTGCGGTGCAAAGCCACGAACGGCTTGGTTCGATGGGCGTTCCGGCGAAGCTGGAGTTGGATGGGCAAACGATCTTCCTGTGCTGCGAAGGATGTGAGAAGTCGGCGAAGGCCGATCCCGAAAAGACGCTGGCCCGCGTTGCCGAGTTGAAGGCGGCCAACGCGACGACGAATTGACCCGACCGATTCACGGCAGGGGTCGTTCGTCGGGCAGGTCGGGACGTGAAAGGTTGTGGATGGCTATCTGGCGCGAACCGCGAATGGCGAGATTGCTCCTCAATCCGGGACTGTTGTTGGCCGTGTTCGCGATCTTGCTGCACGGAAGTTCGCAGGCGGACGACGCCGCCAAGTCCCGCCACCAGGAGGAGCAGTTCGAGCGTTCGATCCGACCGCTTCTTTTGGCGGAATGCCAGAGTTGTCACGGCCCTGGCAAACAGGAAGGAAGCCTGCGGGTCGATTCGCGGGCGGCACTTCTCAAAGGGGGGGATAGCGGCCCTGCCCTTGAGCCTGGGCAACCCGGTCAGAGTCTGTTGATCGCGGCCGTCCGACGCCATGGGCCGGAGATGCCGCCCCAGAAGCCGCTTTCAGAGAAGCAAATCCAGGCACTCGAAGAATGGATTGCGGATGGGGCCTTCTGGCCAGTGGGAAAAACGGGCGAGGACGCCGCGACGCTGGTGACGAATCACTGGGCGTTTCGGCCAGTTGTCGTCCCGCAGCCGCCACTGCCCGTTGTGTCAGGAGCGCGCGAAGCGATTGATGCCTTCATTCAGCGCGGGCTGGACAGCGAAGGACTTGGGCCGGCTCCCGAAGCCGATCGCCGAACCCTGATTCGGCGCTTATCTGTCGCATTGACGGGATTGCCTCCGACGCCGTTGGATGTCGAAGAATTTGTCGCCGACCCACGCCCGGATGCTTATGAGCGGTTAACGGACCGGCTGCTGGCCAGTCCAGCCACGGGTGAGCATTGGGCCAGGCATTGGCTCGATGTCGCTCGGTATTCGGACACCAAGGGATATGTCTACGCGCGGGAAGAGCGCTTTCTCGTCCAGGCCGCGGCTTACCGGGATTGGGTAATCGCGGCGATTCAGCAGGATGTCCCGTACGATGAATTCGTGAAGCTGCAACTGGCGGCGGATCAGTTGGCGACATCGCCGAATGACGTGGCGGCGATGGGCTTTCTCACGATCGGCCGACGATTTCTAGGAGTCACGCACGACATTATCGACGACCGCATCGATGTGACAACTCGCGGCCTGATGGGCCTGACCGTCGGCTGCGCGCGCTGTCACGATCACAAGTATGATCCCATTCCGACGGCCGACTATTACTCGTTGTATGGCGTCTTCCGAAACTGCACGGAAGAACTGGTTCGACTTGAGGAACGTCCCGAGGCCGTAGCGAGCAATCGTGAAGCATTCGAGGAAGAACTCCAGAAGCGGCTGACGGCACTCGAAACCAAGCGGCAGACAAGTCGGCAGGAAGCGACCGAACGGGTCCGGTCACGCGTGATGGACTACCTGGTGGCGCAGTGTGAACTGGAGAAGTACCCTGAAGAAGGTTTTGACCAGGTTCTCGCTACCACTGATCTGATCCCGACCTTTGTCCGCCGCTGGGATTGGTACCTGAGAAACTTTGCAACGCAGGATCATCCCGTCCTCGCACCATGGGCGCTGTACCGCGCTCTGCCAGCCGCCGAGTTCTCCGCGAAGAACGCGCACGTCGTCGAGCAACTGGCGACGATCGAACTGGCACCGGCGGTTCGCGAAGCCTTCACGACGCCCTGTGAGACTTTGAACGAGGTTGCCACGCGATACGGGACGATGCTCAAGCAGGCGCACGACCAGTACCGCGAAACGCACAAGGACATGACGGCCGCCTTCAAGCCCACGGGAACGGCGGTCGACACGCTGCTTGAGATCCTTTACGGGCCGGAATCGCCGTGCCTGGTTCCGGATGAAGCCATCGTCACGACCGAATACTATTTTGACTCGGCGACGGTCACTGAGTTGTGGAAACTTCAGGGCGAAGTCGATCGCTGGATCATTCAGAATGCGGCCTCCCCGCCGTTCGCGGTGAAGGTGATTGATCGTGAGCAGATTCTTGAGCCGGTGATTTTCTCGCGTGGCAATCCCAAGAATCCGGGGGCAGCGGTATCCCGTCACTTTTTGAGCGTTGTTGACGGGGAACAGCCAAGCGCGTTCGAATCGGGAAGCGGTCGCCGGGAACTCGCCGAGCGCATCGCCGCTGCCGACAATCCGCTAACGTCCCGCGTCTGGGTGAATCGAGTCTGGGGTCATCTCATGGGGGCTGGCCTGGTTAAGACTCCCAGCGACTTCGGGATCCGCGCCGAACCGCCCTCGCATCCGGAGCTTCTCGATTATCTGGCTGGGCAATTCGTCGCGGATGGCTGGAGTACCCGGCGACTGATTCGTTCGATCGTAGAGTCGGCGACGTTCCGGCAGCAGTCGCGTTACTCGGATGAGTTAGCGGCATCGTTCCGAGCCGATCCGGAAAACCGTCTGCTGGGTCGCATGTCGCCCCATCGCGCGTCGTTCGAAGAACTGCGCGACGCGATGCTGATGGCGTCGGACGAGCTCGACCAGAAAATTGGTGGCAAGCCGCGTGATCTTTTCGCGGCCGACCAGACGCGACGCTCGGTCTATGGGCTCATCGATCGGCAGTTCGTTCCGAGTTCGTTGCGGGTCTTCGATTTCGCGAACCCCGATCTTCACACGCCCGCCCGCTCCGAGACGACCGTTCCGCAGCAGGCGCTGTTTCTGATGAACCATCCGTTCGTTGCCCGTCGAGCGAAGGTTCTCGCGGGTCGGCATGCCGAGTTGAATTCGCCTGAGGAACGAGCCACCCGTTTGTTTCTGGATGTCCACCAGCGTCGTCCGGACGACGTTGAACTGGCGGGGATGTTGGAGTTAGTAAAGGCAGCAGAGGCCGAGCCGGCGCCTGTCCTGCCGCCGGAGACAAAGGCTTGGAGTTACGGCGTCGCGAAGCTGGATCCTGCGGCGAAGACGCTCGGTTCGTTCGAACCGCTGCCTTTTTTCAACGGTTCAGCCTGGCAGGGAAGCACGTCCTGGCCCGACGTCAAGTTTGGGTGGGCACAATTGACCGCAACCGGTGGGCACCCGGGCAATACGCTGGAGATGGCGGTCGTGCGCCGCTGGACTTCGCCAGTAGCTGGGAGCGCGACGGTTCGTTCACAGGTCAATCACGAGCCCGCTCCGGGCGATGGGATTCGCTGCTGGGTGATTTCCAGCCGTCATGGCGTGCTGAAGACCTGGGACATGCATCAGCAGGAACTTCGGTGCGACCTGGACAACATTTCCGTCGAGCCGGGTGACTGGATCGACTTCGTCGTCGATATCAAAGAACAACTTAATAGCGACCAGTATCTGTGGGCTCCGGAAGTGACCGTTCAGGGCGGCGAACAACAATCGCCTGGAACGTGGAATGCCCAGCGCGATTTCGCCGGCCCGCCGGTCACACAACTGACGCCGTGGGAACAGCTGGCCCAGGCGCTATTGTTGTCGAACGAATTCTTTTTCGTGGACTGACGAGTTCGCGATCGAGGAGGCTCTCGTGCCTGTTTCTCTCGGAAATGATCCTTTCAGCGAACTCGGCTGGTCTCGCCGCGCGCTGTTACAGCGAACGGCGCTCGGGCTCGGCGGCCTGGGTCTCGCGGGACTTCTGTGCGACGAACAGACAGCCGTGGCGTCTGAAACGTCCCCGCTGGAAAGCAAGAAGTCGCATTTTCCCGGCCGGGCCAAGCGTGTCATCCACTTCTTCTTGAACGGCGGCCCTTCGCACGTCGACACATTCGATCCCAAGCCGGCGCTCGAGAAATATGCGGGTAAGACCGCTGGCACGAACCTGACCACCGAGCGGAAAACGGGGGCCGCTTTTCCATCGCCGTTCAAGTTCTCGAATTATGGTGAAAGCGGGCTGCCGTTCAGCGAGATTTTCTCGAAGACCGCTCAGCATGCCGATCGCATCGCGGTCATCCGCAGTATGTATGCACAGGTTCCCAATCATGAACCTTCGCTGATGCTGATGAACTGCGGCGACTCGGTTCAGCCGCGGCCGAGTGTCGGGGCGTGGACGCTCTACGGACTCGGAACCGAGAACCGGAACCTTCCCGGCTTTGTCGCGATGTGTCCGGGCGGGATGCCGATCAAGGATGCCGAGAACTGGCAGTCGGGCTTTCTGCCAGGCGTGTTCCAGGGCACCTTTGTCGATTCGCAGCACCAGCAACTGGAGAAGTTGATCGAGAATATTCGCAGTCCCCATGCCAGCGCGGTCGTGCAGACCCGGCAGTTGGAACTGCTGCGGCGACTCAATGAACGGCACCGCTCCGACCGACCGGATGACCGTCTCGATGCCCGGATTCAATCGTTCGAACTCGCCTTCCGTATGCAGATGGAAGCGGCCGAAGCGTTCGATCTGTCGCGCGAGCCGGAACATATTCACAAGTTGTATGGCGAGGGCGTTCATGCGCGTCAGACTCTGATCGCGCGACGGCTGCTTGAACGCGGCGTGCGGTATGTTCAGTTGTGGCATGGTGCAGGGCAGCCTTGGGATAACCACACGCAGATCGAAGAGAACCATCGCAAGCTGGCTGGGCAACTCGATCAGCCGATTGCCGCACTCCTCACGGATCTCCAGCAGCGCGGCATGCTGGATGACACGCTGGTGATCTGTGGCGGTGAATTCGGCCGCACGCCGACCGTGGAACTCGATGGCGGCGGCAAAGCACAACTGGGCCGCGACCACAACCATTACGGATTCAGCGTTTGGATGGCGGGCGGCGGCATCAAGGGAGGGCAGGCGTATGGAGCGACCGATGAGCTGGGCTTCCAGGCGGCAGAGAACCGAACGAGCGTGCATGACTTGCACGCGACGATTCTGCACCTGTTGGGCTTCGACCACGAACGACTGACGTTCCGCTATGCTGGCCGCGACTTCCGGTTGACCGACGTGCATGGGCACGTCCTGCGCGAAATCGTCGCCTGATTGTTCTCGAGGTACCGTCAAAACCCTCTGGACGTCCAAACTGTCCCTGAATTTGTAGAGATTTCCGAGCCGCCAACCGGGTTTTGACGGAGGCTCTTGTTTCGATCTTCTTCCCTATCTCCTGATGGAAATCACCTTCGCACCATGCGCGACATTGTTCGTCCGAATCGACTCGACCTCGACAGTCCCGGCCGGCGCGACTACTGGGTGGCCCTGGAGCACGACAGCATCTGGGGTGACCATCTCATTCCGCTTACCGTCTGGGTCGGACCCGAGGCGAAGCCGGACCAGGGGCTGGTGGCGTTTGGGTCGAACCACGGAAACGAGTACGAAGGCCCAGTCGTTCTCAAGAATCTGCTGCGCGAGATTCGGCTGGAAGATGTGCGCGGACGGCTGATCTTTGTCCCGGTCCTCAATCCCTCCGCCTTTCGAGCGGGAACGCGTGAGAGCCAGCCCGATGACCGCGTGAATCTCAACCGCGCGTTTGTCGACGGAGCGGGACGCAATCCGGCACTGTCGGGAATCACGCACCGCATTGCGGCTTTTGTTCGCGAATCTATCTGGCCGCGGGTGCATGTGGTGATCGACCTGCATTCCGGGGGCAACGTGGCGCGGTTTTCTCCCTGTGCCAGTTATCACCCGGTCGACGATCCGGACCTCAAAAAGCGGATTGATACCACGGCCCGCTGGTTTGGCGTTCCTTCGATCATGGTCTACCAGAACGCGACGCCGGGGCTACTTCCCAGCGAAGCCGAGCGGTTGGGAAAGATTACTGTCGGAACGGAACTGGGCTGGGGCTGCGCGGTCAACCCGGAAGGTGTCCGCTACGGCCGACAGGGTGTGCTTGCGGCAGCCATTCATGAAGGGCAATTGAGCGGAACGATTGAACCGATCGCCCATCATGCGGCCGGGACTCAGCGCGTCCTGGAGATGGTCGATCGCGAGTGCTTTTCGGTCGCACCGTTTGACGGTCATTACGAGCCGCTCCTGGAGTGCGGCAGCGAGGTCAAGCGGGGCGACGTGGTCGGCCTGTTGCATGACTTCGACCATATCGACCAGGAGCCATTCGCGGTTCGGGCCGGGGTCGATGGCGTGGTGCTGGCCCAGGCGTGGGTCGCGCCGGTGCCGCGTGGGCAGCACATCGTGGTGGTCGCGCGAGTGTTGCCGTCCTGAGGACTGTCGAGCTGCGTTGTTTCAGGACAGCCAAGAGCGCACGGAATTTGCCTGGTGCATTGTCGATGTTAAGAATATGGATGAATGCCACCGGCTCGATCAGTGCATCTTATTATGCAAGAGACACTTAAGAGATTCTAACACAACCTCTGTGCAGTGAAGTGTTTGCCCGGTGTTCCGCAGGTTTCTGACAGGCACAACCGGTTGTGTTAGGGTTTCTAAGGCACACTGGCGGAGCCAGTGGCACACGAAAATGAAGCCGTGACAAACCACCAGGAAGCCAGACGATGTCGCGACGGATTCTGATGGGCGAGTATCTGCATGAGATCTGCTCGTTCAATCCGGCACCCACGCGGTACGAAGACTTTCTGGTCAACCGTGGCCAGGCGATGTTCGACTACCACGCGAAAGCCGGAACCGAGGTTGCGGGGGCGCGGGACGTCTTTCGACAGCAGGCTGACATCACGCTGGTTCCCACGTTCAGCGCACGGGGCATTACGTCGGGAGGGACGATTCCGCAGGCCGATTTCGAACGCATCGAACGGGAGTTTCGCGAGGATTTGATCGCAGCGGGGCTGGTGGATGCCGCTTACTTCACGCTGCATGGGGCGACAGCAGCCGACAGAGAAGTCGATCCCGAAGGACGTCTGCTGGCCGTCGCGCGGGAGGTGCTTGGCGAGACGATTCCGATCGTTGCATCGTTCGATCTGCACGGTGTGCTGACGGACCGGATGCTCGAACATCTCGACGCGTGGACGGTCTACCACACTTATCCGCATGTCGATTTTTACGAGACGGGCGCTCGAGCGGCGAAGCTGCTCTTGCGACTGATGGATCGGCAGATTCGGCCCGTCACGGCCAAGGTCGAAATCCCGGCGCTGGTCCGCGGTGACGAACTGATCACGGCGACCGGGCGGTTCGGGAAGATGGTCGATGCCGCCAAGGCCATCGAACAGGGGCCGGGAGGCCTTTCGGCTGGGTTCTTCATCGGGAACCCCTTCACCGATGTCCCCGACTTGCGGACCTATGCGGTTGTCTGTCTCGATGGCGAACCCGAGCTGGCCGCCAGCGTTGCCACGGAACTCGCAGCGACCTTCTGGGAACAGCGATCGCATTTGCAGGCCAAGCTGTGCGACGTCGCGACATCGGTCGAACGTGCTGTGGCAACTGATCAACCGGTTGCCCTCGTCGATGCGGCCGACGCCACGAGTTCCGGCGCTTCGGGAGATAGCCTGGAAATTGTCGCCGCGTTGCGAGCCGCTGGATGTAGGCGCCGTGTTCTCACTCCGATTGTCGATGAGCCGGCCGTTCGCGCGGCGTTCGCGGCCGGAGTGGGAGCCAGATTAACTTTGGAATTGGGTGGGACCATCGACTCGCGTCGCTTTAAGCGGCATACGTTTGCTGTGACGGTGCGTTCGCTGTCCGATGGGCGGTTTTTGAGCGAGTCGTTTGGGCAGGAATGGAATTCCGGTCTGACGGCCGTCCTGGAGTCTGGGCCGTTTACAATTGTCGCGACCAGTCGCCCCGTCCACTTATTCGATCGATCGCTGTTCTATGCGAATGGCCGCGACCCGAAGCGCTATGACATCACCATCGTGAAGTCGCCCCACTGCCAGCACCATATGTATGCCGAGTGGTGCGAGATGATCTCGGTCGATGCCCCAGGCTCGACGAGCGCGAACCTGCCCACGCTGGGCCATACGCAATGTCGTCGACCGGTCTTTCCGCTCGATCCGGCATTTGAATGGAAACCGGTGGCGAAGTTTTTGTCGAGGTATCTTTAGGGGCAGGAATCAGGGGTCAGCAATCAGGAATCAGTCAGAGGGGCTATGCGGTGCGGAATGACTGGCTGGCAGGTCGATGTCGCGTAAGAAGCATTGGCCGTGTGGCGGGGGTTCTGCTTGCGGTCATCTCCGTGGCGAGAAGTCTGGCGGCGGCCGAACCGGTCGACTTCAATCGCGACATTCGGCCGATTCTCTCGGAACATTGCTGGAAGTGTCACGGCTTCGACGAAGCGGCTCGTCAGGCGGATGTGCGGCTTGATGTGCGAGGCGCGGCGATCACGGCGGCGGATTCGGAGATTGCGCCGATCGTTCCGGGAAACGCGAAGGACAGCGGCGTCGTTCAGCGGGTTATCAGCACGGATGAGGCATTGCGGATGCCGCCGGCCGATCATTCGCCGCCGCTCAAACCTCGGGATGTCGAACTCCTCAGCCGCTGGATTGACGAGGGGGCGGTCTATGACACGCACTGGTCGTTTCGTCCGATTGTTCGACCAAGAGTTCCGGTCGTTGACGGTGCCGAGCATCCGATTGATTCGTTTGTCATCGACGCACTGCGACAACGCGGCTTTACGATGTCTGGCCCCGCGGACGACGCGGCGCTGCGGCGGCGGGTGAGTCTGGATCTGATTGGCCTTGCTCCTACGTTGGAGGATCTTGATCGCGCCTCCGTCGAAACGTATGAACAATTCGTCGATCGGCTGCTGGCATCGCCTCACTTTGGCGAGCATCTGGCGGTCCCGTGGCTGGATGCCGCGCGATACGCCGACACGGATGGATACTTTGGCGACAAACCGCGTCAGATCTGGCCGTGGCGGGATTATGTGATTGATGCGTTCAATGCGAATCGGGGGTTCGACCAATTCACGATCGAGCAACTGGCGGGCGATCTTCTTCCGTCGGCGACAATCGCGCAGCGCATCGCGACTGGTTTTAATCGTAACCAGATGTCGAATGACGAGACGGGGCTGATCGACGAAGAGTTTCGCGTCGAATATGTCATGGATCGCGTGAATACGACGGCGTCGACCTGGTTGGGGCTGACAGTGGCCTGCGCGCAGTGCCACGACCATAAGTATGACCCGATCACGCAGAGGGAGTATTACCAGCTCTTCGCGTTCTTTAACAATGTTCCGGAGAAAGGGCTGCTCGTCGGGAAGAATGCGCCTCCCACGTTGCAGGTGCCCGATGAGCGGCTGCAAGAAAAAATCTCGGCAGCAGAAGCGGAAACACGCACGGCGAGCGATCGGTTTGTCACCCTGCGCGCCCCCTTCGAAGTGGGACTTAACGACCTGACCGGATTGGCCGAGACGCTCTGGTCGCCCAAAGATGAGGACATCGCCTTCTCGGAGAGTTTCGACGAGCGCGACCCTAGCGGGTTGGAATGGCAGGGAGAGCCGGCTTCCGAAACGCGTGGCATTCGCGGGAAGGCTGCGAAGTTTGATGGTCGGCAGCATCTGCATGGGCCGGCTCCGGAAGTCTTTGATAGGGCGTGGACGGTTTCTTTCTGGATGAACGCCGACAGCTCGCTGGCTGCTCCGTTCTCTTGCATTGAACCGACCGATGATCGACGGGGGATCGAGGTGCTCTGGCAGAAGGGCCGGATCGCGGTGAACCTCGTTCATCGCTGGGGTGAGGACCAGATTTCCGTGGCCACGCGCGACCGCGTCGCCCCCAAGGGCTGGCGGCATGTTGTCATCGCTTGCGATGGCACGCGACGATCCGCTGGGGTCACGATCGCGGTCGATGGTCGTGTTGTATCTTGCGAGACGAAGCATGACTCGCTGACGGGGACGCTTCTGGGCGAGGGAACATTGGCCATCGGCCGCCGCGATGAGGGACTGTCGTTCGCGGGGGAACTGGATGAATTCCAGATTCTGTCGCGAGCCATCGGCTCCACTGAGATAGCCGCCTGGTACCGCTCGGAACGTCTGCGCGGAATTTTGGAGAGGCCGGAAGCCGAGCGCAATGACGCTGACCGGGAAGTGCTGCTGGATGATCGCATTGATCGGGCCGAGAACGACGAGATTCGGGTGGCCCGAGCGGCCTGGAAAGCCGCGCTGCGGCGCGAGCAGGCGCTCAAAGAGCAGATGCCGCTGACGCTGGTGATGGAGGAACTCACCGAACCGCGTCCGGCGTTCGTTCTTTCGCGCGGGCAATATGATCAGCATGGCGAATCGGTTCAACCCGGGTTCCCAGAGGCTCTTGGTTTCGAAGAGAGTGCGACGCCCAGAAATCGGCTTGACCTGGCGCGATGGCTGGTCAGCCCGGAACATCCGCTGACGGCGCGCGTGCTGGCGAATCGACTCTGGACACAGTGTTTTGGCGTTGGCCTCGTCCGAACGCCGGAGGACTTTGGTTCGCAGGGGGAACCTCCCACGCACCCGGAACTGCTTGATTACCTCGCGGCCGATCTCCTGGAGAACGACTGGGATATCAAGCGATTGTTGCGGCAGATTGTCACTTCTCGAACCTATCGGCAGCGATCGGCGCCCAGCGAGCAGTCGCTAGCAGAAAGCGACCCCGACAATCGCTGGTTGTCGCGGGGGCCGAGTTACCGCCTGTCGATCGAAACGATTCGCGACTCGGCGCTGCGGGCCTCGAACCTGCTGGTGGACACCCTGAAGGGCCCCAGCGTGATGCCCTATCAGCCCGATGGGCTTTGGGAAGATGTCTCGTACGACGAAGACGAATCGTACCGGCAGGATGCTGGCGCGGGCTTGTGGCGACGTTCCGTTTACACCTTCGTGAAGCGGCAGGCACCGCCGCCGACGCTGCTCCTGTTCGATGGTCCCACGCGCGAAAAATGCACGCTCGCCCGGCCGCGAACCAATACACCCCTACAAGCGCTCGTGGTGCTCAATGACCCGATCTATGCGGAAGCAGCGCGGCATTTGGCCGCCGATGCCATCGCAAGCGAACCAAACGACGTAGTGCGGGGACTCTTTCGCCGCGTGCTGTCGCGCGAGCCGACTGCTGAGGAACGAGCGGCGGTTGAATCGCTCTATTCCGAACAGCAGCGGCACTTCGACAAGGCTCGCGATGAGGCCCTCGCGGTTCTTTCTGTGGGTGAATCCTCAGCGACCGACAGTGAGGCGCCCTCGACAGCAGCCGCTTGGGCGATCGTGGCCCATACGCTGCTGAATCTCGACGAAGCCGTGAACCGCCGCTAGTGACGGATAAGAATATGCTCGCCGAAGAGACATCACGACGAACGTTTCTCAGTCGCACCGGCGTGGCGTTGGGATCGACCGCGCTGACGAGCCTGCTGCGATCGGACATGGCGACGGCGGCGACGCATTTCGCGCCGAAAGCCAAACGCGTCATCTCGCTCTTCATGCATGGCGGTCCGTCGCAGCTTGATCTGTTCGATCACAAACCGGAACTGGCGAAGCGCCACGGCGAAGAGTTGCCGGAGTCGGTTCGCGGGAATCAGCGACTGACTGGGATGACGAGCGGGCAGAAGTCGCTACCGGTCACGTCATCGCTGTTTCGCTTCGACCGTCACGGCGACTGCGGGATGTGGGTTTCGGAGCTGTTGCCGAACCTGGCGGGGATTGTCGACAAGACGTGCTTCGTGAGGTCGGCGTATACCGAGGCGATCAACCATGATCCAGCCGTCACGTTCTTGCAGACGGGTCATCAGCAGCCCGGCCGGCCGAGCTTCGGGGCCTGGCTTAGCTATGGACTGGGGAGCGAGAACCAGAACCTGCCGACGTTTATTGTGATGGTCTCGCGGGGGAGCGCGGCACGGCCCGCCGACCCGCTCTATGCTCGGCTGTGGGGAGCCGGGTTCCTGCCATCGACCCACCAAGGAGTCGCGCTGCGATCGGGCCGTGAACCAGTGCTGTACCTCAACAATCCCGAGGGTTACGACGCGTCAACCCGTCGCCGACAGCTCGATACGCTCGGCCGGCTCAATCAGCTTCAGTCCGAGGAACGACACGATCCCGAAATTGCCACACGCATCAGCCAATATGAAATGACGTTTCGGATGCAGGCGGCGGTTCCCGACCTGGTCGAAACGTCACAAGAATCGGCGGCGACGTTCGAAGCCTATGGGCCGCAGTCGCGTCAGCCGGGGACATTCGCGGCCAACTGCCTGCTTGCCCGCCGCATGGCGGAACGGGGCGTGCGGTTCATTCAGCTTTATCACCGGGGATGGGATCAGCATTACAACCTGCCGAGCGATCTCCGTTTGCAGTGTCGCGACATCGACCAGCCCGCCGCCGCACTGGTGAAGGATCTCGAAGCGCGGGGACTTCTCGACGAAACGCTTGTCATCTGGGGCGGCGAATTCGGAAGGACGACGTACAGCCAGGGGAAACTCGAAGCGACGAACTACGGACGCGATCATCACGGCGGTTGCTTCACCGTCTGGATGGCCGGCGGCGGAATTCGTCCCGGATGCATTTATGGAGAGACCGATGACTATTGCTACAACGTCGTCGATCACCCGGTCCATGTGCATGATCTGAATGCGACAATCCTCCACCTGTTGGGGCTCGACCACACGCGGCTGACGTTCCGTCATCAAGGCCGGGACTTCCGCCTGACCGATGTCCATGGCCACGTCGTGAATGACATTCTCGCGTAACGCCTACTATTAAGGACGACTCATTAACCAGAAGCGTCAGCGAGGGAGGTTCTGTTCTCGCCCTCGCTGACGCTTCGAGGCTGTGAGTTTTTCAGAAACAAGAGCAGGCGACCGCTAGATGCAGGGTCCGCTGTGCGGACCAGTTCCACAACCGAGTATGGTCCGCACAGCGGACCCTACAACACTTCATAGCCTCTTCGGATTATTATTATTTGCAGGGTGCTTTTTCCTCTGGGTTAGTCCATCAGCGACTTGCCGAACTGGCCTTCGAGAAACTTGATCGCTGCGCCTTGCCAGGCGTCCCACATCGGACCCTGGTAGCGATTGAGGCCGTGGCCGCCTGATGGGAGTTCCAGGAGCATTGAGGCAACACCATGACGAAGCTGCGCATCGTGATAGACGCGGCTGTTTGCGAGGACGACGACTTTGTCGTCGACCGCATGAGCGAGAAAAGCCGGTGGGGTGTCCGCCGTGACTTGCTGGTCGCACGAGAAGCGGCGGATCAAGTCTTCGCTGGGTGATTCACCCAGAAGATGCTTGCGGGAGCCGCCATGCCCGAGTTCGCCCATCGAGATGACCGGATAGATGAGGATCGAGAAATCGGGGCGGGAGCTCAGCTTCTCGATGGCGTCTTCGCTGTCGGCACGACCGTTGTCAAAGAGCGTCGAAGCGCTCGCCGCGAGATGCCCCCCAGCCGAGAAGCCAATGATGCCGAGACGTTTTGGATCGAGACCCCACGTCTCGGCATTGGCCCGCGCAGTCCGGATGGCGCGCTGGACATCCAGGAGCGGAACCTCCGAACGTCCGGCTGGCAGCCGGTATTGCAGCACCAGTCCGGTCACGCCGTGCCCGTTGAGCCACTTCGCGATGCCGTGGCCTTCCGGTTCGATGGCGTGCCCGCCGTAGCCGCCACCGGGACAGATCACAAGAGCCGGTCGATTGGCCCCTGCCGCGCGATAGACCGTCAGCCAGACGGGAACGTTTTCGAACTCGCCTTTGCCAGTTGGCGCCCGGCCAGACCACAGATCGATTCGCTCGGGTTCTGCCGCTGAGACGACATGCCGCGATGAGAGGCCCGGCATCAAGAAACAGGCAAACGCCAACAGATAACCGCATGCGGTCCGAGACATGGGGGAACATCCTGGGAGAACTTGGCTGACAGGCACGAACGGTCGATGATACCCGGCCGGTTGCTAATCAACGAGCGGTCCAGAATGTCGCCCTGCTTCGATGTGCGTCGCAAGCAATTAACCGCAGCATGCTTTCTTACTGTCGTTCTTTGGCAATTGGCAGGTCCCGGAAGCAGCAGTCGGTTTTGATGAGTCGGAAACACGATTCCACGGCATGCGAGCCAGCAGCATTCCCATACCGCAGGTGTCAGTAATCCCTGCGAAGACCAGGCCCGCGCCGACGAACGCTGAGAGGCCGATCCAGTACGGGCTGACGAATGCCCCTAAGGCGGAACCAACGACCACCAGCGTACCGGCGGCGATGCGGACCTGCCGTTCGAGGGAGATCGCTTTCTTTCCTCGCGTGACGGGCAATCCCGCTTCATCCCAGGCCTGTGTTCCCCCTTCGACGTTGACGACTTGGGTCCGGCCAGCGGCGAGGAGTTTTTCGCAGGCCTGTCGGCCGCGGCTGCCGGAGCGACAAATCACGTACAGGGGGGCCGCCACTCCGTCTCCGCTGGTCGCGAGGGCGGTCGTATCCAGTCGGTCCAGCGGGACGTTACGGGCGAATGTCACGTGGACTTCGCGAAACTCGACGGGCGTCCGGACATCGATCAGGTCGACCGGCTTTCCGGACTCTTTGAGTTCAAACAACTGACGCGGGGTGATGGTGGAAACGGACATAATGGCCTCCTGTCGGCAAGCAAGATGAACAATGGGTTGTCACTTCGGAATGTGACGACCTGTTTGGATAAAAAAATCACCGGCCGGAACCGGCGTGATCAAATCGGTCCTCGATGCACTTCATGATGTTTTCCAGATGCGGCTCGACGACACGGTAGAAGACTTTGCGGCCGTCTTTATCGCTGGTGAGAAACCCGCAGCGCTGCATCAGCCGCAAGTGCTCGGAGGCCATCGCCGTCGGCAGTTCGCACGCCTCGGCCAGTTCTCCCACCGTGTAGGTGCCGGCCAAGAGCATCTGGATCATGCGCAAACGATGCGGGTGGGCCAAGACGCGCAGGCATTCGGCTGCCTGTCCCAGCGCGTCCAGGTCGGTCCACTGTTTTTTCGCGGGCATGACTGTTTCCTCCAACGTCTCCTCTAAATATATCGACAGTTTCCGAACTGTCAATCAGAAAATCCACCCACGAGTCGTCGGATCGCTGAGTTCCCCTCCTCGCTCAACTATTCACGGAACCGCTCACCAGCCAGAATCTTGATGGGACGAGCGAGGTTTCGACTCGCAATTCAAGCCAGACATCTCCAGCGGAAAGCCGGGCATGACGCTAGTGCTGCGAAACCTGTTGGCGATCGCCATTCTGCTGGGGGTCGCCTGGCTCTTGAGCAGTGATCGCCGTCGGGTTCCCTGGCGTGTCATCTTAGTTGGCCTGGGGCTTCAGATCCTGATCGCGTGGCTGATGCTGCGGACGCCCATCGGCCTGGAGTTCATGCATTCCGCCCGGATCGCAGCCGAGCAACTCATCAATTGCGTTGATGGTGGCTGCGAGTTCGTTTTTGGAACGGATTTCCGCCAGCACTTCTTTGCGTTCAAGGTGCTGCCAGCGATCATTTTCGTTGGAGCTTTGACCAGCGTTCTCTATCACTTCGGCATCCTCCAGCGCATGATCTTCGCGATCGGCTGGGTCATGCAGCGGACCATGGGAACGACGGGGGCGGAAAGCCTGTGCGCGGCTGCGAACATCTTTGTCGGGCAGACGGAAGCTCCACTGGTGGTACGCCCCTATGTCGCGACGATGACCAATTCCGAGCTGATGACGGTCATGGTCGCAGGTATGGCGACGATCGCCGGAGGCGTGATGGCCGCGTTCATCAGCATGGGGATTGATGCCGGCCACCTGTTGACGGCCTCCGTCATCTCCGCGCCGGCAGCCCTCATGGTCGCGAAGCTTTTGCACCCCGAGACCGAAACCCCCGAAGCCGCGGGCGAACTGAAAGTGGCGTTCGAGGTCGAAAGCGTGAATGCCTTCGACGCGGCCTGCCTGGGAGCGCGCGAAGGGTTAATGCTGGCGCTCAACGTGGGAGCAATGATTATTGCTTTTTTGGGGCTGATCGCGCTGGTCGACCAGGGGCTGTCGCAGTTGAGCCCGGTAGTCGGAACGACATGGTCACTATCGGGGTTGTTGGGAGTTGCTGCCCAGCCCCTCGCGTGGTTGCTCGGTGTCACCCCCGGAGATGAACACGTTGTTGGCGAACTGATTGGCCTCAAGATCGTGACGAACGAGTTCCTTGCCTACGAGCGACTCCTCGAACTTCACCAATCGCGGGCAATCAGCGATCATTCCATGCGGATCGCGATTTACGCGCTCTGCGGATTCGCGAACATCGGGTCGATTGGTATTCAGATTGGCGGATTGGGACTGCTCGCCCCCAACCGCCGTGCCGACCTCGCGCGCATGGGACTGAAGGCGATGATCGGCGGGAACATCGCCTCCTTCCTGACGGCCTGCGTGGCCGGGCTTGTCGGACAGTAAGAACCCCTAACACAACCGGTTGTGCTTGTCAGAAAACCGCGGAAACTCAGGCAAACACGTCATTGCACAGAGGTTGTGTTAGAATTTCTAAGGCGTTATTCGACCGTGAGTTTCCTGCCGTAGATCTTCGTACCATTCGCGATGAACAGCGTTTCGTGGCCCGTCCCCGCAAGGATGCAGGTCGTCAGCGGTTGAGACGGATCGGGCTGCGGCAGCACGCCGCAGGGTCGCCCGGTGGGATCGAAGACCTGGACCCCGACAGTGCTGGTGATGTAGTAACGTCCCTTTTTGTCGACGGCCATTCCATCGCCGCGCGAAGCCGCGATGTACGGAGGAGGCTCGTTAAATTTGAATTCGCCCTTCGGATCGATGGCCAGCCGCAGCGGCATGATGGGCATCTTCGCATCGAGTGTGCCGTCGGCTTTCACGCGGAACATCCAGGCGGACTCGCCGCCGTAGTCCGAGACGGCCAATGTCCCTTCGTCACCGGACAGAGCGATGCCGTTGGGTTTGGCGATTCCGGTATCGACGATCGTGCGCTCGCCCGTTTCGTGGTGGATCCGAGTCACCTGGCTCGTTCCCGTCTCGGTGATATAGATCCAGCCATCCTTGGTCACGGCCAGGTCATTCGGCTTCACATCGGTCGTGACGACCTTTACCTCACGGCTGCGTGGATCGATCGAGATCACGCGGTTCTGGGCTCCCTGGCAAGCGAACAAGAGCCCGCCGGGGCCAAATTCGAGTCCGCTGACCGATTCCTTCGCGATGACCGTACGCTGGCCGTCACTTGCGCCCAACCGGACCACGGCTGGCGCTTTCATGTCGCAGAAGTAGAGGTTGCCTTCACCATCGGAGCAGAGAGCATCGGCGAAGCCGAGACCATCGGCGGCCAGTTCCCACGACTGACCGGGAATCAGCAGTTTCAGCAGCGTCAGGTCGCCGCCGAGATCGCCGCGCGTATCGAGCTTGGGCTCGTGGGCTTCATTCCGCCAGAGCCACTTCATGGCTTCCGGAAAGCGTGCTCCGCCGAAGTCGGCATTGTGGGCGTAGCCTTCCGCCCAATCGAAGCGGACGTCGTAACCCATGTAGGAAAGCGCCGACGCCATCAGTTGATTGGCCCACGGCCAGCTTCCGAAGGCGTTATCGACGTCGCCGCTCGTATCGGCCATGTAGACGCGAATCGGTTTCGCTTCGGTCTTGCGGACCCACGACGGATAGACATTGCCGCCGCGCAAATTCGTAAAGCTGCCGACGCTGGAATAGACCTTGCGGAACTGGTCGGTCCGTTCCCAGGCCACGGTGAACGCACAGATCGCTCCCGAACTCGATCCACCAATCGCTCGCAGGTTCGGGTCGTCGGTGATCCGATACTGCTTTTTGACCTCGGGAAGAATCTCTTCCAGCAAAAATCGGGCGTAGCGATCGCCCAAGCTGTCGTACTCGAAGCCGCGATTCGAGGCCCGGTTGTTCTGCATGGGCTTCGACTTGTCGTGACCGGGATTGATGAAGACGGCGATCGTCACCGGCATGTCGCCGCGGGCGATCAGGTTGTCGAAGACCGTCGGGACGCGCCAGCGTCCTTTGACGTCCGACATTCCCTTTCCGTCTTGGAAGACCATGAGGGCGGCTGGCTTGTCTTCGCGATATTGCGCCGGGACGTAGACCCACCAGTCGCGAATCGTTCCCGGAAAGACCGTGGATTCCCACGGCGGCATCGCATGGACAGTCCCGCGCGGCACACCCTCTTTGGCGACGGCGTCGGGATGAGGTTCCCAGGCCGGCTTGGTTTCAACGATGGGAATGTTGGTCGCTTCGGACTTTTGGTCCCACAGCCACTTCAGAGCGGCAGGCAGTTCTTCACCGCCCCATTTGCCGCTGTGGCCACCCTCGGTCATCACCAGCTTGTAGTGATAGCCAGCGAATTGCAGCGCCGCCGCGAGATCCTGGTTTCCGAGCGGCCAATTGCCATGCAGGTTATTGAGGTCGTCCTTCCCTTCTTGCAGATAAACCTTGATTGCCTTCGGTTTGTCCTTGGTTTTACGGACCAAGCCGGGATAGGCCCAGCCGCCTCGAATGTTGGTGTAGCTGCCAATGTGACTGAGCACCTTGCCGAACTGGTCGGGGCGCTCCCAGGCCACGGTGAAGGCACAAATGGCTCCCGAGGAAATGCCACACACGGCCCGCTGGGCGGGATCGGTCGAGACGTTCAGCCCCTTCAGGGCCACCGGCAGGAATTCGTCGATCAGGAATCTGGAGTAGCGATCGCCCATTGAGTCGTACTCGAACGAGCGATTGCTCCGCTCGGCCGCGCCGGGACGCTCGGCCGGAATCGTTCCGGGATTCACGAAGACGGCAATCGTGACGGGCATTACCTTCTGATGAATCAGGTTGTCGAACACCGTCGGCACACGAAACGCGCCGTCCGTTTTGGAATAGCTGCTGCCGTCCATGAAGACCATGAGACTGGCCGGCTGATCTTTGCGGTACTGGGCCGGGACATAGACGCTGTAGGCTCGTCTGGTTCCCGGAAAAATGGTGCTGTCGGAGAACTCTCCCGTCGTCATTTTCCCTTGTGGCACGCCCGACTGAGCGACGCGGTCTGGCGAATCGTCTGCCGAAGCAGCATGTCCGGCCAGAAGCATGATCAAGGCTGTGGCCAACACCATTCGGGGGAGCATCATGAGAGGTCCATTTTTCAAGGAGCCTCCGTCAAAACCCGGTTGGCGGCTCGAAGACCCCTGAAAATTCAGGAACACTTCGGACGTCCAGAGGGTTTTGACGGTACTACAGGTGATTATTCGACCGGGCCATGAACTGGCGATGGCGATGATGGCGACTCGCCAGGCGCCGGGCAAGCCGCGATGTCGACGCGCTAGTATTCCGCCACATGTCCAAGATTCGGGGTGCGCCACTGGATTCGCCAGTGCATCTTTCTGTGGATGAGAGACTTAAGACGCACTGGCGGAGCCAGTGGCACACGAAAATCAAGCCCAGACAGAACGCCAAGGGTCTCATCGTAGCGAAATCGCGTTCAGATCAAGTCCGCGATCGGCTTGCCGTAGGGGAGGATGGGGACCGGGCGGCCAGCGTGATCGATGAACGCGTGCTCCTGGTCGATTCCCAGGTGCCGATAGACGGTCGCCAAGAGATCCTGGGGCGTAACCGGGTTCTGTGACGGATACTCGGCCTTCGAATTTGTCGCGCCGACGACCTGACCCATGCGCAGGCCACCGCCGGAAATCAGCGCACTGAAGGCTTGCGGCCAATGGTCGCGGCCCTGACTGGGGGCTCCCAGAAAGTTCTTCGCGGCATGCGACAGTCTTGGCGTTCGGCCGAACTCGCCGCAGGCAATTACCATCACGCGGCGATCCAGACCACGGTCGAACAGGTCTTCAATGAGGGCGCTGAGAGCTTGATCCATTTGCGGCAGTCGTTCGCGATTCGCGACTCCCAGGTCGAACGCAGACGCATGATCGTCCCAACTGAAGTGGGGGCTCTTATCGTTCGTGGCGGTAGCGTCCACGTTGATGACGGCGACACCAGACTCCGCGAGACGTCGTGCTAACAGACAACTCTGTCCCCAGCGATGCCGTCCGTAGCGTTCGCGGATTGTGTCGTCTTCGCTGGCGAGATCGAAGGCTTTGGCGACGGCGTTACTCGAAAGGATTTCAAAAGCCGCCTGCCGGAAGGAATCGACGCCTTCGAGCGAACCATTCAGATCGAGGTCGCGACGATAACGGTCGAGTTGTGCCACGAGCGAGCGGCGCTCAATGAGTCGGTCAGACGTAGTTCCGCCCAGCAACGTGAGATTTGGCGGGGAGAACTTGTCGACCGACGGATCACCGGTATCGAACGCCCGCGTGGCCAGACCGAGATACTGCGGCACCGTCATGAAGGGCGATTTGTGGACGCCGACATAGTTCGGGAGCCCGTCGCGGCGAGGACCACGCATGCGGGCGGCCACCATGCCGAAGTCGGGATGTTCCGAACGAGCCTGTGAAGTCGCGTCGGGAACTGTGGGTGTCTTGCCCGTGAGGACTTCGATGCTGCCGTCGTTGTGAGCCGACATCTCATGATGCAGCGAACGGATGACGGACAGCTTGTCGGCGATCCGCGCCTGTCGCGGCATCAGTTCGCACAGATTGAGTCCGGGAACATTCGTGGAGATTGGTCGAAAGGGACCGCGGTATTCGCTCGGTGCGTCGGGTTTGAGATCGTAGGTTTCGAGCTGGCTGGGTCCGCCCCACATCCAGAAGAGGATGACGCTCGTCTCGTGCGATGAATGCCCGGCCGCCGCGCGTCGCGCGAGGACTTCGGGGAGCGAAATTCCGCCCAGCGCGAGGGTACCGACGCGCAGGAACTCACGCCGCGATTTCGGTCCCGCGCAAAAGATTGGGGATGCCATCGCCGAAGACTCCCGATCGACCACGGCCGTACCGTCCGATCGGATCAAGATATCAGAACATGTCGGCGGCGTCCCAGAAATACGACTCGCCGATGCCGGAATTTGCCGACGGGCCGATGTTTCAGGTTCTGGCGTCAGTCAAGGCGCTCGAATGGCCAAACCGCAGCCGGGGGAATAGAAACATCCACGCTGGCCGGGTCCACGTCATTCCCCGAGCCAAGTCGGTAGGCCGACTCAAACGGAATTGGCGAATTGAACCGGCAGACGACCTTTCGCTGGCCCTCCGCGATCGGAAACTGGCGCACGATGGTCGCGGCGACGAAAAGCGGCTCTGGCCCGGATCCTGGAAGGGTGACCAGGATCGTGTGTCCCGGCTCGACGGGTTGAGTTGTCAGGAATGCGATCCCGCTCTGGCTGACATCAATTAACTCACCGTGACTCGGGGCGAGGTGGAGTGTGTCCTGAAGCGCGGCCACGGCGGCGGCCAGTTCGACGGAGACGCAGCGAAAAGGAATGTCGCCAGAAACATTTCGTCGTGGGAAGACACGTTTTTCGGCAGATGGGACATCGGTACGGAACTCGGCGGGGGGCGTCCCGTCATGCGATGCTGCCCAATCGGAATCGGTCCCATGAAGCCGTCGCAAGGCCCGGGTGATGACGCCGTCGACCAGATTGTCGTCAACGGCCGCCGCCGAGTTCCAGGCATGCGGAGCGGCTGGAACATTCAATGGCGAAGAATTCGGCGCGGGCGAAAGGACTTGGGCGGACATGGAGCTCTCGCGTCAGAAAATCGAGGTCGCGGGGAGCCGTCCTGGCCGAATCTGGCGATCTTCCAATGGATGTTTGCCCGCCTTAAAAACCGATACTCGCTTGAAAACCTAGGTCATGGAACGTGCCGGAGGTGGCAAAAATCCGGTTTCGGTGCACTTCGACTGCCGGGAAGACCCGCCGGAGTCGCGGTTGTGTTCCCGAAACGCGACAATTAGAATTCCGCGATTCGTCGCCCCATGGGCGATTCGCGGGTCGAGGACGATGACAGGATGCGCTTTGTACTGCTGGATCGAATTGTTTCTCTTCAACCCGGCGAGTCTTTGCGCGCGGTGAAAAACCTGTCGCTGGCCGAGGAATACCTGGCGGATCACTTTCCCGGTTTTCCGGTCATGCCGGGCGTATTGATGCTGGAATCGTTGATTCAGTGCGGGGCCTGGCTGGTGCGGACCGGTGAAGATTTCGCACACAGCACGATCCTCCTCCGCGAAACTAAAGCGTTGCGGTATAACAACTTTGTTGCTCCGGGGCACACGCTGGAGCTTTCGATTTCGCTCAAGAAGCGGAATGGAGACCTGTGGGAATTCCAGGGATCCGGGACTGTCGACGGCAACTCCGCGGTCTCGGCCCGCTTAACGCTCGAAGCCTTGAACCTGGCTGATCGCAACCCGGACTTGAAACCGGTCGACGAGCGGCAAATCGAACACTGGCGACAACTGTACAAGCAGCTTTGGCAGCCCGCCCCAGCGTCGGCATAACGCTGCGACGAGTGCCACGTGAACCAGTTTTCGCGTCTTAAGTCTTATGCACAATTCGAGTTGGGGACGAAAAGTTGAGTAACACCAGTCTGGCAGGCAAAGTGGCTTTGGTGACCGGGGGCAGTCGCGGCATCGGTCGGGCCATTGTGCAGAAGCTGGCGTCCCTCGGGGCGAAAGTTGCATTTGTCTACGCCTCGAATCAGCAGTCGGCGGACGAGTTGGTCGAAGCGGAAGTTGCTGCGGGGCACGAGGTTTTCGCGCTCAAGTGCGACGTCGCCAAGAAGGAAGAAGTCGACAAGGTTGTCGAACAGGTTCTCGAGAAGTGGGAACGAGTCGACATCCTGGTCAACAACGCCGGGATCATTCGCGACGGTCTCGTGGCGACCATGAAGCCCGAGCAGTGGCAGGCGGTCATCGACACCAATCTGACCGGCGTGTTCAACTTCTGCCAGGCCTGTACACGACCGATGATGTCGCAACGTTTTGGCCGCGTGGTGAATATGTCGAGCGTTTCCGCCGATTTTTCCAATCCGGGCCAAGCCAACTATGCCGCCAGCAAGGCGGGCATTGAAGGTCTGACCCGCTGCATGGCGACCGAGCTTGCCAAGCGAAATATCACGGTCAACGCGGTCGCCCCGGGTTTTATCGAGACGGACATGACCGTTGCGGTCGTGAACGCTGCCGGCGAGCAGATCAAGAAGTCGATTCCGATGAAGCGGCTCGGACGTCCGGAAGATATTGCCGGTGCCGTCGCGTTTCTGGTTGGAGATGATGGTTCGTACATTACAGGACAGGTCTTGAAGGTGGACGGCGGATTGACGCTGGGCGGCATGGGCTAACGGACTCTTTAGAGATTTTAACACAACCTCTGTGCAATGGGCTGTTTGCCCGGTGTTCCGCAGGTTTCTGAGAAGCGCAACCGGTTGTGTTAGGGTGTCTTAGTCCAAATTGGCTCTGGATGCCGCACCGGCGAGCAAAGTGATTGAAGAAAAGGCGGCTGGGGAGCCGTTTTCGACAAAGTGGGTGGCAGTTTCGCGGATCGAGCCCCGGCGAGCTGCAGATGGTCGATCAGGGGCTGCAAGAATTAACCGGCCTGGGGAGGCTGGTGATTCGCCTAAGGAGAGACGCGGATGCCGTCACGGGACGAGATTTTCGAGAAGGTGCGTGAAACGCTTGTCGACGCTCTGGGAGTGGACGACGACGAAGTCACGCCCGAAGCGACGCTGAACGGCGACCTGGGAGCGGAATCGATCGATTTCCTCGATATCGTTTTCCGGCTGGAAAAGAACTTCAGCGTCAAGATTCCCCGCGGGGAACTGTTCCCGGAAAACTTCGACGCGGCCGATACGTCGCTTGTCGCAAACGGCGTCGTCACCGATGCCGGCCTCGCGGAATTGCGGAACCGCATGCCGCACGCTGACATCGACAAGTTCGCCGCCGACCCGAAGGTGGAAAACATTCAGGAACTGTTCACGGTCAACATGATCGTCAACTTCATGGAAAAGAAGCTCGCGGCCTGACACGAGCTCCGTCATTGTCCAGGGATGCGGGTGTGTGCCACTGGCTCCGCCAGTGCATCTTTTTTTGGATGAAAGACATAAGACGCACTGGCGGAGCCAGTGGCACACGAAATCAAGCCCTGACGGAGCACTGGAAACGCCGCGGCCAATGGCTTTGGGGGCCGGTGGCCGCGCGTGTTTCACGCGATGGTCGAGGAAATCTGACATGCGTTGGTTCTGGATCGACCGTTTCGAGGAGTTTGACAAAGGTCGGCGAGCGACGGCGATCAAGAACGTCACGTTGTCGGAAGAGCATCTCCACGACCATTTTCCGGGCTTCGCGGTCATGCCCGCGTCGCTGATTGTTGAAGGTCTGGCTCAGACGGGCGGCATTCTGCTGGGTTCGGTGAACGACTTTGCCCATGCGGTGATTCTCGCCAAAGTCCCCAAAATGACATTTTCGAGCTGGGCGACACCGGGCGATACGCTGCGTTACACGGCGGAATTGACGGAAGCGCGCGACGAAGGGGGAATGGTTTCCGTTCGCGCGATGGTGGGCGAACGGCTGGTGGCCGAGGGAGAAATCGTGTTCGCCCATGTCGACAGCCAGGCGGCGGGGGGACAGTCCATCGACCAGAAGAACTTCGTGTTTTCGCTGGGCCTGTTGGGCATCATGGACGTCGGCAAGGCCGGTTCCGGTCAGGCGGGCTGAGCGGTCGTAATCGGCAACGACCTTCCACCCTCGTGTCCTTGATGCCTCCCACCCGGCAGCCTATTGGGTCGAGTGTCGAGAGCCCAGAGTCGAGGAAGACAAGGCAATTCGTCCGTCTTTCTCACTCGACTCGAGACCCTCGACACTCGACTTCGCGGCAAAGTCAGCCCAGGGTGAATTTCCCAAAGGCCTTGGACGTTGCCGATCCGTGGTTTCTCAAAACACAAAATTGGCATAGAATGCCGGTTGTGAGCAGGTCGGCGGACGTTGAGGAAGGATGGCAGCGGAATGAAGCGACGTGTCGTCGTCACTGGCATGGGTTGCGTGACACCGGTTGGAAACTCGGTGGAAGAGACCTGGTCCTCGCTGAAGGAAGGTCGCAGCGGCATCGACTGGATTTCGCATTTCGATGCCACCGGGTTCCCGACGCGGTTCGCGGCCGAGGTTCGCGGCTTTGACCTGAGCCAGTACACCCCCGAACACGCCCGATTCTCGAAGTCGGGCCGTAACGTCCACTTCGCGATTGGGGCGGCCCGACAAGCGGTCGATCAGTCGGGGCTCTCGGAATCGAAAGTCGATCCCGCGCGGTTTGGCGTTTACCTGGGAGCCGGTGAAGGGCAGCAAGACTTCGTGCAGGTCATGCAGATGATCGCGGAGTCTCAAAAGGATGGCGAAATCGATCTAGACGCGTTTTCGCGAGTCGGATTGCAACGCCTGGATGCTCAAACCGAGCTTGAGCAGGAACCGAACATGCCGGCCGGTCATCTGGCCAGCCTGTTCGACGCCCAGGGGCCGAATCTCAACTGCCTGACGGCTTGCGCGGCCTCCAGTCAGGCGATCGGCGAAGCAGCCGAGATCATTCGTCGCGGCGACGCCGACGTCATGCTGTCGGGTGGTGCCCACAGCATGATCCACCCGTTCGGGGTGACGGGCTTCAGCCTGCTGACGGCGCTGTCGCGCTATAACGACGACCCGAAGAAGGCCTCGCGCCCATTCGACGCCAACCGCGACGGCTTCGTGCTCGGCGAAGGGGCGGGAATGCTGATCCTCGAAGAACTGGAGCACGCTCAAAAGCGGGGCGCGCCGATTTTCGGGGAACTTCTGGGCTACGGAACCACGGCGGACGCGTATCGCATGACCGACATTCACCCGGAAGGGCGGGGGGCCGTGTCGTGCCTGAAGATGGCGTTCAACCAGGCTGGCGTGCGGCCCGAGGACGTCAACTACATCAACGCCCACGGGACCAGCACGGAAGTCAATGACAAGGTCGAGACAGCCGCGATCAAGACGATGTTCGGAGAAACTGCTTACAAGTGCCCGATTTCGAGCACCAAGAGCATGATGGGGCACCTGATCGCGGCGGCGGGAAGCGTGGAAGCGATCGCCTGTCTGTTGGCCATTCGAGACGGCGTGCTGCCTCCCACGATGAACTACGAAACCCCCGATCCGGAATGCGATCTGGATTACATTCCCAACGAAGCGCGCGAGGCGCCGGTCTCGATCGCGTTGTCGAACAGTTTCGGATTTGGCGGTCAGAACGTGTCGCTCATTTTGTCGCGATTCGCCGGGTAATCCCGTATCAACCCTCATCACAGGCATCGTCTCGAGTTGAAAATACGTCGTTCACGGTCAGCTCAGGTTGCGGTTTCGCGAAGCGTCAGGGATGGCGGCCAGGAGTCGGCAACATGATCTGGTGGGTGATGATCACGCTGGGGTTGGTTGTCGTCTGTGACGCCGTGCTCCGCGTTTTATACGCGCGATTGATGCTCCCGCGGTTCGAGACCAAACCCATTTTCCAGGCGCCTCGCGTGGCCCCCAATCCGCGGGCCGAGGCGATCGCCTTCTCCACGAGTCATCATCTGACGCTCCGCGGGAGCCTGCATTTTCCAGAACAGTGTCCGCCCCGAGCCGTGGTTTTGTTCTGTCCCGAACTGGACGGAAGCCACTGGACCGCGAGCGAATATTGCCGCGGCCTGCTCGAAGCGGGCTTCGCGGTTCTGTCGTTCGACTTTCGCAATCAAGGGGAGAGCGATCACCAGGCGAACTACGAACCGCTGCATTGGCCGACGGCGTTCGAAGCCGAGGACGTCAGCGCGGCGCTTGGGTATCTCGATTCGCGTGCCGACCTCGCGGCACTTCCTCGGGGGGTCATGGGAATCAGCCGCGGCGGCCAGGTCGCGTTGTGGATGGCGTCGGTCGAGCCTCGCTTCCGCGCTGTTTGCTGCGAAGGGGCCTACGATTCCGAGTCGCTGCAACTTTACTTCACGCTGCGTTGGGGATCGCTGTATTTGCCGGCCTGGATGTATCGCATCTGCCCTGCGTGGCATTACCGCGGAACATTGTGGCTGGTTCGCCGTCTGAGCGAACTCAGACGGGGCGTTCATTACCTGTCGATTGGCTCGGGTCTACGCGAGATTCGCGAGCAGGGCGTCCTCCTGATCACGGGGGAACGAGACAACTATGTTCATCCCGAAATCGCCGCCGGATTGCGCGATCAGATGAAGCGGACGGACCGCGACTTCTGGGTCGTACCTCGAGCGAAACACAACCAGGCGCGGCAAATGAACCCGGTCGAATACGATCGGCGCGTGTCGGACTTCTTCCTGCGCCACTTACGCGTGGAACGTCCGAGTCCCACGTTCGAAAAGATGGAAGTGGCGTAGAAGACGTTTCAAAAGGCAGTTGACGGTTGCCGATGCGTCGTCAAACTGGGAGGGAGTCTGGTCGTCCAGAGGTGTTGAATCAGCCTCCAGGTACTGGCCACGCGGCCGGGAGCGTTGTTTCGCGATGACGAGATCCATCTATCGCAAGCTCCTGTCACCTCGCTCGCTCGTGGCGTGCCTTTTCCTGTCCCATTTGGCGATCTGCCGTCCGGCCCCCGCGCAGGGTCTCACGTCCGAAGTGGTCCTCGAATCGATTGAGTTGGGGCAGCGGTACCTCGCCAGCCAGCAGTTGCAGGATGGTCGCTTTGCCGGCGAAGGGCTGGGGGATTACAGCATCGGCGTGAGCGCGCTGTCGACGCTCGCCATGCTCAACAGCGGCCTCCCGACCAATCATCCAAACGTCGCGAAGGGGCTTAAGTACCTGCGTGCGCTTCCCGAGGGTGAGCCGAAAAATAACTACGAAGTCTCGCTGATGATCCAGGTCTTCGCGGCGACCGGGGACAAAACGGACGTTCCGCGAATCGCCCTCTGGGCCGATCGGCTGGAGCGAGCCCAGGTCAAGCAGGATCGAAACGCGGGTGGCTGGTCCTACAAGTGGCAAAGCGGCGGCGACACCCTGGGCGGTCACGCCGATCCGAGCAATTCGCAGTTTGCCATGCTGGGGCTCCGCGAAGCGGCGATTGCCGGCGTCCCCATCGATCGTCGCACGTGGGAGCGAGCCCGCGAATATTGGATTCGGGGACAGAACGCTGACGGTGGCTGGAGCTACTCGTTTGCGGCCGCGGAGAATGGCCGTGGTGGGTCGAGCACGGGGAGCATGACCGTCGCGGGCCTGTCGTCGCTGGTGATCGCGGACGAGATGCTCAAGTCGGATGCGGGAGTCTCGCCGAACGGAGTGCCGCCATGTTGCGAGGACCAGCCGACGAACGAGGCTATCGAGCGGGCGATTCAGTGGCTCTCGAACCACTTCGCGGCCGGCTACAACCCTGGGAACGAACAAAGCTACGTTCTGTATTACCTGTATGGGCTCGAACGCGCTGGACGCCTGTCGGGGCGGCGGTTCTTCGGGGATCATGACTGGTACCGCGAAGGGGCCGAAGCGGTCCTGCTTCGTCAGCGGCGCGAAGGTTATTGGATCGGCGTCGGCCATGGAGAGGATCGCAACCTGGCGGTCGCCACCAGCTACGCGCTCCTCTTTCTCTCGAAGGGGCTTGCCCCCGTTCTGATGAACAAGTTGAAGTACGGTCCGCGCGATGCCGCAGTCCCGCGCGAGATCGTCGGCAACGACTGGAACCGGCATGAGGACGACGTTCGCAACCTGACAAACCTGATTTCGACTCTCGACCGCTGGCCGAAGCTGATGATCAGCCAGGAACTCGATCTTCCGCGCGCCGCGGCGAATGGGGATCTGGCTTCCTTCTTTCAGGCACCGGTCCTGTATCTGAACGGCTCGACGCGACCGGCATTTAACGAGGTCGATCTGCAATTGCTGCGGAGCTATCTCGAGCAGGGGGGCTTTATTTTCGCGACCGCTTCCTGCCAGAGCGCCGAGTTTGAATCGGGCTTCAAAGAGGCGCTACGAGCGATCCTTCCGCCCGGAGAGGGAGAACTGAAACGTCTTCCAGCCGATCATCCCATTTATCGCAGCGAGTATTTGCTGCAACCCGAGGGGATTGAACTCTATGGCATCGACTTTGGCTGCCGGACTTCGGTCGTCTATTGCCCGGAAGACCTGGGTTGCTATTGGGACTACTGGACGCAATTCGACCCGCCGGACCGCAACGTGCAACTGAAGGCCCGCATCATTCGCGCGACGAAAATCGGCGTGAATGTCATCGCCTATGCCACGGGCCGCGAACCGCCGAACAAACTCGACGCCCCGACCGAAGACTTGACGAAGACCGATCTCGATCGCATCGAACGGGGGCTCTTGCAGGTCGCCAAACTGAGGCACGATGGCGGCTGGGACGCGGCACCCCGCGCGCTGCGGAACCTGCTGGTGGCCCTCAATCAAACCGTTGGCCTCGCGGCTTCACCTAAGCAACGCAATCTGCTGCTCGGCGATCCGAATCTCTTTCAATATCCCCTGCTCTACATGCATGGGCGGCAGCCCTTCGACTTTTCAGAGCGGGAACTGGAACTGCTGCGGGCACACCTGGATCGCGGGGGCCTTTTGTTCGCCGATGCGTGCTGCGGGTCTGCCGAATTCGACAAAAGTTTCCGGGAATTCGCGACCAAACTGTTTCCCAAAAACCCGATGCAGCAGATTCCGGTGAACCACGAACTCTTTAACGGTTCGCTGGGGCACGATCTGCGGCGGGTGCGGCGGCGGTCGCCGTCCGGATTCGACCCCAACGCGCCGATCGACTCGCAGATTCGCGAGGTCGATCCGTTTCTGGAAGGGGTGGAAGTGGACGGTCGGTATGTCCTCGTCTACAGCAAATATGATATCAGTTGCGCGCTGGAGCGGCAGACGGCCCTGAGTTGCGAGGGATACATCCCCGAGGATGCCGTTAGGATTGCCATGAATGTCGTTCTTTACGGAATGCTGAAGGAACTGCGGCTGCCGGAACCTGATCCGAAGTAGTCGAATCGGCAAACGGTGGAAGAAATTTCCCGCGTCTCAAGGACGAGACATGATGCACACAGGCGGCTGCCGACCCAGGACGGGTTTCTGTACTCCATCGGCGGTACTGCTTGTCTCACTCGCTTGCGGCATGGCCCTGTCTGCCGGCTGCGGCAAGATGGCTCCTCCGGGTGTTTCCAAACGGCAGTTCGGCGTTCATTACGATACGGCGTATGAGACGTGGGCACGGAATCCGGAAAAGCCGCTGCCCGCCATCGCACGTGGAGCGTGGGATGAGTTTTTCGATACGCTCGCGGAACCCGTTGCTATCGTCGACTGGCGAGATGATGGCTCGACCTGGGAAGTATACCACGCGACCAACCGAGAACCGAGTGGCAACGACATCGAGACGTTCACCAAACAACGAGCCCCGAAAAATTCTTACGGGGTCGCGCGTGTCGATCTGCCGCGGCGTCAACGTGGCATTTCGCCGGATGCCATCGAGCAGGGGCTTTCCCCTGCCAATTCGTCATCCGGTAAGGGGCGACTGATCGCGAGGCTTCCCGAGTCCGAGATTATCGGCCGCGAAGAATTCGTCAGCGGGCTGAGCCGGCAGATTTCGACTTCACGCCAAAAGGATCTCCTGCTTTTCGTGCATGGATTCAACGTCGGCTTTGAAGAGGCGGTGGTTCGCACCGCGCAGATTGCCCTGGATCTTCCGTTCAATGGGGCGGTCGTTTGTTACAGTTGGCCCTCGCAGCAGGGGCTCAATACCTACCAAAAAGACGAGCAACTGTATCAGGAATCCGTCCCCGCGTTCACGGAGTTTCTCACAACACTGCGCGACGAACTGCCCGAGGGGACGCGAATTCATCTCGTGGTCCACAGCATGGGGAATCGGCTTGTCCTGCGCGGACTCCAGTCCACCGATCAGACGTCCTCCGGCGCATGGCTGGAAAACCTGGTGCTGTGCGCGCCGGACGTCGGGATTCGCGATTTTCAGGACTGGATTCCGGCGGCCGCCCGTCAGGCCGAGCGAACGACACTGTATGTCAGCCGGGGCGACGTGGCGCTGGTTGCATCCGAGAACTTGCATCTCGAGTCGCGAATCGGCAGCGGCACGGCCCTTGATGTGGTTGACGGAATCGAGATGATCGACTGTTCGGAAATCGAATTCAGCTTCCTGGGACATAGCTACTACGGCGGCAATCTCGATGTCCTCGGAGACCTCTTCGAGTTAATCAAGCTGGACCGTCCCGCACACAAGCGAGCCCACCTGCGCCGCGTTGCCAAGGGGACCGGCGAGCGATGGACGTTCGAGGAATTGCCACGGCAAGTGCTGTGGACCTGGAACTTCGACAAGTCGCAGTCGGTGACCGTGGAAGCGACACCCGCGGCGGGGACGCCAGTTCGTCGATAGATTCCCGCTGTCGTTGATTTCGACCGCGCCATCCCGGAGAGTGTGGAACGCTCCGATCGCCCAAGATGCTCGTCCCTTCAGACATCGATCAACGGCACGATCGGGGCCATTTCCCACACACCGAGTGACCGCTTCCGGGGGCTTCCGATGAATTGCGATAGCCTGCAAGGTTTTTTCGACACGTTTCCCGGGCTCGCGAGATCGGGCATCGCGACTGGACTGCTCGTCCTGGCGTCCCTGTTTTCGACGGAGTCGTTGACGGGCGCGGAGACCATCAACCTTTGGCCGGGAAAGCCACCGGGAGACGCGAGCGAGCTTCCGCCGGAAGCCGACACATCGGGGCCGGATGGCCGGAACGTGGCTGGCAAGGCCGTTATCCGGTTGGGCAACGTGTCGACACCGCAGGTGACGATCACCTCTCCTCCGGCCGACAAGAACAGTGGAGCGGCCATCGTGATCTGTCCCGGCGGCGGGCATCGCATACTGGCTTATGACCTGGAAGGAACCGAGGTTGCCGACTGGCTGGTCGGGCAAGGGGTCACGGCTATCGTTCTGAAATACCGAGTTCCGGGCCGCAACTCGGAGCAGATGTGGAAGTCGGGCGCGGACGACGCACAACGGGCGATCAGCCTCGTGCGGCAGAATGCGGAACGATTGAAGATCGACCCCAACCGAATCGGAATCCTGGGTTTTTCCGCTGGTGGCGAGATCGCGGCCCGCACTGCATTGGCGAAGGATCGTGGATATGCCGCGGTCGACAAGACTGATGAGTTTTCGCCGCGGCCGAATTTTGCGGTTCTCATCTACCCCGCGTATCTGGCTGAAAAGGATGGCAGCGGGCTGCGGGCGGATGTCGCCGTTGATGAATCGACCCCGCCGATGTTTCTCGTGCATGCCCATGACGACCCGGTGACGCCGCTGAGCAGTGTCTATCTATATGCAGCACTCAAGCGGGCCGGCATTCCCGGCGAATTGCATGTCTTTTCGCGAGGCGGCCATGGTTATGGCTTGCGCCCGACCGAACATGCGGTCACCGGTTGGCCGGCATTGCTCGCAGTCTGGCTGAAGGATTCGGGCTGGCTCAAGCCAACGGGCCAGTGAGACTGGTGCTCTGTTAATGTTAATGATTCGGGTGTGCGTCACTAGCAGAGCCAGTGCATCTTTTTATGGATGAAAGACCTAGGACGCACTGGCAGAGCCAGTGGCACACGAGAATCAAGCCCTGACAGAATACTAGTCGCATTGCGAAGAAATCGAACTGCTCCATCAGGAAGGACATTTCATGGCGACTGCCTCGGCGGCCAAGCCGGCTCCCAAATCGGCCTCAGCGACGCCGAAAGGCGATGGCGATCGGCTGATGTCGGTCGACGCCTATCGTGGTCTGGTCATGATTGCCCTCGCCGCCAACGGCTTCGGTATCTACCAGACCTCGCGGAACTTTCCCGACAGCACCTGGTGGCAGCGATTCGGACATCAGTTCGAGCATGTGCCGTGGGTTGGATGTGTCTTCTGGGATCTGATTCAGCCGTCGTTCATGTTCCTGGTGGGGGTTTCCGCCCCGTGGTCGCTGGCCAATCGCCTGAAGCGGGGCCAGTCGTGGATCGGGGCGTTCCTGCATGCCCTGGTCCGATCGGTGATTCTGATTCTGCTGGGCGTGATGCTGTCGTCGAATGGAGCGAGCGAGACGAACTTCACGTTCGTGAATGTCCTCACGCAGATTGGCCTGGGCTACCTGTTCGTCTTTCTGCTGACGCCGCTGCCAATCTGGGCACGTCTGGTCGCGATCACGCTGATTCTGGGGGGTTACTGGGCCTGGTTCGCCCAGGCCCCTCTGCCGTCCCCGGGCATGCCGAACCCTTCGGTGGGTGTCCCCCGGGACTGGCCGCATCTCTTGAGCGGATTCGAAGCCCATTGGCAGAAGAATGCGAATCCGGCGCACGATGTCGATGTCTGGCTGCTGAACCAGTTTCCTCGTCGCGAACCGTTTCGGTTCAACGGCGGCGGCTACCAGACCCTGAACTTCGTCCCCTCGATCGCGACCATGCTGTTCGGGTCGGTCGTCGGCACATTTCTCTGTGCGAGACCACCGGCACAACTGGTGCTCATTCGCCTCGTAGGCGGCGGGGTTCTGATGCTGTTAGCCGGGCTGGGGCTGGACATGCTCGGCTTCTGTCCGCTGGTCAAGCGGATCTGGACGCCCAGTTGGACGCTCTTCAGCACCGGTTGGTGCTTCCTGATGCTGGCAGGCTTTTACGCCGTGGTTGACGGATTGAAGTGGCGCTGGTGGGTCTATCCGCTGGTCGTTGCCGGGATGAACTCGATTTTGCTGTACGTGATGTCGCAGCTCATGCGGCCGTGGACCGGTGCCACGCTGCGCTGCCACCTGGGCGAGAATTACGCATCGATCCTGGGAGCGAAGTTCGCTCCGCTGGTCGAAGCCAACGCGATTCTGCTCGTCTTCTGGCTGATCGTGTGGTGGCTGTCGCGGCAGAAGATTTTTGTGAGGATCTGACCGCGCGGTCAGGCGATCTCGTAGAGCTCGTAGGGGGCTTCGCAGGGACAGCCGCGCGAGACCCACATCTGGCGGGCCGCCGGGCGAACAATGACCGAAAAGACGGTCGACCAGAAACCATGGTTTGGGTCGTCGTTCGCATGGCGGCAGATGCCGCGCGGCGCGTCCTGATGGTCGCTGAAAATGCGCTGTAGTTCCGCGACGCCCTGTTCGCCCGAGAGTGGCGATACCGCGTTCGCCCCGACAAGCTGTTCCACGCGCCGCAGACGATCGCGCGACTGAATCAGATCGGGATATTGGTCGTTCACGGCCAGTAACGCCTGGTTCGTGCAATGGTTCGTATGCGACAAGATTCCCGACTCGGGCGCGGGTTGGACGTGGACGCTGGCGATCATCACTTCGAGGTTCGCGGCCCCTTCGGGGGCCGTCACGAGGATACTCGCGGGAATGGCGCGTTCGGCTCGTTCGACGGCGTGGACGGCTTCCGGGAGCGATGTCGATTCGAAGATGCCACGAACCGTGAAATAGTGCGGCACGCCCCACGCCGCCCGGATGCCTCGCTCCGGGAGATAGCGAGTCGGCGCGGGGAGGGCATTCAGACAGACGCCCATCCCCAGCGAATTGCCACCGATGTACGCAATGAGCCCCGCCTGGGTGAGCGACGTGAAGGCGGGCTTTCCCGTGGGACGCCGTGTCAGCACCACCGTGAAAGGATCGAGGGCCGAGTCGGCGTCCCAGTTCTGACCGAAGACCCGTTCGGTACAGAAGGGTGGGCCGCAGGAAATCGAGGTGCAGCCCGCGTCCGCCGAATCGGCCACGAGCTGATTGCGAATTTGCAGCAGCATGACTTCTGAAAGAGACAGTCCGCTGGCGCGCGCGATTCCCGCCAGTTCGTCGATGGAGTCGGCTGAGTAGTCGCGGGCGAGCGGCAGCAGCGCCTCGGCCGCGATCAGAACCGATTCGCGGCTGACGTTGACAGTCTTGCGGACCCGATCAATCGCAATTTCGGCAAAGCCGCGAATGGCCTCGCGGCACGACTCGCCGATCTGCTCGCCTATCTGAGCGGGTGAACCCGAGACCGAGACTTCGGGAAAGCGCCGGGGTGAGGTCATTCGTCTCTTTCCGAACGGATTGGCTCAATTTGACCGGAGCCGGATACATGCTCCTCGAGGACACACCGGCCCGATTTTCCGTCCGGCGTTGCACGACGTCCCATGGAGTCGGATAGTAACAACTCCTGATTCAAAACGGTTATTGCCAGGAGCTTTCAGCATGAGACGATTTCGGATTAGCGGCTGCGTTCTGGGGCTGCTTGTTCTTGTTCATACCCCCGGCGCGGAGTGTGCCGAACCATCCGCCGGAGCCGCGATGGCCGCGCCTGCCAACCGCTTCCTCGAAACGCTGTCTCAGGAACAGCGGGCAATGGCCGCTCGCGAGTATGACGATCCGGCACGGCTCGACTGGCACAACATTCCGAAGCCCACGCGCAAAGGGCTGCAACTGCGCGACATGTCGCCCGAACAGCGACAGTTTTGCGAGGACTTGCTGCGGGCCTCGCTGAGCGAGAGTGGTTTTCTCGCCGCCCAGCGTATCATGGCTTTGGAAAATAACCTCCGCGAAGGCGAGCGCAATCTGGCGAATGGCCCCTTGCGCGACCCGGAACGGTACTTCCTGACGATCTTTGGCACGCCTGGGCCCAAGGGACGCTGGGGTTGGAGCTTCGAGGGGCATCACCTGTCGCTCAATTTCGCGATTGAAGATGGCCAGGTGATCTCATCAACCCCCAGTTTCTGGGGAGCCAATCCCGCAACGGTCAACGTCGTCATTGAAGGAGGGCCACCAAAGGGCGTCCGCACGCTGGCGAACGAAGAGCAATTGGCGTTCGACCTGGTAAATTCGCTCAACGAAGCTCAAAAAGCCAAGGCCGTTCTGGCTTCCAAGGCTCCTGCCGATTATCGCGCCGCGGGAAAACCGCGCGCTCCGCAGGAACCGGCGGAAGGGCTCGCGGTTTCCGAAATGACGGCTGAACAGCAGAAGACACTCGAAGCGCTCGTCCGAGCGTATGCCTCGCACTGGACAGCCGAACTGGCTGACAAAGAGCTGGCGGCCATTGAAAAGGCGGGTTGGGACTCGATTCGCTTCGCGTGGCTCGGTTCGACAGAGCCGGGCGTGGGACATTCCTACCGCGTGCAGGGGCCCACCTTCGTGCTGGAACTGGTCAACGTGCAATCCGGCATCGAAGGGAACGTCGCGAATCACATCCATTCGGTCTGGCGCGATCCCCGCGGCGACTTCGGGATCGTGGCTCCCAATTGATGAGAATCGAGCCGTCTGAAACAACCGGCAAGCGTCACGGCGAAGCGCGGGAAGGGTCAAACCATGATCGTCGACGTGCATAGCCACGTCTGGGAATATCCCCGGCATTTCAGTGACGACTTTCGCGACCAGGCCCGGCGAGCGCGCGCCGGGACCGAGGTCGATCTGACAGTCCGGTTCGAGGAATATGCCGCCAGCGCTCCCGCCGAGACTCGCACCATTGTTTTTGGCGGCAAGGCCCGGTTAAGCGGACTCTGGTGCGAGGATGACTATGTTGCCGAGCAGGTCGCGCGTCATCCCGACCGGTTGATCGGATTTCTCGCGCTCGATCCGACCCAACCGGGCTGGGAGGACGAACTGAAGCGCGGCCACCAGGAACTGGGTCTCCGTGGCATCAAGCTGATGCCGATGTATGCCGGCTTTCGTCCCGACGAACCCCTCCTCGATCCCTTGTGGAGTTATGCAACCGACCACGGGCTGCCCGTGCTGTTGCACACGGGAACGACGTTCGTGGCCCAGGCGCCGCTGGAGTGCACGCTCCCTCGGCATCTCGACCCGGTGGCCACCCGGTTTCCGGAAGTCCGCATGATTCTGGCTCACCTGGGGCACCCCTACGAAGGGGAGTGCATCGCCGTCATTCGCAAGCATCCGCACGTCTATTCCGACATCAGCGCCCTGCATTACCGGCCATGGCAGCTCTACAACAGCCTGATGCTCGTGCAGGAATATGGCGTCTGGAACAAAGTGCTATTTGGAAGCGATTACCCCTTTACCACCGTCACGGCCTCCATCGAGGGTTTGCGGGGGCTGAACGGGCTTGTCGAAGGAACCGCCCTGCCCCGGCTCAATCCCGAGGAAATCGAACAGCTGATCCATCGCGACAGCCTGCGGCTGCTCGGTTTGGAAGATGCTTGAGAGAGTTCCCCACTGATTGGCGTCGATTCACCGAAACTCGTGGGGACGGCCTGTGGCACGGTCCTGTTCCGAGCAGCTATACTCTCAGCCGGTCGCTCATTTCCAAGTTCGTGTTCCCGCGACCTGCTGTCCATTGGCATTCTGGAAAATCAATCGGTCATGAGCGTCGATGTTCATCGCACTGACGACGATGCATTGATGATCGACCTGCAAGCGGGGCGACGAGAGGCGTTTGACGAACTGGTGGCACGTCACCAGGGGGCGCTGATCGGCTTCTTTTTCCGAAACACGAGGGACGCCCAGCTTTCCGAAGACCTCGCGCAGGAGACTCTGCTGCGGGTGTACAATCAGGCATGGGACTATTTGCCGCGCGGAACATTTCGAGGATGGATGTTTCGGATTGCCCGGAATCTCCTGATCGACAACTCGCGGCGGAGATCGCACGACGCGCTGGTCAAGGCCGTGCGGTCGTCACCGGCCGACCGCGAGGACGACCGACTGTCTCGGGTTGTCGATGACATCACGGCTCCGGTCGTGAAGGCCGACCAGAAGGAACTGGCCGATCTGGTCGAGAAACTCTTGTACAACATCCCCGAAGAGCAGCGGCTGACGTTCCTGCTGCATCACTTCGCGGGACTCAGTCTGCCGGAAGTCGCCGACGCGCTGGAGACCAACGTCCCTACCGCGAAGAGTCGGCTTCGACTGGCGCGCGAAAAGCTTCGCGATCAACTCGCGGAGCGCGGCGTGACGGCCACCATGATCGCGGAGGAGGAACCGTGATGAACCTCCCCTGGCCGCATGTCGTTTGGAACTTTAGAGACGGTTTCAAGACCCTCTCGACCATACGGATTCCGCTGGAGACCCCGCGGTTCTGGAAACGCCACTCGGGTTTGGAAGCTTGCTCGCGGACGGATTGCACCCTCCGCCGCACGTCGCCCGTTTTTCGGCCTGTCTCGGGCTTACGAGGGACACGATCATGAGCCATTTCAGTCGGCTGACCGACATTGTGACCTGCAATTTGAGCAAAATCCTCGCCGAGGCCGAGCACCCCGCCGCGGTGCTGGACGAAGTGATCGCGGAAATGCGCGAAGGGCTGGCCGGCGCGCGGCGCAGCGTGGCAACCGCTTCGGAGAACGAGCGGCGTCTGGAACGCGAGGTGCTTGAGCACCAGTCGCAGGTGGCCGCCTGGCGCGACAAGGCCAAGCAGTACCTCGCCAATAGTGCCGAAGCGGAGGCACGGCGGGCGCTGGTCCGCAAACGCGAGGTCGAAGACCTGATTGGCGGCCTGGTGCAGCAACACCACCAGGCGGTCTCGACGCGCGAGCATCTGGCCACCATGTATCGAGCGCTCGAAGCCAGGCTCTCCGAAGCCATGCGTCGTCGCGAGGAACTTGGCCTCCAGGTTGAATCTCCTGCGGACGCCGTGGCCGACGCCGCGAACCCCAGCGAACGCGACCTGGCGGTCGAGCGCGAGCTGAAGGCTCTTCGCGAAGAGCTTGGATCCTAGAAATCCCCTGATGTCGCCCCGGCCATCGCATTGCGAACGGTGACCAAACAACACATCCTCGATTGACCACACGAAAGACTGCGGACGCGCACATGGCAACCTCGAATTATCTCGCCGTCGACCTGGGAGCGGAAAGCGGCCGCATCATGGCCGGTCTGTTCGATGGCAAAACGATTCGCCTCGACGAGATTCACCGGTTCGCGAATGGTCCGGTCTCGGTCGCCGATACGATGCGGTGGGATCTCATTCGCCTGTGGTCGGAAATTCAGGCCGGCCTGACGAAGGCCGCTTCGCGAATCGGTCAATCGGCCGTCTCCGTGGGTGTCGACTCGTGGGGAGTCGATTTCGTCCTCCTGTCGAAAGGGGGCGAAATGCTTGGGCAGCCGTACCACTATCGTGATGCCCGGACGCGGGGGATCATGCAGGATTCGTTCGGGCGCATTCCCCGGGACGAGATCTTTTCTCAGACGGGCCTCCAATTCATGGAGATCAACTCGCTGTACCAGTTGCTCGCCATGCAGCGCCGCAATCCCGAGTTGATGCCCGTCGCCGATCGCTTCCTGATGATCGCGGATTTCTTCCATTGGCTGCTCTGCGGCAGTCGCGTCGTGGAGTTCACCAATGCCACGACCTCGCAGTGTTTTCACCCGGTCAATCGGACCTGGGCGTTCGACATGCTGCGGAAGTTCGGTCTGCCTGCCAACGTGTTCCCTGATACCGTCGAGCCGGGAACGCTGCTCGGGCAGCTTCGCGAGGAAGTCGCCAAGCGCACGGGGCTCGCGAGACTGAACGTGGTGGCTCCGCCGACGCACGATACGGCGGCAGCCGTCGTTGCGATTCCCACGCGACACACCGGCAGCGCGAACTGGGCGTACATCAGCTCTGGAACGTGGTCGCTAATGGGTCTGGAAGTTCCCAATGCCGTTCTGTCGCCCCGCGCGCTGGAATTGAATGTGACCAACGAAGGGGGCGTGGACGGCACCTATCGGCTCCTCAAGAACATCATGGGCTTGTGGCTGGTCCAGGAATGCCGACGCTCGTTTGAGCGTGACGGCAATTCGTACGATTACGCCCTGCTGACGCAGATGGCCCGCGATGCCAGCCCGTTCCGGTGCCTCGTCAATCCCGACGCGGCCGCGTTTCTGGCTCCCAGCGACATGCCCTCGGCGATCCGGCAGTTCTGCCAGTCGACCAGTCAGGAAATTCCCGATAGCGACGGCCAGTTGATCCGCTGCGCGCTGGAGAGCCTGGCTCTCAAATATCGCGTGGTTCTGGGCTGGCTGGAAGAACTGTCGGGCGAACGGGTTGAGGTCATCCATATTGTCGGTGGCGGGTGCCAGAACGAACTGCTCAATCAGTTCACCGCGAATGCCACCGGACGGCCCGTCATTACCGGACCGATCGAAGGGACGGCGCTTGGAAACGTGCTGATACAGGCAAGAGCGGCCGGGGAACTCTCCAGCCTGGCCGATATTCGCGACGTCGTGCGGCGATCGACCGAAACCCGCGAATATGAGCCCCAGCAGACATCCGCCTGGGACGACGCCTTCGGTCGCTTCCGCGATCTGCAATTCAAGGGATGATTTTCGGCCGGTTTTTCTCTCCTTGCCGCGACCGTCACCGATTTTCAGGTCGGTACGCGTGTGAGAATTCGCCCGGAACGGTAGTCTGCTGATTGCGGCGAGAACGGTTCGTCCGTTCCTGCCGTGCTCATGCCATCGACCGGACAGGACCAGGAAAGATGACGACCAAACCGCGCGTGTGCGTACTGCGGGCTCCCGGAACGAACTGCGACCGCGAAACGGCAGCCGCCTTTGAGCTGTGCGGCGCGACGGCCGAGCGCCTGCACCTGTACCGCCTCCTGGAGCGGCCGGAGCAACTCCTGGATTACCAGATCCTCTGTTTTCCCGGCGGTTTCAGCTACGGGGACGATCTGGGGGCCGGTGTGGTCTTCTCCGCCTCGTTGAAGGCCCACCTTGGCGACGCGATGGCTCGCTGGCTGGAAGCCGACAAGTTGACGCTCGGCATCTGCAACGGCTTCCAGACGCTGCTCAAGGCGGGCATTCTGCCGGACGGCGCGGGGAGCTGGCAGCATCCACGGCACGAAGCGTCCGCGACGCTCACATGGAACGAAAATGGCCGCTACACCGCCCGCTGGGTACGGCTGAAAGTCGCCTCCGACCGCAATGTTTTTCTGCGTGGCTTGGACGAGATTGAACTGCCCATCGCTCATGCGGAAGGCCGGATCGTCGTCAAAGACAACAGCCTGACCAGCCAGTGGCGGAAGAATGGGCAGGTGGCCCTCACCTATGTCCCCGCCGACGATGACCTCGACCAGTCGCGGCAGTATCGGATTCCGAATCCGAACGGTTCCACGGACGGAATCGCCGCTCTGGGCGATTCGACCGGGCGCGTGCTGGGCCTGATGCCTCACCCGGAACGTTTCCTGTTCGGCACCCAGCACCCCCGCTGGACACGCGACCAGACCGGCGACCAGGAAGGCGCCGGCCTCAAACTGTTCCACAACGCGGTGGCGTATTTTGGCTGAGTCGGGAGTCGAGAGACCAGTGTCGAGAGTCGAGAGAGAAGACGGCTGCATTCTTCTGTCTTCCTCGACTCAAGACTCTCGACACTCGACTCCCCTTCATTGACCGGCACAATCTGCGTGAGTAGCATCTCTTGAGTCAACTTTGACGGCAAAACCGACTTTTCGGGCCGTCAATGACTTGGCCGACAGGCGGTGTATCGCCGATCATTCTGTCGCTGACGGCTCCGTAGCCAAGTGGCTAAGGCAGTGGATTGCAAATCCACCATCCCCGGTTCGAATCCGGGCGGAGCCTCTCGGCGTCCCCTGGACGCTCCCGAGTAACACGAAACGCCTGATTCGCGGTTTGACCGTGAATCAGGCGTTTCGTGTTTTCTGGGGCCTACGCTGCAATCCCTCACGCGGTTCGCCTCCCCGCGCTCGATGCCGTCGGCCGTCAGCCTGCATCCAGGGCCCCCCACCAGGCGAACCCCCAGACGCAGGCTGACGACCGACGGCGGATCATAGGTCCGCAGGCATCATGGGGAGGCGAACGGAAGACGGGAAGAACCCCCACCGCGACTGTCCGCCCAACAGCGGCATCTCTCGAGACGGTGCGAAAGAACCATCTGCAACCACTGGCGGGATTCGCGCTTACAGCGGAGCCGGGATGACAAGACGCAGTTTGAACTATTTCTGGACGGATTGCAGAATTGGGAATCTGGAATTCAATTGCAGGTATTTGGTCGCAAGTTGAATCCAGATTGATATTAACAATTGAAAACGTGAAGTTCGCAAAAGCAGAAATTCCCTATCACTTTACACCGAACTGGATTACTCTCACCCGTCGCCGCCCTACGCTCATCACGTCGAATCGCTCGCCCTCGAAGACGATCTGTTTCACTGGTTTCTTCCCGTTCTCGCTCACTCGTTTCAAGTAGTCGCGAACTTCCATCCAGCGGACTTCACCCTCGGAATTGCGGATCACCAGCAGCACGGGAAACGCCTGGTCGGTGGTTCCAGCGTCAATCTGGGTCGTCTTGTGTTGATTCCCCATTTTTCGCCTGTGGGGCCTTCTCCGCCTTCAGCCTCTGGATGGCGGCGCGGACGTCGGCCTCCCACGGAAGGGGTTCGTCCTTTGCGGGGTCGTAGGGCGGGAGGTTGGGAATGGGGACGTTCATCTGCCGGAGCAGTTCGGTGGTTTGGGTGAGTTCGTAGCGGTTCACATACGGCTCGCCATCGGCCCAGGCCCACTTGTAGGCGGCGAGCGCGTGCTTCTTTGCTTGCTCGGTGTCGCCGAGGGCGAGCCAGAGCCGGGCGAGGAGGCGATGCGCCGGGTCGCGCAGTTGGGCGAGGCGTTCGGCTTCTTCCTGGGGATTGGCGAGCTGGCCGAGGTGGTGCTTAGCCAGGGCGAGGCCGGTCTCGGAGTCGGCATCAATGACCGACCGGGTTTCGCGGGCCAGACGCACCGCCTCCTTGTAGCTCGCCGCCGCCAGCGCCCACTCGCCCTGCGTGAGCCGCCAGTCGCCGCGCAGGCGGCAGAGATCGCGGATGATGCGGCGGTCTTTGCCTTGGGCCGCCAGGCGCTCGGCCTCGGACAGGTGCACCTCCTGCAAGCTGCCCTGCCAGGAGTGAAACTCGACGTAATGCCGTTCAGCTGTTCCGGGCCGATAGGTGACGCGCGACCAATCGCGGCCCATGGGGTCGAGCAGGCTCCAGGTGGCGGCGGCCTCCGCCCACTGGCCCAGCCTCGACTGGACGTCGGACAGGAGGAGGAGGCCCATGAAAACGCTCTCCTCCTCTCCGCTCAAGGTGGCAAGCTCCAAGACGAGGGAAGCCGTGCGGAGCGATCGGGCCAGCCGATTCTGGTCGGTCAGATTGGTCGAGATGTTATAGAGCAGAGCCGCCGTCACATCCCAGTTTTCGGCGTCCAATTCGGCTCGGAGGCTAGCGCCGTAAACGGCGAGGGCGGCAGCCCGTTCACAGCAAGAGTCCAAGGCGATTCCTGCGTCATTCGCCAAATAGGAACTATCCCTGGGTGTCACCTCCTTCGGCAGTTCGCCCCAGCCCTGGGGGAAGAAGGGCTTCAGCAACGACAAGACTTCGACATAGGCATTGAGGTTGAAAAAGAGCGCATTCGACAAGTCACCCCGATAGGCATCCAGCGCTTGCTGGTAGTGGCCAAGCTTCAGCAGGGTGCGGACTACGTGCAGGCCGCTGCGCACGTCCTCCAGCGTCTCGGATTCCTCATAGGGGCGGTGGGGCTGGGCGGTGAAGTGGTCCACCACGCGCTGGCCGTGGCGCTCGCGGTCCGCCGTCGCCATCGCACCCGAGGCGACGCCGCGGACGACGGGGTGCAGGTCATACTTCCGCGTGCGGCCATCCCACTGCAGCAGGCCGCGCTGCTCCAAGTCATTGACGGTCGTTTCCAGCTTCTTCGGCGCGGAACGGAACTCCGCCGAGGCCAGCCGGTCTTGCACCGCCTTTTCATACTCCTGCCAGCGCGTGAGGGCAGCTTCGTATCGCTTCTGCGGCCGGGCTTTCTGTTCGTCGGACATTTGCTCCCAGCTCATTCGTTTATCGTCCACCCTGTGCCGTCGCTTCTCCGGCGGCGTCGGCCTCTCGACTTCCTCCGGCTGCGGTGGCAGGTGGGGGTTGAAGGCTTTGAGCGTCTCGTAGTCCACGGAGTCGGTAAGCAGGGCGAGGGTGGAGAGGAGCTGGCGGCTGGCGTCGGGCAGCTTTTGGATTGCAGCCTCAAGAATGTGGTTGCGGCGCTGGATGAGGTCGAGGCTGGCGAGGTCGAGTGCGGCTCCGCCGTCGGGGGCGGCGGACCAAGCGTCGAAGTCGCCGCGCGCGGGCAGGTAGTTCGCGATGAGGCCGCCGAGGACGCCGATGACGAGCGGATGGTTGTCGCAGTTGGCGGTGAGGTAGCTCTGGATGGCAGCGCTTTTCCCCTCGATGCCGCAGGAACGCAGGAGGGCCTCGGCATCCGGCGGGCGCAGGCCGGGGAGGGTGATGCGCTTCGCGCCCGGGATGGGCTGGCCGGAGGGATTCAGCAGAACGCGCGGGGTGAGGCGGGAGCTGACGAGGAGCTTCGACGGGGCGACGGCGGCGAGGGCGCGGAGGAGGTCGTTGTCCTCATCGCGGATGGCGTCGCAGGGGTTGCGGTTGACGATCTTGTCGGTGGGGATGTTCGCCTCCTCGTCGGGGACTTCGGCGGCATCAATGCGGTGGTAGGCGACGAGGATGCGCTCGAGTCCATCGAGGATGAGCAGCCAAGGCCGGGCATGGAGCTGGGCGAGGAGATCGTCCTTCAGCTCGGCGGTTTTCTTTTTCGCGAAGTCCTCCAGCGGGCGGCCCGTCATGTAGGCGAGGGCGCGCTGGCAGAAGTCGACCATGATGGCGCCGCGCTCGTAGAACGAATACCAGAAGCGCCCGGCCCAGGGCTTGTCCGCCGGGCGCGCGGCAAGGGCGTGCCGGGGATTGGCCGTCCACTCCCAGGTGAGCATGCTCTTGCCGTTGCCGCCGATGGCTTCGAAGAGCAGGAGATTCGTGGGATCGGCGGGGTTGGCCCAGTCGGTGAGTTCCTGAAGCTGCGAGTCGCGCCCGACGAACTTGTGCGAGCCGATGTAGTCTGGCTCGGCGTAGAAGGCGGGGGGCTTTGGGATGGAGGAGTGGAGTGCTGGAGTGGTGGGGGTGGGCGGCCGCACCGATGCATTGCGATTCGGTTCTTCATCTTGCTCATCCAGGAAGCGGCGAAGTTCAGCAATGGCGGGACCGACTCGGTCGTTGAACTCTTTAAGGCTATTGAACTGCGCATAGACGCGGTGGACTTCGGAGCATTCGTGTGTCTTTGCATGCTCGATGAAAGCTTTGAGCTTCTTCTTGTTCGCCGCCTTCGATTCAACGTGATCCTCATGCACGAGGTGATCTTTTCCCATTACGAAGAGCAGGATTGGACGTCCGAGTTCGACGGCCTTGTCGAATTCCAGTTCGGTTATGGACACGCCTTTGGGGTTGCGCTTCGCACACCTCGGAACCTGGCCGTAGCGCTTGCCGAGGATCGCCACATAGGCCGAACTGTCCGCGACCTTTTGAAGAGAGGAGTCAATCACATCCACAAGGCGCGCGGAGTCATTCTCCATAGCGGCATCGGTGAGCCCGTTGCTTTTCAGTGCCTTGATCAAGGCCTGACGATGTTCCTCCAAGTCCTTAAAGGTGCTGGACACCATGACCTGCGGAACATTGCGAGGTTTGTTGGAAATAGTTTTGGGCATGGCGTTCCTACATTCGTGAGTTGGAGTCTTTGATATGGGCCTCGTCGAGTCGATGGCGAAGGAAGCGGTGCGCCTTATTCAGCGGGTCGCGGAAGAGGAACGTGCCGGACTCCAATTGCGCCGGGTCCGAGCCGAACGCATTCGCCGACATGCAGAGCACCAGAACGCGCGAGCATTCCAGCCCTTGCTCAATCTTCGCTGGGATGCTGTCGCCGGGCTTGAGCACCGATTCATCGTACCTCATCTTCACCCCGTCTTTCCGTAATCGCTCCGCCAGCGAGCGCACCACCGCCGTGTCCTTGGCACTGTGGCTGAGAAGGACATCGAAGCTGAAGGACTCGTTCACGTTATGGCTCTCCCCAGTTGTCCAACGACTGAATGTCTAAAATGAAGGCTCAGTTGAGAAGGGCCAGCCAATGCAGCTGGGCGTCGAATCAATTCAGCAAGCTGATTTGTTGTTGTGGAGCAGAGTCATTTTCCTGAATCGGAAGCTCTTCACTAGCGAGATTGTGGTCGCAATTGTGAGACTTTGAACACTGATGAAAACATGGTTTTTTCAAACTCCTGAATTTGATGTGGCGGGTTCTGTTGCGAATCTGGAGTGCTCGCCGAATGTGAGCATCCAAGCAAAGTCGATCGGCCAAGAAGTTCAGACCCCACCAGCAGTCACTTTTGCAACCACTGGCGGGAATTGTGTTTACGGCGGAATCGGGCTGGCGGAATTTGAACCCACGAAGTGTAACTGACCCGAACCGGGGAGCCGACCGCAACCCCAACCGGCGGGACACAATCGATTGGCAAGAGTGTAACCGATCCGATCGTGAATGGTGACGGATCGAGTGAGCGGGAACTTGCTGGATTCACTCCTCGCCTTCGTTCTGTTCGGCCAAGGAATACAACAGAACCTTAGCAAAGCGTTTTGCCTCGCTCGACAGTAAACTCCAAAGACGAGCGATTTCGACGAATTCCTCAATGCACTTAGTTTTGTCGCAGGATAGGTAAGAATCTCGGTAAGCGACCTCCTCACACGCCCGAAACTGGCCTTTGCAACACGACTTCCGTCTTTCCAGCAGTGGATTGCAAATCCACCATCCCCGGTTCGAATCCGGGCGGACCCTCTCGGCGTCCTCTGGACGCTCCTAAGCAACACAAAAACGCCTGATTCGCGGTTTGACCGTGAATCAGGCGCTGCGTGTTTTCTGTGGTTCAAAGCTTCGCGGTACGACAAAAGAAGAACCGCTGGCAAGTCATACCTGCCAGCGGTTCGTTCGTTATTCAGCCGTCAGACGGAATCAGAAAACTACTTGATGAACAGCATTTCCTGGTAGGTCGGGAGCGGCCAGTAGTCGTCGGCGACGAGGGATTCGAGTTCGTCGCAGATGTTGCGGACGTCGGCCATCGCCGGTTTGACCTTCTCGGCACAGAACTTGGCAGCCTCGGCTGGGTTGGCCACGCCGTGACCACCGCCGCCCATTTCATGGGACAGGGTATCGAGGGCCGAGAGCTTACCGCCCAGGTCCTTGATCAGGCCGCTGATCTTGCTCAGCACGGTGGTGTCAAACTCGACACCGGCCGCCTTGCAATTGGCAGCCGCGCCGGCCAGTTCGCTCTGGTAGCGGACAGCGGCCGGGTAGATGATCGTGCGGGCGATTTCGTAGCACTGCTTCGCCTCGACGGCGAGGGTCAGGGCGTACTGCTCGAAGTAGATTTCCTTGCGGCTCTGGAGTTCGCGAGCCGTGAGGACGCCGTACTTCTCGAACATCGCGATCACTTCCGGCTCGACGATCGACGGCAGGGCATCGATGGTCTGGCGGAGGTTCGGCAAGCCGCGCTTTTCGGCCTCGGCGTGCCACTCTTCCGAGTAGCCGTCGCCGTTGAAGATCACCGAACCGTGCTCGTCGACAATCTTCTTGAGCAGCGACTGGACCGCGGGAATCAACTTGGACGAATCGCCGCCGGTCGCCTTTTCCAGTTCGGTCGCACAGTAATCGAGCGACTCGGTCATGATGGTGTTGAGGGCCACGAGCGGACCCGACAGCGACTGACCCGATCCGACCGCGCGGAACTCGAACTTGTTGCCGGTGAAGGCAAACGGGCTGGTCCGGTTGCGGTCGCCGGCGTCCTTCGGCAGCGGCGGCAGCGTATCGACACCGACCGTCATCACGCCAGGCTGCTTGCTGGTCTTCGCGGCTCCCGACGCCTTGATCTGGTCGAACACGTCCTTAAGCTGATCGCCCAGGAAGATGGAGATGATGGCCGGCGGGGCTTCGTTCGCACCGAGGCGATGGTCGTTACCCGCGTGAGCCACGACGGCCCGCAGCAGCTTCGAGTTCTTGTGGACGGCCCGGATGACGGCCGCGCAGAAGACCAGGAACTGCATGTTTTCGTGCGGGGTCTTGCCGGGTTCGAGCAGATTCCCCTGCGTCGCGTTGCCCAGCGACCAGTTGCAGTGCTTGCCCGACCCGTTCACACCGGCGAACGGCTTTTCGTGCAGCAAGCAGACCATGCCGTACTTCTCGGCGACCTTCTTCAGGGTCAGCATGGTGAGCTGCTGATGGTCGGCCGCGACGTTGGCATTTTCATAAATCGGGGCGATTTCGTACTGGCTGGGGGCCACCTCGTTATGGCGGGTCTTGACCGGGATCCCCAGTTTGTAGCACTCGCGTTCCACTTCCAGCATGAACGCCAGGACGCGGTCCGGAATGGCGCCGAAGTACTGGTCGGCAAATTCCTGGCCCTTCGGCGGAGGAGCACCGAACAGCGTGCGGCCGGTGCTGATGAGGTCCGGACGGGCGAAGTAGAAGTTCCGATCGATCAGGAAGTATTCCTGCTCCGGTCCGCAGGTGGCCGAAACATGGCCAACTTTGTCATGGCCTAACAGCTTCAGGAGCCGCTGGGCCTGCGTGTTGACCGCCTTCATCGACCGCAATAGCGGCGTCTTCTTATCGAGGGCTTCGCCAGTCCACGAGAAGAAGGCCGTCGGAATGCACAGCGTGGTTCCGTTGGCGTTTTCGAGAATGTACGCCGGGCTGGTCACGTCCCAGGCGGTGTAGCCGCGTGCTTCGAACGTGGCCCGAATGCCGCCCGAGGGGAAGCTCGACGCATCCGGCTCGCCCTGAATGAGCTGAGCACCGGAAAACTCGGTCACCGCGCCACCCAAGCCGTCGGGGCTGAGGAAGCTGTCGTGCTTTTCGGCGGTCAAACCGGTCAGAGGATAGAAGACGTGGGCGTAGTGCGTGGCCCCATTTTCGATCGCCCAATCCTTCATCGCTGACGCGACGGTGTCGGAAACCGACGCATCGAGCGGCTCGCCGGCTTCGATCGTCTTGAGGACCGACTTGAAAATGGACTTCGGCAGACGCTCCTTCATCACCTGCAGGTTGAAGACGTTCTTGCCGTAGAAACTCGACAGGGGCGTCTCGACAAAATTCAGAGGCGGGCTCAGCGGCACATAATTTGTCACTGCGGAGATTGCGTTGAGACGCGAGGTGCTGCCACTCATGGACCAAGTTCCTTGTTGCGAAAATGCGAGCGCGACGAAATCCACTCGCCCGGACGTGGGAAGCAATCACCATGCCGCAAGCTGGTCCGGCAGACCGGTCAACCCCAACTTGAGTGAATTCCGCCGCTTCCGCACTTCCGGCAAGAACTCAGACGCACACAAACCGCGCAGAAACGCCTAAAAACCGCGCATCCGTGCCAAATCAATGAGCCGCTTCATCTCGGCAACGGCTTCCTTAAAACCTACCATCAGGCTCCGGGCTACGATGCTGTGACCGATGTTCAATTCCTCCACGAGCGGAATCGCCGCGACCGGAGAGACGTTCCGGTAGGTGAGCCCGTGCCCCACATGCACGGCAAGATGACGCTCATGGGCAAAATTGACCGCCTTCGTCAATTGATCCAGTTCGGCGACCTGTTCCGCCGGTGTCTTGGCATCGGCATAGCGGCCGGTGTGCAATTCGACCGCGGGAACGCCCAGCGCCGCGCTGGCTTCGATCTGACGCTCATCCGGATCAATAAACAGGCTGACGACGAGGCCGTCCTCGTTCAGTTGATTGATGCAGTCGCGCACGCGGGGCAATTGCCCGATGACATCGAGCCCCCCCTCGGTGGTGACTTCCGCCCGTTTTTCAGGCACGAGGGTCACCTGGTGCGGGGCGCACTTTCGGGCAAAGGCCGTGATTTCCGGATCGACCGCCATTTCCAGATTCAGCGGCACCTGCACGGTTTCCCGCAGAATCCGGACATCCCGTTCCTGAATGTGCCGCCGGTCTTCCCGCAGATGAACGGTAATGAGGTCGGCCCCGCCCAGCTCGGCCAAGGCGGCGCCCCAAACCGGATCGGGTTCCACGGTCCGCCGAGCCTGACGCAATGTGGCAATGTGATCGATATTCACACCCAGCCGAGGGGGACGGCGGTCCGCGCAAATACCTGCATTCATCTTCCGCGCTCTCCCGCGTACCGGCCCCGAAATCCGGGCTGGAAGCCCGGCCAGACACCAGCATTGAATCGAAATGAGCTGACAGTTTCCACTACGGTGGTCGCCGGGCCTGGCGTTCCGAAGATTCCGCGGGTAGGACAGAAAAGCACCGGACCGGCCGATCGGCAATTTGTCCGCCCCCGGCGACTTGACGTGAAGTTCGACGGCAGTAGAATCCGAAACTGTTGAGACACCCGGGTGGACAACACCCGCTGGGGCCGTAGCTCAATTGGTTAGAGTACCGGACTGTCGATCCGGTGGTTGCGGGTTCGAGCCCCGTCGGCCTCGCTGAGCAGTCAGCAGATTTTGGGAGACACGGAGATGAGGCTCTTGCTGTAAGGGCTGGAGGATTCGGGGGAGTTCTCTGAAAGAGGCTTCGGCCTCCGCCGTACTAAACTCGCCTGGATTTCTGAACCTCTCTCCGCGCGCACAACAGAAACAACCACCGGACAATTCGTCCGGTGGTTGTTTCGCATTACCGACCCGGAGGAATTGCCAAATGGCGGACCAAAAACCTCCCCCGAAATCCCCAACTGGCCCGCCAACTACCAAGACCATCAAAGCAGTTCCAAAGCCCAATCCGGTGCCTCGCCACCCCTCTGGGAGGTGATTCGACTACACGGCAAGCAGCGCGAGTAGGCCGATCCCAAGTACGACAAACACGCTTGCCCACAGAACGCAGGCCGCCCGCGGGTTGACGCGGTCTGCCAAGCCATCAAAGGCCAAGGAATTGGCTGCGGCGATCCATGCGACCAATTCCACTTCTGGGACTTCCCAGTTTCGCAGCGCGTAGGTGACATTCACTGGACCGGCCAAGTCGATCGGACGGCGCGCGATCACGTACAGAGTGGCCGTTACCATAAAACACAAAAACGCCGGCATTCCCAGCCAGGGGTTGAGTGTGAATGTCCGAACGAGAGTGACGAGGGCGGGGACAGCGATCGTTACCAGTACCAGCATCCGCTCCGCCTTTTCCTCAATTGAGCGTTTTGCGCCCTCGGCAATCTTCAAGCTCTCCCGTGCTTGCTCCAGCAACGGCGCGTAGGATTTCATTCCAGGCTTGATCTTGAAGTTGTGAAACCAGTCGCCGCTATCGGCTTCGCTGGCGTTCCACGGCTTCTTGGCGTTTTGCGCTCTCATGGTTCCGACTCTTTTCGGTGAACTTTCGGAAGAGGCCTCGTTCGTCGCGAAAAGGATCATAACCATGGCCGACGCTCACGAGCAGACGATTCTGCTACGAACACAACCGCAGGTCGGCATTCGTGCGCCAGTTATTTGCTGGCTCTCCGTCCTGTTGCTCCCGATCCTCGTGGGCCTGGCCTTCTGGTGGTGGGGGGAACGACCGATCCGCCGACGGTGCCAGCAGCAGACTCTCACGCTCACTGATCGAGCTGTTGTATACCTCGACGAAGGCGACCCGGCTGCGGATTGTCACATCCCTTACACGACAATCGCGGGCGTCCGCTTGCGTCGTACCTGGCTTGGCTACTGGTTCAATGTCGGCGGCATCGAGATCACTCGTGGCGGTGATTCAACCCCGTCGCTAGTGGTAATGGACCTGCCGCAGATCGGCGAAGTGAAGAAGATCCTCGACTCCGAGGTGCGCCGCGCGAGTCGACTCAAAAGCCGGTAAGTGTTTTTTCGTTTGACTTCTCGATCGCCGCGCGTTCTGATTCCCACCGCACGATTCGTCGTGCCACCCCGTCGAAAGGGTGAGGATCATCGAAGCGTTCTGCGTGACTCGCGTTTTGCCTGCATCCCAGCCAAGCCGCGGCCACACGAACGCTGACAGCTTTGTGTTAGTGATTCGTGGCCGTTCCATCTGCTTCGAGTGGATTTCGACCGGCTCGGCTGGTTTTCGTGCGGGGTTCTTCGTCGCAACCGCGTGAGGAATTTTGTGCAGCGGTCTGGCAGCGGTCGGTGCGACTCCCCGCGAAGCCGCTGCGTTCCGCACGCCCACTCCAGCCGCTGAGTTTTGCGGCATTCCTAGGTTCGGCGCGAAGGCGTGCCGATCGTGGGAACAGGGGACGAATGCGAGATGGTAAGCACGCGACGCGCGGGTAGGGATTTATATCGCCGCTCTTGGACGCCGCTCCCGGCGGCTTGGACCTTACCTGTCTCACCCCTCACGGACGCGATAACGGAGTGTGCGCTGCTCGTCAACGTAGGGGCGAACGTCCTTCTCCCGGAGTCCATCCATGGAGCCTCTTGTTCAGTTTGCTCTGCAGTTTTCTGCTGCTGCCGAGCCGCGCCCCACTCTCAAGATTGCTGACTTTGGTCCGCGCGTCGGGCCGCAGTCGAGTCTCCGCTGCTGCTGAGAGACTTATGTCCTGCCCGAGCTCGACGACATCGCGTCGGCGACACTGGTCGAGTACGAAACGACCTTCAGCCATTGGGAGGCGCTCTCCGGCAATCCCGCCGTGCAGGACATCACGAAGAAGCTCGTTCGCGACTTCCGCAAGAAGTTGCTCGCGACCCCCTATCGTCGCGGCAAGGGCCGCGCGAAACGGCAGCGGCAACCGTCGACGGTCAACAAGACCATGCGACACCTGGCCGCAGCGATCAGTCCGCTCTGGCCGCCCGACCGCCACAACTCCGGCGGCAAGGGGTTCGTGCGGTTATTCGAGTTTCCCACGGCTTTACCGCCAGACAAGCGCCTCGTCTTCACATTCGATCGCAAGGCGATGTCGACGCTGTACGAGACCGCCGATCACTGTCGTCTCGTCTCTCAGCCGCACCGGCGATCGCCGCTGTACGAACCGCTTGTCTGGCGCACGGCGATGGCGCTCGCGCTGAATACCGGCCTGCGCACGTGGGACTTATTCGCGCTGAAATGGGAGGACGTCCGGTGGGACGACTTCCGGCACGGCTCGATTTTCTACTGCGCCAGGAAGACAGGCAAGGACCAGCGGCCGCCCCTCAATCGCGTCGCCCGCGTTCACCTGGATGCGCTGCGAGCGATGAACCTCGACGCCGAACGCGTGTTCCCCAAATTCGGCAAGAACAAATCGTTCTATGCGGCGTGGAGGCGTATTTGCAACGCGGCCGGCGTCTACAAGCCGTTCGAGCAGTTCCGCAAGACCTGCTCAACGATGCACAACGACATCACGCGCGGCGTCGGGGCCTGGCTGTGCGGTCACTCAGCGCGGGGTGTCAACGCCCAGCACTACGACAACCCGTCGCAGCGGGTACGGAACGCCGTGTATGCGCTCAAGAATCCCGCCGCGTTCCGGCGTGGGGCAAAGGCGCTATTAGAGATGACCGGCGAGACCGAATAAAACCACCTTGCTCGCGCCATAGCTACAAGTCCTCTTCGCGACGATTGCCCAAGTCCAGGACCTCAGGGCGGTCGGGATGCGGGATCGTTCCGCGGGGCAATCGTCGCGTTTCCTCTGCACGGGCCGGTGTGTCGCCGGCCGCCTGGTCGCCGTTTTGCCGAGTTGCGGCGACCAGGTCTCTCTCTTATTTCGCCCGAAATAGTCCTTAGCCAGGGAGTCTCTGAACATGATTGATTCACCAACGGCATCGGGGGTCGAGGAAATCCGGGCGCTCGCCAGTTCCGAGAGGCCGGACCAAAGGTGGGGTCGCCACTCCGTGCGCGACATGCTGGCCACGGTGTCGATCGTCGAGCAGGTGCTGCTGCTCTTGCCGGACGATCTCTCCGTCGTGGCAGTCGGACACGACCATATTCAACTCGCCGCGGAAGACTTCCGCGCCGTCTTCCGCGGCCTGAGCGCGGAAGTTACCTGTTCCATGGATCGCAACTATCGCACGCTCTGGATACGGGGAATCGCCATCTGCACGTGCGAGTCTATCAAGGGCTGGCAGATCCCTCAGCTTGATGCCTCTTTTGAAACGGTCGAGTGATCCAGGCACCAACCACTAACCACCATCCACCAACCACTCTCTTCCCCAATGACCTGAAGGAACCATGAACCTGGTTGAATCCGCTCATCTGATTCCGCCCGTGGAGGCCACCTGGAGACTCACGCACAAGGAAGTTGTCGACCGGCTGCGCGAGGCCATGGAGATCGTGTCCTCGCTCCCCGCCGGCGCGATCCTCTACCACGCGGGGTGGGACCGCGTCTCGCTCGACCCGCGGTCCTTCCAGGCAATCTTCGGGGGCCGCCGCTGCCTGGAGGATGGCGAGGGCTATCGCTATGTGTTCATCGGGCGCATCAAGGTCCAATGCTTCACGACGGCCGCGAAGCGGCGGCCAGACCCGGTCTTTCCGCGAGAGATCACGTTGCCATCGATCGAGGAGGCCGACGACAGCCCGGCCGAACACGCCTTCGCCTCTTCCCCTGGCTGATGATCTTCACCAACCACTAATCACCAACCACTCTTCCCCAGGGAGGACCGATGCGGCGATTTCTGCGAAAGCCGATCACCGAGGCCCGGCTGCGTCGGCTGGGGTTCGGTCAGGCGAAGAACGGTTGCTCGCGTTACCCACTGCCCGGCGAGCGGCTCGGTCTCGACATCCGCTGCCGCTCGTTTCTCCAGTTGCTGGAACGGTCCGAGGGTGGCGGCGGCTGGTGGGTGGAGGTGCATAGCGAGCTGCGCGACCTCTCGGGCGAACTCTCGCGATCGAGCGTCTGCCTGCCGCGCGAGTTCCATCTGGTGTACGAGGTTTGCCTGTTGCTGGAGGTGACGGCCGGACCCTTCAGTCGTCAATCGCCCGGCCGGCGATTTCCGCGCCGCTGGTCGGCCGCCGAGGAGACTGAATCGTGATCCGTTCCGAATCCGACATTCAGCGCGCCCATGACATCCTTAGCGCCCTGGTCGACCGCGAGATTCTCGTCGGCCAGGACTACGAGGACATCGACCGGGCGCGGCAGCTTAAGACGGTCCTCTGCTGGGTGCTTGGGCATCGGGGCGGGGAGGACTTCGAGCAGACCGTGCAGCAAATCCATGACAAGGCGCTCGCGGTCGGCTATCGGCTGATGTCGTCGCCGATCGCCGCGAGCGGAAGGGGATAACCATGCGGATTCAGATTGAATCGACGGCCGAAATCGCGGTGTTCGACGGTGTGCCTTGTCGCCGCTGAGAAGGGGTCACCGAGTCCGGCGTGCCCTGCCTGGTGTATGTGCATCGCCTTGCCGTGCGCGACGATCACGATGCCTCGCAGTTTCAGCAGGAGTTGGCGGAGCAAAGCCCGCCGATTCTCTATCTGAGCCGCAACCTGCCCGGCCAGGAGGAATCCTCCCATACGTAAGTGTCGTGGGTGCGGCTGCGACGATCTGCACGCCTGCCTCGATGACGCCTATGGGGCGTGCTGGTGGGTTGCCGACGATCTCTGTTCGCATTGTGAAATGGGGCTCGACTGCGATCGGGCCGGGGAGCTCGAAAGCCGCTTGATCCGGGAAATGAGTGAGGAGCCATCATGCCAAGAGCCTCGAAACCAAAGCGCCGGAAGCCGGTCGACTCGTTCGACGCGAGATGCGGCCGGCTCTTCAAAAGCGGCTGGCAAGCCATTCAGAGGAAGTCGGCGACCGTGGAGTCGCGACGCACGCTGATGGTCTCCCATATGGTCCGTGAAGTCATCGACGGCTACGACAAATGAATCAAGCAGCGGTTCCCGGCCGGCTCGGAGGTTCGCTTTCGCTATCGAAATTCGGCTGGTGAAGCCGCGATCGGCGTGGGTGTCATGTCTCCACATCAGTATCCGGCGGGTGACATTCCGGACGGCGGCTTGAATCTCGTCATTTCGGAGGAGGTTGCCACCGCCGAGTTCCCGGCGATGGCGCGAAAGTGGACCAGAAAGGACGGGACTGAAGAGTGGGTGATCGCCGTCCGTCCCATTTACATCGTTGAACCGGATTAACAACGCCAGCGGGACACTCCCTGTTCGCCAGGTCGGCCTCATTGAAGCGTCGAATTGCCGTGATCGAGACGTCTCGCGACGTCCTTCCGGCCTGGCTGATCAGGGAGCGGGTCCAAGGGTTCGAACCCCGCCGCTGGCACTGTCCCCTCGATGTCCGATTCGTATCGGACATTTTTCCAGATCTGTTTTTCCAGGGAGTAGAAATGTTTGAGTGTCCAATGGAGGTCGGGAAGTCTTACTTCATTCGCACGCTAACCATGAACTGGACGGGGCGGGTGGCGAAGATCGTCGGGACGTTCGTCGTCCTCGACGAGGCCGCCTGGATCGCCGATTCCGATCGCTACAGCGAGGCCCTGGCCGGGCCGATCGATCGCCTGACGCATACGGAGATCGAGCCGTCGCCGCGGCCCGTGGGAGTCAATCTCACGTCGGTGATTGACTTCGTGGAATACCCCTTCGCGCTGCCGCGGGTGGCGAAATGAACGCGGCGCTATTGAGGACTGGGTTCGACGGGTCGTGGTCGTGGGCGTGGGCGGGACAACAACTCAAAGCCAGGGAAAGGACTTACCGGAGCATCCTGGGCGGGCACGGCGAGTGAAATTTCCACGGCGACACCTGCCGGAAACATGTGGTGTGGCTTGCTGGTAAGAAGATCAACCAGACCCCGCAAACGCAACGGGCCATGACGGCGACTGAGGGGAGTGCGACATGGCTGAGGCCGAGGCATAAAGCCGAGAACCAGAAGCCAGACAGTCGGGAGAGACCGACATCTCTGCCAACCCTCTTTTTTGGAAAGGACTCTATGACATGAGCCAACGCACCGAGATTGTGCGCCTGAATTTCGCGACCCTGGCCGGTCTCGATCACGGGCGGATCGACGCGATTCTGCGTCAGCACCTGGGCCGGGTGGCCAACCGCTGCGATGGTCGTCATCGGCTGGTGGCTCAAGCCCTATGTCGAACGGCTCATGAATGCCCACTGCGAATTCATAGGCACGGTGTCGGGGCAGTCCAAAAAAACAGACGCACCTGATGCGGGTTCAGTGTGAAATCATGAAGCGTCAAGGCGTCCAGATCGACGAGATTCACGCGAAGGTGGTGGGAAGCGGCAAGGCCGAATCCTGACTCAATGCGACCGCACAGCGGCGTGCGGAGTGGGGGTGACAGGCCGATGACGCAGTGGAAAAAGATGCATGGCAGCGACACCATCGGCCTGCACTGGGTTTCGCCGCCGCCGACCGGGGCAAATTCGCGGCGTCCCTCGCGCGGCCTCGGGATTGCCGCTCCTGGCGATCATGCGGCGCTACGAGCTGGCGACCGCGCTGGCCGCCGAGGACATCGCCAATCGCGCGACGGTCATGCGGACCAACGCCTCCTCGGTCTCCCCGGCCGAATCGCCGGCCGATTTCGCGTCCATCGAATTGCGGCGCAACGCCACCACGATCCTGCCCGAGGGGTGGGACTTGACGCAGGTCAAGCCGGAGCATCCCGCCCAGTCGCTGGAAATGTTCATCCGGCAACTGTTGATGCATTTCTGCCGGTCGATGAATTTTCCCTATGGCCTGGCGGCCGGAACGTCGAAGGACAGCAATTTCTCCAGCCACAAGGGGGACATTCGCAACCTCTGGCAATCCGAGGTCTGGGTCGAGCAGGAGATTCTGGAGTGCCAAGTGCTCGACGTCATCTTTCGCTGGTTCCTGGAAGACGCCGTGTTCGTGCCGGGGCTGCTGGATGGAATGCCGTCGATCGACGACATCGGCCATGCCTGGTTCTGGGATGGCATCCCCCCGCTCGACGAGACGGACGCCACCAACGCCGCGCAGACGCGCGTCTCCACGGGGCAATCGACCCTGCTGGATGAATACGCCGCGAACGGTCGCGACTTCGAGGCGGCGATGGCCAGGGCGGATGCGTCGTTCGGTCTCACGCCCGGCACTTACAAGCGGGCGGTTCTGATCGCCCAGTTCCCCCATCTGGCGGACGGAGCCGCCATGCAGGCCGCGTCACCTGCCGTCAGCGGCGGAGCGACCGGAGGTGAATACACCGAGATCAGCCAGCGGGCGTTCAACAACAACCAGCGACGGATTCGGTCGACGCTGAAGCAATTCGCGGCCGGCGACATCACGGAGACGATGGCCCGCGTGACATTGCGGACGATCGGGCTGGACGCCGCGACGATCGACGATCTGATCGCCGACGCCGGCGATGGATCGATCGACAATCCGGAACTCGCGGAGGCCGTCGAATGAAGCCAAAGGCGCTGCGGATCGCGAGCTCGCTCACGCTGACGGCATCCGCGGATGCCGGTCCTCGACGATTTGACATCGGCGCTTATAGCGGCGGAGTACTTCGCGTCAGCGGATACGACCGGCCTGTCGTGGTCGATCTGACCAGGGTCATGATCCCCGACGATGGGTCGATTCCGCTCCTGATCGACCACGAACAGAAGACCGATGCCACACTCGGTCAGACGGACGTCATCCAGAACACGGGACAGAGTCTGCGGATCGCCGGTCAGATCACCGGCGACTCGGATCGCTGCCAGTCCGTTTTGAGGCGTTATGACGCTGGCCACAAATGGCAGGCGTCGATCGGTGGCATCGTTACCGAAATCGAGGCGGTCGCGTCCGGGCGGACCGTCTCCGTCAATGGCCGGACCTTCACGGGTCTGCTGTATGTCGCCCGAGAGTTCCTGTTGCGAGAAGCGTCCGTGGTCCCCGTGGGGGGCGACGTGACGACCGCCGTCAACCTGGCCGCCGCCGCGGCGGCCCTGAAAGGTTTGTTCGCCATGTCGTTTGAAGATTGGCTGAAAGCCCTGGGAATTGATGCCGCCGTCCTGACCGAGGACGCGAAGGCCAAATTCATGAAATGGTACGAGGCCGAGCAGAACCCGCAGATCACCGTCCCCACGGTGATCGCGCCGATGACCACGGAGGCGACGCTCCCCAACGGGACCGGCGAGCCTGACGAGGAGGAACCGGAGAAGCTGGCCGCGCGGGCGCGGTTGAACCTGATGGCTCAACTGCGGCAGGATTCGGCCATCGAACTCCGCCGCCAAGCGGAAATCCGTGCGAAAACCGAGGGCTTTCCGCTGATCGCCGCCTCGGCGATCGAAAAGGGATGGACGGCCGAAAAGACCGAACTGGAGGTGCTGAAGGCTCAATCCAGTCAGCGGGCGCCCTACGGGCATGTCAAGACGACCGACAATTCGCCGCGCGTCCTGGAGGCGGCGCTCTGCCAGGCCCGCAAGCTGCCGAGCCTTGAAAAGCAGTTCACCGATCAGGAAATGCAATCCGCTCACACCCAGTATCGAGGGCGAATCCGGCTGCAGCAGATCATTCTGCAGGCGGCCGCTCAAAACGGCTATCACGTCGGCCCCGGCCTGACGATCGACCAGGGGAACTTCACCGAGATCGTCCACGCGGCGAAGGGCGAGGGCCGTCTCCTGCAGGCGGCCGGCTCGACTCTCAATGTTCCCGGCATTCTGTCGAACGTAGCGAACAAGGAGATCGTCGTCGGCTATGAACAGGGCGATTCCGCCTGGCGCGAGATCGCGTCCATCAAGACGGTGAACGACTTCAAGGAGGTGACGACCTATCGCCTCCTGGACAACATGGAATATGCGGAGTTGCCCAAGGGGGGGCAGATTCAGCATGGATCGCTCGGCGAAGAGTCCTACACCCGCAAGGCCAAGACCTACGCGAAGATGTCCCAGTTGGACCGCGTGGACATCATCAATGACGATCTCGCGGCCTTCGATGACCTGCGGAAGCGGTTGGGGCTGGGGGCCTCGATGGCCCTCAATCATGTCTTCTGGAAGAAATTCCTGGCGAGCCTGGCCACGATCTTCACGGCGGGCCGCGGCAACTACATCAGCGGCGCAACCACCAACCTGGGGACGGACGGCATCGGTCTGGGCATGGGCGTGAAGGCATTCCGGACGATGAAATCCCCGGTTGCCGATGGGGCGAAGCGGGTGAATGCCGATTCGATGAGCGGCAAGGGGGCGGGCGGGAAGCCGGAAATCCTGCTGGTCGGTCCCAGCCTGGAGGCCGCGGCAGACAAGCTGTACGTCGGCGGCAATCTCAACACCGGCACGGCCGCCGGTGAAGAGAACATTTACCGCAACAAGTATCGTCCCGTCGTGCGCCTGGCAACTGGAGGACGCCAGTTACGCCGGACACAGCGCCACCCAGTGGTTCCTGCTCAATAACCCTGGCTTCCTGGCCGCGATGGTCGTGTCGTTCCTGAAGGGCGTCGAGACCCCGACCGTCGAATCAACGAACGCCGATTTCAATACGCTCGGTATCCAGTTCCGCGGGTATCACGACTTCGGCTGCGACATCGCGGAATATCTCGCCGGCGTCCACTCGAAGGGAGCGAATTGAAGTTAAGTGGTTGGTGGTTAGTGGCCGGAAAAGGCCGCTCCCCTCACTTCACCAACCACGATTCACCATCCACTAACCACTCGAAGACAAAGCAATGGCTCAAGAGGCTTACACCGTCAGTCGCGGGGCCGCGCCGCAGATTGATTTTACCGCGTTGGCGGCGCTCAGCGGCGGTTACGTCTTGCAGTTGCCGGATGGATCGGCCGGTATCGTACCGTCCGACGTCGCGGCGGGGGATGTGGCGTCAGCGGAAACCGCAGGTCTCTTCAGGCTCCCGAAAGCCGCGGACATCGCGCTGCTCGATGGCGGTCGCGCGTTCTGGGATCGCTCCGCGCGAGCCGTGACATTCCGCAAGGTGAACGATCGGGATTTCTATCTCGGCCACATCGTCGGCGATCAGGCGGCGACGGCCACCCAGGTCGTCGTGAATCTCAACGTCCCCCCCCCGACGACATCGACGTCCTGCGGGACGGTGCCCTCTCGGTCGCGACCGGGACGGCGGCTGCCGGGGGGTTCGGGTTGCCGGGCGTCTATGGGAATTCGCGGGGACGGTTGCTGACGGCGACCAGTGAAGTCCAGTGCGTCGACATCCTGTCGGTGGACCGGTTCGCGGTTGGCGCCAGGGCGATCATCGAAGGGGTCATCCGGGTCGGCGTGAACGGTTCCGCGGCGGCCGTCGATTTCAACATCGGCGTGGCCAATCGGACCAGCGCCAGCGATGCCGACGCCGTCACCGAGCATTGCTACATCCACATCGATGGCGGGGCCACGGCGCTCAACGCTCAGTCGAAAGATGGTACGACCACCGTCAACGCGACCGACACCACGAAGACGTTCACGGCAGGATCGGCCGTGGCGAACCGCAAGGAGGTCTGGTTCGACCTGCGCGACCCCGCCGACATCCAGATTTACATCGATGGCGTCAACGTCCTACTGGACAGCGTGTTCCGACTCGACAACGCGACCGGCCCCCTGGGGCTGCTCGCTCATCTGGAAAAATCGACGGGGACCGCTATGGCCGGACCGATCTATATCGACCGGCTGTCGGCCTGATTTTCGGAATAGCGCGCACCCATTCCTCATAGGGTGAAGGGACGCAAAACGGTGAACAGGCCGGCCCGGCGAGGAATTATTTCGCCCGAAATAATTCCTCTGCCAGCCACCAACCACTATCCACCAACCACTATCCACCAACCACTATCTATCACCATGCCCAACATGCTGGCCCAGGGGACCGCCTGGCTGAACGAGATGTTCCGCGACCACGCTTCCGAGGTCGTGACCTACGTCCGCGGCGCGCACTCCGTGCACTGGCACGCGACGATCAGGTTGCCGCGCCAAGCTTCCGACGCCGTCCAGGCGGGGGCCGTGAATGTCGAGCTCGCCGACTTCTCGGGCGATCGGGGGGAGCCCGATCACCCCCCGTCCGGGCGACCAGATTCTGCGATCGGGCGGTCTCGTCTACCGCGTGGAACCGATCCCCGGCGAGCAGTGTTACCGGATCGACGGCACCGGCCAGAGAATTCGGGTGCATGCGAAGAAGATCGGTGGTTAGTGGTTGGCGAAGAAGACGCGGAGAGGGGGTGATACGGCTTCAGGATTTCGCATTTCGAATTTCGTGCTTTCTTGCCATCAACCTTAAACCATTAACCATCGACCAACCCCATGCCCTCCCGCTGGAACACGATCCTCGACGCGATGAAGACGAACATCGAAGGAGGGACTTACGTCCTCCCGGTCGATGTCGAGAATCGCGTCAGCAAGGTCTGGGATTATGAGGAGACGGAAGATTTCACCGTGCAACTGGCCGCGAGCGGTTTCAGCGCCGACGCGGAAAGCCGGCGCGGCCTGTCGCCGACGCGGGATGTCCTGGTGATCTGTTTCCAGAGTCTGGAACGGGATGAACATGGAGACGTCGAGGATGCCGATCTGGATGCGGCCGAGGCGACGGCGGAAGGAGTGATCGCGGCGGCGATCGCCGCCATCCCCAACGGCGCCGTGACGGGCGTCGATCAGCCGGAACGGCTCGACGAGGAGATGATCCGCACGTCCGGGGTGTATTTGACGCTGTTCACGGTCGCGATTCTGGACGAGATGGAAATCAGTGGTTAGTCGTTAGAAAAAGCCACTAACCACTAACCACCTTTCGAGCCCCCCATGCTCAACGCCACCATCGAGACCGCCAAGTCCCGGTTTTTCGATCGCGCGCCGATCGACAGGGTTGTGGATCGGCAGACCAAAAAGGCGTTCAGCAAATTTGGCGCGTATGTCCGCAGAAAGGCGAAGGGGCTGATTCGCAAGGTCGGCAAGAAGGGAGCCTCGGCCAGGCCCGGCCAGCCTCCCAAGAGTCGGACGGGGCTGCTGAAGGATCACATTTACTTTGCCTACGATCCGACAAACAAATCCGTGGTCATCGGCCCGGCGCGGCTGGAGAACCTCGACCGCGGCCAGAGCCGTCGGACGCCGGGGCTGCTCGAGCGGGGCGGCTACGTGACGCGACTCATGCAGCGCCGGATGAAGGATGGCCAACTCCGCCGCTGGCAGCAGCGGGCGCATTATGAGCCGCATCCTTACATGGCTCCCGCGTTTCGCGACTCGTTCACGAAACTCAAAGATGAACTCAGTGGATACCTGAATCGATGACCGCCACGAACCCCCGCGTTTTGGAAACCTCGACGACAAGCGGCACGGGCGAGCTGACCGTCAACGGCGCCGCGCGGACTTACCAGCGGCTGCGTTCGGCTGGGGCTCAGCTGGTCAACTATGTCATCGAGCATGAGACCGCCAACGAGTTCGAGGAGGGGCTGGGGACGATCACCCAGGGAGCGAACGACACGCTGTCGCGGATCGCCGTGATCCGGTCGAGCAACGCGAACGCTCTGGTCAATTTCTCGGCCGGCCTGAAGAAGGTGTTTCTGTCGTTCGGCAGCGTCCAGTGCGGCGGAGCGGTGAATCTGAAGCGTCCCGCCGTCGCGGCCGCGACCAGCAACACCGCCATCGCCACCGGCCTGGAGGCGGGAGACGAGATCGATGGCGTGACGCTGGCGACGGGTAACCTGGTCCTGCTGGCGGCTCAGGCCCCCGCAGCGCAGAACGGTGTATACGTCGTCCCGGAATCGGGGGCGGCCTCTCGAGCGCCGGACCTCTACACCGGGGATTACGCGGCCGGTGCCCTGGTTCCCGTGCTGGGAGGGAACGAGAACGGCGGCAAGGTCTGGCTCTGCACATCGCCGCGCGGCGACGATGTCGTCGGTACGAACAACCTGAGCTGGCAGGCGATCGGCGGCACGGACGGAGAGGAGTGGGTGTCCGGGCCGGAGTCCTCAACCGATCGAGCGGTCGCCACCTGGGACGGCACGGACGGCGACACCCTGCGCGACAATCCCGACTGGACGATCAGCTCTGCCGGGAAGATGGCCGGCACATCCGCTTACAGCCCGATTGTTGATCTGGTCGACGCTGGCACCGTCAACATCGATTGGAACCTCGGTCGCTGGTATCGGCTCACGCTCGGCGGTAATCGCACGCTGACCGTCACGAATGTCTCGGTCGGGCAGATGATCAAGCTGCAACTCGTCCAGGACGGCGACGGCAGCCGCACCGTCACCTGGTTCGACGGCATCACCTGGCCCGGCGGCGTTGTGCCAACGCTGACGACGACGGCCAACCGCTGGGACAACTTCACGCTGGCCTGCTATGGGGTCGATGGTTACGGCAACCCTCTCTTTGAGGGCTATGTGAATGGCCTGAATTTTGGGGTGTAGCAATGGCGGTGTGGATTCCCAATGGGCAAGTGTCGTCATTTGCCATGTTTCGCAGTGAGCCATCGCTGGAAGCGTGGGAACACGTCGCTGATGATCCAGCATCGATTGATGGCCTGAATCTAGCTAACGACACTGGAAGCTCGGCTAGCGCGGTGGAATTCACGCTTGATGGATCGGGTGTGATTTTCAATGCGACACTGATATTGAATGCTGTGTTTTTAGGCGGCACGGCACTTTCTTTGATAGTTTTGAAAGATGGCGAGGATTGGGTTTACAGTAACACACTCAGCTTTCACCAAAGTGGGTACAAGGAAATTCCACTTACGTTGATAACGGCTCCGCGCAACTTCACCTCCCCCAGGCTGCTGCTTTCGTTTAACGCCGCGATTGGTGAAGCCGGGATGACGCTCGAAGCGTGCCGCATCGTGACGGACGGAGACAGTGGCGGAGGTGGCAGTCCCGGCCCCGGCGGCCAGACGGGTATCAATTCCTCAATCCTTCTCCCGGCTTTTGTGGGCTTCTAATCATGAAGTGCGACTGGCAAGACCACGACTCGGGATCGACCTGCACGCGATGCGGCCGAATGGCGGCAGCCAGCGTCGATCGCGATTCGCTCGGCGACTGCCGGGGAGAGACAGCAGCACCAGCGATCCCCGTGGCCAGCCTGTCGAGCCTGCCGACTGTCGCAGCCGTCGTGCCGTGCCACAACTACGGACGGTTCCTGACGGAGTGCCTGCAATCGATTCTTTCGCAGGCCCTGCCGGTGGCCGAGGTGATTGTCGTCCTGGACGGTTGCACGGACAACTCGTCGGGCGTCGCGGACCTCTTTCGCCGCTACAACGTGCACACGATCGCCGTCGACTGTCGACATGCCTATCTGGCGCGCCGGATCGGACTGGCGGCCGTGCAATCGGACCTGGTGTTCTTTCTGGATGCCGATGATCGGATCGGGACGGATTACACGCTGCGAGCGGTTGAGCGGTTTGCCGCGGACGAGCGAGTGGGCCTGGTGACCGGGAAAGCGGTGTTGTTCGGAGCGTTGAATGGTACCTGGGCACCCGATCCCGCCGAGAGCATGGAGACGGAGAACCGCGCGACTTCGGCGGCGGTGTGCCGGGTCTCGGCTCTGCGCGAGAGCGGGGCCTTCGAGCAATTGTCTTACGTCGTGCCGGAACGGGAAGACTATTACGTCTGGCGGCATCTGACGCGCGCCGGCTGGCGAGCGGAAAAGGTCGATGCGGTCCACTGGCACCGACGCCACGGCGACAACATGTCGCTCAGTTTCCCGACGCCATGGGCTGGCATTGTGCGAGCCAAGCAAGGTTATACGCCGCCTCCCAAGGTGCGGATCGGCTTTCTGACACCGTCGCTCGCGACCGGCGGTCAGGCGCGAAACACCGCGATCAAAATGCAACTGGCGAAGCGGCTGGAGTGGGCCGGAACCGTGCTCACCAGCGGCGGACCGTCCGACGATCACGGCGTGTTGATGATCGCTGAACACTCGCCGGTGACCGTGAGTGCCATCAGGCCGCATCGTTACGCGAACGCTCGAACAGATGTCACCCGCGTTCGCAGTACGCCAGAGGCCGCGCTCGCACTGGCCCGCGAAGTCGACGTCATGTACGCCTGGGGAAGTATTACCGGAGACTTCTTGCGGGAGATCGCGGAGATCGTGCCTGTGGTGTTCGGCCTGCATGGCGAAGGACCTTGGACAAAAGCGTCGGCAGCGGCGGCGGCGGAGCATGCGGCGGTGATTTACTGTGTCTGCCAAAGCGCGGTCGCATTGGTCCCAGCCGAGCATCGCGGCAAATGTCGCGTGATCCCGAACGGCGTTGATCTGGCGGCACTGGCCCCGCGCCTGGGTCGGGATGCCATCCGCCAGCGATGGGGTATCGAGCCGTATCAGGTCGCGGTCGGTTACGTCGGCCGCATCAGCCGCGAAAAACGGTGCGACCTGTTCGCCGAGGCGTGTTCGCTCTTGCCCCCGGAATACCGGCCGGTCGTTGTCAGTCCACAAGTCGACGAACACGCGACGCCTCACGATCACGCCCTGCGCAACCGCGTTTTGAGATCTGTCGAGTCCCTGCGTGGAGTCAGTGTTTTCGGCCAGCATGGCGACATGGGTGACGTCTATGCGGCCCTCGACGTCCTGGTCATGCCGAGCCGCGAGGAAGGCGGGCCGCTGGTCACGCTGGAGGCGTTCGCGACCGGCACGCCGGTGGTCTCGACTCCGGTGGGCCTATTGCCGGGTCTCGAGCGCCACCACGGCCAATTGGCACATCGGATCAGCCTCGACAACGGACCAACCGAGATCGCCGATGCAATTGTCGCGGCCGCTCAGGGTCGTCGATCACCTGTCGTCCGGAGCGCTCGAGAAGTCGCCTGGCGGCATCTGACGGCGACACGAATGGTGGCGGAGTTTGAAGCCCTGGCCTGTAGTGTCGCGAGGGGAAACGCCTTGCCCCTCCCCCCGTCTCCGCGTCGCCCCCTCACCGCGTCTCCTTCACCACCAACCACCATCCACTAACCACCAACCACTCTTCCCAAAGGAACCCCCATGACCGTTCAAGTTTCCGTCGTCGCCAACTCTTCGTTGGCTGGCATCAGTTTCTCCGGAGCCGAGCAAGCGGCAGGCACCAACCCGACCGCGCACGTCTTGACGCTGGCGGCCGGGAAGGTCGGGACGCTCACCACGCGGACCGACGACAACACCGGCGTCGCCACGCTCGCCGGCGGGCATGGCGTCTCGACCAGCGATGTCTGCGACATCTATTGGTCGGGCGGACTGCGGCGCGGGCTGACGGCCACCGTCGACGGCAATGCGGTGACGCTCGACGGCGGGGCGGGGGATGTGCTGCCGACGCAGGCGACGGCGGTGGTTGTCTGCGTCCAGACGGAGATCGTCGAAGCCTTCGACGGGGACGACCTGGAGGTTCTGCTGATCTCGACGTCGCAGCGCTGCTCGGTCGACCTGCAGCAATCCAACGGGACGTCCCATGCCGCCTATGACATCCCGGCGGGAGGGATGCGGTCGTGGACGGCGGCGGGAGGGACGACGAACCCGGTGGCCGGGGACAGTATCGGCCAGATCGTCGTCAGCAACGGCGGCGTCGTCGATGCCGAGCTCAAGATCGGTCTCCTCCTGGAGTCGGTGGCGTGATTTCGGGGCTCTCGATTTCCGGCGGGGCGATCTCCGCCGCCGGCCACCAGGCGCCGGCGGAGGCGGTGTTGTTCCGCTGGCAGATGCGTCCAGTGACCGTGTTCGGGTATGGCGTCACGGCCGCCGTGCAGTTCGCCGTCAGGCATGCGCCTCCGGAGGTTCCGATGGCTTCGCTCGCTTACGCCGGCAACGAGTTCGCGATCTATGTCTCCGACCTGCGGCTGGAGCGGACGCTGGAACGGGTCACCGACGCCGAACTGCGTGCATCCATCGTCTCATTGGAAGAGGGGGAATATGGCAAGATCACCGCCGCCACGGACGCCACGCCGATCGTCGTCACGACGGCGCAAAACCACGGGCTGGAGAGCGGCGCTCGGGTGACGATCGTCAAAACGAACGGCAACACGGCGGCGATCGGCTCCTGGGAAATCAGCAGCGCCGCCGCCGCCACGTTCACGCTGGAAGATTCGGCGGGGAGCGGGGCCTACCTCGGCGACGACGCCGACTGGTTCCTGCAGATCGCCGACACGATCCCCTTGACCCACCTGGGAACGGGCACCTACCGGGGGATCGTCCCCGGCAATCTCCCGCTGGAACGGGACAAGTCTTACGGCCTGGTGATCTTCGCGAAAGGGGAGTACGCCAGCCGGTTGGACTACTTCGATCGCTGGGCGATCGGCACCAGAGGGGATCAGCTTTGAAGAGAGTGGTTGGTGGATGGTGGTTAGTGGTTAGAAAAAGGCAAAACCGCGAATCCTCTTCCTTACCAACCACTATCCACTATCCACTATCCACTTCTCAAAAGGAACCACCATGTCCGCAGGTCGCAACGGAAAACTGTACTGGGGGGCCGCCGGGGCGGATGCCTCCACGGAACTGGCCATCGCGAAAGATGTCTCCTGGGAGGCGACGCCGATCACGGTGGAACAGAACTATCGCGGCGCCCCGGGGCCGACGATGGTCCCCACGGGTCAGCACACCTACCGGATCACGTTCGCGATGAAGCCCGATCCCGCCAACGCGGGGTACGTGGCGATCCGGACGGCGTGCAACAACGCCACGCCGATCTCGCTGAAGGCGCTGGACGCCGCGAACGGCGAGGGGATCAAGGGCGATTTCGTGCTGACGACGCGTACCAGCGCGCAGCCCCTCACCGGGGTCGTCGAGCACAGCTACGAAGCCCGCCCGGCCGACTCCGCCACGAACCAGGCGCAATTCGTCACGGCGACGTGATGGAAGAGAGTGGTTGGTGGGTGGTGGCTAGTGGTTGGAAAAGACAAGACCGCGAACCACCCCCCCGGCCACTTTTCCGCGTTCTCTTCTTCACCAACCACTAACTACTAACCACCAACCACTCCCCCCATGCACACCTACACCGACAACACGGGCCGCGAATGGCCGCTGCGTCTCACCTATGGTCTGGTCCGGCAGGTCCGGCAGGCGACGGGGATCAATCTCCTCGGCCTGTCGTTCGAGGGATCGATCGTCACGGACGGGCCGCTGGTTACCTGCGATGCGTTGCGGCTGCTCGATGTCCTGTGGGCGCTCGCCTCGACCGAGGCGGCCCGGCAAGGCATCCCGCGCGAAGACTTCGAGGAGTCGCTACGGGGGGATGCCCTGGAATCCGCCGCCGTCGCGCTGTTCGAGGAACTCCTGGATTTTTTTCCGGCCCCGTCCCGGACCGCTTTGCGGCGTTACCGCGAACGAGTTCTGGCGGCTCGGGACGGCCGGCTGATGGAACAGGCGGAGAAGTCGCACCTGGAGACGCTGGCGGCGATCGCCCAGGCGCTCCAGACCCCCTCCACATCGAGCGCCTGATCTGGGCCTGGGCGGGGTTCGTCGGCGTGCGGCCCGAGGAGTTCACGTACGGGGAACTGCGGGAGCTGGCGATCGGGAAAGACATCATGCAATGGGAGCATACGTCCTACCTCCTCTCGGCGATCGCCAACGCCAACCGTCTCGACCAGTTCGTCACCCCCTCGGAGTGCAATCCGTACGCCGTGGCCCTGGCGGAGGCGGCGGAGGAGAGTGGGTAGTGGTTGGTGGCTGGTGGTTGGTGGTTGGTGAAGAGGACACGGGGGAGGGGGAGACGTAGAGATGGGGTGATACGACTTTAGGATTTTGACTTTCGGATTTCGCGCTTTTCCATCAACCATAATCCTTCAACCATCGACCAACCCATGGCCTCAGCCAACGAAATCAAAGCCGGCGATGCCTTCGTGGAGATGAAACTCCGCGTCAACTTCGCCGATGGAATGCGTCAGGTGCAGATGGAACTGCAAGGCCTGACCTCACAACTGAAGCGGTTCGGCACTGTCGGGATGGCGGCGTATTCCACTGTCGCCACAGGACTCTCAGCCGTCGTGGTCCCGGCCGTGCGACTCGCTCAGTCCATGAAGGACGTCGCGGATCGAACGGGGATGACGGTCGACTCCGTGTCGGCTCTGGCGTACGCGGCCCAGGACGCCGGGGCGGATCTGGAGACGCTGGAGGCGGTACTGCTGCAAATTCAGGAGCAGGCCGGACGATCAAACGGCGGGGACGCTTTCGCGTTGGCGCTTCGCAGCGTCGGGTTGGAAGTCGGCAAGTTCCGGGCACTGAATCCGGAAGAACGGCTGCTGGCTTTGGCGGATGGCCTCCAATCCGTCCGCGACCCGGCGGAGCGTGCCGCATTAGGCGTGCAGTTGATGGGCGAGCAGGCCCGCAAGCTGGCCCCGCTGATGGCCGGCGGAGCGGAGGGAATCCGGGCGCTTATGGCGGATGCTGAACGGCTGGGCCTGGTTCTCAATGCGGAGCAAGCTCAGCAACTGGATGATCTTGGCAAATCCTTCGATCATCTGACGGCATCCGTCATCAATCTTACCGTCCCGCTGGCCACCGCCCTCGCGCCGTCGCTGGAACAGTTGACCAATAACCTCTCCGAGATCGTCGGTGAATTGAATAAGTTCCTGGAATCCAATCAGGAAGGCATTCAACTGGCGCTTGAGTATGGCGTGCAATTGGCGAAATTCGGCACGGCACTAGCTGCCGGGGCGATTGCCGTTCGCGCCTTCCTGGTCGTTCAGGCGGCGTGGAACGCGGCGTCAAAGATCGCCATCGGTATCCACATCGCCCTGCAGGCTCTGCAAGGCCCAGCCGGGTGGGCCAAGCTGGCCGCCGGTCTGGCCATCGCGGCGACGGCCAGTTACGCGACGTACGCAGCGCTCGACAAGCTGGAAGAGAAGCTGACCAGCACATCCGACGCGGCGAAGCAGGCGAACGAAGAGTTTCGCGACGCGGAGCGCAGGATGCCGCCGCGGCCGCCGGATCGCGGCACGATGTCCGACGCGCCGGTCACCGAACAGGAGGCGCGGGACGTGTTCAAGGCCGGACTGTCCGGCACGGAAAAAATGTCCCAGGCATTGGACAATCTGCGGCTCCTCTGGAGTAAGTTCGGCAACGCCGTCAATGATCCCCAGGTGCGGGCCGGGTTCGAGGCTATGTTCAAGGACACCATCGACCAGCACACCGGTATCTACTCCGCGATCGATCAGGTCACGGAAGAGATCGAGCGGATGACGGGCGCGGCGACGGCCGCCGAACAGGAAATGCGCAAGATGGCGGAGGCCGGAGCGCCTCCCAAGCTGCTCGAGCGCTATCGGCAATTGATTGAATACCGTGAGGCCCTTGCCGCCCAGCAGGAAGCGGACGCGGAACACCAGCGTCATGAAGATGACCGCAACACAGCCGCCGACCGCATCCGCGAAAGGAATATGAAGCCCGAGGAGCGGGCTCAACGGGAAATCTATGAAGCCTTTCAACTGCTGGTGGAGGGCCGGATCGACCTCGGCACCTACACGCGGGAGTGGGAGCGGATTCAGAAAGGGCTGAAGGATCAGCAGGGCACCATGCAGAAACGGGAAACCCTGATGGCCACCTACTCGGGCGTCGAGGCCGGCCGCCAGGTCGGCTACAGCCTCCAGCAAAAGCTGCTGGATGAGGCGAAGCAGCAGACGGAGCATCTGTCGAGCATCGACAGTAAGGTGAATAGCGGCAAAGGGAGGCAGTTCAATCCATGATCATCAAGGAACTCTACGACTCCCCGAATTTCGACGGGCAGAACATGGTTCGGAAGTATTCCCTGCAAGGGCCGCCGTCGATCGGCAGCGCGATGGCGGCCGTCCTCGGGGCGATCCCCAGTGTCGATCCGGACTCCCACCTGGCCGCCACGCCGCCGCGCATCACCCGGCTGGGAGACATCCTGTGGTCCGTCGAGGTGACCTACTCGGCAGCGAAACCGCCGGAGTTCGAGGCGGTCGTCGACTACCAGTTTCAGACCGAGACGATCCAGGTGCAGCGGTCGTTGCAGGTGGTCGGGGCTTACCCTCGCTCCGGCATCACCGCCCCCAACATGGCCGGAGCGATCGGCGTCACCCGTGATGGCATTGCCGGGGCCTCGCAGATGATCCCCGTCGAGCGCTGGACGGAGCGCTATTCGATGCCCAAACGCTGGGTCCGCGACGCCCTGTTGCCGGTCCTGCGGGCGATCCATTGCCGGGTCAATCTCACGGCGTTTCGCGGTCACGCCGCGGGCGAAGTCCTGCTCACTGGCGCTACGGTCACCGATTCGCTGACCGAAGAGAATATCACCGTCTCCCTGGAATTCGCGCGGTCCGAAAATTTTCCCAGCCTGACGGTCGGCAACATCGGCGGCATCAACAAGGACGGCTGGGACCTGGTCGACGTCCTTTGGGACGAGACCGCCGCCGCGAACGGCGACATGATCATCAAGACGCCGCGCGTGGTCTACGTCCACCGGATGTACCCGCGAGTGGACTACGGGTATCTGAATTTGCCGGCGTAGGAGAGAGGGAGACACGGGGACGCGGAGAGAAAACGCCAAACGCCTGACTCCTCTCCGCGTCTCCGCGTCGCCCCCTCCCCGCGTTCTCTTTCCTCACCAACCACCACCCACGAACCACCAACTACTCTCCCCCACCCCCATGCCCCAACCCGTCCACCATCCGTTGCACCAGTTCACCCCGGTCGCTCCCGGCGAGGACTTGCGATTCTCCGCCGCCGAGTGGAACTCGGTGCGGGATTATGTCTCACGGCAATTGGTGACCAGCAGCGAGCCGGTGTCGCGGATGATCTCCGGGGGCTTTCTGCGGGTGAAGCTCCTGGACGACATCACCGACGACACGGCAGACAAGCCGAAGCGGGCGGCGATCCTCGATTTCAACCCCCGCGCGGGGGAATGGATCGAGACGGATTTCCTGCGGCTAGTCTGGCGCTGGAGGGACGAGGAGATCGAGGCTGGGACCGTCTGCGCTGCCCAGGCGATCGGCGAGAACTGGTTCGTCGTGCCGGTGGAGTGTCCGCCGGAGGATGGCGGCGATGATAGTGAGTAGTGGTTGGTGGATCGTGGTTGGTGGTTAGAAAAGAAAAGACAACGCCATGATCTTCGCGCCATGCTGTTGCGGCTCTCCAACGTCGACAAGCACAACCAGCGGCACGACTGGCTCGGGGACTACATCGGGGACCACTGCGCCTTACAATCAATGCTGCGTGGAGACGCACTTCAGCATTCCGACGACGGTCCCTGATCCGACTCGTCCCCCGGTCAACAACCTGACAGCAAGCTGGGGGGCGGGTTCCCCAGGACCGTGCGACGATCCGGACATCAGCGTCCTCACTCGCATCACTGTGTCACCGCCCGGAGTAGTCGCCACCAATATCATTCGATTAGGGGCGAATCTCTGGCAGGTCTCTTTCGGGAGTGGCGCTGGCAGCCCATATGAGTTTTTCGTGAGCTATTACCAAGGGCCAGTGCCAGGCACGCTGTCATTGGTTGCCTCCAGTGGCAGCAACATCTACATCCATCCTACCACGATTACGATCAGTCGCGTCGATTGCGACTGACCGGCTCCACCGCGAACCACTGGCTCAATGATGCACCTGACGATCGGGATGGCCACGTTCCGGGACAACGATCTGTTGTGGGCGACGCTGGCGCGGCTGCGAGACGCCATGGCCGCCGTGGGGCTGGCCTCTCGCGTTGAGTTGCTCGTGGTCGACAATGAACCAGACGGTCGCCACGGCAAGCTCAATGAGTCGCTGTGCCGCAGTCTGAAGGCAACTTATGTCCCTTTCCCCTCGCCCGTTGGGACCGGTCCGCCCCGCGATGAGGTTGTCTCTCGCGCGTCCGGTGAATGGGTGCTCTGCATGGATTCGCACGTCATGCTGTGCGAAGGGGTCTTGCCGCGTTTGTATGTCTGGACGCTCAACAATCCGTCGCGAGACCTCCATCACGGTGTCCTGATGCAATCGCGACTGGTCAACGACGACGGTTCGCCGGCGATCAATTGGACGCACTGGGAGCCGCGCTGGGGCGAGGACGGGATGTTTGGCAAGGCCGCGCGACATCCGGCGGCCATGGACCCGGATCTGCCGCCGTTCGCGATCCCTCATAGCGGCATGGGCTTGTTCCTGGCCCGCAAAGATGCCTGGCTCGGATTCCATCCCCGACAGCGCCATTTCGGGTGCGAGGGGTATGTGCCAATCAAATACTACCAGCACGGCCGCCAGGTCTGGTGTCAGCCCTGGCTGCGGTGGGTCCACCACTTCCGCGACGAGACAGTCGCCGCACCGTTCCCGACCGACTGGCGCAGTCGAGCCGCGAACTATCTCCACTTCTGGAAAGAGTTGGCGCCGTGCGCCATCCGCCTCGAGGACATTCGCAAGGCGCATGTGCAGCCGGGCCGGGTGACGGAAAAGACCTGGCGGGCGATCCTCGGCGAAATTGGCATCGATCCCATCGAGGCGGCCCGGCGCGATGGACCGAGGATGGCCGCGCCGATGAACTCACCCAACGCAAGCTGTCGCCATCGCGGCCCGGAGATCGACCGGCGGACGGCCGATCTGTGCGGCCTGCGAGGACAGCTCTACGTGGTCCACGCCTGCGCGATTCATGGTGAGTGCGTCTTGCACCGGACCTGCCGGAAGCAACTGGAGCGAACGTGCCTCAACTGCGGGGATTTCGCAAGTTGAGAGTGGGCAGTGGATGGTAGTTGGTGGTTGGTGAAGAATGGCCTTTTTCCAACCACCGCCCACCAACCACTATCCACATTCGGCAGCCAGCGCGGCGAGATCGTGGACCGAGAACTTCGCCACGGTGTCGGTGTCGTACCACTCGGTGCGCTCGAGAGTCGCCCCGTCCTCGGCCATGGTGTTGCCGCCATCCCCGCCGCCGCCGAAATCCGTGCGGGCCGCTGGCCTGGGAGCCAGGCCGGATTCGACCAGGTCGTCGATCGTCGGCACAATCTCGCCGAGCGGAACCACCCACTCGTAGACGATGCCGGACGGATGCGGCGACGGCGGGACGACCGAGTAGCATCCGCTCCCGACCCGCAATTCCCCGTCGTTCAGGCGGATGGCCCCGACGCCCAGCGGATAGCCGATCGCGTCCCGGTAGTTGGCCACGGTCTCCGGCAAAGTCATGAAGTAGACGTGCATCCCCCGGCGAGTCTTCACGGTCGGGAGCGTCAGGGCGAGATCGAGGTGGGCGGCCGCCCAGGCGGTATAGGACGGCATGCCGTCGAAGTCCCGGCTGCCGAGGTGGCCGGACACCGCGCCAAAGATGACCGCCATCCCGCGACAAGCTCCGTCGCGAAACCAGGCGTCCAACTGGTCCAGTCCGGCCCGCCGGGCCTCATACGGCTTCCAAGCGACGGCCGGCCGCTTGCCCGAGACATGCATGGGGATGATCGACCAGCCCCGCGCGGCGTAGTCGCTGGTGGCGTGAAGCATCGACATTTCACCGCATCCCCGCATCGCCCCGTCTCCGCGTCTTCCTCACCAACCACGATTCACCAACCACCGACCACTGTCGTTAAGTGCTATGGGGGAAGAATCCAATCAATCTTCCCGCCCATGGCCACATAGGCGTCGATGACCCGCTTCACGGCCCACAGCTCATCCGCTTCCAGTTCGCGGTCGACGTAGAGCTTGTCCCCTTTGTATCGCAGGGTCGCCGAGTCGCTGTTCTGATCGAAGAAGGCGATTTCCTTGCTCCCCAAAAACACGGTTGCCACCTCGGTAATTCTCCCGCCTCCAATGACTTCCCGAAACGGCGAATTCACGGATGCCGAAATGGACTCGTCTCCGCAACTCCACTTCAGCCCTTCGATGAACAGCCAGCTTCTCGCGGTGTACCCAACCTCCAGCCGCGGATAATGCGGGGTCTTGTCCTTCAGGAGGCTGAACTTGGCGAGCATCAGATTTTGGCCGACCACCGATTCGAAGGCGCCTTTGTGTTGCACCCATGACCGCTGCTCGACTTCATCGGTGTGCGTCTCGACCGCGCTGAGGGCGATTTCCTTGCGAGTGGTCGGCTGAATTCGCACCCGGCGAGTGCTTCGCCAGGTGACGTCGCCTTTTCCCTTGCCATCGTGGACCGACCTGGTTGTCAGCGTGATCGCCGCACCGTCCGCCATCGCCTTGCGGACCAACTCCACGTACTTTGGGCCGGATTCGATCGGTGCATCGTTGACATGCGACACGATGTCGAGGAAATAAAAATCCTTGCAAGGCCCCAGCGGATCGGCGTTCTCCACGAAGACACACCTGTATTTCGGCGGCTTGATGCCCCGCTTCGTCAAAATTTCCACCATCACGTCGTAGTCTTGCGCGACCAGGCCAATGTACGGACGATTGATGGCTTCCAGCCGTTCACGGGTCAATTTCTCCGAGTTCGGACCTGCCTGTCCGGCGAGGACGGCGGAGAGCATCAGCAGAGTGGACAGCATGGCTGAGCCCCTTGGCGTTGCGAGGAAACCGGCGTTCCCCATGGATAACGAAAACCGGGCGGGAATGGTTCATGGCCGGATTGGCGCGAACCCTTCTTCGAACTTCTTGGCCGCCCAACTGAGGATGCATTCGCTGGCGGCGTGGCACAGATAGGCGTTCAGATAGCAGATGAACGCCCCCAGCAACGCGAACACGGCGTAGACCACGGCGCCAACGCCCAGCATCGAGCCGGCGAGAAACTCCGGCGCTCCTCCGGTCGCCAGACCGCCGGTCACCGCCAGCATGCCGAGGATCAAGAAGAGCCCAGCCGCGCCCAGACCGAGTAGCGCGCACGCCAGATCAGTCCGTTGATGTCGAGCAGTTTCGAGGCCATCACCGTGGAGGGAAATGATCCCTGGAGCCATTCCCGGGTGTCCGATAGAGACTGTTTGCCGGCCGGTTTTCTCGGGGGAGTTCTGGCCCGGGGAGGTGAAGACGCCTCGGTCGCGTCGAATTCGCCATTCGCCTCTTCGCTCGCGGAAAACTCAGAAGCATCGCCGAGCCAGTCCGGATCGAAGTCTTCAGGGGTTGTTTTGAATCCGCTAACCGGCGCGATGATGAACTCTCGAGCGCATTTCGGGCACTTGGCGGTTTTGCCGATCAACTCTTCCTTGACGTCCTTTTCCCAACCGCATGTCGGACAGCGGATCAGCATGGCAGGCCCTCGGCGTTGCCGGGAAGTCGGATTCCCATGAACAACAATACACGGCCTGGCGGGCGGCGTGCCACCGAAATTCGCCCCGTCGACGTCCCGCCGCCTGCCATCCGGCTGATTATTTCGGGCGAAATAATCAGCCGGGGTTCGCGGCTCAAATCCGGGAAATCTCACCGGACTGTCGATCCGGTGGTTGCGGGTTCGAGCCCCGTCGGCCTCGCTGAATGGTCTGGAATCACACGCAGAAGGCCCGCCGTCGCTTGTCGCCGGAGGGCCTTCTGCGTTGATGTTTCCCCGTTCATGCATTCAGGCGGCGGCGAAACGGGTGTCGACTCGGCCCCGGTGGAGAATCACAGCCCGCGGTAGGTGATTACCCCGATCAGGACGGCAAGTAAAAGTAACCAGATGGCGACCGCGATGCGGGTGGCTTTTGCGGCTCGGTCAGCCTCCCACCAGGTTCTGGGCCGGACCTTCTGGAAGAAAAACGTCGCGATCGCCGCGAGATTCACGCAGGTGACGTTCGTCGTCAACAGCGCGAGGGCTTCCAGGGCGTAGAACATACGGCCGGACCCGGCAAAGAGGCCAGCCGCGACGAGAGGCGGCAACAGGGCCACGGCGACCATCACTCCCACCAGGACCGCCGGCACACCGGTCGTGAACGCAATGGAGCCTGCCGCTCCGGCAGCGAGCGCGATCAGGACGTCTCCCTGAGACACCGTCGCTCGCGATGCAAGCTCTTTGGCGGTTGGTTCCACGGGAACCACCAAACCAATCAGAAAAGAAATTGTGGCGGCCACGAACATCCCTGCCGCGATCGCCTTGAGGGATCGCCGGGCGAGAGCCATATCTCCCAGCGTGCAGGCCAGCGACAAAGCGATGTTCGGCCCCAAAAGCGGTGCAATCACCATGGCTCCGATAAGGAGCGTCACGTCCCCGCGAACCAGCCCCACCGCTGCCACCACGGTCGACAGCCCCACCATGGTCAGGTAGGCGTAGGTGAGTCGGCTCGCTTCATCGAGGTCGGACGCCAACTCCTCCCGACTGACGCGTTCCGCAGACGGGTCGGCAGAGGATTCCTCGTCTTCGCCGTTCGGGTCCGACTCTCCGTTTTTCCGAGCCTCCCTCGCTGGCAACGTCGCCACCACGGGATAGAGCATCAATTGAAAACAATCCCGGTCGCCATACCGATTAACCAGGCGATCGGACAAGGCTTCCGTATCGGTGGAATCGAGCAGGAAGCGTCCGATTCCCAGCCCATCGGAGAGTGATGCCGTCCAGTTGCGAATGACCCGCAAATCTTCCAGCTCTTCGGAAAGACTGGGTAATTCATCTTCTGGAATCACCACTTCCAGCAGTCGAAGTCCCATCGCGCTGCGCCGTCCTCGGATGACTTCTTTTGAATGCCAGCCTCCGCGAAAGAGCCGGTACCGACTGGAAATCGACAAAGCGGAACGTCGCGGGAGAAGCAGGCCCGACGTGCCAGCATGGTCGAATTCAGTTGCGAGGTCCAACCAGCCGAGATTGCGACGGGACGAGCGTCATTCGATTCCGCGGCTACAGCAGTTCGCGAAGCACCTGGCCGCCTGCGATAAGATGTTGAGGTCGTCCCTGCGGGTCGGTCACCGTTGCCTGCTGGGGATCGATTCCCAGGTGAGAGTAGACCGTCGCGAAGACGTCCTGATAGCTGACCGGACGTTCGCGGACGACGCTTGCCGTGCTGTCGGTCGCGCCGATCATCTGTCCGTGCCGGAAGTCGCCGCCCATCAGGATCGCCGGGCCGACCTGAGGCCAATGGTGACGACCGCCCGTCTTGGGGTCGATGCGCGGCGTGCGGCCGAATTCCCCCCAGACCACGATGAGCGTGTCCTTCAGCAGTCCGCGCTCCTCGAGATCCTGAAGCAGACCGGCGAGGCCCACGTCGAGAATGGGGAGCAGATTCCGTAGTCGCGGAAAATTGTTGGAATGCGTGTCGAAATCGCTGAGCGAGAGGCTCACGCAGCGCACGCCGGCCTCGATGAGCCGTCGGGCCAGCAGGAACTTGCGAGTTGCTCCGGGAGATTCGCTGGTGGTGTTCCGCAGTTCGGCCGTCGTATCGGCCAGGAAGTAGCGGTCGAGCGTTCGCGGATCTTCCCGCGAAAAGTCGAGCGCGCGGGCCAACTCGCCGGATGTCAAAATGCTGGCGGCCTGTTCGGTGAAGCGGTCCATCGCGGACATCATGCCCGTGCCATCGATTTCGCGTCGCAGGCCATCCAGGGCGTCGAGCAGCCCTCGCCGATCGTTCAGGCGCTCGGTGGTGAGTTCCGCGTGCAATGTCAGGCTGATCTGGCGTTCGCTCCCCAGGCGCGCCAACTCGCCCTTCATGCCCGCTTCCAATTCACGCGGGAAAACCTGTGACAAATCGGGTCGGAAGGGCTGATGGGCCGGCCCCAGGAATCCCGGACGCGCGCTGTTGCGCACCAGGGGACGCCCCTGCATCAGGTCGACGAACGGCGGCGTGGCATCGGCGGTGCTCCCCTGGAGTTTGCTGACCACCGAGCCCAACGCCGGACGGCCTCCGAGCGATTGCAGATCCTTGGCAGCGAATCCCGACTGGCACTGAAAGGCATCGTGAGCGCCCGCCGAACCGACGAGGGAGCGAATCCAAGTTCCGCGGTCGGCGAGCCTGGCCAGACGGGGCATGAACTCGCACAGTCGCAGTTCAGGAACCGTGGTTTCGATGGGCTGAAACTCGCCGCGAATTTCCGAGGGGGCGAGTGGCTTCAGGTCGATCGTGTCGAGTTGCGGCGGGCCGCCATCGAGGTGAACCTGGATGACCGACTTACGGGAAGCACCTCGCCCGGTCGCTGCTTCCGCTCGCAAAAGCGCGGGCAAAGTCAGTCCTGCAAAACCGGCTGAGCCAATCAGAAAATTCCGCCGCGATGTTTGACCGGTCGACATCGCCAAAGCTAACCGAGCCCGAGCAGGAAGCGGCATTGCGTCGACCCCATGAGCATCGCTGACTGACCCAGATGCACCAATCAAAGATTATTGATATTTCCGATCCGCGTTGCCAGACCGATTCATGGTTCTCGGGAACTTTCTCGAGGCTCTCAAGACCTCGCACGGTACGGCCTCATTCTGCTCGGACTCAATGGCAGGGCCTTTGGGAAGTTCACTCTGGGCTGATTTTGCCGCCAGGTCGAGAGTCGAGTGTCGAGTGTCGAGAGAACAGAGTCGAGTAAACAGAACGGCCGAATTCCCCGGCATTTCTCGACCATCAACCATCAACCCAATCTGCAGGCCGTGAATTGAAAAAGGCGAAGGCCCTGGACTCAATGGCGATGATGCTTGCCAGCCATCCGACCGTGACTCATGATCGAGTTTCGTTTCTCTGCTG
>JAHBXV010000028.1 GCA_019636285.1 Planctomycetaceae bacterium
GGGAGGGGGCGGGGGGGGGGGGGGGGGAAAGGGGGAGGGGGAGAAGCGGGGAAGAGGGCGATGAACCTCGTTACTCCGCGCCGGGCAGTTTCAGCGAGGTAATCGCTTCCTTGAGAACCGTGGCGCTGTGGCGGAGGGCGGTTTGTTCGTCGCTGCTGAGGTCGATGGGGATGATGTCGACCTTCCCCGCGCCGCCGACGATTTGCGGGAGCGCGAGGGTGACGTTCTCGATGCCGAGGACATCGGCGTGCGGCGTGCAGACGGTAAGAATCGCCCGCTGATCGTGCAGGATGACATCGACGATGCGGGCCAGGGCGCTGCCGATGCCGTAATAGGTGGCTCCCTTTCCGCCGATGATCTGGTAAGCGGCTCGTCGAACGCGGGTATCGATGTCCTGGCGGACTTCATCGGTCAAATTTCGACCGCGACGACTGGCGAAATCTTTCACCGGGAGTCCGCCGACCGTGGCGATCGACCAACTGAGGACTTCAGTATCACCATGCTCGCCGACGACGTAGCCATGCACGTGATGCGAGTCGATTTGCAAATGCTGCCCCAACAGCGTGCGAAACCGGGCGGTGTCGAGCGTGGTTCCGGAACCAATGACGCGCGAAGAAGGGACGCCCTGGCGGCTGGCGAAGTGAGCCGTCAGATGCGTCATGACGTCGACGGGGTTGGTGGCGACGACCAGCACGGCGTCGGGGGCATGCGCGAGAATCGACGGAACGACCTCGGCGAAGACCGCGGCATTGCGTTCCAGGAGTTGCAGGCGAGTCTCGCCCGGCTTCTGATTGACGCCGGCGGCGATGACGACAACTTTCGCTCCGGCCAGATCGGCATATTGACCCGCGCGGACCGTGAGGGGTTCGGCGAAGGGGACGGCATGAAACAGGTCGTTCGCCTCGGCCTCGGCGCGCTCGGCGAACTTATCGACCAGTACGATCTCGCGACCGACGCCGCGCATGATGAGCGAATAGGCGGCCGTCGAACCGACCATCCCGCAGCCGACGATGCCGATTTTCATTGAAATCTCCGTGAGTGAGTAGCCATCGGATGCACGGGGGTGGGTGAACGAATTGCCGTGATCACTCGTCGGGATTGGTGCCCATCAGGCGATGCATGAGCTGGCAACCGCGATCATCGCGGATCGAGGAAGCAGCGGCCGCGACTTCGTCATAGGTCTTGGCGGAATCCGCGGAGATTCCGGTGCCGCACAAAGCGAATGGCACGTACCCATGGCTGTGCGTCTTGGTTCGCAGAAACGTGGGGTGATCGGGACAGACGAGAATCCGGTATTCGCCCTGCGACTTCAGGTAGTCGTGCAGCGGTCCGACAATGTGCTGATCGATGTTTTCGAGAGCCTGCACCTTGGCGTTGGTGTTCCCTTCGTGCGAGGCTTCATCGGTCGCCTCGACATGCACGACGATGAAGTCGCCGCCGTTTTTGAGATGGTCGATCGCGTAGCGACCCTTGGCGGCATAATCGGTATCGAGATAACCGGTGGCGCCGGGGACTTCGATGACCTGCCAGCCCAGAAGGCGGCCAATGCCGCGCAGCAGGTCGACAGCGGTGATGACGGCTCCGCGAACGCCGAAGCGTTCGACAAATGGTTTGAAGGCAGGACGACTTCCCTGACCCCACAGCCAGATCTGCGTGGCGGCGGCGTGACCGCGGGCTGCATTGGAGGGAACGCTAGCGAGAATGGCCTTCGAGCGTTCCATGAGGTCCAGAAAGACCTCGCTGCCACGTCCCTTGGGCAAATGGGGAGCCACGGGCTGATCGGTGACATCGTGCGGCGGAGTGGTTTGTGTTTTCAGATCGAACGGAGCCGTCGTCCCGCTTCCGCGATAGATGAGGAGGTTGCGGTAACTGACGCCCGGCTGGAACGTCCAGTGCGAATCTGCTCCGAGTTCGCTTTGCAGGGCGTTCATGACTTCGCGGGCGACGTCGTTGGGGATCTGTTCGGCGGTGAACGACTTCATCACGCCGTCGCGGATGGTGACGAGATTGCAGCGGACGGCCCAGTCGTCGGCCGCCAGATCGATTCCCTGAGCGGCGGCTTCGAGCGGCGCGCGACCGGTGTGGTACGTGAGCGGGTCGTAGCCGAAGAGGCTCATCGTGCCGACGTCGGACCCCGAGGGCATGGAGAGCGGAACATGATCGGCCTGTCCCACGATCCCCGCCGTTGCGATGGCGTCCATGTGCGGAACGCGGGCCGCCTGTAGGGGAGTCTTGCCGCCCAGCGAGATCTGAGCCTCGTCGGCCACACCGTCGGGAATCACCAGCGCGAATTTCATGGGGTTTCTGCTTGTAGACGAAGTACCAGCTGCAAGGAGCAGCGCCGTGAACGATTATGACGGCCCGCGAGAATGTCCGAAACCGTGCCGGAATTCGTGTCTTCACATCAATTCGCGGGATGCCGGGGGTGGCGCTGCGCTTGCGCCCCTGTGAATTGGGGTTTCGAGGGTTGCAGCCGATTCGTCTTGGCAAACACAATTCCGGAAGCGTACTCTGAACAGACGTGATCTTCCGTGAGGCGATGTGGTTTGGCGGAGGATTTCGCGGTTTTTTCGATGAGTTTTCCCCGGTTCCTTGGGTTATTGAGTCGAGGTCAGCAGAATCCTCGGAACTCGAAGGTGTGAAATGGACGAATTGTCGATTCCCTGCCCGAAATGCGGGCGCGTTCTGAAGATTCGCGATCGGGCCTGGCTGGGCCGCAAGGGGAAATGTCCGAAGTGTTCGCATGCCTTTGTGCTGGCCGAGCCGGAAGAAGTGGAACTCGAACTCGCCGGGAGCGAGCCGACGGCCGTTGGAACGGGAGCCCGCTGGGTGCCCGATGACCCCACGCCGGCACCAACGCCCATCCCGGCCACCCGTCCTGCCGCGCCCCCTCCGATCGTGACACCGGTCATTGAGCAACCGGTGATCGCGCCGATTAACGCCGCGACGCCATCCATCGCGGCGAAGGCTCGTAAGAAGGCCAAGGGGGGCTGGTTTGGAATCGTCGCGACGATCGGGGTTGTTGCCGTCGCGGTTGGAGGAGGCTACTTCTTCGCCAAGAAGCAGTTCTCGCAGCAGATGGCGGCTGTTGCTCCGCCGGCTGCTGCTCCAGCGGTCGCGGCCACTCCGGTTGCTGCTGCGGAAACTGCGAGCGAGTCAGCAGGGGTCGCGAGTGGCGCGGCGACGGCGGGATCGGGAATTTCCTGGACCGAGTCGCCGACGAGTGGTGAACCCTTCGACCTGCGATTGGTTCCGATCGGCGCACGAACGGTGATTCACATGCGTCCCGCTGCGCTCTGGGCGGCTGGTTCGCAGGGAGAAGAGTTTCGGTACTGCCTGGGGCCCGTGAATGAATTCGTGCAGCAGAAGATCCAGGCCACCACGCGGCTGGAACCGTCGCGGATTGAGTCGATGCTGTTGTGCCTGATTCCCGGCGCGCGGGGGACCGTACCTGAAGTGGCCGCCGTCTTCCGGATGACGGAAACGGCGAAGAAGTCGGAACTGCTGGAGCTGTTTGGCGGCGAGCGGGTCGACACGTATGGCCCGCCCGTTTATCTGTCGAAGGGACAGGCGTGTCTGATTGTCGACGAACGGACGATTGCTGTTTGTCCCGAGGCCCTGGCCGGGGAGATGGTCGGAGCCAAGGACTATCCCGCCCTGTCGACCGATGGCATTTCGGAACTGCTGGGCGAGACCGACCGCGATCGGCATTTTACGATCGTGTTCGATCCGGTCTCCTGGCGGCTCGACGCGGAAACGATGATGCCGCCGCTGGCGGTGCCGTTCTTCAATCAGTTTCTCGACTGGCTGGGGAACGATGTGGAGACGGCGGCGTGGAGCATGCACCTGGACAAGGATCGGTTCTTCTCGGAACTTTTGGTCCGCAATCAGGCGGTGGTCTCGCCGCGCCAACTGGAGCGCGAGATGGTTGCCAAGGTTCGGGAACTGCCGCGAACGGTGCTTAACAGTGTTCGCAAAATGGAGCCGCGCGAGCGTGGCAAGCGCAAGGTGATTGGCCGCGTTCCCGCGATGACGCAAGCCGTGGCGATGGGGACGATCACCGAAACGGGCCCCCGCCATGTGCGGATGGTCACCGGGTTCCCGGAACGGGCCGCTCCCAACCTGGCGCTGGGAACGCTATTGGCCTGGGATGAATCGACGCGGACCGACTTCAGCCGCGAGCTGACACCCTCCTCCGCGCCGAAGCCCGCCGGAACGAAAAAGATTCCCGAACTGCTGGCCGATCGCCTGAAGCTCAAAGTGAGCGTCGACTTCCGGCGGACTCCGCTTCAGGAAGCCTTTGCCTACCTGGCCGAAGAGTTGCAGACCACCATCGAGCTCGATGGGGACGGTTTGAAGTTTGCCGGTTACACGAAGAATATGCCGCAGACGTTCGCCATGGACGACAAACCTGCGGAAGAGGTCATCAAGACCATTCTCAAGCAGTACGACAAGATGTGCATTGTGCTCGATCAGCCAAACAAGACGATCCTCGTGACTTCATTCCAGGGGGCCGAGCAGAAGAACCTCAAGCCGTATGTCTTCCCGCCCGAGTAGATCGGGGGCTCAGGCAGTCGGGAGCAGTGGATAGCGTCCTGTGCCGTCAGCCGTTTTCGAAGTTTGTTCCGAAGTAGAGCCCTGGAAGAGACGATGTTTGACGACGTTTCATGGAGTGGCACGCCCTGAAGGCTTTGCGAAAGGGCGTGGGAGAAGTTTGTTCGCCACGCCCTTCGGGGACTCAGGGCGTGCCACCCCGTGCTCCCGGCCATCTGGTTTTTCGCTCGACGAAGGTTCAATGGCATGGCTGCTGTCTCGGGGCGTTGTCCGAATTGCGGAACGCCCCTGCGTCTCCGAATCGACCGTCGCGCGGCATTGGAATTCGAGTGTCCCGATTGCCAGGCGGGTCTTGTGTTTGTCGATGACCCCGACGAGCCGTTTCGAAAACGGACGCTCGACCCGGCTGCCGCCGCGCCCCGGGAACCATCTGGCCCAGCGGTTCCGTCCGTCGCCGCGACGATCGGGCAGAATCTGCTCCCGCGAAGTCGGCAGGTCGTCCGTCGCGCGGTCGACTTTCTGCATTCCCCGTTTGTTCTGGCGTGCATCGCCGCGGGGTTACTTGTGCTCGTGATGGTGGGCGTGGTGGTTCGTCAGGAGTGGGAGCGCCATGCCGAAAGAGCACGCTGGGCGGCACTCGCGGCGCAGAAATCCGAGGCGCCAGTCGCCCCGGATTCGAACGATTCAGCTATCGCCGCACAGGCGGAGAAGACGAAGGAACCGGTAGCGAGCGAGGCACTGCCCGTCGTTCCTGAGATTCCGGCGACTGTTGTGGAGAACGACGTCGATTTCGGCCCCGCGGCGGATGCTCTCGTTCCCGTGAATGCGCCGGAAGGATTGCGCGCGCGCGATCCGATCCTCGATCGACTGGAGCAACGGCTGCTCTCATATCGTCAACCGGCCGGAGTTCCCCTGGAGCGGCAGCTTTTCTTTCTCGAAGAGCTAGTCGGGGTTCCGATCGAGTACGAAGATTCTGTCCGCCCGCTACTGGGACGCGAGACGGAAGTGGCCTTGGAAGAGACGACAGTCGCGAACGTCTTGACCGCTCTTCTTCTGCCCGTGGACCTGACGTGGCGTGTCGAGAATGACAGAATCGTGGTGGAAGGCGGACTTGACGAACCCCCACGAACTGGCGAGCGGCCCGGGCCGTTGCCTCCCAATTGATAACCAGTTCGCCGCAGCGCCAGGGAGCGGCCGATGAAGCCCGAAGATACGGTCTGTTATTGCTTTCATGTGACGCAGCGAAAGATCGTGAACTTCATTCGCGTTCATCGCCCGCGGCGGGCCAGCCAGATCAGCGAGTGTGGCGGCGCGGGAACAGGTTGCGGGTGGTGCATCCGCTATCTGACCAGGTTGTTCGAGGCCAGCCAGGCCGCTGGGACCGGTGCGGCGGACGATCTGTCGGCGGACGATTACGCGCGCGGGCGGGCGGCCTACATTCGTGCCGGAAAGGGCAAACCGGCTCCGGGAGCCATTCCCCTGCCACCCGAAGAGGAGACCGCGTGATGTCCGCTGCCGAAATACCGTCGGAACTGATCGGTCAGGTGGTCGTCCTCGATACGTCGGCCCCGTTCATCTACTTGGGAACGTTGCTCGCAGCCGATCATCGCTACCTGATTCTCGCTGACGCCGACGTGCATGACCTGCGCGAGTCGCGAACCTCCCGCGAGCGGTACATTCTGGAGTCGCTCGAACACGGCGTGCGCGTGAATCGCGCGAAGGTCTACGTCAGCCGCGATGAAGTTGTGAGCTTCTCGGCCCTGGCCGACGTCACCCTCGGCTGATCTAGAGTGTGCCACTAAAATAGTGGACATTCTGCGTCGCCAAACCTGTCAAGGAGCCCCCGGCTACGGTTGGCGGTCCAGTTCATCAGGACATAACTGTTTAATTGAAAATATTTTACGGCAGAGACTTCAAGGGAAGCCGTTTCGGGGAAGGTTCAGGGGAGAGAAAATTACGATCAAACAATCATAAAATCGCGACTCATGATTGACGATAATATTTTCGTATATTATTGTCTTCGCCGTGTGGTGTGACCCCGGCCCGTGAGTCGAAATCATGTTGTTGATCGCTATTGCGAGTTGTCTCTGCCCCGCCATCTATCTTGCCGTGGGGATGCTCCCCACGGTCTGGGCCAATGCCCGCCCCCATCGAATGCGCGGGTTGGCCCAGGGGGCGAGTCTCTTGGCTGTCGGCCTCGCGGGTTTGTGTCTGTTCGGGGTCGCCACATCTAGATCGACCGAAGCGACATTTCTCCGGGCGAATGTGGGTATCGAACTGACGCTCGGCGTCTATGTCGATCCGCTGGCCGCGACGATGCTCCTGCTGATTACCGGCCTGGGGTGGGTGGTGACGCGTTTCGCGGCCCGCTACCTCGACGGGGAACCGAGTCAGGGCCGATTCATGAAGTGGATGTGTCTGACTCTCGCTGCCGTGTTGACGCTGGTTATTTCCCGCAACGTGCTGATGTTTACCTGTGCCTGGGTGTTGACCAGTCTCTCGCTGCATCAACTGCTGACACACTACCGCGACCGTCCGGCCGCGTTGGTCTCCGCCCGAAAGAAGTTTCTCATCAGCCGATTCGGCGACCTCGCCCTGCTGATCGCGCTCATCCTGATTGGTCGGACGTTTGGATCATTCGAATACGATGTTCTGTTCGCCCAGGCCGGCGACCTCGCGAAGACGGCTGACGGCGGCATGACTCTGGCATGGATCGGCTTCCTGTACGTGCTGGGAGCCATGACTAAGTCGTCGCAGTTTCCCCTTCACAGTTGGCTTCCCGACACCATGGAAACTCCGACTCCCGTTTCGGCGCTCATGCATGCTGGAATCATCAACGCGGGCGGGTTCCTTGTGTTGCGGTTCAGCCCGCTGATCGTCCACTCGACCTGGGGACTGGACTTTCTGGCTCTGATCGGCGGTGTGACAGCCATCTTTGGAGCAGTTGTCATGCTGGCGCAAACCAGCGTGAAGCGGTCGCTGGCTTTCTCCACCATCGCGCAAATGGGGTTCATGATGCTGCAATGCGGGCTGGGAGCCTACCCGGCCGCCCTGCTGCATATTGTTGCTCACTCGTGTTACAAGGCTCACGCGTTCCTTAGCAGCGGCAGCGTGCTGGAGTACGCCGCCGCTCGCCGTGCCCCCCTCTCGCTACCGACTCTTTCTCGCGAGAAACTCTTGCTCGCCTCGGCTGCTGCCGCCTTCGCGGTCACGGTCGTGACTCCCTGGATCTGGCGGACGTCGCCAATCGAGAAGCCGGGCGGGGTGATTCTGCTGCTCGTCATGTTTCTGGCGGTGACGCACCTGATCCAGAAGATTTCGCGGGTTCGTGATCGTATCTGTCCGCCCGATGCGTTGGCCGCCGGGCTGGCAGTGGGCACGGCTTACTTCGGCCTGTACCTGATGTTCGATCGCTGGCTCGGAGACTCACTGGCCCGTCCCACGCCCGATGCCCATCTGCGGGACTACGTGCTGATCGCGCTCGTAAGCGTGGGATTCCTGGGAGTCTTCTGGTTGCAGTGGATGCTCGACACGCCGCACGGTCGATTCCGGTTACGGGGATTGTATGTGCATGCCTCGCGCGGGTTTTACCTCGACTTGCCCCTGCAACGGCTGGTCGCCCGTGTCTGGAAGACTCAACTGACGGCGTGAGGGCCCTGCCTCCAGCCGTGCTCTCGGTCAAAAAAAGCCTGTCACTCTTCCGAGGAAGTTTCAAATCATGCCGCTCTTTACCGCCGCCCGCAAAGGGCGAATTCTTTGGGATGACCTGACGACGCCCGTCGTCCTTCACTCGGAATTCGACCTGGAACAAATTGTTCTCGATGCACAATCGGCCGTGCCTCCCGTCTGGCCGCTGCAAGACTACGTGGCTGTCAATCCGTTCCTGGGATTATCGTCGAGGCACTTCCTGGACGCCGGGGCGCGACTGCGGAGAGTCCGCGACGTCGAAACATTGCCGTCCATCGAGCAACTGCGAGAGATCTTCCAACGGGGCGGATTCGACCAGAACGATGTGGCCGCGGTAGCGATCCGTTGGCGGGAAGAACGAGCCGACGACGGTATCTCCCCCCCTTCGGCCGCGCGATTGCTGGCCGCGCTGAACAGCGAAGACGACATCGAGTCGCGTGGCTATACGGGCGTGCGAAGCATGGCGGAACTGCTCGCGGAAACGGGTGGAACCGATTGGTCCCGAATCATCACCAACGATCTCTCCAGTTTCTGCGCGGCCCACTTCGACGACGGACAGGCGGCATGGCCAAGCCCGTGGAAGCATCTTGAGTTGTTCGCGGCCTGGCTGGAATCTTCCCGAATTGATCAACGGCTGGAGCGACTGGGGATCTCCGCATTTCGTGAGTTCGTGACGCGGTTGCCCAGTCGGCCAATTGACGCGCTGCGAGACCTGCTCACGAGAAGTGGCGTCGCCCCCGAACACTCGCGGACGCTACTTGACGCGCAACTGGCTTCCATCGCGGGTTGGGCGAGTTTCGTGCGGTATCGGACGCAACACCTGCCGGAAGCCCAGAGAATCAACTCGGATCTCGCTGGCTTGGCGGCAATCCGTCTGGCCTACGATGTCGCGCTGCTGTTGGCCGACATCCAGCCGGAGATGGCGATTCGGTTTCGTGAGCAGTTCGAGACCGCCGGTGACGACTCCGCCGCACGACCGTCGCAGGATGAACTTCTGCGATATGGCCTTCTGCTGGCGGCGGAAATCGGCTATCAGCGACGACTCCTGGGCCAGTTGAGCGAAGCGTCGTCCGAGTCGCGAGGCACCCGGAAATCGGCACAGCTTGTCTTCTGCATCGATGTTCGATCGGAAGTGATTCGACGTCACCTCGAATCAATAGACGATCTGGTCGAGACGTTCGGTTTCGCCGGCTTCTTCGGTCTTCCGTTCGAGTATGTCGAGTTGGGGGCCGATCAGGGCCCGGCTCAATGTCCCGTGCTGCTTCAACCGGCGTTCAAAGTCCGCGAAGCGGTCGAGGGTGCCTCGGACGACGAAGCCCACCGGTTTGTCGAGAAGCGGGCGCGCCTGCGGAACTGGCGGTTGGCTTGGAAGTCTTTCCAGTCGTCGACCTTCTCGTGTTTTTCTTATGTTGAGTCGCTGGGACTCGGTTACGCGGTCAAGCTCCTCACGGATTCGCTCGGATTCACGCGTCCGGCGCCGTTGTCTCGGTTTGACGGTGTCCCCCGTCGGCTGCATCGCCAGGTTGGCCCCGTTCTGCAATCAGCTTGCGAGCAGGCGATTCCCCTGAAGCGGCAGGTCGAACTGGCACGGGGAATCCTGACCAACCTGGGGCTAACCGACGGCTTCGCGCGCCTGGTGGTGCTGTGCGGTCACGGTTGCGAGACGACGAATAATCCTTATCGCGGCGGGCTCGATTGTGGAGCCTGCGGTGGACACACTGGCGAGGCCAATGCTCGGCTGGCGTGCCGCATTCTGAACAGTTCCAGTGTTCGGGAACTTCTGGCAGAGTCCGGTCTTCGAGTCCCTCACGATACGTGGTTTGTCGCGGGACTTCACAATACGACGATCGACGAAATCACGCTGTTCGATCGTCACGCCATCCCGGCTTCGCACGCCACCGATGTCGTCGCGTTGGAGGTCACTCTCGCCCAAGCCGGGCGGCTCACGCGACTTGAGCGGATCGGCCGAATGGGGGCCAGTTCGGCCGAAGACACTTTTCGGCGGGCGAAGGACTGGTCCGAGATCCGCCCCGAATGGGGGCTGGCCGGGAATGCGGCTTTCGTTGTCGGCCGACGGAGCCTGACCCGCGGTACGTCGCTGGGAGGACGGACGTTCCTCCACAGCTACGACCATCGGAAAGACCCGGACCACAAGGTTCTCGAGCTCATCATGACCGCGCCGATGGTTGTCACAAACTGGATCAATTTGCAGTACTACGCCTCGACCGTCGACAATGTTGCTTACGGGAGCGGAAACAAGGTGCTTCACAACGTCGTTGGACAGCTTGGCATTCTCGAAGGAAACGCCGGCGATCTGCGAACCGGCCTCCCGTGGCAATCGGTCCACGATGGAACCCGGATGCAGCATGACCCGCTCCGGTTGACGGTCATCATTGAGGCACCGCGCACGGCAATTGACGGCATTCTCGACAAGCATGCGAACATTCGCAATCTCGTCGAGAACGGCTGGATGTACCTCGCCGCGTGCGAATCTGGACAGTTCTATCGTCGCCGAGCCGACGGAACCTGGGCAGTCGCGGCCTGATAGCCAGCTTTGCCGGAACCGGCTTCTAATAAATCCTAACACAACCTCTGTACAATGTCGTGTTTGCCGTGGTATTCCACGGGGTTCTGACAGGCACAACCGGTTGTGTTAGCGGTTCTAAACGTCGCACCACGCGACGGCTTCCTTCAGGCCAGCCATCGGGTCGCGCGTGGGGATGAATTCATGCCCCACGTAGCCCTGGTAACCCACGTCGACCAGGGCCTGCATGATGGCCGGATAATTGATCTCCTGTGCCTGATCCAATTCGCCGCGGCCGGGGTTGCCAGCCGTGTGGATGTGGGCGAGGTACTCGGCGTGCTGGCGGATGCGGCGGATGACGTCACCATCCATGATCTGCACATGATAGATGTCAAAGAGCAGCTTCACGCGCGGCGAGCCGACCTTCTTCAGGATGTCGATGCAGTAGTCGCAATGGTCCCCCTGATAGCCGGGGTGTCCTTTCATGGGATGCGAATCGTCGCGGCTGTTGAGCATCTCCAGCGCGAGCGTGACCTTCCTTTCTTCGGCATAGCCCGCGATCTGTTTCAGCGCTTCGACACAGTTCTTCGCGCCCACGGCGTCGTCCGGCTCGGCTGACCGCATGCCCGTGAAGGTGATGACCGTGGGGCAGCCAAAATCAGCCGAGAGATCGATTCGCTCGCGGAGCTTGGCGAGGCATTCGGCCTGATGAGGGGGATGGTTCAATCCCTTGGCAAAACCATGGCTGCTGGAGATCGCGCACTTGAGGCCGTGCTTCTTGAGCGTGGGCCAATGCTTGGGATCGACTAGCTCGAGGCTTTCGCAGCCAGCCGATTTTGCCTTCTGGCAGAAGTCGTCCATGTCGGGCCAGTGGCTCGCGAAGCACCACGAGACGACCGAGTGATGAATCCGCCCCTTCAATTTCGGCTCCTCGGCGTCGACGCGTGTCGCGGCAAACGCCCCGGCGGCCAGAGTCGCCGCTCCCGCCAGCCAGTCGCGACGATTGAACGAAGTCGAAGCCGGTTGTTGTGCCATGGCTGTGGTTCCAGCGAGTGGGGGCGAGGCGGTTGTTAATGTCGAGCCGAGTCTACCGCGCGCGATGGGTCATCGGTAGGCGGAGGTGGTCGCTCCTGGTATCTCACGGAGTCACAGAGGCACGGAGAAGACAGGAGAAGAGTTTCCAACTCAGTCCTTGATCCTGCTTTCTCCGTGTCTTTGTGGCTTGGTGAGATCCATTCTTTGATCGGGAAAAGCTGGGGGCTCGATGACTCGACCCCAGCCATCCATCGTCTACGTTGGTCCATCTCGGGTCTTCTCTCTCGACTTTGGCCACTCGACTCTCAACTCCACTCGACCTCCGTTCCCTTGCCAATTGGACCGCAATCGAGTTACCTCAACGCATCCACACCGATTGATTGATGGAGTGACCCCCAATGTTGCGAGTCTTCTGTTTCTGGCTGGCTGTTTCCTGCACCTTGGTCGGCTGGTCCGCCGAGCGGCAGCCGAATCTCATTCGTGATGAGAATGCGAAAGCCGGGGCGCGCGACTGGCAGTTGACGCGGGTTCGGCTCGACTCCGCGACCGGCTGTCGATCGTCGCTCATCGAAGGCTATTGCTCGCGACAGAGCGTTCCCGTCGGCGGGTCGATCGACATTTTTGTTTCGACGAACCCCGTGGCGAAGTTTCAGATCGAGGTCTTCCGCACCGGTTACTACGGCGGTCGCGGTGCCCGCTTGATGACGACGCTCGGGCCGTTTGACGGAGTCGTTCAGGAGACGCCCACACCCGGCGAGAAAAACCTGCATGAGTGCCGATGGTCGAAGACGACCACTCTCGAAATCCCCAACGACTGGGTCAGCGGTGTCTACCTTGGACGGCTGACCACGCTGCCCGACAGCGAAAACAAGCCCTACTGGCAGAGCTATGTCGTCTTCATCGTCACCGATGATCGCCCGGCCGACATTCTGTTCCAGTGCTCGGACAACACCTGGCAGGCCTACAACCCTTGGCCGACGAACTTCTCGGTCTACACCCATCCCAATGGAAACCAGGGTCCGTGGGCCGATGTCAGCTTCGACCGCCCCTATGGCCGATACGCGCAGTTCAACGGCGTCGTGAATGATCCGCTGAGCGTGGGAGCGGGTGAGTGGCTGTCGTTCGAGTTTCCGTTTGCCTACTTCCTTGAGCAGCACGGTTACGACGTGACGTATTGCTCGAACAGCGATATGGTCGATCCGAAAGTCGGCTTGCGGTGCAAATCGTTCCTGAGCGTCGGCCATGACGAATATTGGGACATTCGGCAATACGAATCAGCCGTCGCCATGCGGGACGCTGGTGTTGACCTGATGTTCTTCTCCGGCAACTCGGTCTGCTGGGTGACGCCGCTGCGCGAGAGCAGCACCGGCCAGCCGAAACGAATCATGTTTCGCGGCGGCCCCTATGGCGGCGACTACAAGTACGCCGTCGATCGCGAGAAAGACCACGGCCCGTTTCCGCACCGTGGCCCTGACGAAGGCTTTTTGATGGGAGCGCGCAACATCGAACCCGTCAACGGCGGCGGCGACTGGGCCTGCGTGAAGCCCGATCACTGGATGTTCGAAAAGACCGGCATGAAAAAGGGAGACAGCATTCCGGGCCTCATTGGCTGGGAATACCATGGCGACCCGCCCGCCATTCCGGGACTGGAAATCGTCGGCGCGGGGATCGCCTTCCAGGGTGGAACCAATCCCCAGCACTGGCAAGCGACAATCTACCCCGGTCCGAAGAGCAACTTTGTCTTCCAGGCGTCGACGATCTTCTGGTGCCAGGGCCTCAGTCATCCTCCCGGCCACACCCTTCCCTGGTCGCATTGGTCCCGTCCTCATGGACCGGACGAGCGGGTGCAGCAGATCACGCACAATTTGCTGCGGCGCGCGATTGCGGAGTGAGGAAGAGCGCTCCCCGTTGGGTCGCGGCTAGGGTGTGGCGGCGCTAGTATTGAGGACACGGCTCCAACGCGACCCGCCCCGGCGGGCTTGCCCCGCCGGACGGAACGTTTGGAAGCTAGAACGGCTCCTCTCTAAAAAAACTCTTTTCTTTTGACTCCCCCGCTAGCTTGTCTAGCGGGGGAGTCAATTTTGTTAATTTGTCTGTATGGATCCCACCCCACTCTACATGCCGACTAACATGGACACTCCGGCGTACCATCTGCGCTATTCTTGGAATGGATGGCCTTCCGACGGCACATTTCCACAGCAACCTTCCGAAGAATTCTTTGCTTTGCTGGATTCAGACTGGGAAACCGATGGGATTCGCCGACTCGAGACCCAGTGGAGCCCTCAGCACATTCAATTCACTTGCAGCGTCAAACCGAGTGTCAGCCCGGTGCTTTTTGTCAGCCGAATCAAGGGACGGCTTCAACATGCACTGCGGCAGGCCGGAACGCCAATTTCTTTTAGCCGAAAAGTGGCCTTCCGCTCACTGGGAGAGAACAAGCGAAACGAAGTCGAACATTACGTCGCCAGGCAGGTGACCAAAGCGGGGTTTGTTGACGAGCGATTTGCCAACTTTCTCAGGCGGTTTACCATGGTGAACCCTGCTGCTCGACTCCAGAACCCAACGGAGACGAACAGTGGTCGATACTGGTACAACCTGCATCTGGTGTTGGTGACCGACTCGCGGATGCGCTTTACTGACGAATGCTCTTTGTCTCTGATCGCGGATATGTGTGACAAGGTAGCGAGTAAGAAGTCGTACGTCGTCGGGAGTCGGGCCGTGATGCCCGATCACGTTCACTTTGCACTGCGGGGCGTTATCGACGAAAGCCCGGAAGAGATTGCTTTGGCTTTTCTGAACAACATCGCCTTCGAATTCGGACAGAAAGCCTTGTTTCGGCCGAGTTACTATGCCGGAACGTTCGGCGAGTATGACATGGGGGCGGTGAGGCACTAGCCGCCAAACTTTGGCTCCGGCCAGACGAGCTGGCCGGGGGCCGAAGCGAGATGGGTTGCGTCCGGTCTAGCCTTCAAACTCTTGCTCCCACCGGGCGAGCCGGTGGGGGGCGAATCCGGCGAATGAGGAAGAATTCCGACGAAGAGCGCTCCCCGTTGGGTCGCGGCTGAACGGTGGGGCGCGGTTAGCCTTCTTCGCCGGTGCTGAGGACGGCGAGGAAGGCCTTCTGAGGGATCTCGACCTGGCCGAATTGTTTCATGCGCTTCTTGCCCTCTTTCTGCTTTTCGAGGAGCTTGCGCTTGCGGGAGATGTCGCCGCCGTAGCATTTGGCCGTCACGTCTTTGCGGACGGCTGAAATGGTTTCGCGGGCGATGATTCTTGCGCCGATCGAGGCCTGAATGGGGATCTCGAACTGGTGCCGACTGATTTCTTCCTTGAGCTTCTTGCAGACCGCGCGGCCGCGACGTTCGGCCACCGAGCGATGGACGATACACGCCAATGCGTCGACCCGTTCCCCTTTGACAAGGATATCCATCTTCACGAGGTCGGCCGGCCGGTAGCCGATGACTTCGTAGTTCATTGTTCCGTAGCCCTGGGTGATGCTCTTCAGCTTGTCGTACATGTCGAACACGAGTTCGGCCAGCGGCAGTTCCCAGGTGAGCTGCACGCGCTTCGGTCCGAGATATTCGGTCGTGAGGTAGACGCCGCGGCGATCGGCGCACAATTGCATGATCGGGCCGATCTTGTCGGACGGCAGAATGAACTGCACCTTGGCGATCGGCTCGCGGAACTCTTCGATGGAACCAGCGTCGGGAACTTCCTGCGGGTTGTCGATGAAGACCTCTTCGCGGTTGGTCTTCACCAGTTGATAGGTCACGTTCGGCGCGGTCTGGATCAGGTCGACCTGGGCTTCCTGCTCCAGCCGCTGCTGGATGACCTCCATGTGGAGCATGCCGAGGAAGCCGCAACGGAATCCGAAGCCGAGCGCGTCGCTGGTATCGGCCGCGAACGAGAAGCTTGCGTCGTTGAGGCTCATCTTTTCGAGTTCATCGCGGAGATGCTCGAAATCGGTCGCGTCGATCGGGTACATGCCGCAGAAGACCATCTGTTGCGGCACTTCGTAGCCAGGCAGGGCCTTTTCGGCGCGATTGTGATAGTCGGTGACGGTATCGCCCACGTGGATCGTGCCGAGCACTTTCACGCCGGTGACGATGTAACCCACCTGCCCAGGACCCAGATCCTCGCAGGGTTCCATGTGCGGACGGAACTGGCCGATTTCGAGCACTTCGTGCGCGGCGGCCGTTTTCATGCAATAGATCTTCTGACCCTTGTACAGCCGTCCTTCCTTGACGCGGACATAGGTGATGACGCCGCGATACGTGTCGTACTTGCAGTCGAAGATGAGCGCTTTGAGCGGATCCTTGGGGTTTCCTTTGGGCGATGGAATGCGCTCGATGATCGCCGCGAGGCAGTCTTCGACGCCGGCTCCGGTCTTGCCGCTGGTCTTGATGACGTCGGTGGTATCGAGACCGATCACGCTCTCGATTTCTTCCAGCACTTCCGGAATGCGGGTGACGGGAAGGTCGACCTTGTTGACGACGGGAATCACTTCCAGGTTGGCATTGATGGCGGCATAGGCATTGGCCACCGTCTGGGCCTGAACCCCCTGAAAAGCGTCGACGAGGAGCAGCGCCCCTTCGCAGGCGGCGAGGCTGCGCGACACTTCGTAGTGGAAGTCGACGTGACCCGGCGTGTCGATGAAATTGATCTCGTAGACTTCGCCGTTATACGTGTAGTTGACGGCGACCGCACGCGCCTTCACGGTGATGCCGCGTTCCCGCTCCACCTTCAGGTCGTCGAGCAACTGCTCCTTGAATTCCCGCTCGGTGATGGCACCGCTTTTCAGGAGAATCTGGTCGGAGAGCGTGCTTTTTCCATGGTCGATGTGTGCGACGATGGAGAAATTGCGAATCTTGGTCTGGTCGAACATATTCGGCCGAAAGAAGTTACGTCGTCGGGGAGAACGGAGGCGGGGGCCGCGGGCCGTCTCCGTGAAGCCAGCGACACCCGTATTCTAGCCATCTTTCCACGTGGCAGAAATAGCGGCGTTTGGAGGGGAGATTCCGGCTCGCTTAGCCAGTTGGCGATTCGCCCTCAAAAATGTCTGTCAGCCGGATTTCGAGGCCAGGCAGGACCGGTTCGCCAATCAGCACACCGTTCGGCGGCACGACCCGTTTCTGATCGACGGCGGTATGGACCTCGGCCGACTTTGTCGCCGGATCGATCAGCCAGACGAGTCGTGTTCCCGATTGAAAGTAATCGGCCAGCTTGTCGGCCATTTCCTGGGGAGTGTTCGAGGGACTCAGCACTTCGACGGCCAAGTCGGGAAACAGGTCGGCGATCCGCTGGCCGCGGGGAAATTTTCCATCGGGCGTTTGGTCGATGGAGATGAAACAGGCGTGGGGGATGCGGACCGCACCGGGCCACAGCCGGAGCATGCCATCCGCGGGAAGAGCCCAGCCCAGTTTCTTGCCGTGAATGAAGTTCGAAATCAGCCGGAAGAGCTCCCCACCGAGATACGATTCGTAACTCCCCACGGTCTTCCTCACGAGCACGCCGTCGACGAGTTCGCACAGAGTCTTGGAGCGATTGAAGAGATCGTCCACGTCCTCTTCGGTTGCCGAGCCTGGGGGAGGATCGGTGACGATGCGCCACAACGGAATCGCCCCGAACCGCGCCTCGAGCGCGGCGGGTGTCCATTCCATCTCCAGGGTTTCGTTGGTGATCGCCATGGCGTCTATCGTAAGGCGTTCGCGTGTATCGTGGAAATAAAAAAGCCAGGGACTCAGTGCACGAGCCCGTGAGGGTGGCACGCCATGAGTCTTCGAAGGGCTTGCGGCTGCGTGGCGAAGGCGACGGCTCTCGGGGGCACGAAGACCATGCCCTTACGCCAAGCCTTCAGGGCGTGTCACCCCGGATTTGCACACATCGTGGAAATAAAAAAGCCCGGAGCGGTTGCTCCGGGCCTGGGATTCAGTATCGCCGATTGCCGGTTAGTACCGGTAGTGCTCCGGCTTAAAGGGGCCGTTGATCGGGATGCCGAGGTACTCGGACTGCGTCTGCGTGAGCTTCGTCAGCTTCACGCCGAGCTTGTCCAGGTGCAGACGGGCGACTTCTTCGTCGAGTTCGCGCGGCAGACGGTGAACGCCGAGTTCGAAGCGATCCGGCTCGGTCCAGAGCGCGAGCTGGGCGAGAACCTGATTCGTGAAGCTGTTTGACATCACGAACGACGGATGGCCCGTCGCGCAGCCAAGATTGACCAGACGGCCTTCCGCCAGCACCAGAATCGCCTTGCCGTCCGGATAGATGTACTTGTCAACCGGACCGCCGACTTCGCTGTCCTTCTTGACGACAACCTTCTGGATGTCCTTATGGTTTTCCAGGTAGGCGATGTCGATCTCGAGGTCGAAGTGACCGATGTTGCAGACGATGGCGTTGTGCTTCATCTTGTCGAGGTGTTCGCCTCGAATGATGTCGCGGCAGCCGGTCGCCGTCACGAAGATGTCGCCGACAGCAGCGGCTTCTTCCATCGTCGTGACTTGGTAGCCTTCCATCGCCGCCTGCAGAGCGCAGATCGGGTCGATTTCGGTCACCAGCACGCGGGCGCCGAAGCCCTTCATCGAAGCGGCTGAGCCCTTGCCCACGTCGCCGAATCCGCAGACGACGACCACCTTGCCCGCCACCATGACGTCGGTGGCGCGCTTGATGCCGTCGGCCAGCGATTCACGGCAGCCGTACAGGTTATCGAACTTACTCTTCGTGCAACTGTCGTTGATGTTGATGGCGGGGACTGCGAGCTTCCCCTGCTCGAACATCTGGTAGAGACGATGGACGCCGGTCGTCGTCTCTTCGGACAGGCCGCGAATACCGGGGAGCAGTTCCGGGTACTTGTTGTGGACCATGGCGGTGAGGTCGCCGCCGTCGTCCAGAATCATGTTGAGCGGTTCGCCATCCGGGAAGAACAGCGTCTGCTCGATGCACCAGTCGAATTCTTCGTTATTCATTCCCTTCCAGGCATAGACCGGCACGCCTGTCTTGGCGATGGCGGCGGCGGCATGGTCCTGAGTGCTGAAAATGTTGCAGCTCGACCAGGTGACCTGCGCACCGAGGGCGGTGAGCGTTTCGATGAGGACCGCGGTTTGCGTCGTCATATGCAGACAGCCGGCAATGCGTGCTCCCTTGAGCGGCTGGCTTTTGCCGTATTTTTCACGCAGGGCCATCAGGCCCGGCATTTCGACTTCGGACAGCTCGATATCCATCCGGCCGGACTGCCAGAGGTCGAGATTCTTGACTTTATAGGGGAGTTTCTTGGTCGAGGTAGCGGTCGCCGACGACATCCGTGAATTCTCCAAGGCCTGACTGGTAAAAGGACTGAACCGGGCGTTGGCTGTCGCGGCTCCAAGTCCAACCCGAGAAACGAGTCGCGGGAGTATAGCAGGGTCGCACCAATTTTTCGGCGCGTTTCTCCCCGACTCACCGATTTCTGCCGGTCATTAAACGAAGAGACCGCCACGAGATGCGGCGGTCTTGATGGAATGTGACGGGCGGCCGAAAAAGGACTTATGGCGTTGGGGGGGGATCTGCGTACGAGACAGCGATCTCGCTGACCACCTTGCGGACGCCGGGTTCCAATCGCACGTAGGCCTCGATCAGCGATTTCTGCTCGCTGGTGTCGACCGATCCGGTCAGCCGGGCGACGCCCCCATCTTCAACTTCCACGCCGATTTTCTGATTGAGGACACCGGCTTCGGTAATTCGGCTGCTCTTTGCGAGGCGCGTGCTGAGGCGACCCGTCAACGCCTCGGTTTCGGGGGTCGAGTACTTGAAGGCGATCTTCGTCAGCGGCACGGGGAGCTTCCGTTCGCCCGCTCCCAATCCGCCTGATCCGAATCCATTGTTGCCGAAGGAGTTATTCCGATTGTTGCCAGTTCCCGTCCGCGATCCACGGCCGCCGCCGAGTCCCGAGAAGTTCGGGCCGGCCGAGTTGCTGCCCTGCTGGCCGATCGTCTGATTGCCGACAAAGCGGCCCGAATTGTCGCTGCGGCCGACGAATCCGTTCTGGCCCGTCGATTGCCCCGACAGGCCAAACTGCCCGGTCCCTGTCCCGCCCTGTCCGAGTCCGCCGCCTTGCCCAAAACCGCCGGACTGGCCGCGACCCCCGGTCTGGCCAAACCCGGATCCCCCTGCTCCCGAGCCGCCGAATCCGGATTGACCGGACGTCGATCGCCCCCCCGACCCGGAGGTTCCGGCCGACGACCGGTTCGACCCCGACGTCGTCCCACGACTGCCCGATGACGAACTGCCGCTGCCGAACAGGCTCGAGCTCTGGGCGAAGACCGACGCTGGCCACATCGTCAGCGCGACGAGAGCCCCAAGAACCGCAAGACGGCGCGGAATGGAGGAGCGAACCATGGAAACACCTCTTGGGAATTGAACTCCGTCGAACCTGGCAGGTTCCGGCTCCCTCCTAGACAGTATCCGAACTTCCATCGGATCGACACGAGAAGTTTTGCCCGGAGTGGCAGATTCCGCAGGGTCGGCTGGTCTTGCCATTTGCCGGGAATTCGCAGAACCTGCCTTCAAATAAAGTTTTACGGCGAATTGTCTGCCTCGGCCGCGAAATCGGTCATCCATCCATCACTCGCCCGCGTTTTCCCTGACGAATCAGCCGTAGCAGTTTCCGCTCCGGCGAATTCGAGAAAGGAACCCATGACCCAGCACCTGCACCTTCTGCTCGTTCTCACGGCGGTGCTGTGGTGCGCCGACGCGTTCCGCCGTTTGCGGGCGCACGTCGCGACGGTCACGGTCACGTCGGACCCGCAGGTACGCAGTCAGATTCTGCTGTACTGGTCGTTCACGCTGGTCCTGCTGACCGCGCTGGCCGTCCACTGGTACAACCTGCTGGTCAATGTGGTGCGCGCCTGGAATTGATTTCAGCGGAAAGCGGAATGCTTAAAGCTGAGAGCCAGAGCGGGAATCAAGCAGGCTCGCTCTTGAGGCCCAGCGCGTCGAACATGTCGTACATTCCGGCGCGCTGCTTCACGAGAAAGCGAGCCGCTTGCAGGGCGCCGACGGCGTAGCTGTCGCGCGACTGGCCTCGCACCGCGATTTCCAGCGTCTCGCCCAGCATTCCAAAGACAATCGTGTGCTCGCCCACGTTGTCGCCGACGCGGAGGGCGTGGTAGCCGATCTCGCCGTGGGGCCGCTTGCCGATGCGGCCTTCGCGACCATGGACGTGCTGCTCCTGGCCCATTTCGCGGGCGACAATCTGACCGAACTTCAACGCCGTCCCGCTGGGGGCGTCTTCCTTGAAGCGGTGATGCCGCTCGATGATTTCGACGTCAACCCCGCTCGGATGATCCCGCAGAATGCGCCCGGCGTCGGCGACCAGCTTCATGGCCAGGTTCACGGCCAGGCTCATGCTGGGAGCCATCAGGATGGCGGTTTCCTGGGCAGCGGTTTCCACGACGGCCCGCTGCTCGGGCGACAGCCCCGTCGTCGCGACCACCAGCGGAAGCCGCTTCGACTGGCAGACTTTGGCGATCTCGACGCATGCCTCTGGCGTCGAGAAATCGATCACGATGTCCACATCGGGACCGAGATGAGTCGAGAGCGGCACTCCCAGAGCCCCCAGGCCGGCCACTTCGCCGCAGTCTTGCCCCAACTTCGGATGCCCGGCTCCTTCGAGAGCCCCGACGATCCGGAATTCGGCGTCCTGATTGGCGAGCGCGATCACTCTCTGGCCCATGCGGCCAGCGGCTCCAAAGACGGCAAGACGAATGGGAATCATGGGAGGCAATCCGGCGATGACAGTGCGGAGATTGGCAGACTGAGAGACAGATTACCGCGACCGGCCGGGAAATGCCTGTCTTTGACGAGGGGGAGATGAAAGGCGGGAGGAGAGCTGTTGGATGATCGCAAATCGATCGCGCTGCGTTTTGAGCGACCGATCGTGGCCGTCGTTTTGGAATCGACGCTTGTGTCATGGGCACTGAGGCTGCTGGAGGTCTGACGGGGGCGAAAACTGAAGAATTCCCTGAGCGTCCTCTCGGGTTTTGACCCGGAGTCGAGCATGGAAGTTCAGCTACTGATCAAACCGGGATCACTGGCACTCGGTTTGCAATAGCCGCAAACACCGATGTCACTCACCCTGAATCCTCAATCGGGTCTGCAGTGAGTGATTTGCGGGAGAATGAAATACTCCTGCCGGCTCTTCAACAACTTTGAGTCGACACGAAATATATGAGGAGTCCAGAAATGGCCAAGCCAATCGATAACCGCGAGGCGAACCGCGATCCGATCACCGGCACGCCCGGCTCTCATCCTGTTGCGACCGGCGTCGGTACCGCCTTAGGTGGTGCCGCCGCCGGGGTCGCGGCTGGAGCCGCGGGTGGTCCGATCGGGGCCGCTGCCGGCGCAGTAATCGGCGGAGTCCTGGGAGGCGCTGCCGGGACGGTCATCGGCGAACAGATCGATCCAACCGTGGAAGCCGACTACTGGCGCGAAGCCTATGCGACCCGTCCGTATTACTCGGACGAGTTGACCTACGAAGAGATGGAGCCAGCCTACCGGTACGGCTGGGAAGCGCGAGCCCGCTACGCCGACGAAGATTTCGACTCTGTCGAATCGACGCTGGCCGAGGGGTGGGAAGAAACCAAGCACGACGTTCGTCTGGGCTGGGATCAAGCCCGGGGCGCGACTCGTGACGCCTGGGACCATGCCACGCCTCGCAAGCCGCGTTAAGCGGTCCGGCGAGACAGCAGGCTGGAGGGGGGAGCCGATGGTCATTCACAGTGACCATCGGCTTTTTTGTTTGGAACTCGACACCGTTGTCGACGAGATCCACCCAGTCAGTGATCTACAAGCGAAACGATCAGCGTTGACTGAGCCGCCCCCGGAATCAGCCATTCAGGACCGCTTCATACTGGCCGGAAAGTCGCTTGATTGCGTCGTGCGGGTCCAAGTTGAAGAGGGCGCGGCCACTGGTCCTCGCAGGAAATGCGGTACATGATAGAGATTTCCAAAGACAGAACGACTGACCACCTGGCGCGTGCGGAGACTTGAGTTCCGCCTTCAGTTCTTGGCGTCCGGCTGGGGTGGCGGGCTTTCCAGCGAGAGGAACTCCTCCCAGCCGCGGCCGCTCCCCTCGCGGGCCATGCCGATGAGCTTTTGACCGTCGGTACTCAACCGAAAGTGCAACTGCCCGTCGCGTCCCTGCCCGAAGAGAATGCTCGGGCCTTGTCCGAGCGATGCCTTGGCGAACTTGAGCGCGTAGCCATTGACGTCGACGTCGTTGTCGGCGCGAAGTGTGCCCGTCAATCGGATTCTCGCGGCGGGACGTTCGGCGAGCGCGATGACCGCTTCGAGATTTCCCAGGGAATCGAGGGATTTGCCAATGGAGAAAACGACCTCGGAGCGTTGGTCATACTTCGTATTGTGCAGGACGCCGCGCCATTCCCGACCCGGCGCGCAGACCCGCAACCAGGTCTGCTGAAAGGCCGCGCGATCCAGCGGCACGACACGCGCTTCGCCGTCCCGCCGGAATCTGGCCCGCTCGCCCGCCTGTGTCAGGAGGAGCAATTCCTTTCCATCGGACGACAGCCGCAAGGCGTGTCGTGCTTCGGCAAAAGTGGGAAATAGACCATGATAGTCTTCACCAGAGGTAGCGGCTCGATACTTGTGGTTCGCCGACAGCGCGTATCCATCGATCACGCCATCGCCTAAGTCGAGCGCTCCCTCGCAGACCGCGAATAAATGGGGGTCTTCCTCTCCCTCGAACAGCAAGCGGACATATCGATGTTCATCGCGAACTTCCGCGACGGTCAGTCGAATTCGCCGAGGCGGCCTGTCTCCTTTCGTCAAGACACCGGTCCAAACGGAATCGGGCTGTAGCGCGGCGCGCCATTGACCGGCTCGACTGACCTGAAAGTCGAGGGATTGTCCCGGTTTCAGCAACAGCTTCGCGCGGTGGACGATACCCCTCAATTGGTCGGGACTCGATAATCCCAGGTTCATGTCCATCTGCTGGTAACCGGCCCCGAAAATCTCCCACACATCCGTCGCACCCATCGACGCCGCGCTGCGTGTGAAATGAATCGGGTGGCCCGCCAGGAGCATCGACGGGGAGAAATCAACGGTTCCCAGAAATGGTGCCATGCTGAAGGGATCGTCGAGCGATTGGACGATTGCTCGCACGTGCTGCCCTTCGTCGCGAAACTCGGTGAAAATCACCTCGACCGGACGAGTGGCTTCTCCCGATTGTTGATAGGTTCCTTCCCAAACGCGGCCGGGCGAAATCGCCGCGATCAGTTGCCGGCGCGCTTCGTCGACGGTTGGCAGCGTCGCGGGCCGCGGCACTTGCCGAATCGCTGTACTCGCGTTGGCGTTTCTCCACACAAACCGGTTGGCATCCGCGACCGCAAAGCTCAGTTGATGAAGACCGTTACTTGGCAGCTCATGCTCCCGATTCAAGGGAGCAAACGTGGCCAACGAGGCAACTCCATCCGAGTTGCGGTCCGAACCCACGACGCGAATTCCTCCCGTCCAAATTTCGCGGCGGGAAAAATCGGCCGCATCGGCCAGGATGGCGGTCAGCTTCGCCCCGGTTTCATCCGCTTCGATCACCGTCAACACACAGGGCGCACTGGCATCGACTGACGGGAGTTCCCAGGACTGGTCCACGGCGAACGCGGACACCAACGCCTGCTTTTGAACGTCAGCCGCCGGCAGAAGACTTGCTGCTGCCGCGTCCGGTTGATCGGCATTCAGGATCCTCGGACGAACAAGATCGGGGTTGACTGGATTTCCCTGCGGAAAGAGTCCTGCTTGCCGCGCGTCGGAACGACCAGGATCGGCGAGAGGGCTCATCACTTTCATCACCATCCAGACCATTCCCGATCCCACCAGGAGGACGACCGCGCACGTCGCTTGGAACCAGCGTGCTCGCGCGAGTTTTCCAAGGGAAAAGCCGTCGGCCTTCCGCGAAGCCGCTTGCTCGGTCCGCAATTGCAGCCACCGCTCCAAGTCATCCGCGAAGGCCGCCATGCTCGGATATCTGGCGCCCGGATCCTTGGCCATGGCCTTCAGACAAATGGCTTCGAGTTCGGCAGAAACTTTCGGGTGCAATTGGCGGGGTGTCGGCGGCTGCGAGTGAATTACTTTCTGAAGGACTTCGCGCACGTTGCCACGAAATGGTCGACGACCGGTCAGGATTTCGTAGAGCACCACTCCCAGACTGTACTGATCGCTGTGCGGGCCGATTTCCGCCGTGAGTCCGGCCGCCTGTTCGGGCGACATGTAGGCGGGTGTGCCAAGGACCGTGCCCTCGGCCGTTAGTGACGACGATTCCTCGACTCGGCGGGCCAAACCAAAGTCGGCGACGAAGATCTGGCCCTCCTGGCTGACGAGCAGGTTCCCCGGCTTGATGTCCCGATGCACCACTCCTTGGGCGTGCGAGTAAGCCAGCGCCCGAGCCGCATCGCGAATCCAGCCAATCAACTGCCTCAAGGAATGGGGTCGACTGTCGACTTCGGTCGCAAGATCGGTCCCATCGACGAACGAACAGACGATGAAGAGGTTCCCGTCAACGGTGCCGCTGTCGTACACAGTCACGATGTTGGGATGCTGGAGTTTCGCTGCGGCTCGGGCCTCGGCCAGGAACCGCTTGTTTCCCTCGCTCTCCCTGGGAATCTTGAGCGCCACTTGCCGACCAAGTTGCGTGTCATTCGCCAGATAAACGGTCCCAAAACCTCCCGTACCCAGCCGTCGGAGGAGTTCAAAGCGGCCGAACCGTCCCGGACACGTGGGGACGGCTGGGACAACCGTCGTCCGCTGTATCGCCCCTGAAACATCCGCTGTATCGGCCAGTTCAGGCGACCAGGCCCCGGCCGATTCGAGAGCGCTGGAAACGATCTTCCTATCCGCCGGGAACCGCGTGAGATAATCCAAGGGACGGACTGTCTCGCCACGTCGCGCGGCCCACTCAAGATCGATTCTCAGCAGTTCGTTCAGCAGGGCCGAGCGCACATCGGCGGGAACCCTTGGTAGATAGTCTTCGATTCGCGGCTGACTTCCGCCGTGAAACGCCAGGTCGAATTCGTCTGCGACGGAATCGATTTGACGGAGTTGATCCAGGTCGCGAGGGTCTTGGTGAGCGCTCATTGTCGGAAAACTCGCTGGAATGGGGCGATCGGTCGGACATCTCGCCTTCGGTTGGTCAACGTGGTCTCGTGAATACCGCCGTGCCGGCGATCCGATCGCCTATCCGGCGACCAGTTACAAGCAGCATGGTGGCCTCGGTCACGACCACCACGAAGGCCACGCCGACGACCATCATCAGCCCGACATAACTGACAAGAATGGCCAACGGCGGGATGATGAGGGCCAGGATGGATCCCATGCCGACGAGGATCATGATCGACGGATAGACCGCGAAGGGGATGTTCCGCAAGATTCGCGGTCCACCGAGGGTTGGTTGCCCGTTCGCCGAGCGAACCTCGAGACCCATCGCCCATTTTCCCAGACTCGCCCCCCAGGCGTCTCGCAGCAACCAGTACAGCAGCAGCAAAATCCCCATGAAGATCTGGCCAATAATCGGGATCAGCGCGATCGGAAACAGAATTAACGTGGGAAGAATGTCCAGGATGTAGGCCAAGATGCGGTTCAGGAGCGGTGCCGGTTCCGGAACGCCGAAGACCGATTCCGAGACCCGATTCGCCGCGGGCGAGACAGACGGTTTGGATACGAAGTCGGAGTCCTCATCGGTCCATTTCGGGGTGGTCCAGGCGGGCTCGTTGTCCACGGGAACCGCGACACCGGATACCGAGGGGGTAGGCGGCGCCGGAGGCATCGCGACGGTGCGTGAAACGGGAACGGCGGAGTGCGGCCTCGAACTCGGGTGGGACGGGATACCCGGTGACTGGGCAGAAACGCTTCCACCGGGAGACTCCGCGCGAACCTCCGGAGCTGGAGCGATTGCGGGAATCGCGATCACGCCCCCACACTTGGGACATTTGATCTTCCGGCCCGCAAGCTCCGTCTTTCCCTTGAATTCGCTGCCGCACTTCAAGCATTTCACGAGGAGGCTCATGCACGCCGCTTTCTCAGGATGATGATCGAGAGTTCACGACACACAACATCCGAACTCCCAACAGTGAATGCCAGCAAACGAGGGATGGGTGACAGAGATTTCGAAGGAAATAGGAAATGCAAGTGGAGTCGCGGATTGTTAGGATCGCTTCTACAGAAGAAACAATTTGGTCTTCAACAAGAACTTCGGAACTTTAGATCCTGAAGTCCTCTCCGCCTCATCATGACGCACCAGCCAAGTAACGCCCCGGCGGACGACGAAGCGGCCGGTTCGCTCAGCGTGCTTCTGGAAAATTGGGAGGCGAGCGAGTCCGCCGCCATCGCGCGGATTGGGAACGACTACTTTCCCAGACTGCGGGCTCTGGCTCGACGCATGCTCGGACATCTTCCCGGAGCGAACGCCGAAGCGGATGATGTCGTACAGAGCGCTTTGGGCAGCCTGTGTCGATTCATGCGGTCTTCGTCCGAACCTGCGGAGCGCGACCGTCAAGACATCTGGCGGCTTTTGTGCCACTTGGTCGTCTGCAAGTCGCGCAGACGCGTGACCCGCCAGACGCGCGGTCTACCGGGAGGTAGATTGCGCCCGTTCACAGACTGTGTCGGCACAAGCACTTCCGCGCCGTTCGACCGACTCCTGCCCGCGGTCTCGCCCGCTGAATTCGACGTTCACTTGGCGGATACGCTCGAACGACTCGACCCGACCTTAAGCCGAGTCGTACTGCTGACGCTGGAAGGATCGACCCGCGAAGAAATTGCGGAAATCCTCGGCTGCTCGAAGCGCACGGTCATCCGCAAACTCGAGCTGATTCGCCGAACGCTTGCAGACTTTGTAAGTACCGATACCTAAACAGGTTTTACGACGCGGCGCGTTCGGTCCTGCCGCGGTCGACCTCAATTCAACACCGCTTCATACTGGCCAGAAAGTCGCTGGATGGCGTCGTGCGGGTCCATGTTGAAGAGGGCGCGGCCGCCGGTCATCCAGCGGCCCTGGGTGTAATGAAAAACTGCGGCGGCTTCGCGAATCGTGCTGACAGCCGCGACACCTTCCATCTCGCCCCCCTCGATGGCTTCGAAGCGGACATTGAGCGCGACAAAGGCCGTGAGCAGACCCGATTTGCGGTCGCGGGCGAATGTGACGGCGTCGAGCCAGTCGCAATCGCTCCAGCGCAATCCGGCGGGTTTGCCGGTCTGGCGGGCCAGGTCGAGGAATTTGGCCTCAAGCTGTTCGCGCTCGTACCGAAACGATTGCAGCGCGGACTGCTGTTCCCGCCGTCGCCGGGAGAGCCGCCAGAACGGCCAGACGCCCAGCGCGACGCCGACAATCAGCGAGACGATTCCGACCCACCACAACCACATGCCCCGCCCCCCTCGGCCCGGTACTTCCGTCGCCTGTTTGCATCATATCGCTTCCGAGGCACTGTCAAGAGCCGGATTCCGAAAGTTCGTCTCTCTGGTGAAACCCGGCCGAGAGAGGCCGTGTGTCTTTGGGGACCGACTTCGATTTTTCCGCCGCTCTGGACCCTAGCCTCGCGAATTCGCTACGTTACCCCGCCACGAAACTTTCCGCAGTCGACAGACTTATCGTTCCCAAAATCCTCGAAGCCCACGAATGCCAGAAACCTATACAGCCGAAGATATTGAGATCATCGAGGGCCTGGAAGCGGTCCGCCGCCGTCCGAGCATGTACATCGGCGGAGTCGACGTTCGCGGCCTGCACCACCTCCTCTGGGAAATTGTCGACAACTGCGTCGACGAGCACCTGGCCGGACATGCCAGCGAGATCAAGGTCATCCTTCACAAGGACGGCGCCTCGTGTACGGTGACGGACAATGGACGCGGCATTCCGGTCGACGTCCACGCCAAGTCGAAGAAGTCGGCTCTCGAAACGATCCTGACCACGCTTCACTCGGGCGGGAAATTCTCGAACAAGGTCTACGCCCGCAGCGGTGGACTGCACGGCGTCGGTTCGTCCGTCGTGAATGCTCTTTCAAGCGAGATGGAAGCCACCATCACCCGCGACGGGTTCGACTGGTCGCAGCGCTACAAGCGGGGCAAGCCGACGACTCCGGTCAAACAGGTGAAGCCCGCCCGGGGCCACGGCACCGCGATCTTCTTCCGGCCCGACGAAGAGATTTTCAGCAAGACCACGTTTCATCCCGACACCATCCGCCAGCATCTGGAAGACATTTCCTACGTGCATGGCGGCCTGAAGATTGTCTTCCTCGACGAGGCGCATAAGCAGACGGTCGAGTTTCACCATCCCGATGGGATCGGGGCCTATCTCGAAAAGATCGTCGGCGAAGGGCAGAAGAAGTCGATCCACGAGCAACCCTTCAGCCTGTCGCGCGAAGACGGCAAGGTGAAGATCGAACTCGCCCTGCGTTGGACCGAAGCGACCGACGAACAACTCCGCAGTTACGTGAACGGCATTCGCACGCATGCCGGCGGGACGCATGAGACCGGCTGCCGAACGGCGATCGCCCGCGCTGTCCGCAACTACATCGAAGTTCACGACATCAAGATCAAAGGGGTGACGATCCAGAACGAGGACATTCGCGAAGGGGTGATCGCCATCCTTTCAGTGTTCCTCTCCGACCCCATGTTCCAGGGGCAGACGAAAGACAAACTCAATAACCCCGAAATGTCCGGCGCGGTGGAGAGCGTGATTCGCCCGTCGCTCGAATCGTGGCTTAATGGCAATCCGTCGATCGCCGATGCCATCGTCGGCCGTATCGTGCTGGCGGCTCGTGCGCGGCAGGCCAGCCGTGAAGCCGCGAGCGAAGTCCGCCGGAAGACGCCCGGTTCCCGCCGCACCACCCTTCCCGGCAAATTGCTCGACTGCCGCTCTGCGAATCCCGAGGAATCGGAACTCTTCATCGTCGAAGGTCTGTCGGCCGGTGGAACGGCGGCGATGGGTCGCGACAGCCGGATTCAAGCCGTGCTGCCGCTGCGCGGGAAGATCCTCAATACCGAGTCGCTCGCGACGGCGAAGATCCTGGAGAACCAGGAGATCAAGGACCTCGTTGAAACGCTGGGGACCGGGATCGGCCCCAACTTCAACCTGGCGCGGCTACGCTATCATCGCGTCATTCTGATGATGGATGCCGACAGCGACGGCTATCACATCAGCACGCTGCTACTGACGTTCTTCTTCCGCCATATGCGTGATCTGATTACAGGCAAAAAGCTCTACCTCGCGCAGCCGCCGCTGTACCGGATTGCGATTGGCAACCAGACAGTTTATGCCCAGGATGATGTCCAGAAGGAAGAAGTCCTCGCTGGCCTTCCCGCCAACCGCAAGTATGAAATCAGCCGCTTCAAAGGGCTGGGCGAAATGACAGCCGAGCAGCTCAAGGAAACCACGCTCGACCCGAAGAAGCGAACTCTGCTGCAAGTGGACGTCGACAGCCTCGTCGAAGCCGACCAGACCTTCGTGCAACTCCTCGGCAAAGACCCGGCCGAGCGCTACAAGGTGATTATGAGCGAAGCGAATCTGGTGGATGATCTGGATGTTTGATTGGCGGTAGTGACGCGGTGAGGGGGAGATGGGGGGACGCGGAGAGAAGCGGAAAGACGAAGGGTGATTGAGGGAGCTCGAAAAAAATGGCTGCCTCGTTTCGTTTGTCAGAGACGATGCGTTGGTGCATCCGGGCAGTTATTGTCGTAGCGCTGTTCTCGCTGGCGATCGAGGTGATCCACACGATTCATTTGCGAAACCTGGCACGAGCGCTCGCTAACAACGGTGGCTCAGTCTACGTCAGTTACAGGCTGCCCCGCATTTGTGAGCGTCTGCTAGACGAGACGGACGTGTACGTCCAGCCCCGTTCGCCGGAGGCTTGGGGAATTCAATTCGGAAGTCGGCTGGAGTCGGTTTCCTTCTCGCCGAAAATCACGGTCGAAGCAGTCCAGCGGCTCCGAACCTATACGACGCTGGAATGGCTGAGTGCGTGCCAGGCCGACATTTCGCCAGAACTGGCGCAAGCACTTTGCGAAATCAACTCGCGGTTTAAGTTGTGTCTGGTAGACTGCCGGATTGATCCGGAGGCGTTCGCGATTCTTCAGAGCGCGGGCAACATTCGTCCGCTGACGATTCAGAAAACCGGCCATTGATCCTGCCGTGATTTGGTGTCTCGAGGAGCGATAAACATGTCGCCGATCGTCAAAGCGAGCTTACTGGTCGGCTTCGCCGTGTGGGGACGCTTCGGTCTTGCGGCTGACGCTGATCTGCCAGCTCCCAGTTTTCAGTTTGATAACCTGGACGGCCCGGTCATGCCGTTGCCGGACGGCCGGACCGCTGTTGCGGGAGGAGTCTCGACGGAATTCAGCAAACCCCATCTGATAGATGTTCGGACCGGAGCGCGGCGCGCGTTCCTAAAGATGCCCGAGGGGTCCAGAGGAGGGATTGGAGCTTGTTCAGCAGACTCTCGATTGGTCGGGGGAACTATCGGCTTACCAGACAAGACCACTCGGGTGATGATCTGGGATGCGGAGAATGGGTCAGTCATTAACGAGGCTGAATGGCCAAGTTCCGCCATCTACGGTTTGACGATGCGTTTCGCGCCGACAGGGGATCAACTGTATCTGGGATCAAGGACGGCGATCTTCGAGTTTGACTTGGAGAGGTCGCAATTTCAGGCTGTCGCATCGGTTCCCAGCTATGTACTGGACATCGCGGCTCATCCTGCGAGAAACACGGTTTATTTTGTCGACGGGATCTATTTCAAGCTGAGAATTCTGGACCGGAGCGACGGGCCGCCGCTGGCACAGATCCGGTGGCCCATCAGTGAGCAGGCTGGCAAACCGCAAGACATCTGGTCGATCGACGTTTCAGCCGACGGCAGTGAACTCGCCGCCGTGGTCCACACCCTGATGCCGACGCGGGAAACCTGGAGCACCGTCTTTCGGTTCGATCTTCGAACGGGCAAAGTCCTGCATCACGTCACGCTCTTTCAGAATGTGATGCGGATACGGTACGCCGGTGCCAGCAAGGTCCTCGTCGTTACCAGCGACATCTTCCAGGGTAAGGAAGTCGGATTCCTGAAACCCACGGGAACGGCAGTGCAAACAGAGTTCCGGATTATGGACCATCTGGAAGCTTGCGTCGTCGACCCGTCGGAGAATGGCCATTTGACGATCGGCTACGGCGACGGCACCTTGAAACAGTGGCTTCGGAAGGACTGGCCGGCGGAGTGGAGAGCCGTTTTCGACGAGGATTAGGTCGACCTCAAGGGGAAGCGGTCGCGTTGCCCAATCGAACTCGACGAATGCCGATCCTCTATGTCAGAATCACTGCTGGAGGAAAGCCAGCCATGGTTTGTCGCCGCGTGATTGTTTGTCTTTTTGTCGTTGCTGCTTCGCTCGGTTGCGAGCCGGCTGATGTCGATCCGCAGGTTGCGATCTGGCAGCCGGTCGTTGATGAAGAGAATGCGTTCCTCGAACAGCATCGAGGCGTCGTGGGAAAGGTCACAGCGCTGGACGGGCACGCGTCTGGATATCCGGCGAATCCCGAAGTCGGAGTGTCAGCCTACTCGCTAATGATCGCTCTTTCGGAGAATCCAAGAGTCAACGATGCAGCGCTGAAGAATCTTCTCGACGGATCTCCCTCTTTGTTGTTCCTGGGCTCGACACCGATCACGGATGACGGGCTTGCGGCATTGAGGCAGGATCCGGGAATCTGCGTCCTTGATCTTCATGACACATCGATCGGCGACGCCGGAATCGGGCACGTCAGCACTCTTCCGTCGTTGCGAGCGTTGTACCTTGGCACAACCAATGTCTCGGATCAGGGGCTTCGGACCTTGAGTGCGATGTCCACGCTGGAACGGCTGAGCCTTCCTGATACGTTCGTCACGGACGATGGCGTGGCGCTTTTGGTAAAGCTGCCGCACCTGAGATCACTGAATCTCGACGGGACACGGATAACTGATAAAGTCATCGACCACTTGTCGAGGATCAAGAACCTTAAAGAGGTCAAACTTTCGAGGACGGAGGTCACCGCTGAGGGGGCGGAGCGTCTTCGACAGGCGCTGCCAGGATGTCAAGTTGATCATGTCAAAACGACTGTCAGCGTCTGCGATCTGCTTCCCTTGATTGCCGAAGAGCAGTTTGGGTCGGTCGAGGATGTCTTCTTCGTAACAACCGTACTGCCAGTTGGAGCTTACGAATTCGGCCGTGACAGTATTGGAACAACGATACCGGCCAGTGAGATCGCACGCGTTGCCCGCGAAACCAAAGAAGGTGGACCGGGCCGGCATCGCAATTGTGCGGGCTGGAAGTCGCTGGCTCGTATGGACGAAGGCTGCCGCGAGACGTTGCTTTTCCCAGTCGCCGATTCGGTTTCGAACCGCTTTCAAGTGACGCATCCGTTCGTGTTGAGTGAAAATCGGGTCGCCACGATCGTCAGGATGACGAACTGTCGGACTTACTTCATCGCAAAATTATACGTCTTCGTCAAAAACGAGCGATGGGAGATTGAGAGCGCGACAACTATGTGGATCGTGTGACGATGTCCTCAGACGGCGGCATTGGGAGACTTTCGTTTACTCGTGATGATGAAATCAACAGGCCGTCGATTGTTGTGAAGTTCCCGGGATGCGTCTGTTCTTAACCAACATCTCGCGGTGGGGCGCATGGTTGGCCTGGTGATTGCCGTCGTGGGAATTGGTGCCGCGATCTGGTGTGCGATGTTGTCGGCACGGCGGAATGCCTTCACATTTGTTATCAGCTCCAGAGGTGGCAAAGCGGAAACCGAATGGTGGGGTTGCATCACTTCGCCGAAAGAAGCAGAGGTGACCGTTGACGCCTTCATTTAGCAGGGTAAACAGTGTTGTGGAGCATTTGAGCGTTGCCGCATTCGCGATCGCAGTATTCATTGAAATCATATCGACTGGGTGTATCGTAAGGACTGGCAATTCGCCAGTTAGACTATGCGGCGACTATTTCCTGCATAGAACTTCTGGAACATCTATCGATATTCGAAAGGGAGAGACGTACAGCCTCGACGACCCTTATATACCTTCGACAGTCATAGGGATAGCCTTGCACGAACCGCTCATATTCGCTCGGGTGAGCGATCCGATGCGCGCACACGATGATGACAGCCAGATGGTGCGTGAGGAATATTGGGTGCTGTACACTTCTGGTGACCGCGTCTTTGGACCGATGACTTTAAGCCGCCTCGAGAATGAGTTTAATCAAGGTGAGTCCGTCGTGTTCATTCCACCCCACTTGTACCAGTAATGCATTGCCCCGCAAGTGTTGTTTCTCCAATGATGAGAGTTGTGGTTCCAACACAAGGCTAGCGAATGGCAGGCACTAGTGTTGCGGGGAGTTGACTGTCTGTCAAAAGGCGATGACGCGCCGCACCTCGTACTCTTTCGGCACCATGTGCCATGGCTAGCTTGTCTAGAAGTGCGAGCGAAGCCATTGTTGCCTTAGTGTCTGGCCTTCGCGGGGGTTGCGATCAACAAAGGCTGCCATGCCAACGGCTTTTGCTTAAGCGGCTGAGAGGCAGAAAGCATAGACGAAATGAGTGCGTCCTTGAAGATTGTATGGCTGGACGAGCAAACAGCGGCGTCGGGCGCTGTGAGGAATGGTGATCGAAAAGATCGGGAGTCATGATGCAGCGTTTGCGGAACGTGCCGTTTGTCCTCACGAGTGCTTGGTCAATCGTCTGCCTGATGGGTTGCTCGGAAGTCATTTCCGTCGCTCCGTTCGGCGAGCCGATTCCAAAAGGCAAGATTGCCATGCTTTGCGGGCGATGGGTGGGGATCGATGGCGACTTTCATTTTGCTGCTGGAGACGATGGATTAGTCCTGGGTGTCCTCGAGTTTTCCCAGGATACTGGGCAGTTTGTCGCCGTGAACCAGAAGTGCGCTTTCACCCGCGTCGGAGTCGACGATTTTCTCTTTGTCCAGACGCCCGGGAATGAAGGGTTCGCCTTCGCGCTCGTCGAGCGATATACGGACTCCGAGATCACCGTCAGGTTTCCCGATCGAGCCCTGTTCGTCGCGCTGGTGAAGTCAGGACGGGTTAAGGGAGTCACAAGAGTCTCCAGGCGAGCCTGGGGAGACTTGGAAATCGTGACGATCGAACCAACGACCGATGACTTCGAGAAACTCATTGGCGAAAAGACTCTCGCGACTTTATTTCCAGTTTGCAGCCAGGCAACTTTTTTTCGCAATAAGCCTCCGGAAGGGCCAGCTACGTAAGCTATCCGTCGGAATGACGGCGAGAAGCAGCCACGAGTTAAACGGTGAGAGATTCAGAATCTGAACGCGTCACCTACCTGTGCCCTCAAGCTAGTCGCTCGCCTACGGACGCGTTGGTCGGATGGGCGGAACGCCGTATCCGTCATCGGGCTCTGGTGCGGAACCGGATTACGGACGTAATTGGGGCCGAGATTAAAACCGGCGATGCCATCGCCGGCTTTGGGGAACTCTTTGGGCGTGGCGTGAACGGTGGTGGCTCTTGGGGGTGGGTGTGGTAGACTTTTGGGACTCGTGTTCCGAGAGACTTCCCCATGTCTGGTTTCGTTTCCGGATTCCCGTCGTTGTCGCGTCGCCAGTTTTTGCGGGCTGGTGGTGGGTGCGCGGGGATTGCGCTGGCGGGGCTTTGGCAGGAGAGGCGTTGCGAGTTAAATGCGGCTGAGGCTGCGAATCGCGGGATCCCGTTGCCGCATCGGGTGCCGCGGGTGAAGCGGGTGATCTGGCTGTTCATGCATGGCGGGCCGAGCCATGTGGATCTGTTTGATCCGAAACCGGAATTGTCGCGGCTGGCGGGGCAGCCGTTGCCCGAGAGTTTCGGCATGGTGATGACGCGGCGGAAGGTGGCCGAGAATCCGTTGTTGCCGCCGGTTCGTCCGCTGCGTCCGCGCGGCGAATCGGGCGTGGAGGTGAGCGATTTTCTGCCCGCCATCGCGCGGCATGCCGATGATTTGTGCGTCATTCGCAGCATGCATGGCGACAGCGTCAATCATCCGCAATCCGTCTACCAGATGAACACGGGCAGCATTCTGATGGGTCACCCCAGCGTGGGGAGCTGGGTAGCCTATGGACTGGGGACCGAGAACCAGGATCTGCCTGCGTTTGTCGTGCTGCCCGATCCCGGCGGGGGACTTAAAGGAGGGCCGCCCGCGTGGGGGAGCGGCTACCTGCCGGCGAGCTACCAGGGTGTGCCCATGCGGCCGGGGCCGAAGCCCATTCTGCACTTGGCTCCGCCCGATGGCATTGGCGTTGACCGTCAGCGGCGAACGCTCGACTTTCTGGGGGAACTCAACCGTCGGCATTTGTGCGATCGTGACGGCGACAGCGAACTGGCCGCGCGGTTGCAGTCTTACGAACTGGCGTTTCGGATGCAGTCGGCTGCTCCGGCGCTGGTCGATTTGCGCGAAGAGACAGCCGAGACGCAACGGTTATACGGACTCGATCGGCCGGAGACGGAAGAGTTTGGACGGCGGTGCCTCCTGGCTCGCCGGATGGTCGAATCGGGTGTGCGGTTCGTGCAGTTGTACTCGGGCGATACCAACGGCTGGGACGCCCATAGCGACGTGGTGAAGAATCACTCGCAACTGTGCGCGGCGACCGATCAACCCGTCGCGGGGCTCTTAACAGATTTGAAACGCCGGGGGCTGTGGGACGATACGCTCGTGATCTGGGGCGGCGAGTTCGGCCGGATGCCGATGAGCGAACAGGGCAAAGGCCGCGATCATAACCCGTGGGGCTATTCCGTCTGGCTGGCGGGTGGCGGCGTTCGCGGCGGGATGGCGTACGGCGCGACCGATGAAGTCGGATTACGGGCGCAGGAAAAGCCGGTTCATATCCGTAACTTTCACGCGACGCTGTTACATCTGTTGGGACTCGATCCCGAAGCCTTGTCGTACTTCCACAACGGCCTCGATGAACGCCTGATTGGTCCGACCGACGACGTGGAGATTGTGCAAGAGATTCTGGCCTGACGCTTCGATGAGAGTTGTCCATGAGCCGAGTGCTCACGACCTTCTGCGGTATCGTTATCCTCTCGGCGCTCTTAGCAGCGGACGAAGAGGCCGACGTTCTCGTCGAAGCTCCATTGTCGTCCTACGATCGTGAGCACTGGGCTTATCGGCCATTGTCGCAGCCGGAGATTCCCAAGGTGGAACAAGCCGGCTGGTTGCGGACGCCAGTCGATGCCTTTGTACTCGCGCAGCTCGAAGCGCGGGGGCTTTCGGCCGGATGGCGTGCGGACAATCCAACGCTGCTTCGACGCGTTTCGTTCGACTTGACCGGACTGCCGCCCACGATCGCTGAACAGGCTGCATTCCTTGAAGACCATTCGCCTGATGCCTGGGAGCGGCTGATCGACCGTCTGCTGGATTCACCGGCCTATGGGGAACGCTGGGCTCAGCATTGGCTCGACCTGGCGCGGTTTGCCGATACCGACGGCTTTGAGTTCGACAAGGTCCGTCCCGATGCGTGGCGGTACCGCGATTGGGTGATCGACGCGCTCAATCGCGATCTTCCTTACGACGAGTTCCTTCGTCAGCAACTGGCGGGGGATGAACTTCCCGGCGGCGATGCGGTCGCGACGATGTTTTGCCTCGCCGGGCCCGATATGCCGGATGTGAACGACCAACACGAACGCCGTCACTTTCGGCTGAACGAGTTGACCGGCACGGTCGGGGCGGTCTTCCTGGGGATGCAGATTGGCTGTGCCGAGTGCCACGATCACAAGTCCGACCCGATCAGCCAGGCCGACTTCTACCGGCTGCGAGCGGTCTTTGAACCATCAGTCCCCGAGATGAAGCGGGACGTGGCCTATCACAGCTTGGCCAATCACGATCAACCCGTTGTCGCACGGTTATGGATTCGTGGCGACCACCGGCGGCCGGGGCCAGAGGTCGAACCGGGCGTGCCGCGGATCGCGGTTGCAGAAGGAGTGACGCTGGACATTCAAGAACAGACAGGTTCTCGAACTGCGCTGGCCGAATCACTGTTGGTAGACGCCCAGCCGCTGGTGGCCCGCGTAATCGTCAACCGACTCTGGCAGCATCACTTTGGCCGGGGTCTGTGCGCGACTCCCAGCGATTTTGGTCTGATTAATGAGGAGCCAAGCCATCCGGAGCTGATCGACTGGCTGGCCCGCGACCTGATCGCGCATGGCTGGAGCCTCAAGCATCTGCACCGGCGAATTGTTTGCTCGGCCACGTATCGGCAGACCAGCCGTAGCATGCGGGACGACCGAGATTGGCACCAGCGCCTCGCGCAGGACCCGGACAACCGCTGGCTGAGTCGTTCGCCCCGGCGTCGGCTGGATGGCGAATCGCTGAGGGATGCGCTCCTCGCAGCGGCGGGGCAACTCAACCGCGACAGAGGCGGTCCTGGCGTCATGCCTCCGTTGCCGGAGGAGCTCGTGCAAACATTGCTCAAGGGACAATGGACGACGAGCGAAAAGACAGCCGACCATACTCGCCGTAGTATCTATCTCTTCGCGCGGCGGAACTTGCGGTATCCGTTGCTCGAATCGTTCGATCGCCCCGATGCGAACGCGAGTTGTGCCGTCCGCAATCGGTCGACTACGGCTCCCCAGGCGCTGGGGCTTCTGAACAGCGAACTCTCCGTCAATGTGGCCCGTCGACTGGCCGGATTGGTTCTGGCGAGTGCCTCTGAGCCGGAAGAGCAAATCGAATTGCTCTATCAGCGGACACTGACCCGTCGAGCAACGGACGAAGATGTCGCACTGGTCCGTCAGTTTCTCGACCAGCAGCGAACGGCGTTTGGTTCCGAGGAATTACAGGGTGCAGCGAACGTCTTGCCATCGCCTGTGCCATCCGGCATGGAACCGCGACAAGCAGCCGCCTGGGTCGACCTCTGCCTCGCGATCCTCAACAGCAATGAGTTTCTGTATTGCGATTGATTGGGCCCGGTTTGCAATGTGCGGCGGAATTTGCCGGTGGGTGGGCTCGCGCTATTGTCGATAAATCCTCTGAATTCGCACGTTTCGCGGCCAGGCGTGCGATGAGGCTTCGCGACGGCAACTGTTTGCTGCCAGGGAGGGCGGCCGTGTTCTGTACGCATTGCGGAACGAAGGGTTCGGGGAACTTCTGCGGCCACTGCGGCTGCCGGCTGACGTCACCGGAAGCGCCGACCCTTGATCCCACTCCCGTGGAGGATGACCTCGTCGTCCTTAATGAAGGGGACTGGCAGGACGATTGCCGGTATGAGCGCATTCTGCGGGTCGACGCGGTGCGGACTGTCATCGCACGACATGCGGCTGCCGCGCCGAAGGGGCTGAGCGGCGAAGCCGTTCTCGAGCTCTATGACAAGCTCGTCGCCTCGCCAGTGCCGTTGGCGAGCCTCGCAACCGTGTTGCAACCGCTGTATGACTCGTGGGGCATCCGCACGACGAAGGAGCGGGTCGAAGCCATCGCCGCGCCGGTCGGCCGCGTCATTGCCCGTGTTCTCTGTTCGCTGGCCCGGAATGGGCAGAAAGTCGAGAAGGTCGAGCAGTTCGACGCGGGCTGCCTGTTGATTGCCGAGTTGCCGTCATCGGTCTGCGCGCTGGCTGGCCAGTTGACCGTCGGAATTGAACGCCGCCCGAAACGAACGAATGTGACCGCTGCGACGCGCATTCCCGGGCAAATGTATGACTGGGGCAAGAGCCAGCGGTGTCTCGATGTTCTCTTTAAAGACCTCGATACCGATCTCGGTCTCCCCGAAGCGCGGCCTCTACCTGTCGAGCCGCTTGCCGCACAGCCGCTGACGATTCGTGACTTTCGAGTGGCGTGAGGCTCGGTGAGGCTCTTAGCGATCGCTGCCTCTTCCCTTGCTTGGGATGGCCGCAGGAGTTGCCCGCGCGTGGGTGGTCGGGCAGACTGGTCGTTGGCCGTGATTTGGCCGCGACATTCCCTCCCTCACGTGGAAATCACCATGACCGGTTCGCCCGGATATACGCGGCGTGAAGCATTGCAAACACTGGCGGCTGGGGCCGCAGTCTTAACGACTAGCCTCGCGCGCGAGGCGATGGCGGCTGACGACCCGATTCCCGTGATCGACACGCACCAGCATCTGTGGGACTTGTCGAAGTTTCGGCTTCCCTGGCTGGAGGGCGAGGGGGTCGAGTCGATCAAGCGCGACTTCTTGATGGCGGACTACCTCGAGGCGACAAAGGGGCTCCACGTCGAAAAAGCGATCTACATGGAGGTCGACGTCGCACCGGAACAGCAGACGGCCGAAGCCGAGTATGTGTTTGATCTCTGCGCGCGAGACGACAACCCGACTGTCGCCGCTGTTGTCTCCGGTCGTCCCGCGTCGGCCGAGTTCGCGGGGTATATCCGCAAGCTGGCGAAGAGCCCGTACCTCAAGGGGGTGCGGCAGGTGCTGCATGGGCCATCGACGCCCGCCGGTTATTGTCTGCAGCCGCAGTTCGTCAAAAGCGTGCAATTGCTGGGCGACATGGGGCTGCGGTACGACCTCGTCATGCGAACGGGCGAACTGCACGATGGCGTGAAGCTGGTCGAGCAGTGTCCGCAGACGAAGTTCGTGATCGACCACTGCGGCAACATGAGCGTGACGTCGACCGATGAGGGTTTGCGGGCCACGTGGCAGTCGGCGATGCGCGAACTGGCCGCGCGGCCCAACACGGTGTGCAAGATTTCGGGGATCGTGGTGACGGCGAATCCGAAGTGGACCGCCGCGGACCTGGCCCCCAACATCAACTTCTGCCTCGATACGTTCGGCGAAGACCGGGTGATGTTCGCGGGGGACTGGCCGGTCTGCACGCTACGGGCGAGCTTCCGCCAGTGGATCGAAGCCTTGCAAGAGATCGTCGCCAATCGGTCGCGGGAATTCCGGACGAAGCTGTTTAGTGGGAATGCCGCGAAGTTCTACGGTGTTTGAACGAGCCAGTTTGACCCTCAAAGCGGAACAACCAACCGCGAATCAGATTTGGTGGATTCTCGGGTTTCCAAAACCAAACCCATTATGTGGACACGACTTTCCGCGAATCGCGCTGGGGGCGGCCGATCGCGTTGAGGGGCCGGTCGTTACCGGGGGCTGGCTGAAATTCCGCGACCGGATTTGTGAGGGGGGGTGGTCGTCTGGCATAATCCTCGGCGGGATAAGCCTTTCGGATCGGAGTCCGCCGTGCTGGAGTGGGCTGTCGGGGAATTATTTGTCATCCTGGGTCTGATCTTGCTGAACGGCTTTTTTGCCGGAGCCGAGATCGCCATTCTGACGGCACGACGCGGTCGCCTGGAGCAATTGTCACAAGCCGGTAATCGCGCGGCACGGACGGCATTGGAACTCGCGCAGGACGCGGACCGCTTTCTGCCGACCGTCCAGGTGGGCATTACGCTCGTCGGCACGCTGGCCGCAGCTTTCGGCGGAGCCCAACTGGCCGATCGCGTGTCCGCTTGGCTGAAGACGATTCCGATCTCGATCGTGCAGCGGCAGGCGGAGGGGATCGCGCTGTTCGTGGTGGTGTTGGGCATCGCCTATGCGTCTTTGATTCTGGGGGAGTTGGTTCCCAAGCGGGTCGCGCTTCATAACGCGGAGCTTTTGGCGCGCGTCGTCGCTTATCCCATGTGGCTGCTTCAAAAAGTGGCGAGACCGGCGATCTGGGTGCTGCAAACCAGCACGCGGTTCGTGCTGGTGATATTGCGGCAGAACAAGGTCCACGACGCGGCGATTTCGGTCGAAGACATTCAGCATATGATCGATGCGGGGTCGCTGGCGGGGGCTCTGGAGGCCGTCGAGCACCGCCTCGCCCGGGAAGCGCTGACGCTGGGCAATCGTACGGTTTCCGAAGTCCTGCGGCCGCGGGTCGATATCGATGCGCTCGACGTCGACACGCCGTCGGAAGAAGTGGTCGGCGCGATGGCCATGTCGGGCTTTTCGCGCGTTCCGGTGTGCGAAGGCAATGTCGATCACATTCTGGGGTTCGTGTACATCAAGGATGTGTTTCTGCAGCAGTACCTGGGCCGTCCCATCGACCTCAGGCGACTGATGCGCCCGGCCCTGTTCATCCCGTCCAACATGTCGATCACGCGGCTGTTGGAAGCGTTTCAGAAAGAGCGCACGCAGTTGGCCATCGTCCTCGACGAATACGGCGGCACGACGGGAATGGTCACGCTGGAAGACGTGCTGGAAATTCTGGTGGGCGACATTCATGACGAGCATCGCCAGGACCAGGAACAATTGATCGTCGAGCGGGAAGACGGCAGCCTGCTGGTGGACGGGCTTTTGCCGCTGCATGATTTGCAGGAAGCCTTGAAACTTCCCCGCTGGGCGGACCCGCCTCCCAAGGGAGTGGGCACCGTCTCGGGAATCATTCTCGCGCTGCTCCGGAGACCTCCCAGCATTGGCGACACGGTCGAATGGTCGCACCTGAAACTGGAAGTGGTCGACATGGACGGTCCGCGTATCGATCGGCTACTCGTCCAGTTCCGTTCCATCATCACCGAAAACGGCTGACGACGGTCGGACCGTGCGGTCGGGACGAATCCACGTGATTGGGTAGTCGACGCTTTTGAGATATAGTCCCGTCGCGGGAGCGGTCTCGCCGGCGAGTCGACGATCTCCCGCTTGCAGGATCGCGCGGACGTCCGCCGGGCTCCACTTTCCTCGGCCCACGTGAATCATTGTGCCGACAATCGAGCGGACCATGTTGTAGAGAAAGCCGTTCGCCGAGATTTCGAAGCACAGCATCCGCTCGTCCCCCGCGACGACCGGCACTTCGGCTCCAGGGCTCCAGAGGTTCCAGACCGGCTCCACCGTCCATTTCGCAGCGGTGACGGTCCGGACGCTGCTGGCTTTGTTGGGCCAATTCGTTTCAAACGACCGGAAGTCGTGTTCGCCAATCAGCTCGTTCGTGGCGGCCTGCATGGTTTCGACATCGAGGGGGGCACGATGCCAGAACGTGTACGGCCGGAGGAACGGCAGATCGACGGCGTGGTTATAGATGAGGTAGCGATAAGTCTTGCCGATCGCATCGAATTGGGCATGAAAACCCGACGGCACCTCGTGGACCTCGCGGACGACGATGTCTTCCGGCAGATACGTCTTGAGTCCCAGCCGAAAGGCATTGGCGGGCATGCGAGCCGTGGTCTCGAGGCTGACGACCTGGCCAATCGCATGGACGCCCGCGTCGGTTCGCCCGGAGGCATAGGCGACCACCTTCTCGCCCACGAACAACTGGAGCGCCGTTTCGAGGGCGCCCTGAATCGTGGGCTTGTCGGGCTGAGCCTGCCAGCCGTGATACCGGGAACCGTCGTAGGCCAGGATCAGTCGCAACGTCCGCACGCGTTACTGCCCCTGCCAGTCCTGCGAAGACCTTGTGTCGGCTGTGGAATCGAACGACTTCCGAAAAAATACCGTCAAGATGCCGGGACCATTCACTGTCCCGGCATCTGGCGTGAGTCACTCAACTGACGATGGCCGCAGCCCTCAGCGCTTGGTAGCGATGAGCTTGAGCAGGGCCTGGAACGGGTCGGCGAATTTTGCGAGACCTTCTTCCATCAGCACCTGTTCAAGCTTCACGAAGTCGACCTTCTCGTCGATTTCGCGGAGGACAGCCGGGGGTGGCAACTGATCGACTTTTCGAGTGAACGTCTTGCCCGTCATCCCCTGAATCGCGGCGTTGGTCGCAGGCGGGTTGGTCTGGATGTCGGCTCCGGCAAGGGCGGCGACATACTTGTCGGGCGCCTCGGCAGGATCCTTGGTCCCCGTGCTCGCGAAAATGAACTCTTGCGCGAGCGGCAGGTTCTTGTCGGCCCAGAACTGGCGGTTCTCGTCCCACAACCGCTGGGCGTTAACGATGCCGACGAGGCCCTGCGCGGCGGGCGAAAGCGACGGAACATGCTTCTTCGTGTAGACGTCGATCCGGCTGACAAAGATGCTGTAGACCGACTTGAAGCCGTCAAGCGTCTTGCGTCGCTGGGCTCCGCGCCAGACGGCGTCACGCGCCGCCAGGTACTGCCGACGGCTGAACAGGAGAGTGACGTTGAGAGTCACGCCGTTGGCCGCCAGTTCCTCGAGGGCTCCCAGGCCCGCCGGGGTTGCCGGAACCTTAATCATGCGGTTCGTGTGACCCTTGGCGTAATGCTTGCCGAGTTCGACGTACCGCTCGATCTTCTCTTCCAGGGAAAGCGGGCAATCGACCGCTTCAAGGAGCGGGTCGAGTTCGAAACTGACGTAGCCATCGTTACCGCGCGACGATTCCCAGACGCTCGCAAAAACGTCCTGCGCCCGGCGGACGAGACGATCGGTCAGTTCCCAGGCGATTTCCGCGTCGGAAAGGCCCGAAGCCACCAGTTCGCTAATCGCATCGTCGAACCGGCCGGTCTTGAGAATGTCGGAGATGATGATGGGGTTGGAGGTGGCTCCCGTCGCTCCGAATTTGCGGTTCTCGGTGACCAGATCGGGATCGATGCTGTCCAGCCACAGTTTGGTTCCGCAGGCCACCAGGGATTCCAGCGGGGTCGTCATATCCTGTCTCTCCAAAATTGACTCGGCAGAGTCAGAGGGCGTCAGTCTCGGCGGGTTCGTCGAAAGCCTCGCGGCACGTTACACTCGGCACGTCTTTTCATGAGCAAACGCGGCCAACGCGGTTATGGCGACGCTGCCACCATGACCGGCGAGGCTCCCCGAGAATATCCGTCAGCGACCGCATACGGAACTGTTTCCGGCGAATTCCCTGACGGCATCGCTGACAAGATTGGGTCGAGGCCAAGAGTGTCTACCGAGTTGTATGACAATCCGTTGATCGGTCGTTACGCGTCTCGCGAGATGAGCCGCCTGTTTTCTCCGCAGGTCCGTCATGAAACGTGGCGCCGCTGCTGGATTGCGCTGGCCGAAGCCGAGCAAGAACTGGGCCTGGAGATCACCGACGCGCAGATCGACGAATTGCGGGCTCGCGTCAGCGAGATCGATTTCGCGGCGGCTGCTCGCTACGAGAAGGAATTGCGGCACGACGTGATGGCCCACGTCCACGCCTGGGGAGACATCTGTCCCACCGCGCGGCCCATCATTCACCTCGGGGCGACAAGCTGCTTTGTCACCGATAACGCGGACCTCATCATTTATCGCCAGGGACTGGAACTGGTCCGCGATCGGCTGGTCGCGGTCATCGACCTGCTGGCCCGCTTCGCGAGCGAATACCGGGCGCTGCCCTGTCTCGGTTTCACGCACTTGCAGCCCGCGCAACCGGTGACGGTCGGGAAACGGGCCACGCTGTGGTGTTACGACCTGGTTCTCGATCTCGCCGAGGTGGAACACCGGCTGGATACGCTGGCGGCCCGCGGGGTGAAGGGAACGACGGGGACGCAGGCGACGTTCCTCACGCTGTTCCGCGGCGACCATGCGAAGGTCGAGGAACTCGATCGACTCGTCTGCCAGAAGCTCGGCTTCCCGAACAAGGCGGCCGTCACCGGCCAGACGTACTCCCGTAAGGTCGACACGCAGTTGCTCGACGTCCTCAGCGGTATCGCGCAGTCGGCCCACAAGACCGGTTCCGATCTGCGGCTGTTGCAAAGCCGCAAGGAAATTGAAGAGCCCTTTGAAAAGCATCAGATCGGCTCGTCGGCCATGGCGTACAAGCGCAATCCGATGCGGTCGGAGCGAATGTGCAGCCTCGCGCGGTACGTAATGGGCATGCCGGCGACCGCCGCGCAGACCATCGCCACGCAATGGATGGAGCGGACGCTGGACGACAGCGCGATTCGACGGCTGACCATTCCGCAAAGTTTCCTCGCGACCGATGCAATCCTGATTCTCTACCGGAACATTGTCGACGGCCTCGTGGTCTATCCCAAGGTGATCGAGAAGCACCTGATGGAGGAGCTTCCGTTCATGGCGACGGAAGAGATCCTGATGGCGGGCGTGCGAGCCGGCGGCGATCGACAGGATCTGCACGAACTGATCCGCGTTCACAGCCAGGATGCTGCTCGCGAAGTGAAAGAGTTCGGTCGTCCAAACGATCTTCTGAGCCGACTGGCCGGCGTGCCCGAGTTCGCGGGAATCGATCTGGGCAGCACTCTGGATGCCTCGCGGTTCATCGGCCGCGCGCCGGAACAGGTTGACTCGTTCGTCGCCGAAGTGATCGAACCGATTCGGCGAAAGTATGCCACCGCGCTGGGCCAGGGAGCCGAGGAATTGCGAGTGTGATCAGCGTGGAGCCCCCGTCTCCTGACGCGGTCATCGCGATCCTGCGGAACCCCTGGTCGGGGCCGGGTCGGCGGAAGCGGTATGTGCACAGCCTGCTGCTGGCGCTGAAGAGTCATGGCCTGAAGCCACGCCTCTTCTCCAGCCGTGCTCGACTGACGGCGTGGATGACTAATCCACGGCACCGGGAATCGTTGTATTGCCTGGTCGCTGCGGGCGGGGACGGCACGATCTCGGACCTGATGACGCGGTTTCCCGGCGTTCGCCTGGCCACCATTCCACTGGGAACCGAGAACCTTCTCGCCCGGCAGGTGGGGATTCCCCGCGACGGAGCCGTGGTGGCCCAGATGATTGCGGCGGGGCGGACCTGGACGATCGACGCGTGCGAACTGGGGATGCGGCGTTTTTGCCTCTTGGCCAGCATCGGGATCGACGCGGCGATCGTGCATCGGACGCATGCCGGCCGGCGGGGGAATATTCATAAGTTGAACTATCTGGGGCCAATTCTCGCGACGCTGCGGACATACCGCTTTCCCAAGCTGCGGGTCTGGTTGGATGACGATGTCGAGCCGCAGCGCTGCCGGCTGTTGCTGATTGCCAATCATGCCGCCTATGCGCTGGGGCTCCAGCTGATGCCCGAAGCGCGGGGCGATGACGGCTGGCTCGATGTGCGGCTCTTTGCCGCGAAAAATTTCTGGAGCACCTGGAAGCTGGTCTGGTGCGCCTGGCGGGGAACGCTTGCCCGGCAAAGCCGCGTCCATGTGGTCTGGCGCCGCGCGACGCGCATCCGTGTCGATGCCGATGTCCCGGTCCCGATTCAGGTCGATGGCGATCCGGCGGGATCGACCCCTGCGGAAATCCGGATCCTGCCGAAAGGCCTGCGGCTGGTCGTTCCGCCCGACTTCTCACCCCAACCAGCGCACCGTATGCTGGCCACGGCGGACGCGCTTCCGCCGTTGGAGTAAGAATTCTCAAGCGCTTGGCTGCGTTTCTTCATCGGACATTCCACGGACTGGATTCATCATGCCCGAGAGCGTTTTATCGATCGACGCGTGGAAGTGCGGTCCGGCGAATCCCCTGCTCTTCATCCTGGGGCCGTGCGTTATCGAGAGCGAACCGCTCGTCATGCAGGTCGCCGAGCAACTGGCCGGGCTGTCGCGGGAGCGCGGGTATCAGATCGTCTTCAAGGCGAGCTTCGACAAGGCGAACCGCACCAGCGTCGACAGCTTTCGCGGGCCGGGTCTTTCGAAGGGACTGGAGATTCTGGGGCGGGTCACCGAGAAGTTTGGCCTCCCGACGACAACCGACATCCATGAACCGAGTCAGGCCGGTCCGGCAGCCGAGGTTTGCAAAATTCTCCAAGTGCCGGCCTTCCTGGCCCGCCAGACCGACCTGGTCGAAGCAATCGCTGCCGCGACGGCACGCAGCGGAGGAGTGGTCAACGTCAAGAAGCCGCAATACGTGGCTCCGGACGACCTGGTCCATGTAGTCCGCAAATGCGAGGCGTTCGGCAATCCCCGAGTGCTGCTGACCGAGCGGGGAACGACGTTCGGCTACGGCAGGCTGATTAACGATTTTCGTTCGATCCCTGTCATGCAGTCGTTTGGCGGACCGGTCTGTTTCGATGCCACCCACAGCGTGCAGATGCCGGGTGGAGCGACCACGGGCGGAAACCGGAAACTCGTCCCGTTCCTGGCCCGCGCCGCCGTGGCCTGTGGTAGCGACGCGGTTTTCCTGGAAACGCACCCCGATCCGGACCGGGCGCTGTCGGATGGTCCCAACCAGGTTCGGCTGAGCGACTTGCCGCAACTTCTGGAAGAATTGACGCGGCTGCGTTCGCTGGTGCGGGAATTTCCGCCCGTGACGCTGTAGCCGGGCTTGTCGCTTCGGTTTCGCGTCGGAAAATCGTCGCTTCACTCGCGTTTTCCGCGACTTCCGACGTAAATAGAGTCCCGGCCGGGTCCGCGAACGGTTACGTTGCGCGCCGGCTTCACGCCAAGGGGTTTTGTTCATAACCCCTTGTTTCTTTGGATGTTTCGACAAATCTTGCACAGTCAACTGGTTGCCGCGTGATGCGTAGATTGCTTCCTCTGCTTTCGCTGGCCGCTGTCTTTGTCGCAACCGGATGCCCGTCGAAACCGGCGGCCAAACCCGAGCCGAAGGCCGCCGCACCGACGACCGCCGATCAGTCAACGGCGGAAGACATCCTCGGTAGCGCGATCTTGCAGTTGCAGCCAGAGAACCTGGGGATCGACTCGGACTTGGAAAGCGCCGTCTCGGTACTCAATTCGTGGGCGGGACTGGCGAAAGCCACACGTCCGGAGAGCCTGAAGCCACCGGCTGTCGACTGGTCGACCGTTTCCGAGTCGCTGGTCGACCCGGATGTTCGCAAGATGCTCGCCGAGCCCGCGTATACCCAACTCGACGGTCGCCACATTCGCGTCTGCTTTCTGGCTCACGCGATTGGCCGGGCGATGACGGAGGGGGTGTCCGACGACGTGGCCCGCGCGACACGATTGTTCGATTACACCACGCGCAACATCGTGCGGTTGGGCGAGGACGAACTGGCCTTCGCGCTGACGCCGTACGAACTCTTGGTCGCAGGGCGCGGGACGCCCGAAGATCGCGCGTGGGTCTTCGCGACGCTGTTGCGGCAATGGCGGCTCGATGCGGTGGTGCTGCGGTCGCCGCGCGAAGGAGCCCCGGAAAACTGGCTGATCGGCGTTCCGATCAAGGGGGAAATTTATCTCTATGATCCGCGGCTGGGGGTTCCCGTTCCGAACTGGGATGCCGCCGAGGGAAAAACACGTTTTGAGCAGCCGGCGACGCTGGCGCAGGTGATCGAACATCCCGACTGGCTGACCCGCCTGGGAAAAGACGCGGACGTCGAGCCGATGAGCCTCGACGACTTGAAGTCATCGTTGGTGGAGATGATCGCGGAACCGCAGTACTGGAGCGACCGGATGTGGCTGCTCGAACAGTCGCTTCCGGCGGAGTCGGTGTGCCTATTGTACGACGCGCCGGCCAACACCGCCGAAGAACCGGGCATGTTCGGCCGGATCGCGTCGGTCGAAGCGCTGAATCGGCCGGACGCTTGGCGGGTCTGGTCGTATCCGTTTCGGCAACAATACAACATGGGCCGGATGGATGAGCGGTCGATGCAGGCCATGCAGTTAACGATGGCCACCTTCGCCGTTCCCTTCGAAATGAACCCCGAGACCAAACAGTTGCAGCCCACCAATCGCCAGTTGCGGACGCGGATCGACCAGCTTCTGGGGCGCTGGGCCGAGGCGACGACTGGATACCTGGCGATTCGACAACTCGGAATGACGCCGAATCCCTCGGCCGAGATGAACCGCATTCAGCAACTGTCGGCCGAGGATGCCCAGTTCTGGACAGCGGTCTGCAAGTACGAACTGAAGGAATGGGACGGAGCGATTGAAATCCTGGATGGCTATCGCCGTCGCTACCGTCGCGGCCGCTGGGTTTCGGATGCCATCCTGCTGACGGCCCAATGCCAGATGGAAGCCGGGAAGATCGACGACGCGATTGCGACGCTGGAGTCGGCGGACAGCAACGACCGCAACGCCGACGTGATCGCCCTGTGGCTCACGCAGTGGAAGTCGCTGAAGCCCGCCGAGAAAGCCGCTGAGTAATCGATTCAGCCGCCGCCGGGGCCGACTCTGACGGCGGTCATGGGAATCTTGAGCACGACCTTGAGCACTTCGGCGGGGGCGCCATCGGCAAGACCGGGGGCGTGGATGTCGTGCGGAAAGAAGACGGCGAACTGGCCAGCCGCCAACCGCACTCGCTCGCCGCACGGCTCATAGAGGGCGACATCCCGATCGGCATCGTACGGGGTACGCACGCGAATGCCGTCGTGTAATGGCTGATAGGCAAAGGCCTCGGTCCCCCGCACGACATATTGCACGTCAATCCAGGCGCGGTGCGATTCCCAGATGGCCACTTCCGGCAGCTTTGAGGTGTAGCGGTCGATGATCACGCGAAATCGTCCGCCGGGGCCGTCGATCTTGCCGGAGGGGAGCGACGGAAAGTCCGTCGTAGCGAGATAGTCGAGCGCCTCGCGCAGCCACGGAATCTGACGGTACATCGCACGTTCAGACAGGTTGGCGTGAATCATGACTCGTTTTCATCGAGAGGGTGTGCGGCGGGGACGCGTTCGGGAATCGCAGACGGTTTTCGCAGAACCGCAACCGCAGCGAAAGCGACCACGAGAATCGACAACATTACCTGGGGTTGCCGGTAGAGTTCGACCGTAATTTCGCGGTCGACCGTCGTTGCGAATTCGGGCATCCGAATCATCCCCTGCCAGGCGATGAGCATGGTGACCGCGACGACCACGGCGATAGTGAGAGAGGGTTCGATGGAATCGGAGTCGCTGTTTTCCTCGGCGGACGGCTTTGAAAGGCGGATCAGGAAGCCGGCACCCACAAGTGCCAGAAGACACGCGAGTTCATACTGACCCGCCACAGCAATGGCAGCCGCCACGGCGAGGCACAGGGCGGCTCGCCACCAGCCTCGCGTTCGCTGAGTGATGAGATTGGGTCGCCAGATCGCGAGGCCGAGTACCACGGCGGCCAAGGACGGAAGGACCATGCCGAGAGTGGTTCCAGCAAGTTCATGTCCCGCGATCAGCCAGCCGGCTGCGATGGCTTGAAAGACGGCGACGACGAGGCCGATCAGCCGCCAGTCCCAGCGAGATTTTCGCTGCCAGGACATCGCCAGACCCAGCGCGGTCAGGGCAGCTAGAACGATCAACCACCAGGGAGGAGCCATCCGTGCATCCGATGGGAAGGAAGTGCCACTGGCTCGGCCTCGTATTCAGCAGGCGCTGGAGCACCCGATACGAGCGGCAGTTCGGCATGGTACCGGCCACTGGTAGTGCAGTGAAAGCCTTGGTTCATGAGACCTGACGACCAAACTCAGCGACGCGACGCAATGATTGCCAACCACGGCGTCATGCCCGGTTCGCTGCAGCGCATAGTTATGGCGTTCGGCAATCATCTCTCACATTTCCTCTATCCACTTCTCGAACTCTGCCGCCAGGCCTGCCGGGTTCGCTTGCTGCGTCGCCGCCGCAATCCCGTCGTGATACTCCAACTCGTGAACCAATATCGGAACGGGTCGCCCAAACTTCTGGTCAATGACGCCCTCATCATGAAGTCGCTTAGCTACTGCGATGCAGAGGCTGACAAAATGCTCCCCAATTTTGTCCCCCAACTCCATCGTGCTGTCAAAATCCTCCTCCTGTTGCTCGTCAGTCCACCATAGTCCCAGTGACTGAATCCACTCCTTGCGCGCCGATGCGTCATCGCGCGCTCCACCGATGCGGCAGGCCTCTCCCTTGTCTTGCAGCCAAAATGCGTAATTCCATTTGGCTTCGTCTGTGTCCGAAGCGATGGGCCACTTGGGCTGCTGACCCGGTGCAGGGGTGCAGGCTCGCCATCGGGCCTTCGTGTTGTAGCCGACGGACAGGATGGATTTCCGTGGGTCGTCATCGTCGAACGAATAGTAAAACGACAATGCGTAGATGTCGGCTGCTGTTTTGTCTTCGATGGCGAGAATGCCTTCGCGGGCTTTCTTGTATGCGTAGTCCTCGTATTTGTTCATGGTGTGTATTCGGTGTCGTGCAGGCAGCGTAACGAACAAGGTAACCCGGCGGCGGCCAAGAACCTTTGATTTCAGAATCCGCCCGATCCGCCGCTCGGGTTGAGCGCCTTGTTCGCTGCTCGCTACGCCAAGTCACTCGGATTCAGTGTAGGGACGATTGGCGACAAGAATGGATCTGGCAATTCTGTAACAAGTCCATTTGCGATGCGATGAACACGAAACACATTTGAAAAGTCTTCAGTGCCGCGGCCGTAGTTCATGTTGCCCATTTGATCCTCGTCGTCATGCACGAAAAACAGGCCGTAGCTGCCTTTGCCATTCTCCGCAATCCACTGCAGCATATCCCAGACGGACGAAGCACGGTGATTTCGGGAGACACAGAACATCAGAACTCCACTTTGGTTATTGAGCTGCTCGTGTAATTCCCACTTGATGTAGCATTCGTCATTTGAGGCCATCCACTGTCGAAACTGCGCCCACAGATTGTGGTCAGCGGCAACAATCGTGTCGTCGAGTTCGTCTATTAAGTCGATGTGTGCAACGCGATACGGCTCGCGCGATACTCGCAACACGCACCAGCCGTATCCAACCAACATTGGCACCTCATCTTCTTTCAGCGAACAGGTATTCGACCGCCGAAGTGCGGTAGAGTTTTACCGCACTTCGGCGGTGTAGCACGGACTTCCGAACTTTGATTCTTCAAACTGCGAAACGAGTTGCGACCGAGCGCTGTTCGGATTGCCTTGCTACACCGCACAAGGCTCCCATGCTATGCCGCAATCTTCAAAGTCGGGATTTTACCCGCCCCAGAACGCCCCTGCTATCTCATACCATCCGAAACCAGGCTCACCTCGTCGCACGGGCGGAGGGGCAGCAAACGGCGCTGGTCAAGTTGCCGCGTTCGGAGGTCAGCCCCCCGTTGGCGGTGATTGCATGTCCCTTGGGGGCAGCAAAGTGGCGATTCGCCTGGCCAGGGACCGCAGCGTCGCGATCTGGCGTTTGGGCTCTGGCAACAGATGCTCCGGAGGCCCATAGTCGCGCTCAATCTCGTGGGCCGTATCGATCAGCTCGTCGTAGTCATCCCACGTGAAGCCGTACGGCTGAGCATGAAGTGCGAGAGCGGCGGCGCCATGTGCGTTGTCGGCTGCCAAGGCAGGCGCGAAGTGGGCAAGTGTACGATCCCACGGCGCGTACTCGAGCCACTGGTCACTCGTCAGTGCAGGGGAGAAATCACTCATGGTTGCGCAAGAAGGTTGTCAATGGTAACACTCGGGATGTCGACAATTGCAAGTCGCATAACGGCGGCCATAACCCAGTCGCCGAGGTTGATAGTGATGTAATGAAACGCGCGATCGGCGACTTGGGTTCATGGTTTTGTTACCCGGCTTGGTTTAGGCGAGGTTTCAGCCACCATGCGATTGTGTTCAGAGCCCGCCGCTCGTAGGTGTCATCGCCATATTGCAACTCCAGAGTGCCGCATGTTTCAATTACGTTCTCAACACCATAAACCTTTGCGAGAAAATTCGGAAGTTCTTCCACACTTAAGTTCCATGTCGATGCGATCTGGCGTAATACGCAATCAAGTGGCAGAACGCAATCAGCTAAAACCTCAGGCAGAAATCGAGAGCATTCCTGCTGAGCTGCGTAGTCGTGTGCGCTCGTAAACAAGTGAAGAAGTGCGCCGAATCGTTCTTCGCGCGGAATCGCGTCAAACCGTTTGTTGAGTAGCGATGCTCGATGCGAGTTCATCGGTTTTCTGATCGCGTCGACAAAGCTCTGTTGTTCGGCCGAGAGCGTCATGACTTCATTCGGGTAACAGGTATTCGACCGCCGAAGAGCGGTAGAGCTTTACCGCACTTCGGCGGCGTAGCATGGACTCGTGAGTCTTGATGTGTCAAACTGCAAAACGAGTTGCGACGGAGCGCTTTCCGGATTTCCTTGCTACACCGCACAAGGCTCCCGTGCTATGTCGCAGTCTTCACAGTCGGGAGTTTACCCGTCCCAAAACGCCCCCGCTATTTCATTCCATCCGAAATCAGGCTCACCCCGGTTTCTCGACCAGGTGCCCAACGCCTGCCGGGTGCAGCCCTGCCAAAGCATCAGCGCGGCTTCGCGACGGTGACCTTCACGTCATCGATGAGGACATGATCGCCGATCGTGCGGAAGACGATGGCTGGTTTTGCGACATGAAACGTGGGGTCGGTGGCGTCGAGGCGAGCGACGGCACCGGAACCGTTGTCGATGGTGGCGGTGACTTTGTCGCCCACGGCGGTGAGTTCCACGGTCAGCCACTTACCGGTCGTCTTCGGGAAGCCCGCTGTCGCCAGGACAACATCTTTCGAGTCATCTTTTGCCTTGTCGCGGTGCTTTCGAAGCTGCGCGGATGAGGGCGTAATGACCAGCGAGTAAAGGTGGCCCTTCTTGTCGAGCGTGCCGGAGGCCGGGTCGAACCCGATGTGGAAGCCGGTGGCTCCCTCGAATTTCAGCTTCAAGGCGACTGTTCCGTCTGCCAGCGGAATCTGCCAGCGGGCCGCGGCCGCGTGGTTGTCTTTCTCCAGTTGCCGGGCCACCAGATGACCATTCTCGGCTTCCCAGGCACCAAAGTTTACGGTCCATTTGCTCGGTCGGCCGTTTTCAAAGTCGGCGATCATCGTTGTCGGCTCGGCTGCCGAAAGACTCGCGGAGACGGTCAGCAGAACGAGGCCGCCAATGAACAGGCAATGCATGGGGATGACCTTCAGAGGATGTTGGGACCTACTAAGATGTCGCGACTAGCGAGTCTGGTTGGGGCGCGATTCCGAGGGCCGTGTTTTCGCCCCGTCGGCGAGCGTGGAATAGAACTGACGGATAAGGGCTTCATAGCCAGGCAGCATGCGTTCGTTCAATCCGTTGAGCAATTGCTGGCGAACCTGCGGCGGCAGATGTCCCCAGACATCGGTCTGGAGAGATTGCCGCATCAGCTCTTCGCGAGACGCCGCCTTGCGGCCGGTGGTGGCTTCGGAATCGGTCGGATTGTCGCTCGTGGTGCCGGGGGCATTCACGGAGTTCAGCGCATCAGCCGGGGCATCGGCTTGTGATTCTGTCTCCTGCTGGTCGCCGGGCTGCGAGGACTGGCCGGACGATTGCTGTGGTTGCCGTGACGTCGACGGCGAATTGTTCGGCTCGTTTTCCGGGGGAGGCTGCCGCGAGAGGTCGTCGATCAACCTGGTCAGATCGGCCACGATCCCGGTCTGCAAATCGATGGTCGGTTCATTAAACTGATTGTCGGCGATCTTCCGGCTGGCGGTGCGCATGCGGTCCGGGAGATCGGACGACATCGGCTCTGAAGGCACTGATTGGCTCACGGGCAATGGCGCCTCGTCTGGTGCGTTCAGAACATTGAAGAGTTCGCGCGGCAGCGAATCGCCATCCGGCGGAGCCGCGGGCCTGGGGTCGGAAGCATTCGATAATTCGCTGAGAATCTCGTCCAGCAACGTGCCGAGTTCCCGCTGTTGGTCCGACAGCGTTTCGATTTGACTCTGGTCCTCATCGGTTAGAGCAGCGCCGTTCGCTGTCCGCTCTTTCCAGGCCCGAGTCTCTTCGAGGCAGGCTTCCTGCATCGACCGCAAGAGCTTTAACTGCGTGATCCTCGGAGACGGGGGATTTCCCGGCGGCGGGGAAGCGCTCGAGGGTTCGGATTCCGAATCCGAACGATTGCCCGGTGTTCCCCCCGAGCCCTCCACCAGCAGATCCGCGAGGGACCGCAGTCGGGTCGCTGCGGTTGCAGCCAGCGATTGGACGGACATGCCGGTCTCGCGGGTTTGCAGCCGCGCGGAGACGTCGTTCATGAGCCGGGTAATATTCGACAGGGCGAACGTCGTGACCGAATCGGGGTTCCAGGCCTTCGATATGCGATCGATTTCTCCCGCCACGTCTGTCTGCGTGACGGAGAGGTCACGCAGCGATCGGAGCTGCGCGCGGGTGAACGAGCCGGTTTCTTCGTGCAGCGCGTCGAGGCGGGAAATCTCGATGCCAATTCCTTCCTGTCGAATGACGAGCGCGGCGAGTTCCTGGGCGTAAACTCGCGCGAGTTCCTGATTCAGGCGTTCTCGCAGGGCATCGCTTTCCTCTTCAAGTGCGGCTTGAGCCTCATCCAGGGCTTCAATCGCTTCGTCCTGCCGCTGAATCGCCTCGCCGGCATCATCCGCTGCCTGGGCCGACTCGGCCTGTCGCATGGCTTCCGCAGCCGCTGCGACTGCAGCCCGACTGTTACGGAGTTGCAGACGCTGCAATTCACGAGCAGCCTCTTCGGCGCGTTCACGGGCGGCTGACTGCTTTTGACGCAACGTTTGCGCTTCGTTGGCGTCGTTCTTCTTGATGAGCTGCTCCTGCTGATCGCGCAGTTCCTGTTGCAGCGATTCCAGTTGCAGCAGTTCGTCCTGTTGCTTTTTGACCAGCGCCAATTGTTCGTCGAGACCATCGGGGCGCAGGCGATCGAAACGCTCGAACGCAGCGCGCAAGGACTGTTCGACTTTCTGCTGCGCGTCGAGGGCCTGCCCCATGCGGTTCTCGCCAATGGCGCGACCGGTCTCGCGAATGTCGGCGGAAAGGGGGTCGCGTCGAAGATCTTCCAGGAGAGCGCGCGCGGCCGCCGCGGTTTCGGGGTCTTTCTGCTGAAACGTCTCAGCCAGTGCAGACAGCCGTTGTTCGAGTTGTTCGACGCGCTCGGCCAGTTTGATCTGCCGGTCGGCCAGTTTGGCGAGGTCGGCTTGTTCCTGTGGCGAAAGATCGGCGGCCGGTCGGGTCATCGTGGTCGCGGCGAGTTCGCGGGCCTGCCGAGACAGCTCCGACTGATCGGTCAGAAGGTCGCGACCAATTGCGGAAATCTGCCGTCGTCCCTGCCAGTCGCCCAGCAGGATTTCCATTTCGGATAGCCGATCGGCCACATTCTGCTGCAGATCGGGAATGGCGGCGAACAGGGAACTGGTCTCTTCGCGGGCCGATTCCTCATTGGCGGCAGCCGACTTGGAGAGGCGTGTCAGTTTGTCTTCCAGTTCAGGCAGGCGCGTTGCGAGAGATTCGCGGAGCCCCTGTTCGAGCTGTTCCATCGTCCGCCGGGTCTCTTCGTCATCGAGCTGGTTCTCGCGGAGTTCGCGAATGACCGCCTCAGCTTGCGCGGCGACACTCATTGGGGCGCGCAGCAATCGGTCGGACAGACTTCTCTGATCCATGCCGAGTCGACGCAGAGCATCGCGGTCGGCGGGACGCAGCTCGCCGGTGGTCGACCACTGGGTAGCCAATTCTTGCGTGGTGGTGCGCGTCGCCTGCTGCGCGCTCTTCGCCGCTGACAGATCTTCCAGGAGCCTGCCGACGCGGGTTCCCAGTTCCTGCTCCTTTTCGCCAGGAGTCACGATGGTGATGGTGCGCGCCACGCCGCGGCCCACGTGCGGCGCTCCCAGGTCGTACCGATCGCGGGCCTCGGGATGAACCAGGAAGCGCTGACCGGAAGCGGCTGACCACTCGGATGGTCGCAGGACACCCGAAACCAGGGACGAAGTTGACGAGTGGGACGCGGCCGATTCGGTATCGCCAAGTGGCAGTTCGTGGCGCTCGGCGGAATCGGCCGGGGCCGATTCGAGCCGCCAGACAAGTTCCAGCGAAGCCAGTTCCAGGTCATCGGTGGCTGAAATCTGGAACGGAATCTCGGCCTCTGGCGTCGCGAGAAGATCGCGGGCCGGTTCGACAAACTGCACGGACGGAGCCCCATCGACCTCGCCAAAGACCTCGTAGCGCGCAGGGAGCGGATCGGAGAACCCCTGACGGTCTTTGAGGCGGAAACCGTAGTACGACGCGTTGGGGGCTTCGATCGTGAATTCGGCCTGGAACGAAAGACCATCTTTGGAAAGCGCCACCTTGCCGGTGGTCTCGGTTCCGCGAATCAGCCAGCCGGCCTGCAATGGCTTTGTTGATGTGCCGGAAACCCGAACGCGCGAACCAAGCAGGCCGGAGACATTGCCGACGTTTGCAGGCAGCAGAACCGTGGGTCGGCCGCTGTAAGCCGGTGGGATCAGTTCTACCTTGAGAGACGCCAGTCGCGGCGGCGGCACTGGTTCGATGCGGTAAAACGGCATGGTGTCGTCATCGCCGGCCACGACGCGGAACTCGGCCGGAGATTGACCGACCAGGTGCGAGACGAGGACGGCATCGTGCGTGGTTCCCTCGCGATCGCGAACCTGGTGGACGGGGAGCGACCGCCGGGAGGGAGGTTCGAGGGGATCGTCTCGCGTTTCCAGCCAGACTTCTTCGGGGAGGCTTCCATTCAGATTGAGAGCGTAGAGTTCGAGTGATTCACCAATCGCGGCCCGAATGGGATCGTCCGGATCGTGAACAACCGGCTCGAAGCGGGCCGTCACCAGTTCCAGTTGAACGGTTCTGGGCCAGGGAATACTGGCCCAAGGCAGCAGCAGCCGCCTGACCGCGACGCTGCTTTGGCCCGGATAAGCCGTCGCCAGCGTGACACTGGAGATGCCAACCACGCAGGCAATCACCAACAGGCGGCGGACCGCCGTGGTGTCGAGCGCCTGGTTCCAGTTCAGATTCGCGAGCGAGTCTTCGGCCGAACGGAGAACTTCCTGCTGGAGTCTTCGTGACCCGCGATCGCGACCCAGGTCGGACTCCAGAAAATCGGCGGCACTCGTCAACCAGCCGCGAGCCTCGGGATTGGCCCGTTCCACCTGCATGGCGAGAACGGAGAGTGGAACTTTCGTCGTCAAGGGCTCGCAGAGTCGGCTCCAGATGAGTCGACCGCAGACGAATAGGAGCAAACCATCGAGAAGAAAGCGCGCGGCCGGATGATCGAAATGGAGCAATCGATCGGCCGCGCCAAACACGATCATTCCGCCCAGGAGCGTGATGGCGAGCGCCGAGAGACCGCCGATCCACGTCAACCGTCGCGCGCGGCGCTCAACGCCGCGTAAGCCGTCGTGCAGTTTCTCGGCGACTGGTGGCATTCCGTCGAACTCCGAATCCGTGACGCCCCGCGACCGGTCCTGTCCATCATACCAGACGGGCACGCTTGCGAAGTATCCATTCCGCCGTCAACAGGCCGGCGAGCAGCAGCAGTGGTTCCCAGCGACTCCACAACGGACGCGGTGTTTCGCTGCTGAGGACAACGGTCTTGCCGCTGGGAATGTTCGCGGGCAGGTCGGCGACGTCCTCGGGCCGATAGAAGCGGCCGAAGGACTTTTCGGCGGCGAGTTTCAGATCGGCCAGGTCGGCGGACTGCCGTTCCTGTTCGCGGCGAGGCGCGCGGACCTGAAAGTCGAGCGCGAGAGGCGTCTGGGAAAGACCTGGATGAACGAGCCAGGCATGATAGTTGCCTTCAGCGAGTGGTTCGCTGCGGCCTTCAAAGAGAGTGGGCGCATCGGTCGCGGGGGCCAGATTGATCAGTCGCTGTCCGGCTTCGGACCGTTCGAGCATTACGGAAACCGGCTGGCCGTCCGTGGGAACCTGGCGGTCGTCGAGAAATCGGAGTCGGATCACGGCCGACTCGCCGGATTCGTAGACGAGGCGATCGGCGGTCAGTTCGGCGGGAGCCTGGTCGCCCTGACGCGCGGCGCGGCTGACCGAGCGAATGGCCTGAATCCAGTAGCGGGCGTAGTAGATGTCACCCGCGCGGTACCGCCACCGCCAGAGTTCGTCGGTCGCGTGATAGAGAACCTGACCCTCCCCCACGCGTTGGGAAATGATGAGAGGATACGCGTTCTCATTGTTTCGCCGATGCGGATGCTCGGCATAGACCAGGGCACCGGGCTTCAGCCGATTGATGGGCAGAAACCAGTACAGGCCGGGGAGCCTGTTCCAGATGTCGAAGCTTTCCGTTTCGGTCTCGGCGAAGCGAAACAGGCTGTTTCCTTTGCGGCCGAGAACGGTCAACCGCGGTTGAAAGGCTTCGCGCGTCGACGCATCGCCAATCTCGGCGAGGTCGCTGATCGAAAACGGGAGAAGCGGTTCGAGCGGTGTCCCGGCAAAGTCCTGTGGGTTATGAGCGGAACCGGCCACGAGAATGAGCCCGCCGCCATCGCGGCGCACCGAGTCGGCCAGCCGAGAGAGAGAGTCAGGCGTGAGCAGGCCGATCGAAACATCTCCGAGAATGATGGCGTCGAATTCTTGCAGAGCCGTCTCGCCGACAGGGAGGTGGGTGAGCGCGGTTCGATCTTCACCGGCGAACTCAAGGTCGGCTTCCTGCAGGACGGTTTTCAATTCGATCGTGGGATGACGGTCCAGAAGCTGTTTGAGAAAGCGAAATTCGTAGCGGGGGACAGAGTCGACCAAGAGCACGCGCGAGTGTTCTTCGCGGACATGGATGGTTCGCGTGCGGAAGTTGTTGTTTTCGTTCGTTTCGCCGGGTTGGGTGGGAATGCCGAACGCGATTTCGTAGTCGCCCGCTTCTGTCGGAACGAACGACAGCTCGACCTGTTCGATGACGCCATCGGCCGGGGCCGCGCGCTGCTGTTCGGCCAGGACTTCCCCGGTTTCGGTTTTGCGCACTTGGACCGAAAGAGGCTTGCCCGCGTAGCTGGTCGATTGAATGCGCCCGGTCAATAGGACGGGGTCATGGAGATAGGCAAAATCATCGACCAGGAGTTCGTCGACCGACAGGTCGCGGGCTGGTTGATCGCTTCCAAGGCCCACGACGTGCAAGGGAATCCCGCGACGCCGGAGCGTTTCGGCAACGGATGACAATCGTTCGCTTTCACCCGCTGACGAGACGCCGTCGCTGAAGACAACGACGGCAACGGGCGGCGTGCCGCGCAGTTCCGTCAGCAGGCCGCGTACCGCCGAGGCCAGACGAGTCTCGGCGCCGCTCGGAGTCCAGGTGAGAGGAGCCGTTTCGGGTTTCGCTTCGGACTGGTCGTTGCTTGTCTGGGGCATCGGCAGCGTATGCACGGTGGCATCGAACCCACGCAGCACGATGGCGTGAGACGATTGCAGCGAATCGAGCCAGTTCCGGTCACCTGGCTCAAACAGCGATCGGACGCGATCGAATCGCGTCGATGGTGCGTTGTCCGCCGAGCCGGGCCGATCGGAGGCCTGTTCCGCGAACCCCATGCTGGCTGAGGTATCGACCAGAATCCCGAGCGTGGGAAGGCCGGTGCGTTCGACGGTGACGGCTGGTTCCGCGAGAAGCAGGAGCGTCAGGCCGAGTGCCGCGGCGCGGAGAGTCAGGAGGGTCCAACGCGCCCGTCGCCCCAACGTGGGTGATTCGCGACGCGACGCGACGACCAGAATGACGATGGCAAGGATCGCGAGTGTCACGACGAGCCAGTTCGGCCAGTCGGAGCCCCAGGGATTTCGCAGGAGTAGCCGCCAGCGCGCCCCGTCGCCCGGCTCGGGCCGGGGGAGATCGAAGTACCAGGCGATGAAGGAATCCCAGGATGGCATTGCGATCGGGTCGGTTCGTTCCGGCGGCAGAACCGATGGACGGTCCGATTCGCGCGGGGAGTTACGGGTGTCGGAAAATGGGGCAGCGGGGTGTTGCCTTGAAAAGTATACTCGAATCGACTCAGTGCGAGGGACACTGAGAGATTGGGGATCCTGGGAGCAACAGGCGATGTCCGGTGCGGCATCTCCCATTTTGGGTCGATCGCTGGTCTGGCTGCTCGCGGGGCTGGTGATGGGCTTCATCGCGCTGATCTCAGCCCAGGAGCTTCAGGCGGACGAAGACGATCGGCCGACGATTCGCTCGTTCTATGTGCGGGCCGTGACGGGTCCGTTACGCGGCAAATCGGTCTGTTATGTCTGCCGGCATGGGGATCGGCCGGTGGTGATCGTTCTGATGCGGGAAATCACGCCCGGATCGCGGGCACTCCTCAAAGAACTGAATCAACTGGTGGACGAGAACCGCGCGGAGGGACTGAAGGCATTCGCGGTTCTCGTGAGCGCGAATTCCGTGCAGGCGGCTGCTGACTTGCAAACTGTGGGGTTTGTCGACCGTCTGGAATTGCCGCTGACGACGGCGGGCGAAGCGATCACGTCGGCGGAGGCGCTCGATTTTCCAGCCTCCGAGCGAGTGGGGGTGATTCTCTACCGCGACCAGGCGATTCTAGGCCGCCATGAATTTGGCACATCCGACTGCGGTCCCGCCGACCGGGCTGCCGTCATTGCCGATGTCCGGTCGATGATAGGCGGGGAGAAGCCGGGCGGCCCGTAGTTCACCAACGCGTGACACCGATTGTCGGAAGTTCTGTTCGGCACGGGTGTTGCTGCTGGTGGAGGTCCACAATCTGGCGAGTGGAGAGAGGCGATCTGGTAGACTGGGAAGCCAAAAGCCTCGGTCAAAACCCGGTTGGCGGCTCGCAGACCCGGTAAATTCACGTGCGATTCGGACGTCCAGCGGGTTTTGACGGTACTTAAAAGAAGTTTGGCGGGGTCTGGCGGTCGCATGAGAAACCGGCGGAGATGCCCGTTCCTGAGTCAGGTTCAGGGAATGATGCCCAGGGAGAGGTTGAATTGATGAGGAAGGGAGTCCCGGCAATGTGGCCAGGTCAGTCGTCTCCGCTGGGGGCGACGTGGGATGGTCGCGGTGTCAACTTCGCGATTTTTTCGGCCCATGCGACCAAGGTCGAGTTGTGCCTGTTCGATTCACCGCGCGCGCAGCGGGAGTATGCGTGTCTCGAATTGACCGAGCACACCGACCAGGTGTGGCACGGCTATGTGCCGGGCCTGAAGCCGGGCCAGTTGTACGGTTTCCGCGTGCATGGACCCTACGCGCCCGAGCAGGGACATCGCTTCAATGCGAACAAGGTTCTGCTCGATCCCTATGCCAAGGCCATCGGCCGCACGGTGACCTGGGATGACAGCATGTTCGGCTATCGGATCGGCGATCCGAAAGCCGACCTGAGCCTGGACGACCGGGACAATGCCGCCCACTGTCCGCTGGCGATGGTGATCGACCCGCGCTTTCGCTGGGGCCGGGATCGTCATCCGAAGCGCCCCTGGCACCAGACCGTCATCTATGAAATGCACGTCAAGGGCTTCAGCGCCCTCAGCCCGTGGGTTCCGAAGGAAGCTAGGGGAACGTATGCGGGCCTGGCGAGCGCGGGATCGATCCGTCATCTCAAATCGCTGGGGGTGACGGCGGTCGAATTGATGCCCGTTCATCACTTCGTCGACGACCGGTTTCTGACGGAACAGGGTCTGGCCAACTACTGGGGTTACAGCACGCTGGCCTACCTGGCACCGGAAACCCGCTTTCAGTCGAGCCAATCGGCACAGGACGGGGTGAACGAGTTCAAGCGGATGGTGAAGACGCTGCACCGCCATGGACTCGAAGTGATTCTGGACGTGGTCTACAACCACACCTGCGAGGGGAACCATCTCGGGCCGACGCTGTCGCTGAAAGGAATCGACAACGCTTCATACTACCGGCTGGTGAACGGCAACCAGCGGTACTACATGGACTACACCGGGTGCGGCAACACACTGAACATGCTCTCGCCGCGCGTCTTGCAGCTCATCATGGACAGCCTGCGCTACTGGGTGCTGGAGATGCACGTCGACGGCTTCCGCTTCGACCTCGCCAGCGCCCTGGCGCGCGAGCTGCACGCCGTCGACAAGCTCGGCTCGTTCTTCGACATCATTCACCAGGATCCAGTCCTCTCGCAGATCAAGCTGATCGCGGAGCCCTGGGATCTGGGCGAAGGAGGTTACCAGGTCGGCAACTTCCCCGTGTTGTGGACCGAGTGGAACGGCAAGTATCGCGATTGCGTGCGGAAATTCTGGAAGGGGGACGGGCACACGGCGAGCGAGTTCGCGACGCGCATCTGCGGCAGCAGCGACTTGTATGAACACAATGGCCGCCGTCCGTACGCGAGCATCAACTTCGTCACCTGCCACGACGGGTTCGGCCTGCACGATCTCGTTTCGTACAACAACAAGCACAACGAAGCAAACGGTCAGAACAACGAGGACGGCGACAGTCACAACAATTCGTGGAACTGCGGGCACGAAGGCCCCACCGGCGACGCGAACATTCGCGCCTTGCGGGAACGTCAAAAGCGGAACTTCCTGACGACACTGATGGTCTCGCAAGGCGTCGCCATGATCCGCTCGGGCGATGAACTGAGCCACACGCAGCGCGGCAACAACAACGCCTACTGTCAGGACAACGAACTGTCGTGGCTCGACTGGCGGCTGCGGGAAGACGAAGAAGCCTTTCTGAAATTCACGCGAAAGATTATCCGGCTGTGGAAGACGCAGCCCGTTCTGCAGCGGCGGAATTTCTTCCAGGGGCGACCCATTCGCGGGGAAGAAGTCCGGGATGTCCACTGGCTGACTCCGGCTGGCGTCGAAATGACCGACGACGACTGGAACCGCTGGTACATCAAGTGCCTGGGGATGCGTCTCGAAGGGCACATGGTCGACGAAGTCGACGAGAAGGGACGCCCGATTGTCGGTGATACGCTCCTGGTCCTCTTCAACTCGCACCACGCGGCGATTCCATTCCGGTTGCCCGACCATGGCCCCGACGAGTTCTGGGAGCCGCTGCTCGATACGGCGCAGAAGCCGATCCACAAGCGGTTGCATGCGAACGAACTGTACTCGCTGCAAGGCCGCTCGATGGCGCTGCTGCGTTTGAAGCACTCGTGGTCGTGGGTCTGGAAGTCGTGGTGGCCCTGGTCGGCGAGTCCGATGGAGGAAGGCGATCGCGAGACCGACGAGATCAAAACATCCGTCGCCGTCGCCGCGCGCACCCGCCTGGCGGAAGGATGATTTTTAGCCGCGACTCAGCGGGGAGCGCGGTTTTGAAGAAGCGCTCCCCGCTGGGTCGCGGCTAAGAAGAAGGGTTACCAGAGGGTGTAGCCGCCGTCGATGACAAGGGCTGCGCCGGTCATGTAGCGAGCGGCGTCGCTGGCGAGGTAAACCGCGAGCGGGCCGAGGTCTTCGGGCTGTCCAAAGTCGCCGGCGGGGATCAGGTCGCGGAATCGCGTGATGACATCGGGATTCTCTCTCGCCCAGCGCTGGTTCGGTTCGGTCATGAAGCCGCCGGGGCAGATGGCGTTCACCGTCACGCGGTGCGGCGCCCAGTCGGCTGCTGCGGTGCGCGTGAGCTGGATGACGGCTGCCTTCGACGTTTCGTAGCTGCGGCCGCCAATGCCGCGGTTGGCAATCATGCCGGAAATGGAGGCCACGTTGATGACGCGGCCCCCTTCGCCGCGACGGACCATGGCGCCGCCGAGGATCGACAGGCAGAGAAACGCCGACGTGAGATTCAAATCAAGAATCTGCCGCCATTGTTCGAGCGTCTGCTCTTCGAGTGGGACATTGACCCGGCGGCCGCCGACGTTGTTGATGAGAATGTCGAACACGCCGAACTGCTCTAGCGCGTCCCGGCAGATCCGCTCACACTCTTCGGGGTTCCCGACGTCGCCGACGATGGTGTCAGCCTGCCGGCCGAACTGACGAATCCGTTCGGCCGTCTCGTTCAGGCTGTCAACATCGCGACCGACAAGACAGACATCGGCTCCAGCGTCGGCGAGGGCGAGCGCCATTTCCCGTCCCAGGCCACGACTGCCGCCGGTGATGAAAGCACGTCGACCCGTGAGTCGAAACCGATCGAGAATGGACATCAACGCTGTTCCTGTTTCATCGCGTGCGACCCAGTGCTTTGTCAGGGCCTGATTTTCGTGTGCCACTGGCTCCGCCAGTGCGTCTTAAGTCTTTCATTCACAAAAAGATGCACTGGCAAAGCCAGTGGCACACGCCCGAATCTTTCACATTGACATAGCATTAGCCGCCGAGCGCGACCGCGAAGGCCTGTGCGGGGAGTTCCTTGCCGGTCAGCGATTTGAACAGAACGCCCACGTACTCGGCAAACAACTCGGCAGGGTCGACGAGTTTGCAGCCGCGTTCGCGCGCCTCGACAGAAAGGGGCGAACCATGGGGCAGACTACACGCATCGAGCACCAGAAGTCCCGGGCGTAAGAGTGCCGGATTGATGGGCGTCTTGCGGGCCTTAAAGTCCAGGTGGGGTTCGGTCAGGATGACCGCGTCAATGTGTGTGTCGTACAGTTTGCCGACCGGGATAAATCGGCAATCAAGTTGAGCAGCCAGTTTCTGGGTCGCCTCTTCATCGGCTCCGCAGATGTTGAGGAGCGAGCCCCGCTGCAATGCCGCGGCGGCCAGCGTCTGGCCGAGTCCCCCGCTGCCAACAACCAGGACGTTGCGGCGTTCGAGCGGCTTGTCGGGGTTACTGTTGTTGGAAGAGAGCTTCTCCAACTTCTGGATAGCCAGTCGGCCGAGAAGATTGTGTGCCTTCCAGCCCTCGGTTTGTTTGACGAAGACATCCGCGAAGTTCGCCTGTTCGGACAGGGGATCGCCCCCTTTCGCAAGCGGCATCAGTCGCCGGCCACATTCGGGGATGGCCACGACGGCTGGAAGTTTGAGAACATCGAGCATCTTCGCGACGGGTCCGGCTTCCTGGAACGCGAAAGGGAGGCAACGTGTTCCCAGGTCGAGCGCGTCGAACCCCGCGTTAAAGACCTTGGCGAGAAGTTCCTCGGCGGGCCCAAATCCAGCCAGTCCAAAGAACCGCGTTTTGGGGCCGACATCCCGCCAGCGGTAAATGTCATCGAGCGTGCCGACGGTTGGCTGACCGGCAAAGGCCTCCATCCCCTGTTCCAGCGCCGCGTAGATCCAGGGCGAACCGTACTTGCGGCCCAAAAGAGAGAACGTCAGTCCACAATTGCCCAGACCCAGCGCGACAATGGGGAGCGATCGCTTCTGGCTGACGGCGTGCAGCAGCGGCCAGGCCGCTTCGAGCGTCGGCGTCGGGCCGGTGAACTTAATGACGTCGGCCTGCACGCCGACGGCTTCGTCGAACAGATCTTCGATGCTGGTCCACGGCCGCGTCAGGCTGGTGAAACTGATGACGCGCTGCACCTTGCCGAATCGCGGAATGCGGCGGGCCGTTTCCAGATCGAGTTCGATATACGCCGGATTGGCGAGCACGGCTTGTCGCAGCAGAATCTGCCGTTCGTCTTCGGTCCCGCGAAACTGGCCGCCATCTTCCTGGCGGCGGCAGGAAATCAGGAGGGGCTTCCTGGAAGAATCGACCAGATCCTTGATGTCTGGTTCCTTGAGGAGGCGATCGAGACACAACTCGATCAGGTCGCATTGGCGGGCCGCATTGAGCAGGTCCACCTTGGCCAGTTGTCGGCTTTCCGGCGTCACCGAGATGCAGATCACGAGACGTCCTTTGACGAGAGACGGGATTTCGGAATGAAAAAGTGATCGGCGGAGCGGATAGCGCCCCTGCTGGGAAGACACGATAGCAGGTTTTTGGGCCGCGTCACGGGTGTACCGTGCAATCAAGCGGACTTAACGATTCAGCGTTGCGAGAACGCCATCGTAGTAGGCGGCGGCTTTGTCGTACGCGGCTCGCGCGGCGTCCCGATCCTCCGGACGGATGCGGCCCTCCTTCTGAGACCAGCAGGTATCGACCGCCTTGCGGCACCATTCGGCACTACGCGGATTGACCCGAATCGGATCGTCACCCACGACCACGAAGATCGGATTCGTGTGGACGCTGGGCAGAATGCGGACGGCGATCCAACTTGATTGCGACAGGGGGATGTCGAACGCCTGTGGCTGGACGGTCCCGTCGGCTTCCACTTCGCGGCTGGCCGCGACTTCGCCGTTGACGATGACCTCCACCGGCACGCGGCGGCTGTCTCCCAGGCGGCAGCGTTCGAGGTGCCAATAGGGCTTTTCATCGAGGCGGCGACCGCGAATGGCCTCCGTTTCCGGAGTGGGACTGGGTTCGAGCCGAGCGGCGACATCGAACTCGACGCGGACTGACTTCGGTTTGTCGATGGCGAGCTCGCTGGCCGGCCGATCTCCCTGTCGTGTGCCGACTTCAAAGCCGTCGACACGGAAGTCGAAAAGATGGCTGAGACCGTCGCCGCAATAACTGCGGCCATCCTTCACGCCCTGGACCCAACTGTCGTAGTCGACGGAGTCTGCTCCCGGCAGTTTGACATAGATGCGCCCGAGGCCAACTTTGTCGCCATAGATGCAGGGAAAGTCGGTCTCGCCGCTGATCCGGGAACGCAGGCCGGCATTGAGCGTGTGATACCAGATGTTGAGTTCCCAGATGGACGGCGTATCGACGGCGGAAATGAAATCGCAAGCGTTGTTGGCGGCGGTGACGATGAACTCATTCGCACCGATCCCATCGAAGGGGGGCATCGCATAGTCGGGAAGCTTGTCGGCCGCGCGGCCCTGCTTGGTGGGAACCCGTTCGCCACGATCGTTGTAGTCGGGAAGTTGCAGCCCCCAGCCGCTGTGGCTGTAGCCGACAACGCCACCCTGCTTCATGCCCCATTCCAGCACAGGCTGTGTCCAACTCGGCCACTCTTCCAGGTAAGTCGTGCCGGGGTAATCATCCTCGCTGAGGCGAAGTAGACAAAGGTGCCCGGCATGCGAGGACGGAAAGCCGGAAACTTCCACGTCGTAGCGCATCAGGTAGTTCTCGCGCGAGAAGGACGACACCTTTCCTTCGAAGAACTGCTTCTGCGTGTACCAGCACGGTCCCCAACTGAGGACACAGCCGACGTTCAGGTCTTCGCCCAGAATGTGCCGCAGCATGTCGGCGGGGCCGACCCCTTCGGTGGGGCTGTCGTAGTGAGCGCATCCGGCGGCATGCACGTGATGATCGCCGGAGTACCAGTTGCGCTCGGCCGCATGAATCCAGCGCTGGAGTTGAAAATTGGCCGCATGACTGACGGCGTTCGGCGGAACCGAGAGTTGGTGGTTTTCCACAAGATATTCGGGTCCGCGCGAAACGGAGACGGTGTATTCACCAGGGGGCAGAGCCACCGATTCCCCATCGGCGCGATAGATCTGGTCGTGAAAGAAGAAATCGGGAGCCAGTCGGCGGGCGGGATTGGGGCAAATCCGGCCCCAGGCATCGCGAATGACGAACGCAGCCGTGGTGGGACTGCCGTCGAAATCTTTGACGCCCAGAACAACATCAACGGCGGGGAGACACTTAAACAAGATAGGAACCGCATTGCGAAAACCCAGATCCTGCGTCCCCTGCCCTACGTTGAAGCCTAAAAGGGCTTCACGGCGTCCGGTCTCGCGGGTGTAGAGCTGGATGATGCGATATTCGAGTTCCAGGCCCGAGAGTCCGGGTTTCAGCGGTTGCTTCTCGAAGACGATGGCATCGAGAAAGCGATGCGGAACATCGGCCGGCTGCACAAGCTGGTCATCGGTGAGAGGTTTCTGCCGCGCTCCTTTGCCCCGCTGATAAAGAGGTTGCAGGTTGGGGCTTTCGGGGGTGAGGGGGGCGGTCACGCCAGCTTCGTTCGCCACCTTGATGAGAAACGTGTGCCAGCCGTTGTGGACCAGCTCTTTCGCAGCGGGGCCTTCGACGACCGAGACGCGGCTTTCGGGGTTGATGGTCACCGCAATCAGGCAGAGCGGATCGAGAATCTCCTGAATTTTCGTGATCCCGCTGGACGCATCCGCGTTCTTGATCGCGGAAGTCAACTGCTCGGCCGAGTCTGGTGCGAGCGGAGCCCCGACCAGTTCCAAAGCCTGCATCAGTCGTTCGGTCGCCGCCATCAGCGGTTGGGCCTCCACGCGCGTCACGCGTGGCCAGGTGTCTTCAGCGGCCAGGGGGAGGGAACCCATCAGACAGACAAGGAGTCCCAGCGAGAGACAGGCGATGGCGCGCACGGTGACCTCCGGCATAAGAAGTGCGGAAACCAGAAGTGAGGGCGCATTGTGCGGCAGCCTGCCGGCCATCGCAAGAAAGACGTTCCTTCAATTCCTTGACGGCGAGCGAGTTGCGGCCTCATGCCGGCGGATCTTTCGGAATCTCGTGAGGCGCGCTGAACTGTCATGTCGCATAACGTGTCAGTCCGGTGATTTGGCGAAATTGCAGAGCATGCCCGAAGTTCATTTCGAATGCTTTGAATAAAAGGGAACGGCGTGACGGTCACCGGACTTCGACAGCATCAAATTGGCGGCGAACCAAGCGGCCATCCGTCGAACTCGGGGAAAACGTCGCCTTTGACAGAATTTCGTGAAACCTTTTGTGCGTGGCCGGTGACTAATCGTCGAAGCCGCGCGGGAAACGTCGAGACTTCGTCATCAGTGTTTCACAAAGGTTCTCGATCCATCATGTCTGGATATTCTGACCCCTTGCGAGTTCGCCTTCGAAGTTCGAGCACGATATTCGCACGGTCTCGGGGGAAAAAATTGTTAGACAAATCCGGTTCCATGCCTGCTCTCCGGTGTTGGGTTTTCCCGGGAGCCTCGCCTTGGCAGGGGACGACTGCGGCGACGGCAGCAGGAAACAAGTGCGGAAGCCGCATCGTGTCTTCGCGGTGATCCAGACACATCTGCTCTCGTTCCGCACGTCGCCCAGGGATCGCGCCGCGTGAGGAACGGGAACTCTCCGAACGGTTCGTAACGTCCGTCGTTTGACGGTTGCCTCTCCGGCCGAGGGAATTCGGTACGCGGAGAGCTCCCTGAAAGTGGTTTCAAAACCCTCTGGACAACAGAGACTCGTAGGGGATTTGAGTTCTTCGAGACGCCAGCCGGGTTTTGAAACGTGTTCCAGCCCCATCCTGGCGGCCGCGCCATCACGCGGTCTTCGGGCCGAAGGTCCGCGCTCCAACTGACCGAGAGGGATTCCGCCGTGCGCTCCATCCAGCCCTATCGGACCGATGACAATTTGTCTCTCGAAGAGGCGACGGCCCGGCGTAAATGGACTTCGCCGTGGCGCGATCCGCCCTGGTTAAGCATGGCCCTGTGTTTTCTGGCGGTCGTGGTTTTCTTCGCCGAGTCGTGGACGTCGCCGCGGACCATCCCCGCGACGGATGACTCAAAACACTTAAAGCCAATCCTGGGTCTGGGGGCTCTCGACGGCAAAGGGATGTGGGTGGCCCATGCCCCAAGCCAGATCGTGTTTCGCGACTCCGTGGCGAACGAGATTCGCGAACCACTCTCGCTGGTCAACGAACGCGTGCAGGCCATCGACATTTCTCGCGAAACCGGAGTGGGACTGATGACCGATCAACGCACCGGCTCCGCGTGGCTGGTGAACGGAACGCTGGAACCATTGACGCCCCATCGCGGCCATGCGGGGCCCCTGCCGACGTCGTCCGGGTATCTGTCGCTCTCGCGAAATGGAGAAGTGGGTGTCATTTGCACGCCCGAGGGGTTCGTCGACATTGTGCGGCCCGCGACGAAATCGTATGAGTCACACGCCTTCCTGACCGTTCGCGGGATTACGAATGTCGCCGTGAATCCCAGCGGTCAAACGCTGGCCGTGGCCGACGCACGAGGGACGATTTACTGGTTCGATCTTATCAGCCACCAGATCCTCGGGTGGATGTCCCGGATCGAAGGGAGAGTCTTTTGTCTGGAATGGTCGCGCGACGGCGAATGGCTGTTTGCCGGAACTGAACGGGGTAGCCTCGCCGTCTTCGACGGAATCACTCGTACGATGGTCGCGGAACAGTCGCTGGGTCCGTCCGGCATTCTTGCCATCTGCTGGATGGAGCAAGAATCAGCCGTGGCGGCGGGCACGGTCGAGGGCCGCGTGTGCCTGCTGGATGTTCCGAGCCTGGCGATTCGCGCCCAGTGTCGACCTCATCACGCGGTGATCCGCGCGCTCGCCGTCGACGATGAAGGAACGCTCTGGAGCGGGGCGACCGATGGCCGCGTCATGCGGACACGCCTCGTGAACGATCGCTTCACGAACTCCCAGGAACTGTGATCGATTCGCGACTCAAGCGAACGGGTCAGTCGTCGAGCAGTTCGCGCGTGAGCAGATTGAGGAACAGGCCGACGTCGGTCACGATTCCCACGCTTTCCAGGCTGCCGCGATCGGCGAGCTTGGTCACGACGGCGGGGTTGATGTCGACACAGACCAGTTTGACCCCGGCGGGTGTCATGTTGCCGACGCCGATCGAATGCAGCATGGTCGACAGCATGATCACCATTTCGCAGCCGCGTAATGTCCTGGCATAGGCGGCTTGCGCTTCGCAGAGATCCATGAGGGTATCGGGGAGTGGTCCGTCGTCGCGAATGGAGCCCGCTAGCACAATGTCGACGCCGCTCGTCACGCAGGCATGCATCAAGCCCCCGGTCACCAGCCGTTGTTCGACGGCCTTGGCGATCGATCCCGCTCGACGAATCCGGTTGATGGTCCGCAAGTGATGCGTGTGCCCTTCGTGGACGCCTCGGCCGCGAGCCAGGTCGACGCCCAGACTGGTTCCGTACATCTGGCTTTCCAGGTCATGCACGGCCAGCGCATTGCCCGAGAGGATCGCCTGCACGTATCCCGCGCGGACGAGTCGTTCGAGATACGGCCCGCCGCCCGTGTGAATCACGACAGGACCGCCCACCACTGCGATGCGCCCGCCGCGCTCGCGGATTTTCTTCATTTCCCAGGCGAGTTCGCGGACGGCAGTTTCGACACGGCGTTCGCTGCTGGCGGAGCCAGTCATAAAGCCGAACGCGTCCTGGGCGTCGCGGCCGCGCTGGACTTTGGGTTCCACGCGAACGCCCGCGATGCCGCAGACCACGGGATCGCCAGCTTTCAGATCGCGAATGAGCGCGCACCAGACGCCGGGACCACGGCTGCCATTGACCACCAGGACTGCATCCATCCGCTGTTCTTGCGCGGGGATCCATTCGCCACCCACGCGGACAAACGTCGGGTAGATGGTGGTGGCATAGAAGCCTTCGGGGGCCACGCCATCCATCGGACAGGGTTCCAGATGGGCTTCCGCCTCGGGTTCGAGAGGTTGTGCGCCGAGCGCCAGGAGGTTTCCGAGGGCGACTTGCAGGGCGTCGGGATCGGGAGCGGTCAGGCGAAGTTCAGCGGTCGATTCCTGATCGTGCCGTTGACCCGGCTCGAACTTTTCGACCCGGCAGCCAAGGCCATTGTCAGTCACCTGCGTAACGGCCTTGTTCAAGAGACCGGTATCAATGAGATGACCGCGCATCACCACCCGCGCGGTGCGGACCAGACACACCGGCTCGCGCTTGGCGGGGACACCAGACTGTTGCAGCCTGAGCGTCAGGCACTTCACGCCCCCCCCGGCTTGCAGGAAGCTGGGTACGGGACAGCGCACGACATGCAGCCCCTGCCTCGCGAGCGCTGCTTCCAAGTGCGGCGTGCAATCGTTGAGCAGCAAGTCGTTCCCCAGTTGCAGCGCGTTGCAGGCGAACAGTTCGCCATCGCGCTCGCTGGCTTCAATTCGTTTGTCTTCGGGAATGCGCCGCTGGACCAGCTTGCGGCTGGTTTCGTCGAAGGCGGCGGGCAGCCACAACAACCGGCCATCGGTGAGTGGGCAGAAACAGGTATCGAGGTGGTAATAACGCGGATCGACGAGCCGCAGCGGGACCACTTCCAACCGCAGCGCGTCGGCGACAACGGGAGCCGCATCGAGACTCGACCGGACCCCATGCCCCAGCCACAGCAGCGGCTGTCCCGGTTGCACCAGCGCGTCCCCTTCCCCTTCAAACGGACGATCGCCGGGAAGCGTGATGACGCGAAACCCGGCTCCTTCGAACCACGCCTGAAAACGGGGTTCTTCTCCCTGCCGTTCGGCGAAGCGAAATTGCGCCAGGACAGCGGCGTCTTCGAGCACGAGCCCCGCGTTCGCGGTGAAGACCATGTCGGGCAGATTGTCGTCGAGCCGGGGAGGCGTGACGAGTTCCACCCGCGCCCGCACGCTCACCTCGCGGTGCAGTCGCTGCCATTCGCTTTTCGCGAGCGCCAGATCAACCCGCCCCTGTTGCCCTTCCATCCAGGGATTGATGACGTAACTGACGCCATACCCTTCGGGCGGACACATCAAAATCCGATCCATCGCCGGACCCTCCCTGAGTGTGCGGAATCCTGTGCTTCGATCATCGCAAGTTGACGACAGGGTTGAAACCCGGATTGGTCGATGGTTGAGAGTTGATGGTTGAGGGTCAGAAGGAAGAGACACGAGGGGGGAGAAGAGACGCGGAGTGACTTCCCCGATGCTGGAGGCATCACGAAATGTCGCCGTGGGTCGCGTAGCGCACGCGCGGTTGGAGTTGCCATGACAACTCCCCGCCGAGCGGCTAGTCTTTGCAAGCCGCCGAAAACTCGGCTGGCTGAAAATCGCGGGTCCGCCAAGGGTTCTTCGTCTTGCATACGGCCGAGTCGTCGCAATTGGGCGTCATGCTGTTGTCGGTGGCGCTATTGATCGGCGTGGCCCGGCTGCTGGGCGAACTCGCGAGACGATGGCATCAACCCGCCATTCTGGGCGAGCTGCTCGCGGGCGTCCTCCTGGGGCCGACCGTGCTCGGCACCTTCGCCCCCGAAGTTCAGTCGTTCCTGTTCCCGAAGGAAGGATCAACCGCGATCTTCCTGGAGGGGATCGGCTCCCTGGCGATTGTTTTGTTTCTGCTCGTCGCGGGGATGGAAGTCGACCTGTCGATCGTCTGGAAGCAAAGCCGGTCCGCACTGAAGGTGGGCACGCTGGGCACGGTCGTTCCGTTCGCGATCGGCGCGGCAGCCGCTGCGATTGTCCCCCAGGCACTCGGTCAGCAGGTCGACGCCGATCCGGTCGTGTTTTCCCTGTTCATGGGAACGGCGATCGCGATTTCGGCCCTTCCGGTGATCGCCAAGACCCTGATGGACCTGGATCTTTACCGGACCGATTTCGGCATGGTGATCGTCAGCGCGGCGATCTTCAACGACGTGATTGGCTGGACGATCTTCTCGCTGATTCTGGCGATGATGGATTCGCACACATCGTCGTTCAGCGTCCTCCAGACGACGTGTCTCACCGTTTCGCTGGCGGTCTTCGCGTTAACGATCGTCCGCTGGTCCATCCATCGCACGCTCCCTTTCTTGCAGGCTTATACGCACTATCCAGGCGGCGTGCTGGGGTTTGCCGTCACGCTGGGCTTGTTGGGGGCTGCGGCGACCGAGTTCGCCGGTATTCACGCGATTTTCGGTGCCTTTCTGGTCGGCGTCGCGCTGGGAGATTCAACGTATCTTTCGGAACGAACCCGCGTGCTGATCGACGAGTTCGTGTCGTTCATCTTCGCGCCGCTGTTCTTCGCCAGCATTGGCCTGAAGGTCAATTTTGTCTCGCACTTCGACCTGGGCTTGGTCGCGCTGGTTCTGGCCGTCGCGACGATCGGCAAGCTGGCCGGCGCGGTCACCGGGGCACGCTGGGCCGGGTATCCCGTCTCCGAGAGCTGGGCGATCGGTTTTGCCATGAATGCCCGCGGCGCGATGGAGATCATTCTGGGAACGCTCGCGCTGCAAGCGGGGATCATCCGGCAGCCACTCTTCGTGGCCCTGGTCATCATGGCCATCGCGACCTCCGCGTTAAGCGGTCCGCTGATTAAACGACTCTTACGACTCGGTCGGCCGCTGCGTCTGGCAACGACGCTGACCCCCGCGCTCTTCGTACGAAACCTGCGCGGTGAGTCGCGCGCGGACGTGATTCACGAATTGGCCGAACTCGCGGGCGTTCATACGAAGATCGATTCGACGAAGGTCGAAGCACTCGCCTGGGAGCGGGAACAGACCGCCGCGACCGGGTTGGGGAACGGCGTCGCGATTCCGCATGCCCGACTGGCGGGTCTGACCGCGCCGGTCGCCGTCGTTGGCGTATCGGACGCGGGCGTGCCCTTCGATGCGCCGGACGGCCTGCCGGCCCACGTGATCTTCCTGCTCGTCACGCCGGAAGCCGACCGATCCATTCAACTGGAGCTCTCCGCCGAGATCGCCCACCTCTTCCGCGATCCCGCATCGCTGGAAAAACTCTTGCGCGCCAAGACGTTCACCGAATTCCTGGCGGCATTGAAAACGAGCACGGCGAGATAGATAAAGCTGAATGAATTCCCGACCGCGAAGCGGTCGAAGAGGGTAGCCGTGGGTCGCGGAAGCGCACCCACGGAAGTCGAGTTCTCAATAAACTCTTACGACCCCCAGCGGGGGTCGCAGGTGGGCGTTTCTGCGACCCCCGCTGGGGGTCGATCTCCTGAATACGTCTTTAACCGTGGGTGCGCTGCGCGACCCACGGCTACATTCTTTGACCGCTTCGCGGTCAGGAAGCGAGTTCCACAATTCCGTGACGACAGTGCCCTTCCCTTGTTCAACACGCGGCATGTCTTGGCAGGGGACCGAATACGCCGACACACCGTACTGTGCTACGAATCTGTCCGCGGACAATGGGATTTCTTAAGAACGAAATATCAACGAAACACCGACTCATCGTTCACGTACCGAACTCGTCCGCCCGGATCGAACGTAACCTGCACATAGCCGGGATTGAAGGGCTTTTCGTAGACATACTCAGGTCCTCGGACTGCTGGCTCGCCAAGAATGCGAACGACTTCTTCTTTGCTCATCCCTTCCTTGATCTTGCCAAGCCTCGCCCGGGGTATCACGGGGCCGATCGCATAAACAACACACTGCCAGGCCACGATGGTCGCGACTATGACGAGCAACAATCGAACGGCATAACTTGATCTGCTGTCCATGTCGTTTCCCGTTCCTGCATTCCTTGCGGCGTCTTCAAGATTGCCTGCTTGATGTGGCATGGGACTGTGAAGCGTACGATCGGGAAGATCGCGTTCGGTGGTGGTCAAGCGATGTTTTGTGGTCTCACCTTGGCAAGGGAATGGGCGAAATCCGTTCAAGTCACCCTCGACCTGCCTGAACCCTTACGGTCACGAATCGCCGACGCGACAACAATACGCGACGTCCCGATTCATCGTCAATTTCTTCTTTCGGCCCAGGGTCTGTGCATGACCTCGATGCTTGAACCTGGTCTCGCGGCCCGAAATGGAGGCCACGGGGTTTCCAACCCATCAATCATCGCTTATGCTGCTGGCCTGTGGGTTCGTGCAATCCGGGCTAAAGGTCGTGCGGCAGATGATTCGGGAAATGCTCTCGCGGCGGTCGTGTCTGCGCCTGGGGATGTTTGGCGCGGCTGGGCTGGGGCTGTCGCTGGAACGCTTATTGGCCAGCGAGGCGACGGCTCCCGACTTGCGCATTCGTCCCCGGGCCGATCATGCGATTCTGCTATTTCTCGATGGCGGTCCCAGCCATCTTGATATGTGGGACATGAAGCCCTCCGCTCCAGACGGGATTCGCGGCGAGTTTCAGCCGATTGCTCCGTCGCTCCCCGGC
>JAHBXV010000029.1 GCA_019636285.1 Planctomycetaceae bacterium
GCGCGACGATCCGCTGCCGCAGATCGCGGATGCGCTTCGCGGCCTTCGTTATGGGCAGCTCACCATTCTGATTCAGGATGGCGTGGTGGTTCAGATCGAACGGACTGAAAAACGCCGCCTGAGATAAGTTGGAAGAACCTCCGTCAAAACCCGGTTGGCGGCTCGGAAACCTCTGCGAATTCAGGACTATTTCGGACGTCCAGAGGGTTTTGACGGTAATACATGTAACTCCTTGCGGCATCCGCCCGGCAATCTTCAAAACATTCGTAAACGCTGACCCGTGACTCTCGGGAGGCTGTCGACCCTCATTCATCGACAGGCTGACTGGATGCTCCAGAAGCTTGATCTTCTGGAGTCCAAGATGCCTGCCAAACTGCCTCGTCCCGAGACAGCCGGCCGCGGCCGAAGCCTGCCGTCGGAAAGCCGGGATTCATCCCGAAAACCCGGCGCTTCGATCATTTCCCGAGACATTCAAAGACGCTTCCGCCGCCTTGGGCGGACGCTGTTGCTGGCTGTCGGCACGGCGTTGTCCGTCCAGGGCTTTGCCGGTGCCGCCGATGAAGGCGATGCCGCCAAGCTCGAATTCTTCGAGCGGAAGGTCCGCCCGCTCCTGGTCGCGAACTGCTTCAATTGCCACTCGGCCGATAACAAGGCCGCGGGCGGCTTGCGCGTCGACGATCACAAGGGGCTTCTGCAAGGTGGCAACCGGGGGCCGGGCGTTGTTCCCGGCGATCCCGAGAAAAGCCTCCTCGTTCAAGCGATCCGCCAAAGCGATCCGAAGCTGAGGATGCCTCCCGAGTTCAAACTCGAGGACGAGCAGATCGCGATTCTGGAGCAATGGGTTCGCGAGGGGGCCGTGTGGCCCGCCCTGGAACTTCCCGAAGACCTGGGCAAGTGGGACGCCAACTACGAAGCCCTGCGGCGCGAACACTGGGCCTGGCAGCCTCTGCAAAACTCGGCCATTCCTGGGGTTTCCCGCCCCGAGTGGGTCTGGGACGAACTCGACGCCTTCGTCCTCGCGCGGCAGGAACAGCACCAGTTAAATCCCGTCGCCGATGCCGATCGGTTGTCGTGGCTGCGACGGGTGACCTTCGATTTGACTGGTCTGCCGCCGACGCCCGCCGAGATCGATGCCTTTCTCGCCGACGCGACTTCGGAAGCGCATGCCACCGTGGTGGACCGCCTATTGGCTTCGCCCGCCTATGGGGAGCGCTGGGGGCGGCACTGGCTCGACGTGGCCCGCTATGGCGAATCAACCGGTTCGGCCCGGAATCTTCCGTATCCCCACGCCTGGCGCTACCGCGACTACGTGATCGATGCGTTCAACCGCGACAAACCCTATGACGAGTTCCTTCGGGAACAGATCGCGGGGGATCTCCTGCCGCACTCATCCCCCGAGGAGTTCGATGAACACCAGATCGCGACCGGCTTTCTCGCGCTGGGGGTCAAGGACGTCAATCAGCGGTTTAAGGTCCGGTTCGAGATGGACAACATCGACGAACAGATCGACACGGTCACGCGGTCCATTCTCGGCCTCACGGTGAGTTGCGCCCGTTGCCACGACCATAAGTTCGATCCGATTCCCACCACCGACTATTACGCCCTCGCCGGCATCTTCCAGAGCAGCGATCACTGCGCGGGGCTGCGCAACAAGATGGGGGGCGGCGGACTCGATTATTACGACAACAACTTGCTGTTGTCCCTGGCGTCCTACCCCGCTCCAACGACATCCACCGATGCCGAAGAACTGGCGGCGGCGCAGGCCGCGCTCGATAAAGCCAAGGCTGAATTCGAACGGATTCGCGGAACCCCCGAAGGGGCCGAACTCGCTCCCAACGGTCGCCCGAAGCAGCAGGTCGCCCGGCAAAAGATGAACCGGGCCCAGGCCGCGTTGAATGCCCTATCCGACCCCGCCAGTCTGGGAGCCGTTGCCTACGGTGTTCGGGAAGCGAAGCAGATCAGCGATACCGAAGTCCGCCTGCGGGGCGAAGCCGAGAAGCTCGGACCGGTTGTCCCGCGCGGTTTTCTGACGGCCGTCGACGTTCCCGGCACGCCGGCCGTGAACCGCGAGCAGAGCGGCCGACTGGAACTGGCACACTGGCTCTCGAGCGCGGAAAACCCGCTGACGTCCCGAGTGATGGTCAACCGTGTCTGGCGTCACCTGTTCGATCGGGGACTCGTCAGCACCGTCGATAACTTCGGTGTCACTGGCGACACGCCGTCGCATCCGGAACTGCTCGATCACCTGTCGCAGCGTTTCATTCGCGACGGCTGGTCGATCAAGCGGCTGATCCGCGCCGTAGTTCTCAGCCATACCTACCGGCTGGGAACGAGCCAGTCGCCGGCCGAGTTGGCCATCGATCCCGGCAATCGCTGGCTGTGGCGGCATGCTCCTCGCCGGCTCGAAGCGGAAGAAATCCGTGATGCCATGCTGGCCGCGACGGGAACATTGTCGTCGGCACGCCCCGAATCTTCCCCCGTCCAGAGTCTGCGGGTGATCGAGATGCGGAACAACGGGCAGGAATCTCAGGCCATTCTGCGTACGGCAAAGGACAGCCAGCATCGCAGCGTGTACCTGCCGCTGGTCCGTACTCTCGTCCCGCCGTCTCTGGAGGTCTTCGACTTCGCGGAGCAGGGAATGGTGACCGGCAGCCGCGATACCACGACCGTTCCCGGGCAGGCGCTGTACCTGCTGAACGATCCGCTGGTTCGCAAGCAGGCCCTGCGGTATGCCGAGCAGCTTGTTGCCCGTGAAGACTGGGACGACACCCAGCGACTGCGGGAAGCGTATCTGCGGGTTCTCGGGCGAGCCGCCACGCCGGCCGAGGTCGATCGGGCCGGACAGTTCCTCGACGACTATGCCGCAATTTCCGCCAACGTCCTCGCGGAGTCGTTCGCGGAGGCGGCGAGTGCCGAGTCACCGCCGGAAAGCGAAGTGGCCAATGTCGACACGGTGCCGGTCAAACCCGCGAACGTCCCCGACCCGGCCGCGAACCCGGACGACGTCGAACAAACCGAAGAAGTCGTCGTGGAGGAGCAGATTCTGGCGCGTGATCCCCGGACCGCCGCCTGGGCCAGCTTTGTCCAGGCTCTCTTCGGTTCCGCCGAGTTCCGCTATCTCCCGTGATCGCGCCGCGGTGTTCTCGATCGATCAAGTTCACTCATTGTCAGGAAATGGTGATTCCATGAAAAATACAGATTCGACTCTCCTCCCCATCGTGGATGCGCCGCTGGCACGGCGCGATGTTTTGAAGTCGGCCGGGATCGGCTTTGGGTCGGTGGCTTTGGCCGGGATGCTTGGACTGCAACAGCAGCAGGTCCGAGCGGCTTCCGACGCCGAAGCGCCGCGTCCCCTGGCCGTCAAAAAGCCGCACCGGCCGGCGAAGGCCAAACGCATCATCTTCCTGTTCATGGAAGGGGCGATGTCGCACGTCGATACGTTCGACTACAAGCCCACCTTGCAGGAAAGCGACGGCAAGTCGGCCCCCGGCGGCGGCAAGTTGGTCGCCTCGAAATTCGCGTTTCAACAATATGGAGAAACGGGAACGTGGGTTTCGGATCTCTATCCGAACGTCGCCCGACACGTGGACAAGCTCTGCTTCCTGCGCGGGCTTCACACGGACACCCCCGCCCATCCGCAGGCGGTGATTCAGCTACATACCGGGGCGGCGATTGCCTCGCTCACCCGACCGTCTATGGGGGCCTGGCTGCTCTACGGGCTGGGAACCGAGAACCAGGATCTGCCGGGTTACATCACCATCAACCCGTCCCCCAATTTCGGGGGGGCGGTCAACTATGGCAGTGCTTTCCTGCCGGCCCACTACCAGGGAACCCGGATCAACGACAACGGCCAGTTGCCCAACCTGCGGGCGACATCGCCGGCGACGCTGCAGCGGAAGCAACTGGAACTGATCCAAGAGATGAATCGTGGGTTGCAGGCTTCACCCGGCGCCCCTCGGGAACTGGAAGCCGTGATTCAGTCCTATGAACTGGCCTTCCGGATGCAGGGAGATGTTCCGGCCCTTCTGGATATTTCACAGGAGCCGGAATCGGTTCGCGAAGCCTATGGCGTCAAACCGGGGCCGCAGGGAAGTTTCGCCCGTCAGTGCCTGATGGCCCGTCGGCTGAGCGAAGCCGGTGTCCGCTTCGTCGAAATCCGCCAGCCCGGCTGGGATCATCACAACAATCTGCACAAGGGATTGCAGACGAACGCGAAAGCGACGGATCAGCCGACCGCCGCGCTGCTGGCCGACCTGGAGGCCCGCGGGCTGCTCGATGAGACGCTGGTCCTGTTCGGTAGCGAGTTCGGCCGTTTGCCCACCGCGCAAGGGCCGGACGGCCGGGACCACAACATCACCGGCTATCCCATGTGGCTGGCCGGCGCCGGCGTGAAGCCGGGCTACTCGCATGGCACGACCGACGAATTCGGAACTCATGCGGTCGAGGGGCGGATGCACACGAACGATCTTCATGCCACGCTCTTGGCGCTCATGGGGCTCGATCACGAACTGCTGACGTACCACTACGCCGGTCGCGACTTCCGTCTGACCGACGTCGCCGGAACGGTGGCGACCGAGATCTTCGCGTAGAACGCTGTTTTCAAAATGCCAGGAGCGGAAGGCGAAAAGCTGAAAGCCTGACCTGTTCATTCGAGAAAATGGCTGGCTTTTCGCTCTCCGCTTTTTGCTTTCCGCTCACGGCGTCGGGAATCCCTGAAAAAGAGAACGGCCTCTCCGGTACGGTCGGAGAGGCCGTTTTCGTATTCCGTGTGGCGATGACTAGCAGCAGCAGCAGACCGGAGTGCCGTTGAAGCAGACGTAGCAGCAGCAGCCGTTCTTCACGCAGCAGGCAATCGCTTCGCAGCAGGCCTGAACCATCTCGCAGCAGGCGGTGTCGCCACTGCAACAGGTGATACAGCAGCCGTCCTCGGTCATTTCACACTTGCAGTGACAGCAGGTGAACTTGCAGTCCAGCACGGTCACGCCGTTGAGCTGGCAGCAGACCGAACACTGGCCGCCGGCCAGCATGCGACACAGGTTTTGCAGCGTCGCGCACGCGATGTCGTCATCGCAGCAGCACTTGATCTTGCACCCATCCGCGCATTGCTCGATTTCGATCGAACAGCGCGGAACCACGCACCAGTTGGCTCCTTGAGCGGGAACCGGCTGAGCACCCGGGGTGGTGAAACCCGCCTGACCCAACGCACCACGATCCAGCATGATTGCACTCGACATGGGACGACTCCTTCCGGCCGTCGGACGCATCCAGATCGCGTCCGTTTGGCCTCATTCCGTGAGGGCCTCTGGCCTGTCCAGTCAGCAATCTCACCGCGCTGAGAATGCCTCCCGGGGTGCGGGTCGGCGAGAAGTTCGACGCTCGATGGGCAATGTCAAACTTTGATGACGGTAGCAGTTACGATGACCATCGGCAAGGTCATGTCTTTGAAGTCGGTCTTGCCGCCAAATCCAGAACTGGCATGCCGTTTGCCAATCCGATCAATTCATCATGGCCGCATTCATCACCCACGCCGAGTGTTGTTGTCCCCGATCTTCATCGGACAGACCGGGCCGCGCGCGAATTTGATCATGCCCTCGGCATGAAATCGCGAAAGCAGAACAGCGGCCCGGAGTTCCGGGTCTTTTTTTTTGAACCGACACACGATTCGCAACCTGCGAGAACATCAAGGGAACGACTGTCATGCCTGCCAACCGCATCTCCGGCTATTTCAAAGCCACCACTTACCGAAGCCCCTCCCAAGCCGTCGCCCCGCGGCCATCATCGGCACCGCCGACCGGCTTCGTGGCACTGCCGGCTGGTTTTGCGGGTTCTTCGAGCGCGGTTTACCAGCAGGCCTATCTCCTGGCCCGCGCATCGGCCCGAGAAAAACTGCTGGCGCTTTTGCGTTCAAGATCGGGCCTGAACTGAGCCCGTTATCGAAGGATGGCTTCCTCTTCTTGTTCCCACGCTCCGCCTGGGAACACCCGCTGCCGAGGCTCCGCCTCGTCGAGAGCAGGTCGCGTCGGAACTGCATCGACGATGGCGTTCCCACGCGGAACCTCAAGAACGAGTCGTGCTCCCCGTGAACAGTTACGGGGCACATCCCTGCAAGGGGATACCGGGAAATATCACGGTCGTCCCTTGTTCCCATGCTCCGCGTGGGAACACACTTTCCCGAGGCTCTGCCTCGTTCGGCATGACGGCGGAAGACAGTTCAGTCTTCAAAGGGCAGCGTCAACTGACCTTCGGCAGGCGGGGCGTGCTGGTCGGTTTCGTCGCGATCCGCAGGCATCCCCGACGATTCCCCCAGCAGTTCCTCGAAGCCTCGCAGATCGTGTCGAAAGTGCCCCAACATCACGGCGATGTGAAAGACGAGCAGCAACACGGCCGCCAACTCGACCAGCCAGGTCGGACCGACGAACTGACTGGTCATCCAGACGACGCCAACCCCGACCACGGCAACCTTGTCTCCGTGGCAGGACATGGCCTGCCGCCGTCGCCACAGGGCGACAAGGAACAGAGTCGCCGAACTCCCCACGAAAAATCCCATGACGGCATGCTCGCAAATGACCCGCGCCTGATGGAGGTCGACACCTTTCGCGACGCCGCCAGGAACGAGAGCCTGAACCGCGGTGATGAAATCGAACATGACAACTCCTTCACGAACTGCGTGATCCTTGCAACATGGCCGTTCAGCCAGATCGCAAGGTCGCGAATTTCGTGGGAGAGGTCTGGAGAGCCGCGGAAGAGGCTGGAATTGCCAGCAGGCGCCATGGACGGGCCTGGAATTCCCGATCTCGCCAACGACTGTGATGCGGGCGTCATCTTGAATGAAACTGGATGGCGCGGGCGACGACGACCTGAAATGGACGCCATCCCTTGCCATGGTGGAAGCATCGACGAGTGAAAGTCGTCAGACACGGATTCGCAAGACGATGTCTTTCGTTTTGGTATCCCAGTCCAGTTCCAGTTCGCCGTTGGTCTTTTCGGCGATCGCCTTCTTCAATTCATCGCAGCGCTTGAAAAGCCACTGGTTCGTGCTGGCCGAGGCGGTTTCATCGAACTTGACGACCCCTCGGCCGCCGGTGTCCTTATCCTGTCTGATCTCCGGTCCGTGATAGTCGTTGCTCTTGAGAATAACGTCTTTGATCAGGACGCGATTGCCAAATTCCTCGATGAGGTACTGCATGTACCGCCAGCCGGAAAGGCTCCGTTTCCCATCGCGAGTCTTGAAGCTCACAACTTTGTCCCGCCACCGCATGGCTCGACGCGCAGCGTCCCATACCGGTCGTTCCGGTTCTGGCGACGGGCCCGTCTGTTGCGGCGAGGTGCCGGTGTCTGGCTCCGGTTCTGCCGGCACGAGAGGGGAGCTCGATCTTCCGGTCGTCAGTGTTTTGAAGCACTCTTCGGCATGGTCGTCGACGACATTGAACCGCAGGATCAACAGACTGGCATCGTTGCATCCGGCGGCCAGCCGCAAACGGTGCGGCCACGAGCTGCGATAAACAAGCAGATTATTCAGAGGCCGCGTTCCGTCTCGCTCGGCCGTCGCATCGATTTGCATGAGAGACTTGCCGTTCCATCCCTGAAACTCCAGTTCCACGCATCCAGACAAGGGGATGACGCATTCAAACCCGGGGTGACGGTTCCAGGCGCTGTACGAGGGGCCCGATTCCCTGGCCGGCTTCAAATCGAGTCGAGTCACCGTGATGTCCGAATTCGCCAGGGTTCGCGAAGGCAGCCAGTACCTCGCGGCGCCGGCCCCTTCCCAGGTGTCCTCCGGGGCGGGAACATATTCGAATCCGAAGGGATACTCGGAAGCGACTGTCGGGTTCGCGATCTTGTGCTTCGCGCCGCGAACAATCGCGACGCGAATGGCAGGCGGAGAGAGAAAGGCATCGAGCAGCGCTCGAGGAACCTCCAGGGCGTTCGCCGTTTGTTGAAGCAGCGCGGAATCGGGGGGACTTCGATCGGATTCCAGATCACCGTTTCTGAGGCGCCTGAGGCGCTGAAGATTCGCGACGGAGAGCTGCCGTTTGAACTCGTTCGCCGCTCTGCCATGCGGCTTCTGCCAGAATTCGGGCGAGTCGGGCGACTTCGTGAGATCGGGGAAAGGTTGTGACAGAGCGCAATCGATGAAACTGGCGAGCCCGACCGGATCGAGCACGCTTCTGGGCATCGAAGGTCTGAGGCGGTCGAGCGGACGGCGAGTCCGGTCGCGGACCCAGGGTTCGATGTGCTGCCAATGCTCGAGCAGCTTGCGCCCCAGTGCTGAAAGTGGTTTATCGAACGTGGCGGAATTGTCCGCTGAGGCACCTTCGGGAACGTCAGGGTCGGAGAGAGCTTCTTTGGTTCGATCCGATTTTTCGAAGAGTGTCCGCAGCTTTGCCATCCCCTCGAAGATTTCATGGAGCAGGGTCCGCTGCTGGTCACGAATCCCCTGTCGGTTGAGCTGGAAGAAGCGAATGACCAGCGCCTCCATCGGGCCATTCTCCAGATTCCACAATGAGTGCGGAATCTCGGCGGTGAAATGGATGTAATCTCCCTCGGTCAGTGTCTGGAAAACACCGGTGTTTTCCAGCAGAACTCGCGCGACGCCCTTGACGATGTAAATGTACTCATCGCCAGGATGGACATGGGGACGAGTGTGCGGCGGAAGGTGTCCGACGGGACCGAGCGGGTAGCCGTCGTTGGGGGATTGAAACAGATCTTCGATCGAATGCTTTTTTGACGTGTTGCCGGCGAGAGTGAGTTTGACAAAAGCGCACTCGAAGCCAAACAGCCGAAGTGTCGCATTGGCGTACGTTGCCTGATGCCCGTGATTGCCGACGTCAGTTGGAATGAGAAAGCCGCGGTCCAGCGACAACGCGAGCGCTGGAGTCGTCACCTTCCTGGCGACAAGCCATTCCGCCATGAGCGTGGGCATGTCGGTCAGTAGGTTGGGGTCGTCGTAAGCGCCGAGAATGTTCTCCAGGAGCGGCAGCTCGACTTCCTCCGCCAGGTCTCCAGCATGGAATTGATCGAGCCACCTGGGAAAGTCGTCCGGGTGGGGACCAAATTTCGCGGGAGCCCTGGCATGGCGGGTTGAGTACCAGTTCGCAAGTTTCTCGTCGCTGTGCCCCATCTGCGCGGCGTAGTGCTTCAGAATGGGGCCCAGCTCTGCCAGGGGGACAACCTGGAGAGGACTACTCGAAGGCTCCGGGAGGGATGACTCTGGACTGGTCATTGTCGCGACTTACCAGTGAGGTCGAAACTCGGGGCGAGAGGCGCGCGAAGACTTAGAAGAGACGGACGAAACGTCTCCGTATGGCTGAAACGAAAATTTGATCTTGATCGATTAAGAACTCTAACTTCGCCGCGTGAACGCTGCGAGTCAATCTTTGAAAACCATCAGCGGCTATTTGAATCAAACACGGAGCCCACGAGCTGCGTCGTGTTCTTGGCGAGATGAATGAACGAAGGGGCTTCTAAGGTGCTGCCTCTCGTAGCGTTCCCAGGCGGAGCCTGGGAACGAGCCAGCCTTGCTATCTCTTAATGCTGGAACAGGAACTCTTTCGAGTTCAGCACGGCCCAGCCGACGTCTTCGAGGCCCTGGCGGCGGTCTTGCGAGTTGGCCAGGTGCTGTTTCGCGGCGGCGAGTTCTTCGGCGTCGGGGCGGCGGGAGAGACCGACCAGGTAGAGCGATTCGATGATTTCGTCATCGCTTTTGCCGGCCTGCATCATCGTGTGAATGCGGCCATTGTCGGCTCGCAGTTTGTTGTGGACGACCGGCCCGTTAATCATCTGGAGGGCCTGCGAGAGGTTCGATTCGCTCGAACGTTCGCACTGGCAAGCCATCTCCCGCTGCGGCTGGCCGAACACCTTCAGGAAGTAATGGTCGGCCGGGGGTTCCGGAAGCTGCGTCGCGCGTGTTCCGGCCGGGGCGCCGGGGAAGCTCTCGGCAACGTCGGTCACCGCGCAGATCGCGTCGAGCAATTGCTCGGCGGCCAGCAGACGCGGGCTGGCGTGCGAGAAATAGAGTTCGTCACTTTTATTGAAGTCGTTCGTGCGCGAGCTGAGCTGATACGTGCGGCTCAGCAGAATCGTTCGGATGGCCCACTTCTGCGAGAACCCGTTCGTCACGAATTCCGATGCCAACTGGTTGAGCAGTGGCGCGTTGCTTGGCGGGTTCGAGTCGCGGAAGTCGTCGACAGGTTCGACAATCCCACGGCCAAACAGATGGCCCCAGATGCGATTCACCACCGAACGGGCGAAGAACGGGTTATCGGCTTTGGTCAGCCAGTCGGCGAACACCACCCGGCGATCGGTCTCGACGGGAACATCGACGTCCCCTTGCAGCAGCAAGTGGACCTTCATCTGCTTCCCGGTGCGCGGCTGAGTCACTTCTCCCGTGGGCAGGGCGTAGATGACTTCTTCCTTGGGATCGGGGCTCTTTTTGCGGCCGACACGCGTGAAGGCGGCGGCGATGCCGTAGTAGTGGTCCTGGGTCCAACGCTCGAACGGATGGTTGTGGCACTTCGCGCACTGGATGCGAACCCCCATGAACAGTTGCGATGTCGTTTCGACGGCGTCCTGGGGATCGCGACTGGCCCGCCAGTAATTGGCCGGGGGATTTTCAAACGTGCTCCCCGAGGCGGTCAGCAGTTCATGGGCGAACTGGTTCATCGGCTTGTCGTCGCGAACCGCTTCGAAAATCCAGCGGCGGAACTTGTGAACCCCGGCCGCATCGAGCTTCTTGCTGTTGGAACGGAGAATGTCCGCCCATTTGAGACCCCAGAACGAGGCAAAGTCGTCGGTCGCCAGATAGCGATCGACCAAAGCCGCTCGCTTGTTGGGGCTGGGATCGTCGGCGAACGCCTTGGCTTCGTCAGCGGTGGGGAGGCGGCCCAGCGTGTCGAGGGCCACCCGGCGAATAAACTCGTCGTCGGTACACAGGTCCGACGGCAGAATCTGCATTTCCTTCAGCTTCGAAAAGACGCGCGAGTCGACGAAGTTCTGTTCCGGCGGGTTGTTCCAGGCGAAGCCGGGAACTTCTTCGAGGAAGGCGACTTCGCACGTGGCCATCTGGTCGAGATAGCGGGCCAGGACGGCAGTTTCGCCGCGGCTGACCTTCTTGACGAGGCCCGACTGATCGACCGTTCCGACCGCTTCGCTGGAAGATGTGAACTCAGCCAGTTGCGTCAGGTCGCGGACCGTCCCGTCGCTGAAGTGGCCCAGCACCAGGATCTGCTGGGTATCGGCGGGAGACGATAGCGTGAGGGTCTTGGGCAGCGTTTCGACACGGACCAGGTCGGGTTCCGTCGCGGGATCGAGACGCAGGCCCTCGGCGATCCACTGCTCCAGAACCCGATGTTCGATGCTGTCCTTCTGCAGCCGCTTGCCGCCGCCGTGGGCGACGTCCATCAAGGGCTTTTTGAGCAACAGGCTGGCCGAAGGTTCCAGGATATTGATGCGGCGGCCGAAGAACTCGCTGCGGAGTGTCATAATGTCGAGGGCGGGATCGTAGGCCCGGAGCGACAGACGGAAGCCCCCCTTGCCGGACGGGCTGCCGTGGCACGCCCCCATGTTGCAGCCTGTGCGCGTCAGGGCCATCTGCGTTTCGTTCTTGAAGCTGACTGGTTGCGGCTCGACGAACTTCGAGACCGTGATCTCGCACGTGGCGGACTGGCCGGCGGCTTCGGCGGTGATCGTGGCGGTCCCATCGCCGACCGGCACCACGCGCGAACCTTCCAGCCGCGCGACCTGTTCGTTCGACGAACGGTAAGTGGCGGCATGCGTCAGGTCGAATCGCTGCTGCTCGGAGGTAAAGCCCGTGAACAGGAGTTGCAGACGCGAGCGCGGGCCGGTCAGCGCGAAGCTGCCCGGCTCAAGCGTCACACGCGCTGGAACCAGCGTGGCCGTTGCCGGACCGGCTGCCGTCGTGGTCGGGGTTTCCGCGGCGAACAGTCCGCCTCCGCACAGGCCGATGAGCAGGGCTGGCAGTCCCAGTGACACTCGCATGGCGATTCCTCCGCAATGGTCTTCACAGGTCGGTCGAGAACCGGCGACCGGTCCTGCAAGTTCGTAAATGCGTTTGCGACACAGGCCTCGCCGAAAAGGACGGCGATCAAAATTTCAGCGGCAATCAGGGTCGGGATTACTCGACGACGGTCAGGCTCGCGACGGCCGAAGCCGCTTCGAGCTTCTTGTCGCCCACCATGGCTTCGGCTTTGCCAAGGGTTGTCTTAGTTTCTCCCAGAGCGGCATCGGCGGCCGCCGTCAGGGTGATCTCAGCCGTATCGGTATCGGCCGCAATTGTGACAGGAGCAGCCGTCACGCCTTGCGGGAGTTTGTCGAGCGTGACCGTCACGGGGCCGGACAACGCCGGGTTGCGGACAACCTGAACCTTCGCGACTGCGGTTCCGCCACGCTTGAGCGGTTCGGCGGGCCCGGTCAGGGCGACGGTCATGGGAGCGTCGACTTTGAAGCGAATGGCGGGGACCGCAGGTGTGACCGTCGTCTTGTCCTGCTTCAAGGTGCCGCGCAGGAATGCCGTGAAATCTCCCAGCGGCGTCTTTTCTCCCGCTTTGATCGTCACGGTGGCTTCGGTCTCGCCCTTGGCGACCGGCTTCAGGTCGAACGTCACTTCCGGGGGCAGGCCATTCTGGGCGGGCTCGACGGCCAGCGCGATGGCCTCGACCAGATCCTGCGAACGGGCCGCCTTGATCTTGATCGACGCGGCGAGGTGTTTGCCCAGCACCACTTCCGCCGGTTCGATCGTCAAATTGATGGCCTCAGCAGGGGCTACTGCAAAGGCGACGCTCTCTTCAAGACGGCGAGCCGGCCAGCGCATGGTGTTGTTTCTCGCCTGCACGGCTCCCGCGCTGGTGGCGACCACTCGCAAGGAATTGTCGCCCACTTTGCCGGTTCCCACCACGAGCACATTTCGCATCTCGCTGTTGGCCAATTCGGGCGGGATGGTGACCGTGAGAATGGCATCGTTTCGACCGGGGCCGATCACGCTGTGCGAAGCCGTTGCTCCTTCGGGGAGGTTCTCGACGGTGAGTTCGATCGGTCCTGCATAACCTTTTCGGGTGGCCGTTGCTGTGAGGGCGACCGTTCCTCCTCGGGGGACGTTGGTGACATCGGACGAAACCGCCAGCGTGAACGCCGGAGCCGTCCGGCGGAATTCGATCCAGTACGCCTGTTCGGAACCGCCCCGGCGGGTCAGATCCTCGACAACGAGAACGTAGTCGCCGTCTTCCGGGCAGGCGAAGGTCAACTCTCCTTCGTCGGTGTTGGTGTCATCAACGGCGGCAATCTGCGAGCCGTCCTTCTTGAGCAGCCGCAGGTTCAGGTCCGTCGGCGAACCAACCGTTCGCGTGATGCCTCGCAGCAACCACGACTCTCCCTTCTTCGCCGTGAACTGGAAGTAGTCGGCGTCGCCGGGCTCTTGCAGGCGACCTTGCAGGTCGTTCCCGGCGGTGACCGCCTGTGCCTGCTCCAGCGAGTTATTCGGCTCGATCTCAAGTGTCTGAGGCGTATCGACCACGGCCACATGCCCGAAGGCCGAAGCTCCCTTGTCGGGAAAGCGGAACGCGACGGGCTGCCAGTTCTGTGCGGGATCGGTTGCGGCATTGATGGCGACCGGAGCGACGTTCGCGATGGCGATGCCAGCGGGAACGATCTCGGCGGCTGTCCCTCGCTGGACGGCCAACGGATAGGGAGTTGAGACGAGCGGGAACTCGCCGATTCTCAGGTGGTACGCGCCCCCCTGGTAGCGGATGTCGCGCAGTTCGACGAAATAATCCCCTGCCGTTTCAAACGTCAGCGATAACTGGCAGTCCCCGGCGAGTCCGGACGTGTCATCGACGAAGGCGATTTCGCGACCGGCGGAATTGAGAATTCGCAGGCTGGAATCAAGAGCCGATCCAATCCGGCTGGCGAGGACTTCGAACTGCAGCGTCTGACCAGCGGCAGCGGGAAAGCGGATGTACTGCATCGTCAGGTTAGCAATCGCGCCATCGACGCTGGACGGAACCGGTACGGCCAACGCGGTCTCAAGACTGTTGTTGTTGCCCGGCGACGTCACAACGGGCAGATCGTCCACGACGATCAGCGACATTGGCGAGACGCCGTTTTCTGTCAGCACGCGGACGGCGTTGAGGCCAAGCGGAGCATCGCTGGGAACCGTCAGCGAGACAGTGACGAGCGAACCGTTCCCCTTGTCGGCATCGTCCGCGATCGTCACGACCGGCGCGAAACTCGTCCAGACCTGCCGAACTCCCGCGAGCTGGCTGCCGTGGATCTGCCAGGAGACGGTTTCACCAGGGCGGAGCGTGGAGGGAGTCGTCTTAGTGACCGCCGGTGGCTGAGCCATGGCAATGGCGGCCATGGAAATCCAGCACAATGCAAGGAGGGCAGGGCGGGGCATTGGAAGGTTACCCAGGCGGGAATGAAGCGGAGGCAATCAACAATCAAAACATGTTGATGGATTTCATGCTAGCGTGATTCGGGAGTCGCCGTCAAATTGCCGCTGGCGTTCATGTCCCTCCCTCCCAGGACGGATTGGCCCTGGAATACAGATTGCAGGGAATTTGCGGTTCGACGGGCGGTTTGTGGTGTTGGAACCTGCACGCCGATGCATCTGGCGGAAGGGCCGCCCGGCATCCCTGTGAACGACCGGATTTGATCGGAGAATCCCGGAATGATGAAGAGATCTGTCGACTGGATGGCCGGACTGTGCCTGATCGCGGTCTCCAGCGGCTGGGCCGCCGCGGGAGACTGGTCGCAATTTCGCGGACCGGGAACCGCCGGAGTCTCGAACGAAACCACGGCTCCGGTTCGCTGGACAGCGAGCGAGAACCTCCTCTGGAAGACGAAACTCCCCGGTCCCGGAGCATCTTGTCCGATCGTCCAGGGAAAGAAGGTCTTTCTGACCTGCTGGTCGGGGTATGCGGTTGATCTGGAGAACCCCGGCCCCAAAGCCGACTTGCGGCTGCACGTCGTCGCCTTCGATCGCGACACGGGCGAACTTCTGTGGGATCGCTCGCAACCGGCTTCAGACTCCGAGCAGGACATCACCCCGCGCGTCCATGATCATGGATATGCCTCGCCGACACCGTGTGCGGACGATAGTGCCGTTTACGCTTACTTCGGTGTCTCGGGACTGCATGCCTACAGCCACGATGGCGAACTGTTGTGGAAAGCCGACTGCGGTTCCAAGACGGCCGGCTTCGGTTGTGCGGCATCTCCCATTCTGTTTGAAGACCTCGTGATTCAGAACGCGAGCATCGAATCGGGTTCGCTGTATGCCTTCGAGAAGTCTTCCGGACGCCAGGTCTGGGTCGACAAGACGATCGAACGGGCCTGGACGACTCCCACGCTGATTCCACTGGAAGATGGCACGGTTGAACTGGTCATCAACCACAAGGATCGCGTTCGGGGCTTCAACCCGCGAACAGGAGAGAACCTCTGGTTCTGCTCGGGGATCGACGACTATGTCGTCCCGTGCGTTGTCGGACACGAGGGCGTTGCCTATTGCCTGGGAGGTCGGCAGAACCGGGCGCTGGCGGTCCGTTGCGGCGGCCGCGGCGACGTAACCGAAACGCACAAGCTGTGGGAAGTTCGCATCGGCGCGAACGTCACCAGCCCAGTGTATTACGACGGCAAGTTGTTCTGGGCCAGCGATCGCGGCGTGTTCTGCTGTCTGAATGCGAAGACGGGCGAGACGCTCGCGCAACAGCGCCTGCCGACCGGGGCTCGCCTGTATGCTTCGGTCGTGGCGGTGGGCGACAAGCTGTATGTCACTACCCGCGATGCCGGTGTCGTCGTGCTGGATGCGGTCCCCGAATATCGTGAAGTTGCCGTCAATCGCGTCGAGGGGGACGAAAATCTCTGGAATGCCAGTCCCGCGGTCGCCGATCATCGGCTGTACTTCCGCACCAATGGCTGGTTGTACGCGATCGGCGAATAGATTCGCCTTCCGTCGAAAGCCAACTTTTTGTGGGACCGTCAGACCTTCAGCGGTCCCTGACCGGCAAAAACCGCCGATTGGCGCCCTCTTCTTTGATGGCGGCCGCGATTACTCGCGCGCCCCGTTCGAATTTTCTCAAGTCGTCCGCAGGCTGACGCCGTTACGTCGATGACGGTGTACCGCGCGAAGGATTCGCGTCGGGAAGCGGCCACAGGGACGGGTCTTGAACGGGAAACTTCGCGTACTTATCGCGGTAACGCTTGCGGGGGTTCTGGCAGCCTCCGGGATGGGTTGCGCGCGGTCGCGGTCGGCGCATGTTGCCGAAAACTGGGAAGGCTACCGGACTTGGTGGCGCGCCACGGCCGAGAAACCCGAGGGGGAAATCGCGCCCGAAGCGGTCGTTTCGGCCAATCTCAGCATCCATGCGGCGGAAGCAGATCTCGACTCGGCTGACCCCGTCAAACAGGCGTCCGCGAACGAGAACCCCTGGCCGCCCGTGACCGGATCCGACTCGGAATTGGCCTCCAGCGGCTCTTTCAATGCCGTTCCCGCATTAAGCCTTGAGACCGCCGGTCATTCCCTCTCGGGGGCGGGGACGAACAACGATGGCGATGCGGGGAGCGGGACAACCGCCCCTCCGACATCGAACTCGATTGAACGCTTGCAGGCTTCCCTCAAGGAAGAAGTCTCCAAGAGCCCGGCCGATTCCAGCGAGGCCGACAGCGAAATTCGCTATCGTGTCGAGTCGATCCTGGAACGCGCTCGCGACTCTCTGCTCGGGAAAGATTTCGCCACGGCCCGGCGACTCGCGGAAAACGCGAACCGGCTCGTGAATGCAGTCAATCTTCCGTTTCGCCCGGAAGAAGAGCGGCCCGTTGACCTCTTGCGAGAGATCGAATCGATCGAAGTTTCCCCTCGGGCGGCCGATTTCACGAGAGACGTCCAAACTGCCCCCGGCCAACCGACAGAGATTTCCGAAGAGACGGAAACGGAACTCGCGTTCGTGCGATCGGCGGCGAATGGGGCGGCAAGGCTGTCATCGGGGAGCGACACATACGACCCGAACGAACCGCTCCTTCCGGATCCCTCGCAGGAACCGATTCAGACGCGGCCGTTGGCCCAGTCCGCGTTCCCCGCCGTGAGCGCGGCTCCGGCCACTGAACCCTGGTTTTCCCCGCTGGATCGCGTTCAGGGCGCGTCGGAAGCCCTGGTGGCCGTCGATCCTCCCGTCCTTCCGGCTCCGAAGTGGACGCGGGAGGCCGACAGCCCGGAACCGGTCGCGGTCACGCTGCGCGACCTGGGGGCGGCGAGCACCGAGGAACGAGCCTTGAGCCTGGGGACGCCCCGCCAGAATCTCGGCCGCGACTGGATCTCGCTGTTTGCGAGCATCGCGGCTTTCGCGGGAGTCGGTTACGGCTTCGTCTCGTGGATTCTCGGTCGCCTGCGGTCGCCGTAATTCCATTCCTGGCGATCCGGCGTGCCAGCGATTTTGGCGCGGAGCACCCGACGTCCAGGCCGCATCGACCGGCCGAATCGGAATTCCCGGCAAGGCTGTCAGAAATTCCCCCCTGCGCGAGGCGAAATCGACGTCGCGCCGGAAGGGGGCGATTGACCCGATGCTAGGGTTTCCACAGGCGGATACCGGGGTGTTTTCCCGGCCGCCAACCATTGTCGATGAACGCAGCCGGAGTTTGAAATGTCTGACCCCTGGGCAAGGCCGACAGTTCGCGATCTCAAGGAAATCCTCGAGTCGATCGACAAGCGGGATGGCGACAATCTCCGCGAGTTCGAGCGGATCGAGTTGATGATTCCCGCCGAGGTGACAACCGCTCGCGGCAACACGATTCCCGCCATGACACGCGAAATCAGCCGCGATGGCGTGGGCCTCTTGCACCGGGGATCGATCAGCTCGGGCATGGCGACGGTCAAACTCGCCAGCGAGACGCGCGACTATGTTTATCGTGTCGTCATCGAGTGGTGCATGCCCTGTCAGAATGGAATGTTCATTAGTGGCGGGCGGTTTGAATCGAAGCCGGCAGCCGCGAAGTGAGACCATTGCCGGGAGTCTTGCGACTTTCGGGGCGGAGGGTGGCACTCAATGCCGTTAACCTTTTTTGTTCGATCAATAGCTGCAAAAAAAGTTTGATCATTCTTTCGGCTGCCCGATAGCCCCGGCGGGCTTGTCCCGCCGGACGGAAAGTTTGACGGCTAGAAATCTCGCCCCGCCTCTCTCCGCTCCCCTGCCGGCTTGTCCGGCAGGAAGCCAAGTCTGAGAGGGCCGGGGCTTTTGGAGATCAGCCCTCAAACTTTCGCTCCGGCCAGACAAGCTGGCCGGGGGCGAAGCGGGTCGGGTCGCGGTCTCAAGCTAGCTGTCAAACTCCCGTTCCCGCCGGGCAAGCCGGCGGGGGACGGCGGCAAACAAGGTTAACGGCGGAGGGTGGCACTGGCTGTGCCAGTGTGACTTAAGCTGTTCTTCCGTAATAAGATGCGCCGGAAGAGACGGTTTCACTCGAATTCCGAGCCGTGATACGGCTCGCGGTCGCCATTCCGTCAGCTTGCAAGTCTGACAATCCCGAATGTCCCGATGAACCGGCTTGTTCTGGGCCGCTTGGGGGAGACCGGCTCACCACGAACGGGGTTTCCAGAATCGCGCAACTCATTTCCGTGTCAACGCTTGAGGATTTTTTCCTCGCGGACATGTGACGGATCGCGTCGGACTTGCCCTGTTGGAATTACTCCAGCGGCGCAAGAAATGCCTGTTGGTAAGTCGTGACGCTGGATCGGTGAATCTCGCACGCCACGCGGCCGTGCGGTCGATTGATTCAGTCGACCATGAGGAGTTATCCTCATCCTGCCGATGGACCTGCAGGTCATCCCGCCGAAGGATTCGCGCGTTCCCTCCCTCCGCGACGAGATCGCTACATCCATGAGTTATGTCCTTCTGACCGGTGCGACCGGTCTGCTGGGAAACTACTTACTTCGCAATCTGTTGCGGCGCGATGTTCCCGTCGCGGTGCTGGTGCGGCGTGGTCGCAAACAGTCCGCCCGCGAGCGCGTCGAGCAACTGTTGCTGGGCTGGGAAAGTTCGACCGGCGAATCACTGCCGCGGCCAGTCGTGCTTGACGGAGATCTCACGCAGCCGGACTTGGGGCTCGATGCCAACAGTCTGCGCTGGGCGACCGAGTATTGCGGCAGCGTCATTAACAACGCCGCCAGCCTGCAATTCGTGGCGACGAGTCCAGAGGGGGAACCCTACCGCAGCAATATTGGCGGCATGCAGAACGTGCTGGAGTTTTGTCGCCAGGCCGGCGTGCGGCAGTTCCATCACGTTTCGACCGCTTACGTCGCTGGGGTGCGGCGGGGGAAGGCTCTCGAAACCGAGCTGGACGTGGGCCAGAAACTGGGCAACGACTACGAAAAGTCGAAGCTGACCAGCGAGAAGATGGCTCGCGAGTTCGAAGGCTTCGACCAGGTCACCGTTTATCGCCCGGGCATCATCATCGGCGATTCAGTAACGGGCTACACGACCACCTATCATGGTTTCTATGCAGCGCTGCAACTGGCGCACACCATCGCGTCGTCGCACCAGCTCGATGAGACCGGCCACATTGGAGGTCAGAAGGTGCGGCTGGCGCTCGACGGGACCGAAACCAAGCATCTGGTTCCGGTCGACTGGGTTGCCGATGTGATGACGCACGTGTTCTGCAATCCGGAATGGCACGGAAAGACCTATCATCTGACCCCCGAGCACCCCGCGACCACCCGCATGATCCGCGATACGCTGCAGCGGTCCTGCGGGTTTTACGGAGTGAAGTTCGCCGGGGCGGACGGACGTCCGGAGGATATGTCCGAAGTCGAGTCATTGTTTTACGAGCACATCCGCGTTTACGACTCGTACTGGCGGATGGATCCGGAGTTTGACCGGACGAACACGCTGGCGGCCGCGCCGCATCTGCCGTGTCCGCACGTGGGTCTGAAGCTCCTGAATCGGCTGTCGCAGCAGGTGATCGCGGATGGCTTCCCGACGCCCGGCAAGCGACCGCTGGACCTGGATCACGATAGCCTCACGTTGTTGCAGGGGCTGCTCGATGCTGGTCAGCAACTGAGCGCCGCCGGGTCTGCCGCACAAGCCCTGGGCCTGGACGTCAGGGGCTGCGGAGGCGGGCAGTATCGCCTGCTGCTCAACGAGGGGCGCGTGGTGGGCGCGGAAATCGGCATTCCCGGCGAACAGACCGGGACCGTGACTCTCGCGACGCCCGATCTGGAATCGCTGTGCGAAGGACGGGCGACGCCGCGCCAATTGCTCGAAGACCGCAAACTCAAGATTGCCGGCTGGGAAGACTCGATCGACGAGTGTCTCAACCTGCTGAGCGGGGCCCTGCGGTCGTTGACGCAACCGGTTCGCTGAAAGGCGGTCGCTTGCCAGAAGATGTCGATCGTGGCGATCACTCCGCCGAGGGAGTGTCGCTGGCTGGCGTTCGGGAAACCCCGGCGTCGGCTCGGCGACGTTCCGAAGGCACCATGCGATCGAGAATGCCGTTCACGAACGCGGATGACTGCGCCGTGCCGTAGGTCTTGGCCAGTTCGAGCGCTTCGTCAATCACCACGCGGTGGGGGGTTTCGGTAAAGAGCAATTCGTAGGCTCCCAGCCGCAGCACATTGCGATCGGTGGGAGGCATCCGACCCAGACTCCAGTTCGCGGCGGCCGAGGCAATCCGCTCGTCGAGCTGTTTGCGGGCTTCCATGACGCCGGCGAACAGGCTCCACGCGAATCGCGCCAGCGTCTCGTCGCGCAACTCCTCCTGAATCATTCCCCGGACGGCGTCGGGGGCGACGTCTTCATTCAGGTCCAGTTGATACAACATCTGGACGACGACTTCACGAGCTTTGTGACGACGAGACATTCGGGGGTTCGCAGTACAGTCTTCGCGGGCTCTGTTTGCAGGAAAGTATTCGTTCGTGTGCCACTGGCTTTGCCAGTGTGTCTTCAATTGATGGGCAATAATTAAGCTGCACTGGCGGAGCCAGTGGCACACGGAAGATATTGCTACATCCCGCGTTCTTTCAGGGTTGTGAGCAGATTCATCTGTTCGATCGCGGCAAGAGCCGCTTCCTGGCCTTTGTTGCCCGCTTTCCCGCCGGCTCGATCGAGAGCCTGGTCGAGAGACTGGCAGGTCAACACGCCAAAGGCGACAGGCACGCCGGTTTCAAACGAGGCCTGCAAGATACCGGCCGCGGTCTGGTGATTAATGTATTCATGATGGGTCGTTTCGCCTTGAATCACCGCTCCCAGACAGACGACCGCGTCGAATTGACCCGATGCGGCCAGCCGACGGGCCGGTAGCGCCAGCTCGAACGAACCGGGAACATGCACGACGGTAATGTCTTTGTCGTCGACACCGTGACGGCGAAAGGTGTCGACCGCACCCGACAACAGGCGTTCGGTCACCAGAGAATTGAACCGGGAAACAACAATGCCGATCCGGCGGCCGCCGCTTGCCAGCATGGTTGCTTCGATCACTTCGGGCATATCACACCTTCAATGGTCAAGTCGGCGGAATCTCTGTCAGAAACTGATTCGCACAGGGGCCGGTTCGGACCGGAACGCTTCCAAATGCACGAGACCGCGCGTTGTCCGGGGTGGCGTCGAATGCGAGCCCCAATCCATAGGATCGGGTCTGGCCTAACGTCCGGCTATCCCAGATTCATGCTGGAGAGGAATTCCTCGTTCGTCTTCGTCCGTTTCATGCGACCGGTCAGGAGGTCCATGGCTTCCACGGGGTTCATGTCGTTGAGCACCCGCCGCAGGATCCAGACTCGCCGCAGTTCCTCTTCCGTCATCAGCAGTTCTTCGCGACGGGTTCCCGATTTGTTGACGTCGATCGCCGGCCAGACGCGCTTTTCGACCATCCGCCGGTCGAGGTGCAGTTCGGTATTTCCCGTCCCCTTGAACTCTTCAAAAATCACATCGTCCATCTTGCTGCCGGTATCGACGAGAGCCGTGGCGATGATCGTCAGGCTCCCCCCCTCTTCAACATTTCGCGCGGCTCCGAAGAAGCGCTTGGGATGTTGCAGGGCATTCGCGTCGACACCGCCGGTCAGGATTTTACCCGAGTGGGGAACCTCGGTGTTCCAAGCTCGCGCCAGGCGGGTGATGGAGTCGAGGAAGATCACGACGTGCTGGCCGTATTCGACCATCCGCTTGGCCTTCTCGATCACCATGTCGGCAACCTGAATGTGGCGGCTCGACGGTTCATCGAAGGTGCTCGAAATAACCTCGCAGTTGCGGCCCTTGACCTGCCGCTCCATGTCGGTCACTTCTTCCGGGCGCTCGTCGATCAACAGGACGATCACGTAGATGTCCGGTTCGTTCGCCAGCACGGCTTTCGCGAGCTGTTGCAGCAGGATCGTCTTACCAGCTTTGGGGGGCGAGACGATGAGTCCGCGCTGACCCAGGCCGATGGGAGCCACGATGTCGACCACGCGGGTGCTGAGCAGGTTCGGATCGACCGACAGCTTGAGCCGGCGTTCCGGGTGCAGCGGCGTCAGGTCGTCGAAAAAGACCTTTTCCGTGAGCTGGTTCGGGTCTTGCCCATTGATGGCTTCGACCCTGAGCAGGGCGAAATACCGCTCGTTTTCCTTGGGAGGACGAATCTGGCCGGCGACGGTCGCGCCGTTTCGCAGGCCAAAGCGGCGAATCTGGCTTGGCGAGACGTAAATGTCATCGGGGCAGGGGAGGTAGTGGTAATCGGGCGAGCGGAGAAAGCCGAACCCGTCGGGCAGGATTTCGAGGGTGCCATCCCCGAACATCAGCCCGTTCATTTTCGTCCGTTCTTTGAGGATCCGGAAAATCAGATCCTGCTTCTTCAGCCCGGTGCAGTCGCTGACGTTCTCCTGCCGCGCCAGGGCAATCAGTTCCTTCATGGTCAGCCGCTGCAACTCGGCGATATGAATCTCCGAGTCGCCGCGCTTGATTTCGTCGTAGCGATCGTCGTTGGAGAAGGCGGCCTCGTCCTCGTCTTCATCGGGCGGAGGGAGCTCCGAGGCGAGCGGGACAGCTCGTTGCGGACTGCGGGGAGGCTCCGGCGCTTCCCACTCTTCGGTGGTGCTCGAGGCCCCGGCGGCAGCCATGGCTTGGGAAAGTGGTCCGGTACCAACTCGGGGAACGGAGGGGCGCGGTTTCATGGCGAAGTCGCTGATGAAAAACGGAAGGTTCGGGAAAGGTGAAGACTGGGGAGTCTGGCGGGGACTTGCGAAATTCGTTCAACCGTCAATCCAGCACGGGAAACAGAAATGTTTCGGTTTCCGGAGAACGGTCGGGTTCATCGATCTGGGTGCGTCGCTGAAATCAGTGGCCGGGTTCCATCCGTGACTGGTGAGGAAGGGGTGATTCCGATGGACCATCAATCTGTCTGGATTTGTCTGGTTTTCCGAGACTCGACTGGACGGAGGATTGTGGGCCGCGGACGAGTGACCAACCCTCACTTGTGGCTTCTGGCGATCCTTCACGAGCGAGACGGGGGTCGCAAGATGGTGTTTCAGGGAGTCGTATGCGGAGGGAAGCGGTGATTTCTGGAAAAGGTTTAAGTCCGGAAACCGGCGAACAGGTCGTGACATTGGACAGTGGTTCAGGAATACCAATCTCGTAGGAGGACAGGCCCGAACAATCAGCAGGAAGAACGATGAATCAAGCCGGGGAGGATGGAGGAGAAGACCATTGAGGCCATTGGCAGCTAGCTATTCAGGAATTGTCACTGAAGAGACCCGTCGATTCAAGCCTCAATTTCGCGAAATCGTCGCAACCTCTTGTCCGCCGCCATTTCCGGACCGGCGGCAATAATGATCGATCAGACGGACCAGAGCCTCGACTGCCGCTTCCTCCTCGCCGGGCGGGTTTGGCAGGACGACGTCGGCCTGCCGCCGTTTTTCCGCGAGCGGAAGCTGTGTCGCTTCCCGACGCTGCCAGTCTTCCCGAGTCCACCCCCGGTTGCCGATCCGCTCCCACCGATCCTGGTCGGAGACCTCGATGAAAACGACGAGGTCGCACCAATTTCGCCAGCCGGCTTCCAGCAAAAGTGCCGCGTCGAGCACGATTCCTTCGATTTCCGGGGCCCGGTTGGCGGCATCGATCTCGCGGCGGGCGGCTCGCTCGATCCAAGGGTGCACGATCGCCTCGAGATCGCTTCGCGCGGCGGCGCTGTGCGGTTCCGGGCCAAAGACCAGCTTCCCGAGCGACCGCCGATCGACGCGTCCCTCTGGTCCGAAGACGTTGCTGCCAAATCGGCTGCGAATCGCGAGCTGAACATCGTGGTCGTCAAGCGCCTGGTGGCCCAGCCAGTCCGCATCGATGAGGATAAGAGGGCGACGCGCCACGGCGGCTCGCGCGAGCGTGCTCTTGCCGCAGCCGATGCCGCCGATCAGGCCGATCACCACTTTGCGACTCTTCAGAGTCGGAGGAATGGGGGCGGGAGAAAGACTGCTCATCACGCTTCCTGCCTGGCCCCAGTTCGGATGTTGACGGCGTCCAGCCACACGCTGACCGTCCAGATGGTCTCATGACCCCACCGCAGTGATGGTGAATTGTGCTGGAATCCGTGACGGGCATCTTCCGTGGCACTGCATTGGCGGCCGCGAATTCCAGCGCGTATCGTGGGGCGGGCGATCTCACCTGTCAAATCAGCCAATTAAGAGAATCGTCAGGGCGAATCGCTTTCGCGAAGGGAATAGGTATGACCCGAAAATTCAGAGAACTGCCGTCTGTCAGGATTGGCGGCATCCTTCTGGCCTGCTCGCTGCTGAGTGGAATTCGCGCGGCTCTTGGCGAGGAGCCCGTCTTTCCCGCAGGACTCACTCGCTGGGTCGCCGATCCTGAAAAGCCCGTCTTTGAAGCCCTTGGCAGTGGAACCTGGGAAGCCCGGATTCGCGAGCGAGGCTGGATCATTCGTGATGAAGAGGGTTGGAAGCTGTGGTACACGGGTTATCGCGGCGAGCGGTCCGACGAAAAACACCTGGGGCTCGCCACCTCGAACGATGGCATTCACTGGACGCGTCATACTGGCAACCCGGTAATTCGGAATGCCTGGGTGGAAGACGTCTGCGTGATTCACCACGACGGAACGTATCACCTCTTCTGCGAAGGAGTTGGCGATCGCGCTCAACGCTGGACGTCGCCGGATGGCATCAACTGGACCCATCAGGAACAATTGCAGATTTTTCAGACCAATGGCGATCCAATTCCCGAGGGGCCGTACGGGACGCCAACGGTTTATGTCGAAAACGGAGTCTGGCACCTGTTCTACGAACGTGGCGATCGCGGGGTCTGGCTGGCCAAGTCGACTGATCTTGTTCGCTGGGACCATGTTCAGGATGAGCCGGTTCTTGTCCCCGGCCCCGGCGACTACGACCGGGATCTGATCGCCCTCAACCAGATTGTGAAGCTCGATAGCCGCTATTTTGCCGTATTTCATGGCTCCAAGCGTCCGGAAATTGCTGGCACGCCCAGTCTGTGGGCGACCGGGCTCGCGGTGTCCGACGATCTGGTCCATTGGACGAAGTACTCCGGCAACCCGCTACGGCCGGTGTCCGAAAACAAGTCGAGCGGGCAACTGGTCCACGATGGCCAGCGCTGGCTGTTGTACACGCTGCACGACAAAGTCTTCCGCCACGTTCCTGAAACAACACCGTGAAGATTGGCGTCGTGGCTTCAAAGCCGGTTGACGCGACGATCCTCGCGGGCGAACTTATGGAAACGGGATCGTGTCGCTTGCGGTGGATATCCCCCTCCAGCCAGGCCGGTTACAATTCAGGCTTTGCTCAAAACTCACGCCGGAAGTGACGTGCGCACCGGCGACATCCTCTGATCAGTGCAGTGGAATTGACTCCATGGGATTGAAGATTTTCCTGGGCGACCGCCTGGTGGACGAGGCTGACGCAAAAATCAGCGTGTTCGACCATGGCCTGCTCTATGGCGACGGCGTTTTCGAGGGGATTCGCGTTTACAGCGGGAAGGTCTTCCTCCACGAAGACCATTTGCAGCGGCTGTACGAAAGCGCCCGTGCGATTCGGCTGGAAATTCCCCTGTCCCTAGACGCCCTGCGTAAGGCGGTCGAGGAGACCGTCGCCGCGAATTCCATTTCCGACGGCTACATTCGGCTGGTGGTCACGCGCGGCGCCGGCAGCCTCGGGTTGGATATCCGCCGCACGGCCAATCCGCAGGTCATCATCATCGCCGATCGGATCTCGCTGTACCCGGCGGAGACCTACACGAAGGGAATGGCGCTGGTGACGGCGAGCACGATTCGCAATCACCCGGCGGCGTTGAGCCCGCGGATCAAGTCGCTCAACTACCTCAACAACATCCTGGCCCGCATCGAGGGAACGGATGCGGGAATGGTCGAAGCGCTGATGCTCAATCACCGCGGTGAAGTCGCGGAGTGCACGGGCGACAATATTTTCATCATCAAGAACGGCGTCGTGAAGACTCCGCCGCCCGATGCTGGCATTCTCGAAGGGATCACGCGGAATGCGGTGATGCGGCTCGCCATTGAAGCGGGCTACGAGATGCGCGAGTTCGTCATGACGCGGCACGACATCTACACAGCCGACGAATGTTTCCTAACGGGGACGGCAGCCGAAGTCGTTCCGGTGGTCAGCCTCGACGGCCGACCGATCGGCGACGGGAAGCCCGGCCCCGTGACGAAAGACCTGCTCGAACGCTTCCACGCGCTGACACGCGCGTGAGTCCGTTCGGCAAGAATGTGAAGTATTACCGGGCCATGCCGCCCATCTCGGCTTCCGGAGCGGCGGGCGCTGGCGCGCGGGTGTGGCCGGGGCGGCTGGCGACCTGCTGCACTTCCGAAAGGACGCTGACGGCAATCGCCAGGACTAGGAAGATCCCCATGGCTAGGACGATCCAGCCGATCGTCTTGTCGATGGAATCGTTCGGGAGCAGGCTGTTATCGGTTCGGTCGCCGGTTGGTTGCATGGTAGCGGCTCTTCGTGAGCAGTCCTGTGCGGGTGTCTGGTGTTCGAAAGTCCGTGCGAGTCGGAATCGATCGGTTGAGAGTGAATCGGGAGCGCGACCGAGTTCTTAAGTACAGCAACATTGATGCCGGGTCTGTGCGAGGGGAGAGTTTGCCAGGGACAAAATGTTGCCTTCTTCGTGTTTCGCCCTTACTTTTTCGCAAGAAGTGCGAGCGTCTGGCCTCGGGGGGCGTTTCGAAAACACAACAACGTGTTGCGGGAATCAAACGATCGTTGTGTGCGGGACCGGGGTTGAATTGGCGGATTCGCGTGGAAGTTGGGCCATCGAGTCGTGAGAAGTGGCGATCGTTTGAAGGAGAGACTGACCATGCGCGATTCACGCGGGACTTCGAGCCTTCGCTGTGTCTGGCTGGGGATGGTGGCCTGTGCCGCGCTGACGGCGAGCGGCGATCAACCGTCCGAGCGGACGCGAGAATCGGTTCTGGCGGCTCTGGATCCGCTCTCTCACCTGGTCGGGGAATGGCGGGGCATCGCCCAGCCGCGGCGCGGGTCGAGTGCCGGCGCCTGGAAGGAAGGCCAAACGGTCGCCTGGTCGTGGCAGCCCGACCGGACCGGACTGCGCTGGTCGATCAAGGAGAGCGAACTGTGGACCACCGCACTGGTCTCGCCCGGCGACAACGAGGGTGAACTGGTTTTGCAGGTGACCAAACCCGACAAATCAACGCTGACGCTGAAGGGCAAGCTGGACGGCAAGAAAGCGGTCTTCGAATCTGCGGCCGATGACAACGATCAGATTCAGCGAATTACTCTGACGTTGCTCAACAGCGATCGCGTGATCTGGCTGCACGAGCGCCGCCGCGATGGCCAGACTTTCACGGCCCGCATCGCCGAGATCGGCACGCAACGCGAAGGAACCCGGCTGGCCACCTCCTCAAGCGACGGCCCGGAATGCGTGGTAACCGGCGGGAAGGGGACCATCCCGGTGATGCACGCCGGCAAGACGTACTACGTCTGCTGCACCGGCTGCCGTGATGCGTTCAACGATGATCCGGAAGGGATTCTCGCTGAGTGGAACGCGAAGCGCGAGAAGGCGAAGACGTCGAACTGACGTTTTGTCGCGCCTTCGTTTTCGCGTGCCACTGGCTCTGCCAGTGCGTCTTGTCATGGGCAATCAGCTTAGGGCGCGCTGGTAGAGCCAGTATCCCCCGGTGATTGCTAATTCAGATAGCAAGTGCTTGTTCCCAGTCTCCGTCTGGGAACAGTTCCGACGGAGGCTCTACCTCGCTCAAGCTTGAATGAGGCAGAGCCTGGGAATGCGAGGAAGAGGCGAGAGAAAGGCACACTGGCGGAGCCAGTGGCACACGCACATAAAACCGTGACAATGCCCTAATCGACTTTCAGCAACTCCGGTTCTTCCTTCTCAATGATGATCCGAGGAGAGGTCGTCCCGACTGGCGCGGACGGGAGAGGCAACAGTTCCTCTTCTTCCTCCTGCACGATGATTCTGGGCGTCATCTCAAGCACGACGCGGCCTCCTTCAGCCAGACGTGGATCGCCCGGCGGAATGGTCGCGCTGATGTCGATGAGCACCGTCTGGCCATCGGGAATCGTCATCGGAATCGGTTCCAGACGCGACGGATGACTCGCTGGCAGAATCATGATCGCGATCTTGCGACGGTCGGCGGAGACAACCGGAAGCACGTCGATCGGACCTCGTTGAAGACTCTTCGCCGGGGTGACGTCGCCTTCCCTCAAGAGGACAAGCGGGATTCGTTGTGAGTTGAAGACTGTCACTTTGAGTGCCGATTTTGAAGATGGGGCACTTAACAGGCGGACCGATTCGTTTCCATCCAGCGGCGCGGTGGTTTGCCATTCGTCATTCGAAACCGTTCGTTCGGTCGCCTGAAGGACGATCTGCAGCTCGAGTTGTCGCCGCAGTTGCCCCAGGAGTATGGCGATCTCGTCGTGATTGCCTTGAGTCTGCCGGATCACCAGGCTCAGCGTCTGCGAGAAGAACTTCATGGTGCAGCGCCCGCCGACGTGATCCCAACTGTTTGGATCGATCGTTGAGCGGATCAGACTCATCAAGTTTTCCTGATTGACTTCAAGAGTCTTGCCTGCGTCCGTCGGCAGGCTTTGCGGCTTTGTGGGATCGGGAATCGGCACGACCAGATCGGCGACGGGGTAGGTCATGACGAGCAGGGGGTTGGCACGGTCGGGGCTCGTGATGACGACCGCTTCATCACCGACGGTCATGGCCAATCCAAGCGATTGGGCGAGAATCTTCAGCGCTGATCGGGCGGAGATTCCCGACAGCTCCAGATTGACGGGCGCGTTGCGCTGGATTCCGGCTTCTTGCAGCCCGATTTCATCGAGCACGATATTCGTGCCCGTGCGACGTTGAACTTCCGCAACAGCTTCACTGAGCGGAGTGTCGGAGAACGTGAGTTCAATGATTTGATTGAGCCCCGGTGAATCCAGGGTTTTCTGGGCCGGCTGCCGGTATTTGTCCCTCCGCGCCTGATCGGATGGCGGGGCTTTGGTCCACGAAACGGCGGGAGGAACAGGTTGAGGAACCGCCGGCCGGTGATTGAGTGCCTGGTTGTAGGATCGCCTGATCAGTGACGTGGATGTTGCCGAGAACTGGATGAAAACGGTGTCATCGGCTTTGTTGCCACGTAGGTGGGTCGTGAAGTCGACATTGTGATACCCATGCTTCGCGAACCACCGCCGCAGGACTGGGTAGGTGCGTTCGATCTGTTGGTGATCAAAGGCTAAGCCGCGCTGAATCGGAAAATCCTGCGGGAAGCCCTCATCAAGCATCTCGGGAATGGCGGGTGCAATGAGAAGTCCGCCGACCTTGAATCGTCGACCGGTTTCGATGCGAACCCGATAAGGGACGGCATCTGATTCCAGATCTGGCCGCTTCAACCGGGTTGCCCAGCCTCCGGGGGCGACGTAGCCCTGTCGCAACAAGTGATGCTGAATTGCCTTATGGATGTGGTCGTGGCGCAAAACGGGATACAGCTCCACATCAAGGTCACCAATGCGGCCCAGTTCGGGCTTGTCGGGGTCCACTTCCTTCCAGGTTTGTTTCAGAACCCGCGGTCCTTCATTCACATAGACGACAGCCTTCCAGCCCGTTCCCGTTTCCGACTCTTCATCGGGTTCGACGTTTACTTCAATCTTGGCGAACAGATAACCAAGTTTGTGGTAGTGGTCACGCAGTTCATCGGGCAGGCGCTTCGTGACGTCGCCAAACGTCGTGGGCGGCGAAGCGCGGCGTTTGAGATAATCGCTCGCAATCGTGGACCGTTTCCCGCTAAGCCGAACGCGTACCGGCGTGGTGTCATCGAGCGCGCGAGAGACGGGAAGCTGAACGATGATGGCGTCATCCGCATTCGCAGGCGGTTCGTACGTTGGCACGATTGGTTTTGGTTGGGGGTTCGCGGACGTTTTTCTCTCTGGGGCGGGTTTCTCCACGGTTGCCGTCACGATGCCCAGCACGGTCTTGCCGCGAAAATCGGGGAACTCGAGGAGCAGGTGTCTGTCTGGCTCCAGTCGCAGAGTCGTCTCGATCTGCGAGGCAGCAATCGTCGGAGCCTGCACGTTGGTATCGCCTGTCGGCAGCTCACTCACCTCGGTCACTTCCTGCTGCCGCAGGCGCAGCCACAGGTGAATGGCCCCATCGTTCTGGATCGTGGGCCTGAGTTCCCAGTTCATTCCATCCGCGACGACCTGAATCACAGCCTCGCGACCCTCGGATGTGGGCCGAGTCTCGGTGACAAACGGCCGCTCAGAACCCACCTGAACCATGGCCGATTGCCCGCTGAAGGTGGTGATTTTCGGGGCAGACAGGGTGACCGCCTGCGGATTGGCCTCGATCTTGGCGATGAGTTGGCGAAGTTGCTTGTCACTCAGAGATGTATGCCGGGGCCGGTTCGTGAGTTCATCCTTTGATTTTACCCAGGAGATGTCTTTCATCTGCTTTGCGTCGACGTCCGTCATCCAGCGAGTCTCGATGCGGACCAATTGCTTCGCAGCTTCCGGGTGCTCGCGGCGTTGTTTCAGCAGGTGAGCCAGTTCGGCATGTTCACCCGGCGTTGCTTCCAGCCGCAGACGGTCTCCGTCCCAGGTGACCTGCCGCAAAGCTGGCTGACCATCGAACAGGGGTGATCGCGATCGCATTTGGGAATTGCGAACGGCAATCGCGACGACTTCGTTCAGAAACGCGCGGCGGCGCTCCTTGTCGTTGGGGACATCAGCAAAGTCGGACGACAGCACGTCCGCGACGTCGTATGTCTGCCAGACAGGTTGCTGATCAAAGGCTGGGGAACCCTTCGTCGCTGCTTCGGCCGCCTCGGGTGATGAATAGATCTCACCGAGTTCGGGGGCCGGGAGTTCTTGTGGCCCCTCTGCTGCCAGTCGGTCAGCGGCGCCGGGTAAGGTGAGGATCAATCCAATGGCCAACAGGCCCCAGCCCCACCACGGAGTCTGGGCCGGACGTCCTTGTCCTGTGCGCATGATTCGCTCCATTCGTTCGCGGGTCAGATCGACGGGCCGAACTCCCGGCGCCGTGGGGACGGGTTTGAGTCGCTGTTTCAGTTCCAAAGTCGAAAGCAGGCTTCGCGCGTAGCGGGCTGGTTCGCAATCCAGGGCCGAGAGCACTTCATCGTCGCAGCAGCGTTCCACCAGTCGGGAAAGGCTGCGATTGGCCCACCAGACCAGCGGATGAAACCACCAGACGCACTGGACCGCCGTCTGCCACCAGCCCAGCCAGAAGTCGCGGCGGCGGACGTGAATCAACTCGTGGGCGAGAATCGGTTCGAGATCGGCGATCGATCGCTGATCGACGAGGGCGGCGGGCAACAGGAGAGTAGGCCGGGCGATTCCGAGCACGGCCGGGCCGCGGTTGGTCGGTGTCACCCAGATTCGCGGCGGGCGGCGCAGCTGCAGGCGACGACACAGCCGCGCGACCAGTTCGTCGAGTTCGGGCCGTTCCACACGCCCGGCTTGTCGCAAATGGTGGAACAGCCACAACAGTCGCATTGTCGTTCCCAGCGCGAAGATTGCGAAACCGCTGAGCCACCCGGCGACCAGAATTACGGGCCACACCTCGCGATTGAGATGAGTTGCCGGTTCTTCGACCGCAAGGAACTGCACGTCGGCCGGTTCCCACTCCGTGAGAGGAATGGCTTGCGCGGCCACATCGGGCGGGGTTGGGATTGATGCGGGAATGCTCGTGTCCGCCTCGATCGGCTCTTGGCGAGGAAAGACCGACGCCACGGTCTCGGCAGCCGGTAGGGTGGCAACCGTTTCGGTTGGGAGCGACCAGGTAAAAAGGCCGATGGGGCTGCTCAGGATGGGGGGTGTAACGGCTTTGGCAAGAACGAGCAGCCATAACATTGCGGCCAGGTGGGGCCGCGACCGTCGGAACAGACGGCTGAGCACGGCCACTCCCAAAATCACGACCGTCAATTGCCAGGTCTGTGCGAACAGCAGCGACAGGATGGGGTCACTCATGGCGATCCTCCTCCAGTCGATCGATCATGGCTCGCAACTGGGCGAGATCGTCCGGCGAGATCCCCCGGTCCTCGATGAGATGCCGCATGAGGGGGAGGGCTTCGCCGCCGAAAAGCCGTTCGACCAGATCGTCGATCGTGTCGCGAATGACGGTGCGAGGCTGCACGCGCGGTGAATAAATCCGCGTGCGGCCTTCCATCCGCCCCTTGAGATAGCCTTTCGATTCGAGCCGCCGCAGATAGGTTTGCACGGTGGCGAAGTCGATGTCCCGCTCGGGCGGGAAGGCCTCGTGAACCTGCCGCACGGTGGCGGACTTCAGCTCCCACAGGAGCCTCGCCACTTCCAGCTCTCCCTTGGACAACCCCGGCCGCTCGCCCATGATCGCTCCTTCTTAACGCAAACAAATGTACGCGAACTATGGCGTACAATTGTCTGTCTGGCAAGAGCGATTTTGCCCACGCTTCATTTCGCCGCCGGTTGCTCGCAACCGGCGGCATCTCCCCAAAACGAAAACAGCCGGCGGACATCGGGATGTCCACCGGCTGCAAGTCTTTGGAGCGTTGACCGCAGTGTCGCTTAGATCTCCTCACACAACCGGTTGTGCCGGTCGGAAACCTGCGGAATACCGGGCAAACACTTCACTTCACAAAGGTTGTGTCAGGATCGCTTAGTAGCGACGGCCACCGCCACCGCCACCGCCATAACCACCGCCGTATCCGCCGCCACCCGAGCGGCCGCGTCCGCCACCACCGCCGCCGCCGCGCTCTTCGCGCGGGCGGGCTTCGTTGACGGTCAGCGAGCGACCATCGATATCCTTGCCGTTCATGGCCGCGATAGCGGCGTTGGCAGCCTGGGCATCGCTGAATTCAACGAACCCGAAGCCCTTGGAACGGCCGGTGTCGCGGTCCATGACAACCTGCGCCGACTTGACTTCTCCAAAGCTGGAAAACATCTGTTCGAGCGCGGAGCTATCCGTGCCGTACGTCAGGTTACCCACATACAACTTCATCGACATTTCTCAACAGTCCTTTCTGGGCGAGACGTCCTGCCGAACCCGAAATCCCCAGAGGACCGGTCGTTGCGAGACGAGACTCAAAATCTAGCCCTCCACGAAAATCGTGGCGAGCCATCGAACGGCGACAGCAACGACTGCTGCCGCTTGCCTGATTAACCCCTTTTCGGGGCGTTAAATCTAGAGGAGATCCAGGAATGGGTTGGTTTTCGGGCGACTCTCCGGGCGATTCGACTCGCTTTCCGCCTCGCGGACAACGATCGACCGGCCGGCCTGGCTGGATCCATTCAGCCGCGTGATCGCTTCATCGGCGTCGTCCCACGACGGCATCAAGACAAAAGCGAAACCACGGGGATTGCCGGACTGGCGATCGGTGGCGAGACGAATCGAGGAGACGCGCCCAAAGCGTTCAAACAAAGAGCGCAGTTCGCGCTCGGAAGTGGTGTAGGCCAGGTTGCCTACAAAGATTTGCGTCACTCGGTGAATTTTCCTTCTTGAGACGGATTTGAAACCCCAGGGGCGGCTTGGCCCGAGCTGTTGACTCGATGGTTCTAAAAGTGCCGACTGGGGATGTGTGCGTAATTGAAAGAAACGAAGTTCCGGAAAAGGGCCGGTCACGCGCCTCCGATATTGGTCGCATAGGACCGCGGAGAGAGTTGGTTCGTGACCGTGGCGCTTGTCAGAGCAGCCGGATGGCTCGTGGACAAGAATGACCGGAGACCTGTTTCAAGTGCCGATTGATGTGACGGAATCCTTGATTCCGATCCACTGTTCCAAGCGATGGAAACCGTTCAAGGAGATTAAAGCCGCCCTGAATAAGTTCGCGATTCCCGCAAAGAATCAGCTCGGGTCGTCTGGAGAGAGACGGGTCGAGGAACCGTAAGGTTCAACTCGGCACGACGGTCAGCGAACGAGACAGCAGACTTTCTAGGGTTCTTCACCACCACCGGAAGTCTAGCATTCGCCAATCAAACTGCCTAGGCCGGAACTGGGAAATCGTGGGAATTCATGAGAAGTCGGTTTTCTGGGGATCCAGCCGGGGCATTTCGGATGGAAGTCGAACCCGAGGATCTTGGCCTTAACAAAATCGACGCTCGTGAAGAAGCCAATCTGAAGCACCGCCTCGTGGAAGGCCGGAGGTGGAAATTCCGAGTGAGGAGTTCCCGGCTTGCCGTGCCGGTTGACCTTCTGCGGGCGTGTGTTTTCACGGAATCAATAGGTGTCGTTGCAAATTTCCACGAGCTATTTCCACGAGCTAACCGTTGGGATCGCTACAATGAACCCCTCTTCGTTACACGTGCGATGTGAGACGATTTCGAAGGCTGCTTCATTGCGGTGATTCGCGTTAAGGCGCTGCCCGCAGGACTAGGGAAAATTCTCCTGGGCAGGCTGCATCGACGGCCGCCGGTATGCGACAGAAGTGCAGACCCTGCTGTGCCGACAGGTGTCGAAACATCTCGTTCGTCACCAGATCGCTGACTCCTCGCGCCCACGTCAAGAATTCAGAGGATGTTTCCGCTAAGCGGTTGAGTCGCACAAACACAAAAGGATTGAAGATGAGAAGGATCAATGCGTCGCCCGGCGAGGTGTTTGAGTTGTTCTCGGTTGCTGATGATGGCGAAGACAACACCGTCATCGTTCAAACATCCAGCATGGGGGTCTCTCGACTACACGTTGCCGCCGGGGTGCGGATCCCGCCCTATCAGGCCCAGGGAGAACTCGTCCTAGTCTGCATGTCGGGAAACATCACGGTCGAAATGTCGGATCGGAGGGCCGCGCTGAGAGACGGTCAGGCGACTTTTCTGAAGTTCAACGAACTGTTCAGCCTGGAGGCCATCGAGGAGTCGTCGATGCTGCTCATCGTTGTTGCCACCGGTTCCACTGAAATTGGCACCTTGCTGGGGGAGTGGGAGCTGCCGCGCGGCGGCCGGCTGCCAAATGTCGATTGAACTGGCGCGTCAGGACGGGACGTTCTCAGGCGGAGCCGGGAAACGAAATCGAAGAAGTCGATTCCGGCAATTACAGGGAGTCGAAGCCGGATATGGCCACGAAGACTCCCAGAACGCTGTAAGCGAAAGGCAGTCCGGCGATGTCGAACCGCTTGAAGAGAAACACGGTCGGCATGAAGGGGACCAGCAGGACCATCATGGCGTTTGGCAGGTCCAGTTCGCGAAAGACCAGTGCCGTCAGCCAGACGCGGCCGATGACGATCATGAGAAGTCCGACGGGAAACAAGGCGCCGGGCGAGTAGGTGGCGCTGATGGCCGCGACAATGAAGGTGACCACGAGAATGGCGATCGCCGGACGGTTGGCGGAATTCTCGCCGTCCCGTGGAGCCGATCCCGGCGTGTAGGCAACTCTCGGAATGCGGACGTCTCGGCCGCAATGGCAGACGAATGTGCTACCCGCGTCGCGTGTGGTGACGGGAAAAGGTTGTCCGCATTCGCAGGTGACGACGTCGGACATCTTGCGCCCCGAGATCAAGAACCGGCAATACCATCGCCGGCTTGAGTTGGCCGATCAGTGAATCGCAGGAGAATCGGCAGCAGGACCAGGTTGCCGAGCAGGCCCCCCAGCATGGCGAGGCTGACAAGAATTCCAAAATAAATTGTCGGAATAAAATACGACAATGTCAGTACCGAAAAACCGGCGACAAGGGCCACGTTCGAGAAGACCAGTGCCAAGCCGACTCCCTGGTGCGTGGTTTCCAGCGCGTCGTCGAAGGGAACACCCTGGCGGCGTTTCTCGCGAAACGACCAGATGTAGTGAATGGTCGAGTCGACCGTCAGCCCGACCGAGACGCTGGCGATCATGGCGGTGGCAATATTGATGGGGACGCCGACCCAGCCCATGGAACCGATCACCAGGACAATCGGGAACAGGTTGGGGAGCAGGGAGATGAGGCCGACGCGCCAGTCGCGAAAGGCGACCGCCATTGTCAGGACAATGGCGGCGGCCGCCAGCAGAAAACTGGACCATTGATCGGCGAGAAGGCTGTCGATGAGGAACGTCAGCAGCACGAAGAGCCCCGTCGCCTCGGCTTCGGGGAAGTGGCGGCGAGCCGTCGCTTCGACATCGGCGATGAGTTTCAGCTTCGTTTCCGCGGGCTGCCGTTCGAGCGCGCGAAGAACGATCCGCATGCGGCCTTCGCGGGCGTTGTAGAGTCCGTCCGCGAACTGCGACTGGATGCCGCTCAACAGGGCCATCCGCGTTTCGAGAGAAAAGCGAGTGAACAGGATCCGCGAAGGGACCAGTTCCAGTCCGTCGGTGAGCGAAATCACCTTGGTCAGGCGGTCGAGCCCCTGTCGTTTTTCCAGTTCGCGAAGATCCTCGGTCAGGTGGCGCACCTTATCGAGGAATTCTTCATCGAGCTCATGCGGCGCGGGAAAGTCGACTTCCCAGGTTCCGGCTCCCCCCAGTTTGGTTTCGAAGAAATTCAACGCCTGGACGATGGGGCTGTTGGAACGGAAGTTCTTGCTGAAGTCGGTTTCGACTTCCAGCCGCAAGAGGCCAGCCGCGCAGAACGCCATGATGCCGAACATTCCGACGGCATACAGGGCCGGCCGGCGTCCGACGGCCCGGGTAATGCCTCCCAGGTTCCGGGTGAGGCGGTCTTCGAAGAGGGGCACCGCGGGGGTGGCCGTTTTGCGGCCCAGCAGCACCAGGCCGGGAGTGAGCAGCGCGGTCATCACGAGAACACCCAGCGTGGCCGTGGTCATCATCAGGCCGAAGCTGGCGACCGGCGCGATCCGGCTGGAGAGGAGCGACCCAAAACCGGCCGCCGTTGTCACGATCGTCCAGAAAATGGGGAGTCCCAGCCCGGCGATTGTCCGCGTGAGGGCGGTGGTTCGATCGCAATTCCTGACCTCATCGCGGTAACGCAGCGTGATGTGCATGACCGTCGCGATGCCGATGATGATCGTCAGCGAGTCGAGCATGCTGCTGACCATGCTGAGTGGAGTGCCACTGAGAACAAGCAGCGCCTTCGTGAGGATCAACGATCCCTGCACGATCAATAGGGGCAGGACCATCCAGCGCAGACTGCGGAACAGGACGAGAATGACCAGCAAGAGCAGCCCGGTGGAGGCGATGCCCAGTGTCGCGCCGTCCCGTTCGACGTAGCGAAACATGTCGTGGACCTGGATCGGCTCGCCCAGCACGAAGGCCGGCGGGTCTTCCCGCGCGGCGATGTCGCGAATGCGCTGAAAGATTTCGGCCCGGGAAATGGGTGATTCGCGAGCGGGCACCAGCCGCGCGATGATGGCGGTGGTTTCGCCGTCGGACCCAAGCAGCAGACCTTCGAGGAATTCGCGAACCAGGGCGCGGCCATAGGGAAACTTGAGAGCATCGGCCAGATTCTGGATGCTTGGCTGATCGAGCCCCGGAACCTGCCGAATCTGGTCGGTGAGTTGTTGCAGGTGCAGCCGGGCAGGCTGGGAAAGCTGATTTCCCTGAAGGAACAACTCGGGTTCGCGCCAGGCGACGATCACGAACTCGTCACCGCCAAACCAGGTCTTGCTGTCGCGATAGGCGCGCAGTCGGGGGTTGTCATCGGCGAAGAGCGACTCGATCGATTCTTCGAACGTCAGGGACAGCGCGGGTCGCAGTCCCGCGAGGCAGGTGACGATGGCGACTGCGAGGAGCACCCAGCGGTAGCCGACCAGCCATGCCGCGGCACGTTCGCCCGGAGCCGTTTCCTCGGCACCCCTGGTGGATTCGGGAGGAGTCATGTCGCGATCGGGGTCGTGCACGTTTCCAGACCGGTTAGCGTTTCGAGACTGTCGGATGCTTGAACTGCCCCCGCGTCACGCAAAGGGTCTTGAAACGTGTATCAGGTGTCAACAACGGGCGAACCTTCAATCAGTCGTCGCAAGAGCGTTTCGCACAGAGCGCCGCGAAAGCGGACTTTGCCATCGAGCGCGACGACGGGGACCGTCTTGCGAAACTGCGCGACCAGACGCGGATCGGTTTCGATGGAAACTTCGACGGGGTCGGGCAGCCAGCGACGATAACGGGAGATCAGCGCCAGGGTCTCGTCGCACAAGGTGCAACCGGGAGCGGTATAGACGATGCACTCGCGAAATCGCTTGCCCGGAACCGACGGTCGCCACATCAGCCGCTGGGGCGCGACCGATCTCGACATTGCGGTGAATCCCGCGGCAAGGCTGACCAGCGACAACAGCCACCAGATGGGCTGATGCTGATACCAGAATCGCGGGAAGCCCGACAGCCCGTATGTGGCCTCCAGCCCGCATAAGATGAGGCCGGCAATCCCGAGATGAAAGAAGCCGGGGCCGACCCGGTCGGCTCGCCGTGGAGCCACTTCGCAGCTCATGCCAAATCCCGGAAAAAAGGGCGTGGTTGTCTGAACGGAAGCGACACCGATGCCGGGCTGGGGGCCGCTCGTCGAGCGCGGTTCATGGCTGGGGGGCGTATCATTCGCGGAGATCCTTCCCGTCGCGAAACATACTGGCAGTTCGATTTGTTGCACGCTACGGTACACTGCTTACGGTGACTTTGTCTTCGATCTCGGCAATCCGTACCGAAATCGAGAAGGGTACTCGTGCTGAGCATGCGGGGCTCGGTTGCCGCGAATGTCCGTCGTGGAGCGACGGGAGACTTTGGCTGGGTCAATTCGAGGTTCTTTGTCGTACTGTCAAAACCCCGTGGACATCCGAAACATTCCTGAGTTTGCAGAGGTTTCCGAACCGCCAACCGGGTTTTGACCGAGGTTCTCTGTCGTTTTCAACTTCCGACCGGACGTGGTCGCCTTCGTTTCTCGGGAAGAGGTTTCCGGAGTTGTCGACGTCCAGCAAACTCAATACGGGTTCTTTTCTGGCGATCGTTCGCAAGAGCGGGCTGATCGAGGAGACCCGTCTCAACAAACTACTCGATGAGTATCAGGCCGCTGGGGGCGATGCCGCCAACGCGGCGGCTCTGGCAGATTTTCTCGTGCAGGCCAATGGCCTCACTCGCTGGCAGTCGGAAAAGCTGCTGCAAGGGCGGCATAAAGGGTACTTCCTGGGGAAGTATCGGCTGCTCCAGCTTCTGGGCAAGGGGGGGATGAGCGCGGTCTACCTGGCCGAGCACACGGTGATGCGGCGGCGTTGCGCGATCAAGGTGCTGCCGACGAAACGCGTCACCGATTCTTCGTACCTGGCCCGTTTTCACCGCGAAGCGCAGGCGGTCGCCTCGCTGGATCACCCGAATATCGTGCGGGCGTACGATGTCGATCATCAGACCGACAACGAAACGGAAATCCACTTCCTGGTCATGGAATACGTCGATGGCATGAGCCTTCAGGAATACGTGGTCAAGCACGGCCCGCTCCCGTTTCGCGACTCGGTCGAGTACATCCGGCAGGCAGCCCTGGGCTTGTCGCACGCGCACAAAGCCGGGCTCGTCCATCGCGACGTGAAGCCGGGCAATCTGCTGCTGGCGAACAATGGCGTCGTGAAAGTGCTCGACCTGGGTCTGGCGCGATTCTTCGACGACAGCGACAACACCGACGCCCTCACCATTCGCCATGACGAGAAGGTGTTGGGAACAGCCGACTATTTGTCGCCGGAGCAGGCGCTCGACAGCCACACGGTCGACGCCCGGGCCGATATCTACAGCCTTGGGTGCACGCTCTATTTCATGCTCTGCGGGCATCCGCCGTTTACCGAGGGAACACTCGCACAGCGGTTGATGGCCCATCAGACGAAAGAGCCGCCCACGATTGAGTCGCAGCGGGCGGACATTCCCCCGACCCTGGCGGCCGTCTTGCGGAAAATGATGGCCAAGCAGGCCAGTGACCGCTATGCCTCGGCGGAGGAACTGTCCGAAGCCCTGCAACAATGGCTGACCACGGCGGGTGGAACGGCTCCAGTCGATGGTGCACAGACCGCGAAGAAACCCGTAGCGCGGCCAGTTGTCAAGAAGCCGGTCGCCGCCCCCGTCGCGAAAGTGACGGCGCCGGCCGACGGCGAACAGTTTCCTGTCGTGGCACCCCCATCTCCCACCCCGTCAGTAGCGGCATCAGCTGCCAAGCCGTCCCCGCCGGCGGCGAAGTCGGGATCGGGGCCCGACTTCAGTTTTCTCGACGCGCCGGCCTCTGAACCGGAACCGGTCGACGACATTCCGGATTTTACGACCTGGCAGCCCAAAGAGCCGGAACGAAAAGTCGAAACGAAACCGGTCGCGGAAGCCCCGGAACCAGTGGTTGTCGACAGCAAGCCCGATACGGCGGAAATTGAAGCCACTTCTGATGCAATAAACGTCAACTCGTCCTTGCCGCCATCCGACCAGTCAACGGAAGTTGAGCCCTCGGTTGCCGGACCACCGCCGGGAGTGTTTGAGTCACCGATCGGGCCGCCGAGCGACGAGCCGGAAGGCGAATTTGGCTGGACACCCGCGGCCTCCGACCCATTTGCCGTGACGATTTCAAGCAGTCCCGGCCCCATGGTGGCCAGTACAACGGCCAAAGTCGCGAAGCCGGCTGGCAAATCCAAGTCGGAGCTGTCGATTCCCTGGATGATCGGGGGAGCGGTCGCGGGGTTCTTGATTTTGTCGGGCGGCACCTGGTTCTTCCTGGGAGGGAGTTCCGGCAAGAAGAATACTCTTCCCGCGGTCGTGTCACCGTCCACGTCCGGGGAATCGTCGCCCGCGGCGACAGGAACTACCGCATCGGCCACGAAGCCGAAGGCCAAGCCCGGTCTGGACCTGTCGCGTCGTCGCAAGGTGGAGGTTGGTCCGACCGGGGACTTCAGGACGATTCGCGAAGCTCTCGATGCCGTGCGCGCGTCGTATCAGCCCCTCGGTCGGCGGGACTCGTTCCGAATCTCGGTCGCCGCGGGCGATCATGATGAACGCATCACGTTCACCGCGAAAGATCCGGAGGGGCTCGTTATCGCCGGGGAACTGGGCGCGGTCCTCAAGCCCACCGGCGATGGCCCGGTCATCCGCTTCGAAGGGGCCACGCGCTGCGCGGTGGAAGGCTTCGAAGTGGCCGCCGAGGGGAAGCCGGTTGCCATTGAGATTGTCGACGGCGCGATGGCTTGCCGAGTCTCCAAAATCAACGCTCACGGATTTACCAAGGCGGGTGTTCTGGGGCGCGGTGCGTCCGGGAGTTTCGGCGACCTGACTGCCGTCATTGAGAACTGCCAGTTTGTCGGCGGAGGAGGCGAAGCCGTCGGCGTTGTCCTGGAACCCAACGGGGGAACCGACTGCGGCTACCTGGCGTTCCATTCCTGCGATTTTCGCGGGAGCCTCGGCAGCGGCGTTCGGATTTCGGGGAAGCAGGTCACCGGTATCGACATTCGCCGCAGTGTGTTCGACGGCATGCCGGATGGAGTCGTGATTCAGGGCCAGGTGCTGCTGCGAGAGCTTGTCGTGTCTCAGAACACGTTCCACCAGGTAAAACGTGGCATTGTCTTCGAGAAGCTGCCAGCCGACGGAAGCCGCGGCATGAATCTCAGGCGTAATCTCTTCGCGAGCGTAGGACAGGAAGCCGTGGTGGTGTCTGGCTACGACGCCGAGAAGTTTGGATCGGTGCTGGAACGAGGGGGATCGAGCCTCGGGTTTAACCTCTCCGACAAAGCAGCGCCGGCTACTCCCACGCCCGACGAAATCGCGCCGATGTTCGAGTACGCCACGAACAGCCAGCGAGGCCTCGAAGCGATTAAGTTTCAGTCCACGAATCCCCAGGATCCGAAGTATTTCGCGCCGTTTCCGGGCAGTCCAGCGGCCGCCGCTGGAGAGGTGCTCAGCGGCGAAAATCCCTGGATCGGGGCGCGTCAGCCGTGATGGATTTTGGTGTAACCTTTTTTTTGGTAACGTCTTGCGGCGATGGTGAACAAGCCCGCAAAATCTCTGCCGGAGCGTGAAACGCGTCTCGCATGAGCTCGAGTGTCCGTAACCCGCTCGCCCGGTCGAGTTTGCGCTCCCGGGCCTGAGGCGGAGTTTTTCCGCGCGCCACGTCGCGGCCTGGACGAGCCCGGTTTCCGCTCTCGCAACCCATGCTGTCTCGGGGACTTGCGGTGTACAGTTGCCGAGTGGTTTACCGCCCCCCTACCATGGACATGTCAGATGCAGGCGGTTTGATCGCGACAGGACGGCATCTGGGGACTTTCAGGGAGATACTTTTGTCCACGGTCGTGGACGCTGTCGGTGTCGTGGTGTGGTCATGAGTCGGCGTGGGCTGGGAAATCATCGTCTCGCGGAGCGATCGCGGCTGGGCGATCGCGGCAAAGTCCGACCTGGCGTTGCCTACAGACAGCGCGGGACGATCGATCGCGATCGGGCGAGCAGTTTCAGCGCTCCCGAGGTGTGGCACGAACCCCGCGCTCGCCAGTTCCCCACGATCATCCAGCAGGAACCGGGCGAAAACTTCTGGCACCCCGTGACCGTCGCCGAGGTTCGCGAGAGGTTGTTGCAGCTTCCGGAATGGATGACTTCCCGAGTCGAAGTGGTTCAGCTCAGCCGCATGACCCGCAAACGGGCTCTTTTTCCGCTGTACGGGATGCAGTGGGGAGCCAACATCTATCTGTATCCGCTGGAAGCTGGGCTTGTTGAATACTACCTCCGCCCGCCGAACCCGCAGCAGCGGATCGAAGCCGGCATGTACGGGGGAACGTGGACGCAGACCGGTTCGTTGTGGGAACTTCGCTGGACTTACGAGGGTCTGCGCGACTTCTACCTCAACAACGTGCTGATCCACGAAGTGGGGCACGTGCTCGACCAGCGGAATACGACGCATCGCGATCGCGAGCGGTACGCCAACTGGTTCGCGATCGAATATGGCTACCGCGCGACCGGTGGCCAGCGCCGGCAGCGCGCGTGAGGCACCTTCGCGCAACTTGTTTCAAACTCCGCCATGCGTCACGGGGCACTCTTCCAGACTCGGAAACCCCGTTTGGGCAAGGGATTTCGTTCCGTTCCCGAATGTGGTAGACTGCCCCGTTGGACGTAAATTCATCTGGCTGCCCGGATTCGATCCGGGGCGGCATTTCAAGAATCCGTATTCCGAAGAGACGGACATGACGACATCTCCGGCGTCGCGCGTGCTGATTGCCGACGACAACCAGCAGAACTGCGAGCTGCTCGATGCGTATCTCGCTGACGAATCCTACGAAATCGCCTTCGCACACGACGGGGCGGAAACCCTCGCGAAGGTCGCCGAGTTTCAGCCCGACTTGATCCTGCTCGATATCATGATGCCCAAGTTCAGCGGCTACGAAGTCTGCAAACAATTGCGACAGGCCGAGGCACACCGCTCGATTCCCATCCTCATGATTACCGCCCTCAATGAAATGGGGGACATCGAAAAGGCGATTCAAGCTGGCGCTGATGACTTCCTGACCAAACCCGTTCATCGGCTGGAGTTGTTGACCCGCGTCCGCTCCCTGCTGCGGGTCCGTCACCTGACCAACGAACGCGATCGACTCCTGGCCTACCTGGACGCGGTCGAAGGGGCCGCCGCCCGCGAACGCTAGTCCTCGATGGGAGAAATTGGGGTGTCATCGCCTTTATCCGTGTGCCACTGGCTCTGCCAGTGTGCTTTAAATTGATTTCCCAGAACAATCTGCACTGGCAGAGCCAGTGGCACGCGAAATTTAGCCCCTGACAACGCACTTGAGCAAAGAGCCAGCGGCAGGCAACTTCGCCACGGCCAAGTGCCTCGGATCAGTTGCTGAGAAACTTTTCCCGATTCTGACTCAGCAACCCGAAGGTTCGACGACACGGGCCTCGGACAACCACTGAATTTCTCCTGCCCGCTGTCGCCACATGTCGGTTGGCAGTGCCTCTCTTTTTTCCGCAAAGCATCCGTCATGGCGACAGCCAATACATCCACAGCCACGATCACGCTCAAGCCGCGCATGGCGCTGCCGTTTTTCAGCCGTCATCCGTGGGTCTTCTCAAAACCGATTGCCAAGATTCACGGCGATCCGCAACCTGGCGAGGAAGTGACGCTGGTCACTCATGACGGCCAGTTCGTCGCCCGGGGGCTGTTCAATCCGCACAGCGCCATTCGCGTGCGTCTGTACTCGTGGAACCCGGACGAAGCTCTGGATGAGGACTTCTGGCGTTCCCGCGTGGTCGAGGCGGTGGACCTGCGGCGAATGTTGTTTGATATGTCCCCGACGGGAGGCTGCCGGCTGGTCGCCAGCGAGGGAGACCGCCTGTCGGGCCTGACCGTCGACCGGTATGGCGAATTTCTAGTTGTCCAGTTGACCAGCCGGGCGCTGGCCGAACGCAAGGATCGGTTGATCGAAGCCCTCGTCGAGCAGGTTCAGCCAAAGGGAATCTGGCTGCGGACGGAAAAAGGGATGCGCGACGCCGAGCAACTCGACGCCAGCGATGGGCTGTTGTGGGGTGAAGCGCCGCCCCGGCCTATGTTTCTGGAAGAGAACGATGTTCGATTCGGAATCGATCTGACCGAAGGCCAGAAGACGGGGTTCTTCCTGGACCAGCGCGACAATCGGCAACTGGTCCGAAAGCTGTCCAACGGCCGCCGCGTGCTCGATTTGTGCTGCTATAGCGGCGGATTCGCGATCAACGCCGCGCTGGGCGGGGCAGCCGAGGTCGTGGGAGTGGACGTCTCGGAGTCGGCATTGACGCTGGCGGCGAACAACGCGGCGCTGAACGAAGTCGGGGACCGCATTCGCTGGCGCAAGGGGGATGCGTTCAAGACGCTGGAAGCGCTCCGCGAGGAAGCGAAGTCGTTCGATCTGATCGTGCTCGATCCACCCAAGCTGGCCCGGCACCGGGCAGGGCTTGATTCGGCGATTCGCGGCTATCACAGCCTCAACCGGCTGGCGGTTGATCTGGTGGAACCGGGGGGGCTCCTGGTGACGTGCAGTTGTTCGGGACTGGTTTCGCACGACATGTTCTGCGAAATCCTCAGCAAGGTGGCGGCTCAGGCGAACCGTCACATCCAGATTCTGGAAGCGCGCGGCCCGTCAGCCGATCATCCCCGCTCGGTCCACTGCCACGAAAGCGATTATCTCAAGTGCTATGTCTGTCGCGTGGTGTGAACCGGCTGCCGTTTTCTCATCCGCATCACTAATGCTAGTCGCTAAATCTGGCCGTCCTTCTCGCAAGCGAATTTCATCGTGCCCCGCCGAACCAAGTTTAATCCCAAGATCGATGCTAATCCCCAGGCTGGTCTGAGCGCGCGCCCGCAGGAGCAACTCGTCATCGACGCGCTGGACGAACTAGCCGCGACGAACGTGTTGTGCAATTCCGCGGGGCGCGGGCAGTTCGCCATCGAATATGCCCGGCGCTACCCCGAGACGCAGATTCACTGCTCGTTTTTCGATCTGTATCAGAAAGACCGCACGATCGCCTGGCTGGGCGACGAAATGCCGCCGAATCTGACATTCCTCTGCGAGTCCGATTTACCCTCCGAGAAGGCCGATCTCGCGGTCGTGTTCTGCCAGAAGTCGGGGGAGTCAGAGTTCTCACGCGAGATGTTGCAACAGGCGCACGACCGGCTGGAAACGGGGGGACGCCTCGTCGCCAGCATCGACTACGATGAAGACCAGTGGCTGCACGGCGAACTCAAGAAGATGTTCCCGAAGGTCACCCGCCGGACTTTCAAAAAGCAGGGTGCGTTGTATCTGGCGACGAAGACCGAGCCCATGAAGCGCCCTCGCGACTTCCATTGCGAGTTCGCGTTTCGCGATGAGGGGCGGCTGATACACCTCATGAGCCGACCGGGCGTCTTCAGTCATCGCCGGCTGGACCTGGGAGCACGGGCGCTTCTGGAATGGGCGAAAATCGGTCCGGAAGATCATGTCCTGGATCTGGGTTGTGGAACGGGAGCGGTCGGAATCGCGGCGGCGCTCCGCGGTGAACGGGTGATCGTCCACGCGGTCGACTCCAATCCCCGCGCGATCGAATGCACCCGGTGGGGAGCCGAGAAGAACGGCGTGGCCGATCGGGTGACCTCGATCCTGAATGCGGATGGGACGGCCGTCGCGCGCGACTGGTTCGACGTGGTTCTTGCGAATCCACCGTATTTCTCGAACTATCGGATCGCGGAATTGTTCCTCGCGACGGCGTGGAAGAGCCTGCGGCGGCATGGCTGGGTCCACGTGGTGACGAAGGCCCCAGTCTGGTTCGTGGAAGCGATGCCGGAAGTCTTTGAAGAGATCGAAGCCAACGAGGTTCGCGGCTACTGGATCGTGAGCGGTCGCAAGCCCGACTTCCACCAGCTCTGGCCGCGCCAGGAAGCGATTGAAGACGACGAAGACGAGTAACGCCCAAGCGGGCCAAGTGAAATGACGACCTACGACTACGACATTGCCGTCATTGGTGCCGGGCATGCCGGTTGTGAAGCCGCGCTGGCCGCGGCGCGGCTCGGTGCGCGCACCGTCTTGCTGACGATGAACTGCGACACCGTGGGGCAGATGAGCTGCAACCCGGCGATCGGCGGGGTCGCGAAGGGGCAGATTGTCCGCGAGATCGACGCGCTCGGCGGCGAGATGGGCCGGGTGATTGACGAGACGGGCATTCAATTCCGGATGCTCAATCGTAGCAAGGGGCCGGCCATGCACAGCCCCCGCGCGCAGGCCGACAAAAAGGCCTATCAGTTCTTGATGAAACGCCGCATCGAAGACCAGGAGAATCTGACGCTACGCCAGGAAGTGGTGGAGGGTCTGCTGGTTGAAGATGGCCCGTCGGGCGGGCGACGAATGGCCGGAGTCGCCGTGCGCGGTGGTGCCAGCTATCGCTGCCGGGCCGTCATCGTCACCACGGGCACGTTTCTGCAGGCGATCATGCATACCGGCGAGGCCAAGACGCCGGGCGGACGGGCAGGGGATGGAACCACGGCTGGCATGTCGGCCTGCCTCAAGGAACTGGGCTTTGAACTGCAACGATTCAAGACAGGCACCCCCTGCCGCCTGAACGGTCGGACGATTGACTTCTCGGTCCTGGATGAGCAACCGGGCGATGACGATCCGCAACCGTTTTCCTACCTGACGGAGCGGATCGCGCAGACGCAGGTCTCCTGCTGGCTGACGGAAACGACCGAGGCGGTTCATGAGCTGATTCGGGCGAATCTGCATAGGGCTCCGATGTATTCGGGCCAGATTCAGTCGAGCGGGCCGCGGTATTGCCCGTCGATCGAAGACAAGGTGGTGCGGTTCGCCGATAAGTCATCGCACCATATCTTCCTGGAGCCAGAAGGCTGGACCACGCGCGAAGTCTATTGCAACGGCATCTCCACCAGTCTTCCGCGCGATGTCCAGGACACGATCATTCGCTCCATACGCGGGCTGGAGCGAGCCGAAATTATGCGTTACGGCTACGCGGTCGAGTACGACTACGCACCGCCGACTCAGTTGCGGGCCACGCTCGAAACGAAGCTGGTCGATGGCCTCTACTTCGCCGGCCAGATCAACGGGACGACTGGTTACGAAGAAGCGGCAGCGCAGGGATTGATGGCGGGTATCAACGCGGCAGTTAAGCTGAAAGGCGGGAAGCCGTTCGTGCTTGATCGCGGTCAGGCTTATATCGGCGTGCTGATCGATGATTTGGTTACACGCGGGGTTGATGAACCCTATCGCATGTTTACGTCTCGAGCCGAATACCGACTCCTCTTGCGGCAGGACAATGCCGACCGGCGTCTGACCCCGCTGGGGCGAGAGATTGGACTGGTCGACGAGCAGCGCTGGTCGCAGTTCGTCCGGCACGAGGCCGACATCGCAGCGGCGACCGAGCGACTCACTTCGACTCGGCATGAGGGGAACACCCTCGAAGAATGGCTAAGGCGACCTGAAGTCGTCTGGAGTCATGTCGTCGAGATGTCAAACGAACTGGCGTCGCTGGCCATCGCTGAGCGCGCGGCGCGGCAGGTGGAAATCGAGACCAAGTACGCCGGTTATATTCGCCGTCAGGAACTGGAGATTTCGCGACAGGAACGGGTTGTCGGCATTCCGATCCCCGAGACGTTCAACTTTCTGGCGATTCCCCAATTGCGTAAGGAGGCCAAGGAAAAACTGACGAAAGTCCGCCCGCGCGACCTGGGCCAGGCCGGCCGGATCAGTGGGATTACGCCCGCCGACCTGACCGTGCTACTGTTGTATCTCAAGGAACCGGATCGGCTCTCGTCCGTGTGAGAACGACGCGACCTTTCTCTCTGCGATGAAACTCCTGTGAAATCCGCGTCGCCGTCTCGAACTCAGCCCACCGTCGACTTCCGTCGGATGCTTCTCGCGGCGGCGATTGCCGGTCTGCTCGTGGCGCGGTGGATCATGCCGACGGAAGCCGCGCCGCTGGGCGAAACGCTCTGGCTGGCACCCCTGTGGCTGCTGGCCGCTGCGGCCGTCTGCATGATACCCGGATCGTGCCGTCCCTTGGGGGACCGCTGGAGCGCCATCCTGCTCGCGGGGGTGGCGCTGCTGGTCATCGCGCATGGGGTGTCGGCCGTCGTCATGGATGGCTCGCCGCTCGCTTGGCTGCCGGATACCCGCTATCGCATTGTCGAGTGGCTCACCGTTGGGCTGAGTCTCGGCGTGATCGTCCTGGCCTCGCGTGTCGACGAAGGATTGACGCGGGTCATCGTGCAGGCATTGCTGAGCGTCGCGGTCACCGTCAGCATCCTGGGAATTTACCAGCACCATGTCTGGTATCCGCAGATCGCCGCAGAGTACGGCACGAAGCTGGATCAGTTGCGGGATCTCGAGTCTGCCGGTGGCGACACGATGGCACTCAAGAGGGAACTGGCGGCTGCGGGAATTCCGACCGACGGATCGTCCCGCTGGCTCTTCGCGGATCGATTGCGGGAAAGTCGTGAACCGTTCGGCTTTTTCGCTCTTGCCAACACGTTGGGAGGTCATCTGGCGGCGGTGTTCGTGCTGGGCTGCGGCCTCCTCGCCACGGCACGTCCCATTCGCCAAGTCGTGGTGCCGTTCGGGCTGCTGCTTTTGCCGATCGGTTACACGCTATGGCTAACTCAAAGTCGCACGGCGATTGTTGGTGCCGTCGCGGGGTGTGCGATCCTCGCGCTGCGACTGCTCATTGAGAGAAGGAACGTCGCCAACTCGGATTCTTCCACCAGTTCATGGTGGCTGCGATGCGCGGCCGTTGTCCTGGTGGTGGCCATGGTGATCGTCTTCAGCCCGCTCACGCCGATCGACTGGGATCATTGGACCAATGCCGATCGATTGCCGGGACCGCTGAAGTCTTTGCAATACCGGTTTCAATACTGGGCGGCTTCACAGGATCTCCTGGCAAAGCACTGGTGGTTCGGTGTCGGACCGGGGGGATTCCGGGCGGCCTACCTGCTGGAGAAACGTCCCGAGGCGAGCGAAGAAATCGCCGATCCGCACAATCTGTTCTTCGATCTCCACGCAAACGCCGGTCTTCTGGGCTTGGTGGTGTTCATCGGCCTCTTGGGACTGTTGGCATGGGGGCATCCTGCAGAGAAGGGCGACCAGGCGGAAGCGGCAAGCCAACGGGATCGACGAGCGGCTCTCTTCGGCGGACTCGCCGCATTCGGGGTGGTCTTTGCCGTGCTGATGCTGCGCGACGGGGAGTGGGATGACAGTTATCTGGTCCTCGCACCGGTGTGCGGATTGGCGATGTGGCTGGCCGGAAAGTCTCTTGAAGCGGTCGACCTTCGTTCGCTGCACGCGATTGCAGACGCGGCGGCAGCGGCCCTCGTGATACATCTCCTGGCCGCTGGAGGAATTGAAACTCCGGCCGTGGCGGAACTGCTGTTCCTGCTGATGGCGCTGGCCATCATCGGCCGAGCGCCGGTGAAAACCGAGACTGCGGAACGTCGATGGGAGACAATCATTGTTCCCGTCGGCCTCGCGCTGGCCGCGTTGGTCGTGGGAGTGATGGTTGTCCGCCCGCAGTGGCAGGCCGCGTACCTTCTGGGGCACGCGCGGCAACAATCGGCGATCGGAAACCTCGACCGCGCTGCCTCGCTTGCCGAAGAGGCCGGTCGATGGGAGCCGCGTGAAGCCGCCGTGCCGGAGCTTCGGGCCGCGGTCGCGTTCGCGCGCTGGCAGTCGCGTGGGCAGGCGAACGACTTCGCCGAGGCGATCGACTGGCAGCGGCGGGCGATTCAACTCCAGCCGGCGGCGCCTGGCGGTTGGGCCCGGCTTGGTGAATTTTTCGCGGCGAAGGCAGCAAAAGACGGCGATCATGATGCGGCCATCAAGGCCATCGCGGCTTTCCAGGAGGCCAGTCGCCGTCATCCAACGTCGGCCAGACTTTGGGCCGACCTCGCCTTCGCGGCCCGGCTGGGTCATGACTCGGAACTTACCCGTACGGCGGCCGAAAGAGCCCTTGCCCAGCAGTCCACCAACGAAATCTGCTATCATCTCGATCAGTTACTTGACGCGGAGACGGTGGGCCGGTTGAAAATGCTTGCCAACGAGAAACCCTGAAGTTTCGTAGTCTCTGGGGGCGGAGTCCGCCATGGCAGCCGGTCCGCTGCTCATGGTCTTCGCGGTAACCCATTATTTGGATTAATCTTCGGCCAATTTTGTCATCTTCGGGCATCGTCATGAGATCCGCAATTGTTGGCCTAACCCTGTTCGTGACGGCGTGTGCGGTCACCGGCGTTATCTGGCTGACCAATTACCGTTCCCTGCCGCTCCAGACGTCTTCCGCCAATTTGACGATTGCCGAGGAAGAGCTGGGACCGAAGGTGGCCCCCAACGGTCCCCATCCGAAAGTGGAAGTCTCTGAACGCGAGTACAACTTTGGCGCGATGACTTTGGGAAGTCACGGGACGCACAAATTCGTCCTCAAGAACGTCGGCGAGGCGCCGCTGGAAGTTGTTGCCCGTGAGAGTGATACGTCGTGTCAGTGTACGCTCGGCAAGCTCTCCGACGACGGCGCGATTCCTCCCGGTGGGTCGGTCGACGTCGAATTGCAGTGGGAAATCAAGTCCCCGAATCCCGAGTTTCGTCATTGGGCGATTCTTCGCACGAATGATCCGGCGGAGCGCAAGCTGGAGCTTGTGATTCGCGGCCGTGTCGAGCATCCCTACCTTCTGTCGCCGAACGATGCCTGGGATCTCGGCACGATCGTCGACGATCAGCCGACCATTGTCCGGGGAACGATTGTCTCTCCCATTCACGACTCCTTCAAAATCGAGCGCATGGAGACCCAGAACGAGCAGGCCTCGCTGACCTGGGAACCGCTCTCCGAAGACCGCCTGAAGGAACTGAAAGCCAAGTCCGGCTACGAGCTGACGGTCAGCGTTCGTCCCGATCTTCCCGTCGGCAGCGTGAGCATGAGCATGGGGCTGCACCTCGACCCCCCGTTGACTGATGCGAAGGATCCGCTCCGGTTGTCGTTGCACGGGATTCACCCTGGTCCGATCGAGGTTCTGGGGCAGGGCTGGTCCGCGAAATCGAATGCCGTGATGCTGGGCGAATTTTCCGCGAGCGAGGGGAAGACCCAGAAGTTGTCGCTGTTTGTGCGCGACCTTCCGGAAGACCTGCAACTTCTTGAGGTGAAACCGGCGACGGAGACGGTCAAGGTGCATCTTGAGAAAGACGCGCCGCTCAATGACCACGTGACCCGCTATTTCCTGACGATTGAAGTTCCGCCCGGCGCGCCCGCGAATCGCAAACGGACGCAGGCCGAAAAACTGGAACTGCGTTTCAATCACCCCAAAGCTCAACAAATGAATATCGTTGTTGACTATCTGTCCCTGTAATCTCCGATGATCTCTCAATTTCTGTCCCACCGAGTGCCGTGGAGCAGTGAACGCGAGTTGAACTTCGTCGCGGGGGCCATCTCCGATAAAGTGTCGGGCCATAGACAAGACTTTTCGTTGATTGTCTGAGCGGGTCACCGGCACATGCCAGTGATTCGTGATTGTCCTGGTGGAAGAAACGAAGGCCGACATGGATTTACTTCGCCGAGGGAGCGGCTGCTGGCTGATGGTTCTGGGATCAGTGGTCGGTTTGGCTGGCTGCTGGTCCTCGCCCAAGCCCCCGGCTCCCGTCGCCAAAAAGGCGGCCCCCGCGCCCAAGCCTTTGCTGGAAGGTTGGAAACAACCGAAGGCCGTGTTGGTCCTCAGCGGCGATCAGCATGGCTACTTCGAACCGTGCGGTTGCAGCGAAACGCAATCGGGGGGGATGGCCCGCCGGGCGGACCTCGTCCGACAGCTCAAAGATCGGGGCTGGCCGGTCGCTGGTTTGGATGCCGGGGGGCTCCTTCGCCGCAATCGTCGGCAGGACCAGATCAAGTTTGAAACCATCTGGCAGGCGCTGAAGACTCTCGACTACCAGGCCGTGGCCATGGGGGTCGAGGAAGTTCGCCTGGGGGCCGATTTCCTGCTCAGTCAGCAACCCGTCGATCCCGAGCAGATCGCCAGCGGTCCCGTGCTTCTGGGTTCCAATCTCACGGTGTTTGACAGTCCCGACCTGGGGACTCCCCTGCACACCAAGATTTTCGAAGTGGGGGGCTTAAAGATTGGCGTGACGGCCGTCTTCGGAGCCTCGCTCAAGGAAGACATTGCTCCGGCGGGTGTGCAGTCCAATGTGCAGTTTCAGGACATTGAACCGGCCGTCAATGCGGCCTGGGAAAAGCTGTCGGCTGAACAACCCGACGTCACCATCCTCATTTCGCACGGTTCGCGCGAGGAAGGTCAGGAACTGGCCAAAAAGTTTCCGCAGTTCCAGTATGTCCTTGCCTCCGGCGGACCCGAAGAACCGGCTGGCGAACCGACGCGCGTCGGCGAAACCTGGGTGATCGAAACGGGCCATAAGGGCAAGAATGTTGGAGTTCTGGGTCTCTACCCGGGCGAGACGCCGGCCGCGCGGTTCGAACTGGTCAACCTGGACAACCAGCGGTTCGTGAATGATCCGCGGATGAACGAGGCCATGCGGCTGTATCAACAGCGGTTGCAGGATGAGCGCCTCGCGGAGTCGGACGAACTTTTGATCCAGCATCCCTCCGGGACCGGCTTCGTGGGAGCCGCGAAGTGCGGCGAATGCCATACGAAGGCCTACGCCAAGTGGAAGACCAGCAAGCACGCCCGCGCGTTTGAAAGCCTGTCGATCGGCCGCAAAGGACAGGAAGAAGGTTGGATTTCCCGAATCTACGACCCCGAGTGCCTGTCCTGCCATGTGACCGGCTGGGATCCCCAGGGGGTGTTGCGATTCGAAGGGGGCTATTTCAATCAGGAGACGACGGCTCATCTGGCGGGGCAGCAGTGCGAAAACTGCCACGGCCCCGGCGAACGCCATACCACGTTGGAATGGCAGATTCGCGAAGACTCCAAGAGCGTGCCGTTCGAGACCATTCAGAAGGCTCGCACGGAAGTGAAGCGGACTTGGCAGACGGCGGAAAAGCAGATCTGTCACAAGTGTCACGACGGCGACAACAGCCCCGGTTTTGAATTCAAGAAATACTGGGCCGAAGTCCAGCACCCGGGGCGGGATTGATCGCGAGGTGGTCCATTGTGACAGCACCGCACCATTCAATCGGACGCCGGGCAAAACGCATCGCATTGGGTCTTTCCTGCGCGGCGTTCGCGATTTTGCTGACGTTCTGGGGATGCCAATTCATTCTGGCCCAATGCCTTTCGCATCATCAGAGATCAATCGCTCGCGAGATTGCGAACTGGGGGAAGGAACTGAGTGTCATTCGAAGCGACTCGGAAGCCCGGCATGCCCAGGGGATGATCGGGTACATCGAAGGTTACTATCCCGTTGGAGAAGGTTATCAATCCAACATGTCATCGGATGCCGAATTAGAACAGGCGCGGCGTGAAGCGATACAGAACATCCGAGAAGGACTCAGCCAATACCGCGCTGCTCGGGAACAACGCTCTCCCGCAATCGACGTCCCGGTATCATCAAGTCCGTCACGGGATTGAGAGTGAACCGTCAAGTGTCGATGGCACGAGCGGCACGCTACACTGCGAGCATCAAGATCGTTCACTCACACCGCGAAATTGACGCACACTCCAAACCATGCAGCCCACCGCCTTACGCGCTCATCGCGACAGCCGCGAATTTGAAGTCACCTGGCCCGATGGCCTGTCGGTCCGCTTGCCATTCCGTCGCGTTCGCGGCGAATGTCCGTGTGCGACGTGTATTGATGAAATCACCGGCGCGCGATTGCTGGACGCCAACACAATTCCCGCGGATATCGCTCCGACCGAACTGGGCTATTCGGGCAACTACGCCGTGAAAATCACCTGGAGCGACGGCCACAACACGGGCATCTACACCTGGGACCGCTGGCGGTGGTTGTCCGAGACCGCCGAGGCGAAATGACGTACGAAATCGAGCTCAAGTTTCCTATTCCCGATCTCACCGTCGTGCGCGACTGGCTGCGCGGTGCGAATGGGCAGATGTTGGAGATCGTCGACCAGCGGGATGACTACTTCCAACATCCGTCGCGTGACTTTCGCGAAACGGGAGAAGCCCTGCGGCTGCGGCACGAAGGCGCCGCATCGTGGATCACCTACAAGGGGCCTGTTCTCGACCGGGCAGTGAAGACCCGCCGCGAGATCGAACTTCCCCTGGGCGAAACGGCGCGGTCAGGCCCTGCCTGGACCGAGCTGTTGCAACTGCTCGGTTTTCAACCAGTCGCGTCGGTTCGCAAACGCCGTGAGTCGTGGCAGGTTTTGTGGGAGGGCGAACCCATGACAATCGCGCTCGACGACGTGCAAGGCGTGGGAACCTACGTCGAGTTCGAGCGAATCGCCACAGACGACACTCGCGACCTGGCCCGGCAAGCCGTGCTGGCGGCGGCCCACGCGGCGGGGCTGACCACGCCTGAGTCGCGGAGCTATCTGAGGATGTTGTTGGAGGCGAGAGTGGTTAGTGGATAGTGGTTGGTGGCGAGCAGCCAGCAAGCAGCCGGGAAGTGGGTGATCAGCGGCTCAATTTCTTCTCGGGATCCTTGAAAAAAGCGGCCTTTCTAGATACTATTCATTAGTTCATGTTTTGGCTTGCCGGCTTGTGTGGTAGGCCGTTGTAACTCGTGTTGAAATCCCGCCTTTTGCTTTCCCCGCGATTGACCAATCGCCCGGAAGGTATTGGAATCGATCAGCAGTCCGCAAATCAGCCACGGCCAGTGGGCCGTTCGACTTCGAATTTAGTATTTCAGATTTCGAATTTTCGATTTCGACCATCAACCATTATCCCCCCCGGAGCCCCCTTGCATGTCGGCGAAAGCAAAACCCACCAAGAAGGACGCAGCCGGGGCCGCTTCGGATCATCAGGCGCTGCTCAATACCACCCTTGGCCAGATTGAGAAGGAGTTTGGCCAGGGCTCGATCATGAAACTCGCCGACGCGGCGACGATGAAGGTCTCGGGCATTCCAACCGGAGCCCTTTCGCTCGACCTGGCGTTGGGCGGTCAGGGCTTTCCGCGCGGCCGCATCATTGAAGTCTACGGGCCGGAATCGAGCGGCAAGACGACGTTGGCGCTGCACGCGATCGCCAACGCCCAGAAGCTCGGAGGCATCGCCGCGTTCATTGATGCCGAACACGCCCTCGACCCGGCCTGGGCCAAGCGGTTGGGAGTGAATCTGGAAGAGCTTCTCGTCAGCCAGCCCTCGTACGGCGAAGAAGCGCTGCAGATTTGCGAGATGCTGGTGAAGTCGAACGCGGTCGACGTGATCGTGGTCGACTCGGTCGCCGCGCTGGTGCCGAAGGCGGAACTCGATGGCGACATCGGCGATTCGCACGTCGGCTTGCAGGCGCGCATGATGAGCCAGGCGATGCGTAAGCTGACCGGCTGCATTGCCAAGGCGAAGACGGTTGTGATCTTCATCAACCAGATTCGCGAGAAGATCGGCGTGATGTTCGGCAGCCCCGAAACCACGCCCGGCGGCCGCGCGCTGAAGTTCTACAGCTCCTGCCGCGTCGACGTCCGCCGCTTGTCGACCCTGAAAGAAGGCGAAACGACGATCGGCATGCGGATGAAGGTCAAGATCGTGAAGAACAAGGTCGCCCCGCCATTCCGGGTCGCCGAGTTCGACATGCTCAGCACCCGCGGGATCAGCTTTGAAGGGGATGTTCTCGACCTCGCGACGAACTATCGCGTGGTGGAGCGCAGCGGAAGCTGGTTCGCCTACGGCAGCACCCGCCTGGGCCAAGGCCGCGACAAAGCCCGTCAATTCCTGGAAGAGAACCCCGAGATGCTGGCGGAAATCCGCGAAAAGGTCGTCGAAGCCCACACGGCATCGGGCGGTGGGAAGTCGGAAGATACGTGATGCAGGCAACCTCGACGCGCGTTGGTAAATGATTATCAGCCAACACGAAAAGAGGGTCCGCAATTCGCGACCCTCTTTTCGTCGCCATCTCGCAGCAGCCACATTCGATGTTCAGGATGTCAGGAACTGCCTGTGAAGACGACCTTTAAACCACCAAGTCTGGATCGTCTGACCGAGGTCGATATCGCTGAATGTGAATACGGCAAGAGTTTGGTGGAAGTTGAAGGGGTTGTTTCGCCGTCCGGTCAAGGGGGATGGCCCCGCACCGAGAACTACTCGGTCCACTGTTTCAGCTTTGCGGCGTGGCGTCGCCCGGGTGAGGATCTGGTTCATAAGAATAGCCTGACTATCCTTCGTCCTGTTCCTGTGAGCGGTGATTGGTGGTCTGAATATCCGGAACTCAGCCTTCAGCGGATCAGTGTTCTCCTCTCAGGGGACGAGACGCGTGCGATTTTTGCCAACAAGTCAAAGACCAAGCCGCAGGAATCCGGGCTGATCGAGATAGCCGATAACCTCGCAAAACCCGTGACGATCGCCACAGAGCGATTCGGCGACTTGACGCTCAATCGTTCGATTGGCTGGTTTGAAGGCAATACCAATTGGTGCGGGGAGTCTATCAGCATTCACTTCGTGGCCGACGAAACACAAGACATTTCGGCTAGTTTGGCGGTCGCTGATGAACTCTGGACGGATCAGCTTCTCTGGAAGAAAAGAGTCGGCGATTACGCTGTCCGGAAGTTGCTTCAACTGAAGAACAAAGATTGGCTCGACGACGGAGAATCACCCCTCACCGCAATGGAATTCAAGGCGAGCATGACCCTTGAATCGATCACAATTCGTCCGGATGGCAGCATGAATTTCTGGCACAGGGATGGCGGACTGTTTTTTGGGCACGCGATTGAAGTCTCCGGAACGCATGAAGAAGGGCTCACGGACGCCGGAATATCCGGTTAAGGGCTGAGTGGCTGAATGCGTCATCAGTTAGCCGAACTCTGTGAAAAGGTGATGGAAGCCCACGCCGCGTCCGGTGGTGGGAAGTCGGAAGATACGTGATGCAGGATTTCGCGCAGAGACGCAGAGACGCAGAGACGCAGAGACGCAGAGATCGCGGAGAAGAAGGCTTCTGAGCCGGCCGCGAGGCCAGTATGAACCGATCGTCCGTACGGAATAACCGTTGCGAACTCTTGCAACTGGCAATCGTGCTGGTGGTGCTCTTTTTCTATTGGGTCTTTTGTGAACTGACCTACTTTGCGTCCATGCAGCCGGATGGCGTGAAGACCGTCGACGACTACTGGAAACGATTCGGCGAGCCGCCTCACGTTTACGAGATCGTCAAGGACGATGGCACGTACTACATGGTGTTCGGCCGTCTTCCCCCATTCTGGTCGGTCGTGGTTCCATCGAGCCCGCCGACCTATGTCTTTGACGAAAACGGCGTATTTGTGGACTGGTGCGCGGACAAGGGAGACGGCCCCGAGGAATACAACCGGAGCTGGCCCCTTGGCAACCGGGTCGAGCCGGCGGAGTTCCTCGCAAGGTTAAAGCATCAATAGGTGCGAAAGGCCGTTGGCCCGAATCGACGGGACGGCAAATCTTCAAATCTCAGCGACTTCTTCCCTCCGCGATCTCCGCGTCTCTGCGCGAAAGCTTCTGATTTCGCGCAGAGACGCGGAGCGCGGACAGGAGACGAGTCGCGCGGCTGAGCCGTGATTGGCCGATTTAACGATTGATCTTGGGGACTCTTACGCCCATGTCTTCCCCAAACCATAGGTCGCCTTCGCTACTTCCCCCGTCGTCTATTCTGTTTTCCGACACTGAATAAATCATAATGGAGTCGTCGTCGATTCTCATCAAGAAGGATTGACCCGTGTATGGATCAATTTGCAGATCGCCGGAGTCCAGTAAATCTAGAGATTCCGGGTCGGCATTATTTTTTGCTTGGTGGAGCGATGCTCGGACTGCCAACCTCAACAAGCGATAGCGACACAAGTCTCGAACAAGTCCAGAAGACATGAGTTCTGGTTGCCCAAGGTATGCTGGCAGCACATGAAGATACAAAAGCCGCTCAGGCTTCGTCACAAATTCGGCCAGTTGCAAGGGGCTGGGTTCACCTGAACCATCTTTGGGGATCAGTGTTGTCGGATCAGGGACCGCCGCGAGAAATTCTCGCCTGAGCTCGAGTTGCTCCGCATTGATTTCTTCAAGTATCTCCTTGAGCACCTCTTGAGTCGGTTGTTCTGCAAGCCGGTCAAAGTACTCGTTAGCAACCACTAATGCTCTGTCGAAATTAAATTTCCGAGCAGCCGGCTTGTCATGGATATCCTTGGCGATGACGCACATGGCATCCAGGAAACGCATCCGGTCCCATTCAATGAATCGCGATAGGTCGATCTCAGGGGGAGCGAAGCCAATGAGTTCACTTTCCATTAGCTCCAGTCGTTCGCTTCCAACTTCCGACTGTTTGACCACCAGAATCATCAATGTACCGGAGATCACTCTGGCGCTTACCCCCTGAAGACAGGTCACTGGTTCGGGCATCTCCATCAGGCGACTCCCCAAGAGTCCCAGCGAGACGAGTGCCTCGATCGCACGGTCCGTATTCTCTTCATGTGTCTTCAGCATGGCGTAGGTGCTTAGATAGTTGGTGAATTGGACAATCACCTGCTGGTCAAACACAACGTCGACAAGGCTGGCCCCCGCCATTATTGGCATGTAGATGTCCGGCCGACGGCAGGCCGCATGAATTCGAGGCAGGATTCCTTCGTTGGCCGCGATCCATGAATGGACTTCTGGAAACTCTTCTCGCGACCATGGGCGTGTCTTTGCCTGGTCTAGCTGTTGTTGGAGCGAAGTTCCCGCCAGTTGTGCTTGCTCCTCGGCCGTGAGTTCGCGATCTCCAATCACCGCGATGAATGCTGGCCTCAGGTTGATCGTCTGAAAGAAAGCATCGCCGGGCTTGGCGAGAGTGACTCCCAGCTTTCGGCCGTACTCTTCCACTGCTTCTTCTGGCAGCCCCTGCTGCCCCAGCAATTCACGAAGCCCCGCGATAATGTTTTTCGACGGCTCGATACCCGAGTGCGCTGCCTCATAGGCACCCAGGTAGTCCGGGTAACCTTCCTCATCCAGTGGCGCGACGATCTTCGTGACCTCGGGGGCAATTCGAATCAGCGGCTCTGGGCGAATTGGGGCCGCGGACTCGGTGGATGATGGAATCTCATGGGGAAGCGTCTCAACATCCGGTCGCGGTGTCGTTGAAGTCGATGTCTCGGCAGGATCGAGCGTCGAAGCCTTGGATGGCCGCGTAACATGCGGATCGTCTTGCTGACAGCCGCCGAGGGCCACGCTAATCACGAAGATGAGACAAGGGTGACTGGCACGGCCACGTCGCCACATTTGGAGCCTCTTTTTACCTGGCCTACGGGGAAAGCATCGTTGAGCACGAAAAGATCGACAGACGGCAACAAACCCGTCGGGACCGAGCATAATTGGGCCGTTCTTGGAAGCCAATCTTATTGACTTTCTATGAGAACTTCTTGGGAAAGAAATCGTCGTCAGTCGGACATTCGTTTCGCGGTTCTCTGTGAACTCCGCGTCTCTGCGCGAAAGCTATTTTATTCGCGCAGAGACGCGGAGAAGATTCCGGGGTCGCTCAAACATCGGGCGACCCAGCTTCATCAAGGCTCGCGAGTTGTGCGGCGAGTTCTTCGCGACGGGGTTGCAGGCTGCGGCGGACTGCTGACTGGTTGAGCCAGTAGACGCCTCCGAAGACTATGGCGCAAATCGTCATGACGAGGCCAAACGCCACGAAGGCCATCGGGCCACCCGCTCGATCCTGCCAGAGACATTGGGCGAAGAAGGCGACCAGTGCGATCAGGATCGGCAAGAGATACCACCAGAAAACTGTCCGCAAGAGCCGGATCTGATGATCGAGTTGGGCGATGGACGCGACCAGCGAGTCGCGCAGGGACGCTCCGGGCTGCAGTTCCAGATGACGAGCCGCGCGCCGCTGGTAAAGCAGATAGCCGGCGATCCAGAGCATCGCGGGCACTGCCAGATACCAGGTGACCGGCAATGAGCCCTGGACACCCATCGCGATCCACACGGGAATGAGCAAGATCCCCGTTCCGATTTCCCGGACGTCGCGCCAGAAGATCTGCTTCTGGAATTTGTCCTGCTGCTGGCGAAGCTGGATTAGCGTCGCATCAATATCTCCGACGGAGGACATCTCGGCGGGTTGCGACTGCCAGGCCTGCTGAAGTTGTTCATCGTTCATCGCGGAACTCCTGCAACTGTGCGGCCAGCGCGGCTTTCGCTCGGTGCAGCTTTACGCCGACATGGACCGCGGAGATGCCAAGGACTTCGGCGATATCGGCGTGAGTCAACCCTTCAAGGTGGAGCAGGACGAGAGCCGAATCGGTTGCGGGCAACGACCGGATCGCCGCGGATAATCGTTCGACCAGCTCGCTTTGAGCCGCCTTGTCCGGGCCATCTGGGTGTGTTGCCAAGATGGAATCCAGAAAGAGGGAGGCCTTGTGATGCCGTTGTCGCCGGTGTTCGCGCTCCTGCCAGCGGATGGCCGTATTGAGGGCGACGCGATAGACCCATGTCGACAGTTTTGACCGCCCGGCAAAGTCCGGCAGCGAACGCCACACTTGAAGCAGAATGTCTTGGGCGAGATCCTGCCGATCGTTCGCGTTCGCCGAATAGGCCCGCGACACCCGCGCGACGATTCCGCCGTGCTCACTGAGCACTTGCCGAAACAGCAGCTCGGTCTGGTCACTCGCCAACGCTGTCGAACCTCCCGCAGGAATGAGTGACGCGAGCCGTGGTTTTATTACGCGCGAATCGCATGAAGGACGAATTTCCCGTTTCGGTGACTTCCAGACGAAAAATCCAATTTTCGCATTCCGTGCGTGATATTTCGCACAGGTTGACGCTTAGCCAGATACAGGCGATGGCCATTTCTTCGCCAGCATGGCAATCAGGCGCGTCATGGATGAATCGGGCCGATCGCGGCCAACGCTTCACCGCGCCATCGGGAGACTCTCCAAATGGGCCTCTTCGCGATTTTCTATTTTATCTACCGGATCCTGTTCTGGACTTACGTCATTCTCCAACTCGGAGCCGTCCTGCTGCCGCGGGGGCGCTGGAAGCTGTTCGGGCTCTTCGGGCTGGTGATTCCCCTCCTTTGCAACATTGACACTGGTAGTCGAGACGATGGTTCGGGTGAGCTTTGGCTGGGGGTCATCATCGTGGTGTTCTTCTCGCTGATCTTTCACAACATCATCTGGATGGTTGACCGATCCATTGGTGACTGAGACGAGACATCGGCTGGCGTTGCTCGGCGTGTTGCGTTCCAATGAGACAGAGGACGGAAGGCCGTGATTGCTCTGTCCGCGCCGTGTTGAGGATCGATCGGTATGTTGGCTCGTTGTTTGCCGGGAATGGTTGTTGTCGCGGGGCTGTTGTGTGCGCTGCCAGCGGTCGCGAGCGCGCAGCCGCCCGTGCTTGTGGAGTTGGAAGAGTGGTTCGTTGAGCTGGCTCAAACGCGCTCGTCGGGGGTGGTGGCCATCGCTCGAATTCCCGCGACTCCTGCGGCCACGGTTCGATCGACGGAGCTTGATCGCCTTGCTCCGCCGCTGACGCGGTCTCTGGACGACCAGTTGGACGCCTGGCTGGAGACCGTCCAGCCCGATGCGTTCGGGACCGGCATTTTGCTTCCGCCGATCAACGAAGGGGACGAGCCGCGCATTCTGACGACTTGTCACGTCGCACGTGGAGCGCCGCGGAACCCGCAGACCGTCACGGCCGAGCCCGAGCGGCTGTTGCTGCAACTGCCGAACGGGCGACGGTGCGCGGCTGAGATTGTGGCCGCCGATCCACGTAGCGATCTGGCCGTTCTGAAGCCAGTGGGGCCGAGTCTCGCGGAGACCTTCGCGAATCTGAAGCCGATCCCGATGTCGGAGGACGATCTGGCCCGCAAAGGGCAATTCGTGCTGCTGCTGGGGAATCCCCATGCGATCGGCCGCGATGGGTCGGCTTCTCTGGGTTGGGGCATGATCGGGAACGTCGCCCGGCGGGCAGGGGGAGACGAATCGAATGCCTCGCCGGGGCGACTCGCGGCCTTGGGGACGCTGTACCAGCTTGATGCAAAAGTTTCAGCCGGGATGAGCGGCTGTGCGGTGCTGAATCTGCGTGGTGAGCTGATCGGCGTCGGGACGGCTCTGGCCGCGCTTTCCGGATACGACCTGTCGACTGGGTTCGCGATCCCGGTCAATCGGCCGTTCCGCAGAATTGTGGAGTCGCTGGCGGCTGGGCACGAGGTGGAATACGGGCTCCTCGGGATCGAAACGGCGACGCTGGGGCCGGCGGATGTGGCGAGTCGGCGGATTGGCGTCGCACAGAGCACGGCAGCCGTGGTCTCCAGAGTCCTTCCGGGGTCGCCAGCCGAGCTTGCGGGGCTGCGCAGTCAGGATCTTTTGCTCACGATCGCGGGAGAGACGATTCTCTCGGGAGCCGACGTGATGCGGGTCGTGGGGCTGCACGCGCCGGAAGAGGTGCTGGACGTCCGATACTGGCGGCCCTCAAGCCAGGATTCCAACATGACGCAGGTTGTTTTGGGGAAATGGCCGGTCGGGGATAACGAGGATCTCATCGCCACCGTTCCTCGTTATCCGGTCTGGCGGGGGATTCTGATCGACTATCCCACGGCCCGAACGAGGTACCTGGCCGAGCCGAGGCGGTTCTTCCCGGCCGTTCTCACGCTCGCGGTGGCTCCGGACAGCCCGGCGTCCCGTTTGGGGCTGCAAGCGGGGGATTTCATCTCCCACGTCAATGGCGTTCCGGTCACGTCCCCCCGGGAGTTTCAGCGAGTTGTCGAGAAACTGACCGACGACGCCAGCCTGACGCTGGTTGACGGACGGATGATTGTCGTCCCTCAAAGCCCCTGAGAATCGTCCCGGCGCGGGCTCTGCACTGGAATCCCGGCGGCGGGATTGTCATGTTTTTGCAGACGGTTTGATCGACAAATCACCCCGCCCCCCGTCCTGGTCGTCAGGAACGACGGGCGCGGGCTTACCCCCAGGCATGGTAGCCGAGTTCATGAACGCCGACGAATTACGCGAAGCCTATCTGTCGTTTTTTGAATCCAAGGGATGCGTGCGACGTCCGACCGACGTGCTGGTTCCCAAGGACGACCCCACGATTCTGTTCACCCCGGCCGGGATGAATCAGTTCAAGAACCAGTTTCTGGGGCTGGGGCCGCTCGAATTCACACGGGCGACGACGTGCCAGAAGTGCCTGCGAACCGGGGACATCGGCAACGTGGGAGTGACCGCGTACCACCACACGTTTTTTGAGATGCTGGGCAACTTCTCGTTCGGCGACTACTTCAAACGGGAAGCCATTCACTGGGCGTGGGAGTTCCTGACGTCCGCCAAGTGGCTGAAGCTCGATCCCGAACGCTTGTCGGTCACGGTCTACCTGGACGACGACGAAGCGGCCAATATCTGGCATAAGGAAGTCGGCCTGCCGCTCGAACGGATTTCGCGCGAGGACGAACACGAGAACTTCTGGCCGGCCGCCGCTCCGTCGCAGGGGCCGGATGGCGTCTGCGGGCCGTGCAGCGAGATTTACTACCATCCCCCGTCGGGCGGGAAAAAGGTCGAGATCTGGAATCTCGTTTTCACGCAGTTCAATCGCGTGGGCGATCCGCCGAACAACCTGCGACCGCTTCCCAAGAAGAACATCGATACCGGGATGGGCCTCGAGCGGACCGCGTCAGTCCTCCAGGGGCACGAAAGCAACTTCGAGATCGATTCGCTCCGGCCGCTGTGCATGGCGGCCGGCGAGACGGTCGGCGCGAAGTACGAATTCTCGGCTCCGCAGGGGCGAGCGCTGCGCCGCATTGCCGACCACGTCCGCGCGTGTACCTTTGCCATGCACGAAGGCTGCGTCCCTAGCAATTCCCGCGAAGGGTACGTCGTCAAGCTGCTGCTGCGGCGAGCCTTCATGGAAGGCTACCTGCTGGGGCGTCAGGAACCGTTCCTGTACCAGTTGGTGCCGACGGTCGCTGACCTGATGAAGAAGCCATACCCCGAACTGCGCGAGACGATCGAGTCCGTGCAGACTGGGATTCGTGAAGAAGAACGGCAGTTCCTGTCGACGATCGACCAGGGATTGCAGCGGTTCAAGAAGATCGTCGAGCAGACCCGCTCGGCTGGCAGCAATTCGCTGTCGGGCGACGACGTGTTCGACCTGCACCAGACGTACGGATTCCTTGTTGAAATCACAGAGACGCTGGCCACGCGCGAACAACTCACCGTCGATCGGGAGCGGTTCGAGCAGCGGATGGAAGAGCATCACGCGGTCAGCGGTCGCGGGGCGTTCGCCGACTCGGTGATGTCGGAAGGGCCTCTGGATGCGCTGCGGAAGTCGAGCGGCGGGACCGTGTTTGTCGGTTACGAACAGACCGAATCGCAGAGCGTGGTGCTGGGCGTGATCGCCGACAAGGCGCTGGTCGATTCGTACTCGCGAACGGGCGTTTCGATTGGTCTGGTCCTCGACGAGACGCCGTTCTATGGCGAGTCGGGGGGCCAGGTGGGTGACACCGGCGCGATCATCGGCAAGGACTTTGAATTCGCCGTTCAGGACGTCCAGAAAGATGGCGACCTGTTCGTGCACATCGGTCAGCTCACGCGCGGGAAGATCAGCACCGGCGCGGAAGTGACGGCGAAGGTCGATGTCGAACGCCGTGCTGCCATTCGTCGAGCCCACTCGGCGACGCACCTGTTGCATGCGGCCCTGCGTGAAACTTTGGGCGAGAACGCGACGCAGCGGGGTTCGAAGGTGGAAGCCGACCAGTTGCGGTTCGACTTCGCGCATCCGAAAGGCTTGGCGCCCGAAGAACTGCTGAAGATCGAGGATTCGATCAATCGACGGATTTCGGAAGGGGCCGTGGTCAGCACGCAACTGATGCCGATCGGGGAAGCCCGTAAGCTCGGCGCGATGGCCCTGTTCGGCGAGAAATATCCCGACAATGTCCGCGTCGTGCGGATGGGCGACTTCAGCACCGAACTGTGCGGGGGAACGCACCTCACGAACACGGGGCAGGTTGGTCTGTGCCGGGTGGTCAAGGATGAACTCGTCTCGGCCGGGGTTCGTCGCATCAGTTGCCTGACGGGGCCCCGGGCGCTGGGGCGTCTCCGGGAACTGGAAGCCCTGCTCAAGGAATCAGCGGCGCTCGCCAAGGCAGCGGTTGTCGAGGAACTGCCCCGCAAGGTCGCGCAACTTCAGGATGAACTGCGGCAGGCGAAGCGTGAGTTGTCGAAGTACACCAGGCAATCGCTGGTGCAACTGGCTGATAAGCTGGTTGCGGAGGCCCCGCTGATCGGCTCGACGCGGCTGATCGTCCATCGGGCCGAGGGGATCTCGCGCGAGGCGCTCAAGGAACTGGTCGACCACTGCCGTGCCAAGAGCGATTCGGCGGCCGTGCTGGTGGGCATGGCGGTCGAAGACGACAAGGTGGCTCTGATCGCCGGGCTGACAAAGGATCTGGTCGCCAAGGGGATCAAGGCGTCGGACATCGTCAAGGCGGCCGCGAAGGTGGCCGGTGGCGGTGGTGGAGGGCGACCGGACCTCGCCGAAGCGGGCGGGCGATTTCCCGAGAAGCTCGACGAAGCGTTGGAGACCGGCGCTGCGGCCTTGCGGGCGGCGATGGGGGAAGGCTGAAGGCGGCGCGGGCCTGTGGCGCTGTCGCCTGAGTGGGCGATGCTTTGGAAGAATGGCGTTTTGTTGCCGGGGTTCCCCGGCGGCCGGGTTTGAGGCCGGTCCGCCGGAGTTCCTGCTGGCATTGATCAGGGTTCGCACTCGTGTGCGTTGGATCGCCTGACGTCAGACTGCGCGCACTTCGTGCGCGTTTCTCCGGAGAGATTCTGGACCTCCCCGGAGAATGTGGGCCCTGATCCGGCCCGGGAGGGGATGCTTCCGGCGCGAGCGGATTGGTTTCCGCTCGCGGGCTAGCTCGTTGCGTCCCCTCACTTGAAGCGGAAGTGGTGCGCGTCTTTTTTTTGAGAGGGGGACGCGGGGAAGGGGAGATGAGGGGATGAAGATGAAGGCAGCGCTCCCCGTTGGGTCGCGGCTAATCAGGCGGCGCGGGTGATGGCGGGTGTGGGGACGGCGGGTTCGCTGGCGCGTTTGGGGTGTCCGTGGAGTTGGCCGTTGAGGAATTGGCCGATGCGGGTTCGTCGGACAGCCGTTTCGTAGAGGCCGAGCGAACAAGCGAGCGTTCCAACGACGACTGTGACCATCTGGAGCGTTGCCGGCCATTCGGTGGGGCGCAGGCCCAGTTGCCAGATTCCCGCCAGCGGGTGGTGCGTCAGGTAAATCCAGAACGAGGCTTCGGCCAGGTAGCGTGTCGGCCGCGACAGTTTGCGTGGCAGGGCCTCGGCGGCGGTCCAGCAGGCGGCGACGGCGATCGCGGCCCAGAGTGTGAGCCAACCGGCGAGCGCGACCGCATGGACGGGGCCATCCAGGCTGTCGCCCATAAATCGGACGGTGGCCGCTCCCACGATGAGGGCCGGGGGAAGGACCGCCAGGGCAAGGTGGTTCGGCTGGCGGATGGCGATGCGGTCGCGCGTGATGATCGTTCGCCGGGCCGCAAGAGCGACTCCGGAGATGAAAAACAGTCCGCACCACAGGAACTTCGCCCAGTGCGGAGCAAAACTGTGCTGAAAGCCGATCACCACATCGGGTCGAGCCGTCAGCAGTCCGCACGAAGCGACCACCGCTGCGATCAGTATGGCAGTCGGGGCCCACTCCAGTTGCCGGATCGATTCCGGCAGTTTCCGGGAGAGGTTGTCGAATCCCGTCAGCAGCAGCGAGTACAGAAACAGGTACTGCAAGTACCACAAATGGCTGAAGCCCCACAGGCCGGTGTGTTTCTCGCCAAGTTTCAGGCTGCTGAGCTTCTTCAGTTCGAGCGAACCGTCGGCCGCCCAGCTTAACAGCCAGACGTAGAGTTCGATCGGCAGCAGGATCATCGCACAGGCAATGAACGGCAGCAGGACGCGTCGGCGTCGCGAGCGAAGAAACTCGCTCCCGCCGCGTCGCCAGAGGCTTTCCGCCGCGCAGTAGCCGCTGATGACGAGGAACATCGGCATGATGAAACCGGCGATGCCCCAGAACATCGCGTCGATCCAGGCCGCCGGCTGGGGGTGCCGCACATGCCAGGCGAGATTCGGCATCGGATGAACGATGTAGGGAATCGCCGAGTGGAGCAGGACGACGAGGATCGCACCGACCGCGCGCATCCGCTCGAAGGCCAGGTGATGGCCGGAATCGGACGTAACAGCGGTCAGGGAGCGGGCCATCCGTGGCGGCTCTTCACGAAATGCGCGGGCGGACACGGGCAGGCCGGTCATCCCAACCGGCGCCAATCCCGGCAGGTGTATCGCAGATTCGGTTTTGGGGAAAGGCGAGTTCCGGGGGCAGCGAGTCGCTTCCAGATCCGGTCGCACGTGCTTGTTCCCAGGCTCTGCCTCGTCGGAAGTCAGAGGAGGCGGAGCCTCCGGAAGAGCCATTCCCAGGCGGAGCCTGGGAACGAGTAAAAGACGTCCATCACGGTTTGCAGAACTTCACGACGCTGATGAACCATGCGATGACGTGTTGCAGGGCGAGATAGGCGGAGGAGTAGACGAAGAAGAACGCCACGTACGGCAGCCAGGGGTCTGGTCCCGCGGCGCCGAACAGGTCGACCCAGAAGACCTTCGCCGCCATGACGAGGCTGCACAGGATCAGATGAAAGTCAGCCGGGATCAGGGCAAGGACCATCACCTTCGCCAGGGTCGACGTGCCGGACTGCATCCGCTGAATCAAGAGGAACCGCACGCCTGAGACATACGTCGCGAGGGCAATGCACACAGCGAGAAAATCGAAATCGCTGAAGTTGGTCGCGGGAAGATTGAGCCCGGCGATGGGGCCGTTTCGCCAGATGTAAATCGTCGGGCCGACGGTGAGGGCGGCGAAGACGAGAATGATGACGAACTTCAGGAATGCCTTCATGGTCTCGACTCCGGCGGGAAGAGGTGGAAGTCTCCGAGAGAACTGTGGATGAGAATGCATGCCCGACACTTCGAGCATTTAATCAATGGCATTTCTGGCGACGGTGATGATTGAGTTCCAAAGCGCGAATGGCGAGACGCCAGCATATCCGCTTTCTTGTGCATCGTTACACTCAATCACGATCCAGCGGCCATCGACAGTTTGGGCGAGGTCCACGACAAGAAACGGACAATCGACGGCCTCAGCGGCCAGTCGAGCGACTGAAAGGCAATCGCTTTTCTCGGTCTCGGTCCAATCGTATGACGCAAATCCAGCCCAATAGGAGCCGCCGCCGACGAGCACTCCGTGCCACCAGAACGTACGGAATTCAAACGACGGCTGGATCTTGTTGGTCGATTCGCTGGAGACGGGGCGCAAGGGAATGAACTCGCGCACCACGAACTGTTGCCAATTAAGAATAGGGTCAGTCTTGTAACGGACGACGATCGCTTCATAGTCGACCGCATTCCTCGCGATTGCTTTTGAAGGGTCGTGGCGACTCGTCTGTCTTGCTCCTTTCAAAAAGACTGGCCAGCCGAACGTCTGTTCGATTTCGGCAGCAGAGGGCGGAGTCGAATACCATGCCGATCGTGGTGTCAGGTCGCGAAGGGAGTCATACCATGCCGGAAGCTCGCTGCCGAGAATGTGCTGTTCGGGAGTATTTACGATCCGGATTCCACAACTGGCGCACAACTCGAAGAATTCGCAGTAGTCACGGAGCGCTCCCACTCTCGCGATCGCCGTCACTACCGTGGGTCGGACCGTGGGCCGACGACAAGAGAGCAGCGAATCGAAGGGAAAGTCGTAGGCGGGATTTTGCGTCGTCTGGGTAATGACCCAGAAAGCGTCCTCGACCAGCAACAAATCGTGGCCGTCAGGGGTCATCGTTGATTCGCAACCTTGTGGAGGGGTGACTCCAATTGAATCAATTGCTCGACCGCTACCACCGCCCCTTGCCACGTCCCTTCGTTCCCTTGCGCGTCATCTTCTTTGCCGGTTTCCCCGATGGCAATGTGCGAGGGGCACGGCTGATGATGCGGAAGTTGAGGGTTCGCTTGGCAAGGTCGACTTCGTGGATGCTCACTCGCAGGCGGTCGCCCAGTCGCCAGACCGCGCCGGAGCGGCGGGCCGTCAGCGTGTGGGCGCGGTTGTCGTAGTCGTAGGTGTCCGGTGGCATGGAGCGGGTTGGGACGAGTCCTTCGGCTGGGAGTTCGAGACCCTGGCAGAAGAGGCCGAATTTCTCGACCCCGGTGACGACGGCGTCCATTTCCTGCCCGATGCGGCCCGCGAGCAGCGTCAGCAGTTTGACCTTATTGAGTTCCCGCTCGGCCTGGTCGGCTGTCCGCTCGGTCTGCGAGCAGTGGCGACCCAGCATCACCAGGTCGTCGGCGTTGGGCCCGGTCGGTGACTTTCGCGCGGCGATCGCGCCGATCAACCGGTGGATGGTCAGATCGGGATAGCGGCGGATCGGGCTGGTGAAGTGGCAGTAGTCGAGTTCGGCGAGGGCGTAATGCTCGACGTCGAGCGGACTGTACTCGGCCTGCTTCAGGCTGCGAAGGACGGCGAAGCTGACTGCCTGTTCGAGATCGGTGCCGCGGACCTGGTTCACCAGTTGCTGCAACTCGGCCCGGCCGGGCAGGGGGGGCGTCGTCAGGTCCAGCGACGTCATGAACTCCGATAATTTGCGGAGTTTGCGCTCATCGGGCGCGCCGTGCGTCCGTCGCAGGAACGCCAGCTCCATCGCATCGAGTTTCTGGGCGACCGCGATGTTCGCCGCCAGCATGAACTCCTCGATGATCTGGTGGCTTTCGTCATTGACCACCTGATGGGCACCCGTCACCTGGCCATTCTTGTCGAGGTCGATCTTGACCTCGGGCAATGACAGATCGAGGGCGCCCTTGCTGAATCGCCGCTTACGCAGAATGCGGGCCAGCGCCTGCATGCGCTGCAGCAGTTCGAGCACGCCGTCCGGAAGCTCATCGGCTGGTGCTTCGCCATTCAAAAGCGGCAGCACCTGCTCGTACGCGAAGCGTTTTTTGACGCGAATGGCCGAGTTGGCGAACTCGGCGTGGACGGGGACACCGCGCGGCGAGAAGTCGATGAAGACCGACTTGGTGAAACGGACTTTTCCCTCTTGCAGGCTGGCGAGTGCGTTCGAGAGAAGCTCCGGGAGCATCGGCAGGACGCGGTCGGGCAGGTAGACACTGTTGCCCCGGAGAGTTGCTTCGCGGTCGAGTAGCGTCCCGGGCCGCACGAAGTGAGCGACATCGGCAATGTGGACGCCGAGCCGCCAGTGCCCGTTCGATTCATCCCGTTCGAGCGAAATCGCGTCGTCGAAGTCGCGAGCGTCGATGGGGTCGATCGTGATGATCGTGTCGTCGGTCAGATCACGGCGGTCGCCGAGATCGTTCTCGTCAAACTGCTGCGAGACCAGCCGTGCTTCGTCGAGAACGGCGGCCGGAAATTCGTCGCGCAGGCCGAACTGATAGATGACCGAAAGGGTGTCGACCCCGACATCGCCACGGGCTCCCAGCACCTTCGTGATGACCGCTTCGCCGACTTCGTACGGGCCGGGGAAGTGGAGCATCTCCACGACGACTTTGTCGCGTGGCTGGGCTCCCTTCGCGCCGGGATCACCCACTTGGACCGGGCTTTCGAGCAAGCCGCCATCGAGCGTGACGTAGCCTTGGCCCTTCCGTTCGAAGTATTCGCCGACGAACGAATTGCGGGCCCGCGCGACGACTTCCATCACGCGGCCGCAGCGCTGTCCGCCGGACCGCCGCCGAGTCAGGAGTTGAACGAGCACTTCATCGCCATTGAAGGCGGAAGCCATGTCTTCAGGGGCGATCGAAATCGGTTCGACATCGGGGCTGGCGAGTTCGTCTTTGGGAATGAAATTGCCAAAGCCGCTGGTGCTGCGCCGGACGATGCCGGAAAGGAGGTGTTCGGCCGCTTTCTTGCGGACAAGACCGTTGGTTCCCTGGTAGAGCTTACCGCAACCGATGAGACGTTCGAGGTCTTCAAAAAACAGCGGCGTGTCGCGTTTGCCGATGTTCAGGAGCTTCGCCAATTCCTTGGGCCGGGTCGGGCGGGCTTCCGCCGAAGCGAAGTAATCGAGAATGGCCTGCGTGTACCGCATTTCGGCGTCCATGTACCAGGAAAGGGCGGCAGGCGATCAACTCGTCGCGGCTCCGCGACCTTTGTAGATTTTGCGGTCGAGCCGCGGAATGAACAGTGTCCAGTTTGAGTCGGTTCCCACATCGTCGTTGATGGCGCGGTGAAACTCGTGCAGCTTCGCGTCGAGATTGTCGAGGAAGTGCAGGGCGACGGCTTCGGGCGTCATCGGGAGTTTGGGGCTGCCGAACTCGTAGCTGCCGTGGTGGCTCAAAATCAGGTGCTTGAGCCGCCAGGCGAGTTCTTCCGGGAACTGCTCGCCCGTTTGCTGCTCGGCCGCGCGAATTTTCTCCGAGAGCATCTCGACGCCGATCACCAGATGCCCCAGCAACTGGCCTTCATCGGTGTAGCTGAATCCCGATTCGCAACTGAGTTCGCGGAGTTTGCCGATATCGTGCAGGAATGCCCCGGCGAGCATCAGGTCTTCGTCCAGGTCGGGGTAGCAGACGCATACCTGCCGGACGACTTTCATCAGCGAAACAATGTGTTCGACGAGTCCGCCATGGTAGGCGTGATGGGCCTTGACGCCCGCCGGCATCCGCGAGAGTGATTCCATGAGCGGCTGATCGACGAGAAAGCATTCCATCAGCGCCCGGAGCGTCGGATTCTCGAGCGAGAGCAGGATTTCCCGCAACTGGTCGATCAGCTCCTGGATGTATTCGCTGCTGAACGCCTCGAAGTCGCGGAGTTCGACCATCGTGGAGTCGACGGGAGCGACGTGCGAGAGGATGAGCTGCCGTGCCCCCTGGAAGAGCTGCACCTTGCCCTTGATCCGCACGAAACCGCCGGTCTGAATCCCGGCGACGCCCTCTTCGGTGACGTTCCACATTCGGCCGTTCATGGTGCCGGTGCGGTCGCGCAGATCGAGCGACAGGTACAGGGCCGCGTTGCGATTGGCGCGCAACTGCCGGTCGGCGACCTGGTAGACCTCTTCGACAAGGTCGCCGTCGGAAAGATCCTGAATAAATCTGCGAGTTGGACCCGCATCGAGAACCGTCGCCATGGGTGCCAATGTTCAAAAGAGGAGTAACGGACCAGAAATTGGAGTGTAGACGGCACGGCTGAGGGTCACAAGCGGCGGGAGGGGGGAGAGCGACGCGGCGATGCGGGGAGGGGGCGATGGGGCGACGGGAGAGTGGGCGACGGCAGCTTCGCCGTTTTTTCCCGACCATCAACTCTCAACCATCAACCCTCGACCATTCTCGACCTTTCTCAACCATTCCTCTCGTTCTACAATGCCCGCCGCTTGTGGTGATTTGAACGACAGGATCCAGCCGGTCGCCGAGGCAGGGAGATGCAGTTCCCGCTGGCGTCTGGCTTTTTGCGGTTCGTGGAAAGGATGCTCCCGTGCGCTGGTCGCAGACGTTTCTTCCGACGATGAAGGAGACCCCCGCCGATGCCGAGATTCCCAGCCATCAGTTGATGCTGCGGGCGGGACTGATTCGGCAGCTCATGGCCGGGGCGTACACCTATCTGCCGCTGGGCCTGCGGGCTCTCAAGAAGGCGGAAGCGATCGTCCGGGAGGAAATGGACGCCGCCGGGGCGATCGAACTCCTCATGCCGGCCCTGCAGCCGATCGACCTGTTCGAGCGGACCGGCCGCAAGTCGGCGTTCGGCAACGTCCTCATCAACTTCAACATCCGCCGGGGGGATCGCACGGTTCACCTGGCGCTGGGGCCGACGCACGAAGAGGTGATTACCGACCTCATCGCCAAGCATGTCAGCAGCTACCGCCAGTTGCCGTTGTGCCTGTACCAGATTCAGACGAAGTTCCGGAACGAGGAACGTCCCCGGTTCGGCGTGTTGCGAACCAGCGAATTCCTGATGAAGGACGCCTACAGCTTCCACACGTCGCTGGAGTCGCTGAACGAGACGTACCAGAAGATGTATCGGGCCTATTGCCGCATCTTCGCGCGGTGTGGACTCGACTATCTTCCCGTGGAAGCCGAGAGCGGTCCGATCGGCGGCGATGCCTCGCACGAGTTCATGATTCCCGCCGCCAACGGGGAAGATCAGATCGTCTTCTGCAAGAAGACCGGGTACGCCGCAAATCTCGAACGGGCGGAAACCGGCCGTCAGACTCCCGCGATTGCGGCCCCGGCTGATGCCCAGCCCTTGCAGAAGGTGTCGACCCCCAACGTCGGCAGCATCGACGCGGTCTGCAAGTTCCTCAAATGCTCGCCGCAGCAGATGGTCAAAACGCTGATCTACGTGGCGGACGGTAAACCCGTGGGGGTGCTGCTGCGGGGCGATCACGAAGCGAACGAAGGAAAGATTCGCCGCGTCCTGGAAGCCAAGGATCTGCAACTGGCCGATCCCAGCACGATTTTCCAGGTGACGGGAGCGCCTGTCGGGTTTGCCGGTCCGGTGGGCCTGAAGTGCGAGTTCATCGCCGATCACGATGTTCCTCTCGTCGCCAACGCCGTGACCGGCGCGAACGAAGAGGACATGCACCTGACCGGGGTGAACGTCGTCCGCGACTATGCCTTGAAAACCACCTACGACCTGCGAAATGCAGCCGCTGGCGACCCCAGCCCGCGCGGCGAAGGGACGCTGGAACTGGTCCACGGCATCGAAGTCGGCCACGTCTTCAAGCTGGGGACCAAGTACTCTGTCTCGCTCGACGCAGTGTATGACGACGAGAAAGAATTCCGGCAGCCGATGATTATGGGCTGCTATGGGATTGGCGTGAACCGCATCATCGCGGGGCTGGCGGAAACACGCTTCGACGACAATGGCCTGATCTGGCCCCTCGCCGTCGCTCCATACTCGGTCTTGCTCTGTCCGCTCGGCGTCACCGATACCGAGACCATGGAACTGACCGAACGACTGTACGCCGAGTTGCAGGCCAACGGCGTCGATGTGCTACTCGACGATCGCGACCAGCGGCCGGGCTTCAAATTCAAAGACGCCGACCTCATCGGCATCCCGCTGCGCGTCGTTATCGGCGGCAAAGGTCTGAAAGAGGGCCTGATCGAAGTGAAGTGGCGCTCCGAAGCGGAAGCGAAGAAACTTCCGGTGGATGGCATCGGCCCGGCGATTTTGAAACTGCTGGCGGATCGTCGTGCAGAAGAAGCGGCGAGAGTGCCGGGATAAGCACGAAATTCGAAATTCTAAATACGAAATTTGAAAAATAAGAACCATTACGCCATAGTCCCCGGCGAGTCGCCGGGGGCTAATTTGCGCTGGTTGACGATGTTGCCTGGGGGGCGGTTGGTGTGAACCTCTTGATCCGCCCTGAACGTGATGAGGATTGGGCGGCGATTCGTCGAGTGAATCAACTGGCGTTTGGCGGTGACGCAGAGGCTGACCTCGTTGATGCTCTTCGTGAGGGTGGCTACGTCGAAGTCTCGCTTGTGGCTGATGTCGATGGCTGCGTCGTGGGGCATATCCTCTTCAGTCGCATCACGGTGACAACCGAAGCCGGAACGATCCCGGCATTGTCGCTGGCTCCGATGGCCGTTTTGCCCGACAGGCAGCGACAGGGGATCGGCAAGGAACTCGTCCGGGCCGGGCTCGATGTGTGCCGCGAAAAGGGACACGACCTCGTCCTGGTGCTGGGGCATCCCGATTACTACCAGTCTTTCGGCTTTTCGTCCGAGCTGGCCCGAGAGATCGAGTCTCCTTTCGGCGGTGGCGAAGCCTGGATGGCCCTGCGGCTGAACGCGGTTGAGTCCGAGCCCATTCGAGGCAAGGTGGTCTTCTCGCCGCCGTTTGGTGAGTTGGAGTGATTGTTGCAAGTTCGAAGTAGAGATTCTGTCGGTCGACGTGACCGAGACAGCTTGCTGGCTGGCCGGGCAACCACAGGTCCGAC